>NZ_JBVISF010000012.1:0-224152 GCF_055575675.1 Streptomyces sp. NPDC034043
ACGGACGCTTCCTTTGTACTCACCCTCTCGGGCTTTCCTCCGGGCTTTCGTTCTGTTCTTCGTTCTTGCGTTTCCGACTCTATCAGACTCTTTCGTGTCCGATTTCCTCGGCGCTTTCCAGGTCTGCGCTTTCGCGCTTTCCTTTCGGCGTGGTCACTACGTTAACGCTTTTCCCTCCCGGCTCATAATCGAGCCGGTCGGCAGGGAATTCGGGTACGCCGAATGCGACCCCGCCAGGGGTAAGTCGTAGGTAGTGGTTTGGCCACTCGGGGTCTGCTGAAGGCAGTGCTCCGTTCCAGCGGCTCGGGCTACGTTAGGCGTCTCCCAAGATCGAGTCAAGTTGCGCGGCGGCGCGGCGCGTGCGCCCGGTACGGGCTGACGGTCGGGTCGCCGGTGATCCAGTAGCGGTAGGGGTGGGCGGCGCCCTCACCGCCCACCCCCGTGCGGGGGCCGTTGCTCACCAGGTCGGGCGGGGTGGAGGTGCCGGCGAGGAGGGACAGGGGGGAATCGGGGCCCGCGCAGAGATCGGTGCCGTCGAGGGAGCGGTCCACGTCCAGGGCCGTGGCCAGGCGGGCCGGACCCTTGGCCAGTTCATGCGGGTATCTGGCTGAAAGGCGACGTTTGGCGGCCAGCTCGGCGCCCACCGTCACCTCCCCCGCCCGCAGCAGCACCCCGCTCGCGTGGTCCGGCGGGCCGCAGACGAGGTTGAGGCTGAACCACATGCCGTAGATGAAGTAGACGTACGCGTGTCCGGGCGGGCCGAACATCGACGCGTTGCGGGCGGTGCGGCCGCGGTAGGCGTGGGAGCCGGGATCGGTCTGGCCCTCGTACGCCTCCACCTCCGTGATCCGCAGTTCCATGGGGCCGTCCGGAGTACGGCGGACCAGGATGCGGCCGAGCAGGTCGGGGGCCACGGTGAGGACCGGGCGGTCGAAGAAGGACCGGGGCAGGGGCGTACGGTCGGGGCGCGCGCTCATCCGGTCGAGGGTAGTGGAACGCGCGCTCCTGCAACCGGGGCCTATGGTTCCGCAGTGGTAAGGGGTGGTCGCGCCGCGGACCGCGGAGCGCGGCAGATCGCAGCAGGTCTGGTCACCGCCTCTTAGAGTCGCCAGGTCTTAGATCCGTATAGGGAGATTGAGCATGGGGTTCAGGAAGCTGTTCGCGAGCCTGGGTGCCGGCGGTGCTTCGGTGGACACGGTCATCACCGAGCCGAACGTCGTGCCCGGCGGGATCGTCCAGGGCGAGGTCCGGATCCAGGGCGGGTCCGTGGAGCAGCAGATCGAGGGGCTCTCCGTCGGGCTCCAGGCGCGGGTGGAGGTGGAGGGCGGCGACAACGAGTACAAGCAGGACGTCGTCTTCACCAAGCAGCGCCTCGGGGGTGCCTTCAAGGTGCAGCCCGGCGCGCTGCACGTGGTGCCCTTCGGGCTGGAGATCCCGGCGGAGACGCCGGTCACCCACTTCGGCGGGCAGCAGCTGCACGGGATGAACATCGGGGTCAGCACCGAGCTGGAGATCGCGCGCGCGGTGGACGCGGGTGACCTGGACCCGATCAACGTGCACCCGGTGCCGGCGCAGCAGGCGATCCTGGACGCGTTCCGGCAGCTGGGCTTCACCTTCCGCAGCGCGGACATGGAGCGCGGGCACATCCGCGGCACCCGGCAGACGCTGCCCTTCTACCAGGAGATCGAGTTCCTGCCGCCGTCGCAGTACCGGGGGCTGAACCAGGTCGAGCTGACCTTCGTCTCGGACGGGCACGAGATGGACGTGGTGCTGGAGATGGACAAGAAGCCGGGTCTGTTCAGCGAGGGCAGCGACACCTACCGCTGCTTCCAGGTGGGGCTGCAGTCGTACCAGGGGACCGACTGGGCGGCGTACCTGAACCAGTGGATCGCCTCGGTCGGTTCGCAGCGCAACTGGTTCTAGGCTCGGCCCGTACCCCTCATCCGATTCAGGAGGACCAGCAGTGGCCGAGCAGAACAGGGCGCCCCTTCCGCACGCCTTCCACCCCGAGGTGGAGACCTTCACCGTGACGAGCCCGGATCTCGCGCCGGGGGCGGAGCTGTCCGCGGCGCAGGTGCTGACGGGCGGCAACGTCTCGCCGGAGCTGCGGTGGGAGGGCTTCCCCGAGGGGACGAAGAGCTTCGCGGTGACCTGTTTCGACCCGGACGCGCCGACGGGCAGCGGGTTCTGGCACTGGGTGCTCTTCGACATCCCCGCCTCGGTGACCTCGCTGCCCGCCGGAGCGGGCAGCGGGGACTTCGAGGGGCTGCCGGAGGGGGCCGTGCACGCGCGCAACGACTACGGCACCCGGGACTTCGGGGGTGCGGCGCCCCCGCGCGGGGAGCGGCACCGGTACGTGTTCACCGTGTACGCGGTGGACCGGGAGGAGTTGGGGACGGACGAGGACTCCTCTCCGGCGTCGGTCGGTTTCCACCTCCGGTTCCACGCCCTCGGCCGCGCCCAGCTGATCGGTGAGTACGAGTCGCCGGCCGGCTGAGCGTTCTTCCGGTGTTCGCCCGGTCCTGGTCTAAAGAAGGCCAGGACCGGGCATTTTTATTGCGTTGTCCCGCGTGGCGCGCGCGGCCAGAGTGGTTCCGGGTCTTGCCGCCAGGGTGGTCGCGGGCCTGCACACGGGAGGTGGGCGAGATGCGGGACACGCTGGTACTGAACGCGAGCTTCGAGCCGCTGTCGACGGTGACGCTGAACCGGGCTGTGGTGCTGGTCCTCCAGGACAAGGCGGTCGTCGAACAGTCGCACCCCGAGCTGCGTGTGCGCGCCGCCACCATGGAGCTCCCGATGCCCCGGGTGATCCGGTTGTGCAGGTACGTACGGGTGCCCTTCCGAAGACATGCTCCCTGGTCGCGGCGGGGGGTGCTGGTCCGGGACCAGCACCGGTGCGCGTACTGCGGGAAGCGCGCGACGACGGTCGACCACGTGCTGCCGCGTGCTCAGGGGGGCGGTGACACCTGGCTGAACACGGTGGCCTCGTGCGCCGAGGACAACCACCGCAAGGCGGCGCGGACGCCTGAGGAGGCGGGGATGCCGCTGCTGCGGAAGCCGTTCGTTCCGTCCCCGGCGGACGCGATGCTGCTCGCCCTGGGAGTGGGCGGGGAGGACGCGCTGCCCGAGTGGCTGGCGCGCACCGCCTGAGCCCTGCCCGTACCGTCCCGTCCGCCGGGGTGTGCCGCGCGCTGGGCGACGTATTTCTTCTACGTCGCTCAGCGGAGCAGCAGCTGGACGATGGCCAGGATCCCGACCGCGACGATGAGGGCGCGCAGGGCGGTCGGGGGGAGCCGGCGGCCGACCTTGGCGCCGATCTGGCCGCCGATGGTGGAGCCGACGGCGATGAGGAGCACGGCCGTCCAGTCGAACTCGGCTACGAAGAGGAAGAAGACGGCCGCGATGCCGTTGACGAGTGCGGCGAGCACGTTCTTGACGGCGTTGATCCGTTGCAGGTCCTCGTGCAGCAGCAGGCCCATCAGGCCGACGTAGAGGACGCCCTGCGCGGCGCCGAAGTAGCCGCCGTAGGCGCTGGAGAGCAGCATGCCGGCGAGCAGGGCGGCTCCGCCGTCGGCCCGGCCCGGCTCGCCCCCGGCGGCTTGCTGACGCCGGCGCAGGGCCGCCGCGAGACGGGGCTGGAGGACGACGAGCACCAGGGCCAGACCGATGAGGACGGGCACGATCGTGTCGAAGGAGTCCGACGGCAGGTTCAGGAGCAGGACGGCGCCCGCGAGGCCGCCGACGAGGGAGACGGCGCCGAGCCGCATGATGCGGGCTCGCTGGCCCTGGAGTTCCCTGCGGTAGCCGATGGCGCCGCTGATGGAACCGGGCACGAGGCCGAGGGTGTTGGAGACGTTGGCGGTGACCGGCGGCAGTCCGGTGGCGAGCAGCACCGGGAAGGTGATCAGGGTGCCGGAGCCGACGATGGTGTTGATGGTGCCGGCGCCGATTCCGGCGGCGAAGACCGCGAGCGATTCCAGGACGGACATGGACATGGACATGGACGGAGCCATCCCCTTTGTGTGAGTGAGTCGCCTCCCCGCCATGAAGGTCGAGGGGCCTCACCGATCATGCACGAAAGGGGCGGCCGTCAGTCGATGGGGGGCTGTTCCCGGCGCTCGGCGGTTCCGTCGCCGCCGGGGGCGGGCTTGCCGGGGTTCTGCGGGTTGAAGCCGGTCGGACCGCCGCCGAGGGGGCCGAAGTTGCCCATCGCGCCCGAGAGGCCCTTGAGCGCGTCTCCGATCTCGCTGGGCACGATCCAGAGCTTGTTGGCGTCGCCCTCGGCGATCTTCGGGAGCATCTGGAGGTACTGGTAGGCGAGGAGCTTCTGGTCGGCGTCGCCTGCGTGGATCGACTCGAAGACGGTGCGGATGGCCTGGGCCTCGCCCTCGGCCCGCAGGGCGGCGGCCTTGGCCTCACCCTCGGCGCGCAGGATCGAGGACTGCTTCTCGCCCTCGGCGCGCAGGATCTCCGACTGGCGGACGCCTTCGGCCTGGAGGATCGCGGCGCGCTTGTCGCGGTCGGCGCGCATCTGCTTCTCCATCGAGTCCTGGATGGAGGTCGGCGGCTCGATGGCCTTCAGCTCGACGCGGTTGACGCGGATGCCCCACTTGCCGGTGGCCTCGTCGAGGACCCCGCGCAGGGCGGCGTTGATCTCCTCGCGGGAGGTGAGGGTCCGCTCCAGGTCCATGCCGCCGATGA
This sequence comes from Streptomyces sp. NPDC034043, assembly GCF_055575675.1. Lineage (NCBI taxonomy): Bacteria > Bacillati > Actinomycetota > Actinomycetes > Kitasatosporales > Streptomycetaceae > Streptomyces > Streptomyces sp. NPDC034043. The sequence goes on from NZ_JBVISF010000012.1 coordinate 4,702, forward strand.
TGTTGCGCAGGGTGGTGACGGTGAGCTGCTCGATGGCCTGGATGTAGCTGGCCACTTCGTACGTCGCGGCGCGGGCGTCGGTCACCTGGTAGTAGATGACGGTGTCGATGTTGACGACCAGGTTGTCCTGGGTGATGACGGGCTGCGGCGGGAAGGGGACGACCTGTTCGCGGAGGTCGATCCGGTTGCGGATGGAGTCGATGAACGGGACGACGATGTTGAGGCCCGCGTTGAGGGTGCGGGTGTAGCGGCCGAACCGTTCGACGATGGCGGCGCTGGCCTGCGGGATCACCTGGATCGTCTTGACCAGGGCGATGAAGACCAGTACCACCAGGATGATCAGGACGATGATGATCGGTTGCATGCGGTTCCCCGTGCCCTTCCGGCTGTCTGTGCTGCCCCGTTGAACGGAGTCTCGCAGACCCCGGGGCCGCGGGTGGGCTGCTTGCTCACATGACGACCGCGGTCGCTCCGTCGATGTCGACGACGTCGACGGACTGGCCGGGTTCGAAGCTGGTGTCCGAGTCGAGGCTGCGGGCGGACCAGATCTCGCCGGCCAGCTTGACGCGGCCGCCGCTGCCGTCGACCCGTTCGAGCACGACGGCGGATCTGCCCTTCAACGCCTCGATGCCGCTTCGGTGTTGGGGCCGCTGGTCGCGGTGGCGGTTGGCGATCGGCCGTACGACGGCGATCAGCGCGACCGACACGATGACGAAGACCAGGACCTGGGCCACCACTCCCCCGCCGACGGCCGCGGTGACGGCCGCGGCGACCGCGCCGACCGCGAACATGCCGAACTCCGGCATGGCGGTCAGGACGAGGGGGATGCCCAGTCCGACCGCGCCGATGAGCCACCACACCCACGCGTCGATGTCCACGTGGTCATGGTAGGCCGGGCGGGCGCGGCCGGACAGGGCGCGCGCGGCTCGGCCGGCGCGACCCTTGAGAGACGGGCTAGCGCAGGGGCAGGCCCTGGGCGGACCAGCGGTCGTGGTCGTTGCGCTCGACGATGAGGGGCAGGCCGAAGCAGAGGGAGAGGTTGCGGGAGGTCAGTTCCAGCTCGATGGGACCGGCGGTGACGACCTTGCCCTGGCGGATCATCAGGACGTGCGTGAAGCCGGGGGCGATCTCCTCGACGTGGTGCGTGACCATGACCATGGACGGGGCGAGGGGGTCGCGGGCCAGGCGGCCGAGGCGCCGTACGAGGTCCTCGCGGCCCCCGAGGTCGAGGCCGGCGGCGGGCTCGTCGAGGAGGAGGAGCTCGGGGTCGGTCATCAGGGCGCGGGCGATCAGGGTGCGCTTGCGCTCGCCCTCGGAGAGGGTGCCGAACTTGCGGTCGAGGTAGTCGGTCATGCCGAGGCGGTCGAGGAACGCGCGGGCGCGCTGCTCGTCGATCTCCTCGTACTCCTCCTGCCAGGTCGCGGTCATGCCGTAGGCGGCGGTGAGCACGGTCTGCAGGACGGTCTGCCGCTTCGGGAGCTTGTCGGCGAGCGCGATGCCGGCGACGCCGATGCGCGGGCGCAGCTCGAAGACGTCGCTGCCGGGCTTGCCGAGGGTGCTGCCGAGGATGGTCGCGGCGCCCGTGGTGGGGAAGAGGTAGCTGGAGGCGAGGTTCAGCAGCGTGGTCTTGCCGGCGCCGTTGGGGCCGAGGATCACCCAGCGCTCCCCCTCCTTCACCGACCAGGAGACCTGGTCCACCAGAGCCCGGCCCTCGCGGACCACGGATACGTCCACCAGCTCCAGAACATCGCTCATGAGCGTGTTGTCACCCCTTGCAGTCACGGTTCTCAGTGCGCCGGCAGGCGCAGCCCCAGGGGAAAACCTACGCCACTCGGGGAGGGCTCCGGGCGCCAGGCCGGGTCGGGGGGCCGATCCGTAGAGTGGGGGGATGCTTTTCGAACCACGTTCAGGGCGGCTGGCCGCCTGGGGGAACGCTCTGCTGGCCGGTCTGGTCTCGCCCGACGAGGCCGCGCTGTCGATCGTGGGCGAGGACGCCGTGCACCGGGTGTCGGGGCTGCCGGGTGAGGCGGGTCCGGTGGGGCTCACGCTGGCGTTGGGCCGGCTGCGGGCGCTAGGGGTGTCCGGGCTGCGGGTGGCGCTGCCCGTGGCGGGGCATCCGCTGGGGCTGAGCGGGCCGCCGGAGTTCAACGCGCGGGCGCTGGAGGCCGAGGAGGCGGTGGTGTGCGCGGGGGCCGCGCTGGGGCTGGTGCCGGAGGTCACGGAGGCGGGCCCGGCCGGTGACGTGCACGTCTCGGTGGTGTGGCACTGCCTGCCGGTACGGGAGGCCCCGCCGGCGGACGTGCCGTCGCTGGGCGAGGCGGAGCGGGAGCTGGCCGAGGCGCTGCGCGAGGCGACGGTGGTGCTGACCCGGCTGGACGTGTCGGCGTCGGGGCCGGTGGCGGACGCGGCGCTGTCGGCGTACCGGGCGCGGGCGGAGGCGGGGCGGGACGTACTGGCGCCCGGGTACCCGCCGCGGGCGGTTCGGGTGCTGGCGCTGGCGCAGCGGGTGGACCTGATGGTGTCGCTGGCGTACGAGCGCGGGCACGGGGGTGCGGTGGCCGCGTCGGAGATCGCGGCGCGGGCGGAGGCGCTGCGGCCGGTGGAGCGGGTGGCGCGGCGGGCGCTCGTGGCGGCGTACAACGCGGCGGTGGAGGAGCGCTAGCCTCCGGCGGTTGCGCCCGGGCCCCGAGCTTCGGGAAGGGCCTCGGGAGGGAACGGCACGGCCCCGCTTCCCGGGGAGAAGAGGGGAAGCGGGGCCGGTGGGGGCGCGGGTCAGGCGTTGACGCCGGTGTTGCCGAAGGCGCCGTTGAGCAGGCCGATCACGGTGACGGCGTTGCCGACCGCGTTCACGGGGACGTGCACGGGGACCTGGATGAGGTTCCCGGAGGCCACGCCGGGCGAGTTCAGGGCCTCGCCCTCCGCGGACGCACCGCCGTGCGCCGAGGAGACACCGGCGCCGGCGGCGACGAGGCCGCCCGCGATCATGGTGACGGCTGCGGCCTTCTTGAAGTTCTTCACGTTCTCGTCCTCCAGTGCGTCCGCCGCGACCAGCCGTCGCGGCACGCCATGGAGAACGGCCGCACCCCGGCCGGGATACGCCATGTGGGCTACATACACCCGACCGTATGAATCTCAGCTGAGCGCATTACTTGGCGCGGCGGTGGGAGGGCCAGTCGGTGAGGCCGTGTCTGACGGCCCACAGCGCGGCCTGGGTCCGGTCGGAGAGGTCCAGTTTCATCAGGATGTTCGAGACGTGCGTCTTGACCGTCTTCTCGGACAGGACGAGGGCCCTGGCGATCTCCCGGTTGGCACGGCCGTCCGCGATCAGGCCGAGGACCTCCCGTTCCCGGTCGGTCAGCGCTCCCCCGCGCCCTCCCGGGCCGCTCTGGTCGTCCTGGGCCGCGAGCAGGGTCTCGGCGACCTCCGGCTGGAGCAGTACGTGTCCCGCGTGCACGGAGCGGATGGCGGCGGCGAGGGCCTCCGGGTCGACGTCCTTGTAGAGGTATCCGGCGGCGCCGGCCCGCAGGGCGGGGACCACGGTCCGCTGTTCCGTGAAGCTGGTGACGATGAGGACCCGGGCCCCGTTGCCCAGGTCCCGCAGCCGCCGCAGGGCCTCGATGCCGTCGGTGCCCGGCATCTTGACGTCCATGAGGATCACGTCGGGCCGCAGCTCCTCGGCCCGGTCGGTGCCCTCCGACCCGTCGGAGGCCTCGCCGACCACCTCTATGTCCTCCTGCACCTCCAGGAAGGTGCGCAGGCCGCGCCGGACCACCTGGTGGTCGTCGACCAGCAGGACGCGGATCCGGCCGCGGCCGGGGGTGTCAGCCACCGGGGACCTCCATCTCGATCGTGGTGCCCTCACCGGGCGCCGAGCGGACCTCCAGCCGGCCTCCGGCGCCGCTCGCGCGGTCCCGCATGGAGACGAGCCCGAGGTGCCGCCCGGCCGTGCGGACGGCGGAGGGGGAGAAGCCGCGGCCCCCGTCCCGGACGCGCAGGACGGCGCCGCCCGCGGGGGTACGGGCGAGGGTGACGTCGACGCGGTCGGCTCCGGAGTGGCGCAGGGCGTTGTGCAGGGCCTCCTGCGCGACGCGCAGCAGCGCCTCCTCCTGGGCGGCGGGCAGGGCCCGTACGCCGTCGCAGGCGAAGGCGACGCGCGCGGTGTGGGCGCGGTCCAGTACGCGGACGTGGTCGCGCAGGGTGTGGACGAGGCCGTCCTCGTCCAGGGCGGCGGGCCGCAGCTCGGTCACGGCGGCGCGGAGTTCGTCGGCGGCCTCGGCGGCGAGCGCGGCGACCTGCTGGAGCTCCCCCTTGGCGCGGGCCGGGTCTCGGTCCACGAGGGCGGCGGCGGCCTGGGCGGTCAGGCGGAGGGAGAACAGCTTCTGGCTCACGGCGTCGTGCAGCTCGTGGGCGAGCCGGGAGCGCTCCTCGGCGATGGTCAGTTCGCGGCTGCGCTCGTAGAGGCGGGCGTTGGTGAGGGCGATGGCCGCGTGCTGGGCGAGGAGGGAGAGGAGCGCCTCGTCCTCGTCGGTGAAGCCGCCGGGGCCGTTCTTGTCGGCCAGGAAGAGGGCACCGAGGTTCTCCTCCCCGTCCCGGATGGGCAGGCCGAGGAAGCCGGACATCTCGGGGTGCGCGGCGGGCCAGCCCCCGAAGCGCGGGTCCTCGCGTACGTCGGCCAGCCGCTGGGGCGTCTCGTCGTGGAGCATCGCGGCGAGGATGCCGTGCTGGCGGGGCAGCGGACCGATGCGGCGCCACTGCTCCTCGCTGATGCCGTCCACGACGAACTGGGCGAAGCCGCCGTGGTCGTCCGGGACGCCCAGGGCCGCGTACCGGGCGTCCAGCAGCTCGCGGGCGGAGGCGACGATCGTGCGCAGGACGTCGTGGACCTCCAGCCGGCGGCTCATGGCGAGCAGCGCGGCGCTGACGGCCGCCAGTCCTCCCGTAGCGGGTCCGTTGTGCATGGGGTCACCGTACCGGCGGCCCTGACCTGGGGTATCGGGCGTCGGGCGTAGGTCCCGGGCCCCAGGGCGTCCGGCCCGGGCGGGGGGTGCGGCGGCGGGTTCTCTGCCCTGGGGATGAGGTCCGGGGCGTTCGGCTCATCCTTGAGTCGGAGTTTGCTCACGTATTGCATTGCGAGCGCAACTCTGGGTGAGACTGTTACCCGTCCGATGTGAGCCCGGGCATAGGACGCACATCACTTACGAAGCCGCGTAGTGGAGGCATAAGGACGCCGTCAGCGCTGCCGCGCCTAGCGGCTGGGGCGGAAATGCCGCTTCACCGGGCGGGCGTGATCCACTAAGCGGGATCGTACGTCACACCTTTGCCAGCTGATTTTGCCGCCGCTAAGAATGGCACCCGTCGCACAGCGCCGCGGATCCCGGATCCGAGCGGCGCTTTCCTGCGGCCCCCGCTATTCGAAGAGGTTGCCCCGCATGTCTGCTTCCAGCACTCCCGGTCACAGTCGTCTGACGAAGGCGCACAAGCTGTCGATCGCCGGTGTCGCCACCCTCGGTGCCGCCGCCCTCGCCTTCTCCCTCGTCCCCGCCGGTGCCGAGAGCGCTCAGGCTCAGACGTTCGAGGTCGCCCCGGTCGCCTGGACCCAGTCCGTGCAGAAGCACCTCGGCGCCCAGCAGGTCGTCGCCGACCAGAAGGCCAAGGACGCGGCGAAGGCCAAGGCCGAGGCCCAGGCGAAGAAGGACCGCGAGGCCAAGGCAGCCGCCAGCCGTTCCGCGGCCCGCACCCCGGTCTTCGCGAACAACCTCGACGGCTGGATCAAGGAAGCGCTCTTCATCATGAAGCGCGAGGGCATCCCCGGCAGCTACGCGGGCATCCACCGCAACATCATGCGCGAGTCGAGCGGCAACCCCCGCGCGATCAACCTGTGGGACATCAACGCGCAGAACGGCATCCCGTCCAAGGGCCTGCTCCAGGTGATCGCCCCCACCTTCAAGGCGTACCACGTCAAGGGCACCAAGTTCGACCAGTACGACCCGGTCGCGAACATCGTCGCCGCGTGCAACTACGCCGCCGACCGCTACGGCTCCATGGACAACGTGAACAGCGCGTACTGAGCGCGCCCCACGCCTCCCATACCCCCCATGCGCCTCAGGGCGGCCCCCGGAGTTCCGGGTGCCGCCCTGAGGCGTTGCGCGTGGCGGCGGGAGGCCGGGCCCGCTACTTGCGCATGACCTCGGGCTCGTGGCGGCGCAGCAGGCGCGCCACCGCGAAGCCGCAGATGATGCCGAGCAGCAGCAGGACGGTGACGTCCATGAACCACTGGCCGGCGGTGTGGTCCCACAGCGGGTCGGTGTTGGTGGGGTTCTGCGGGTCCCACGGCGCCATGAGCTTGCCCAGGTTCAGGGTGGTGCCGGCGGCGCCGATGGCCCAGCGGGACGGCATCAGGTAGGCGAACTGCTCCAGACCGATCTTGTCGTACAGCTGGAACAGGACACCGGTGAAGACGACCTGGACGATCGCGAACATGACGAGCAGCGGCATGGTCTTCTCGGCGGTCTTCACCAGCGAGGAGATCACGAGGCCGAACATCATCGCGGTGAAGCCGAGCGCGGTGACCGAGACGCACAGCTCGACGGCCGGACTCATGAACAGGCCCTCGGCGGGCAGCTTGCGCGGGGTGAAGGCGATGGCGCAGATGATCACGCCCTGGATCATCGTGATCACGCCGAGGACGATCACCTTCGACATGAGGTACGCCGACCGCGACAGGCCGGTCGCGCGCTCGCGCTCGTAGATGACCCGTTCCTTGATCAGCTCACGGACCGAGTTGGCCGCGCCCGAGAAGCACATGCCGACCGCGAGGATCAGCATGATCGTGCCCGCGTCGCCGTTGAAGCGGGACGGCGGGGTCGGCGGGGCCAGGCCGAACTTGGCGGGGATCACCGTGGACACGAAGCCGAGGACGGCCGGCATCAGCACCATCAGGGCCAGGAAGCCCTTGTCGGAGACGATCACCGAGACGTAGCGGCGCATCAGCGTCCACAGCTGCGAGCCCCAGCCCTGCGGCTTCGGCGGGTTCATCTGCTGCGGCGTGGGCATCGCGACCTGCTGCGGGGCGACCGCGTCGAGGTCCGCGGCGTACAGCTGGTAGTGCTGCGAGCCCTTCCAGCGGCCGGCCCAGTCGTAGTCGCGGTAGTTCTCGAAGGCGGAGAAGACGTCGGCCCAGGTGGTGTAGCCGAAGAAGTTCAGCGCCTCGTCCGGCGGGCCGAAGTACGCGACGGACCCGCCCGGGGCCATGACCAGCAGCTTGTCGCACAGGGCCAGCTCGGCAACCGAGTGCGTGACGACGAGGACCGTGCGGCCGTCGTCGGCGAGGCCGCGCAGCAGCTGCATGACGTCGCGGTCCATGCCCGGGTCGAGGCCGGAGGTCGGCTCGTCCAGGAAGATCAGCGAGGGCTTGGTCAGCAGCTCCAGGGCCACCGACACGCGCTTGCGCTGACCACCGGAGAGCGAGGTGATCCTCTTGTCCTTGTGGATGTCGAGCTTGAGCTCGCGCAGCACCTCGTCGATGCGGGCGGCGCGCTCGGACTCGGCGGTGTCGCCGGGGAAGCGCAGCTTGGCCGCGTACTTCAGGGCCGTGCTGACCTTCAGTTCCTTGTGCAGGATGTCGTCCTGCGGGACCAGGCCGATGCGCTGGCGGAGTTCCGCGAACTGCTTGTACAGGTTGCGGTTGTCGTAGAGGACGTCACCCTGGTCGGCGGGCCGGTAGCCGGTGAGCGCCTTCAGGAGCGTCGACTTGCCGGAGCCGGAGGGGCCGATGACGCCGATGAGCGACTTCTCCGGGACGCCGAAGGTGACGTCCTTGAGGATCTGCTTGCCGCCGTCGACGGTGACCGTGAGGTGGCGGGCCGAGAAGGAGACGTCACCGGTGTCGACGAACTCCTCGAGCCGGTCACCGACGATCCGGAACGTCGAGTGGCCGACGCCGACGATGTCGTTCGGGCCGAGCAGCGCGGTGCCGGACTTGGGCAGCGGCTGGCCGTTGACGTAGGTGCCGTTGTGGCTGCCGAGGTCGTGGATCTCGAAGCGGCCGCCGGTGGAGCGGAACTCCGCGTGGTGGCGCGAGACCTGGAGGTCCGAGACGACGAGCTCGTTCTCCAGGGCACGGCCGATGCGCATGACGCGGCCGACGGCGATCTGGTGGAACGTCGTCGGGCTGCGGTGGTCGCTGTGGCCCGGGGCTGCGGACTGCGCGGGACCGCCGCCGCCCTGCTGCTGCGGCGGCACGTACGGCTGCTGGTGCTGCTGGTGCTGCTGGTGCTGCTCCCAGGCGGGCTGCTGCTGCACCGGGGCCTGGTACGCCGGGGCCTGCGCCTGCTGCTGCGCCTGCGCGGCCGGGGCCTGGTAGGCCGGCTGCGGCGCCGCCGCGGCGGCCGCGCTGATATTCAGCCGCGGGCCGTCGGTCGCGTTGCCCAGGTGCACCGGCGTACCGGGCACGAGCTCCGTCTGCTGGACCCGCGCGCCGTGCACGTAGGTACCGTTGGTGCTGCCGTGGTCCTCAATGGCCCAACCCCGGCCGTTCCAGCCGATGGTGGCGTGCCGCCACGACACCCGGGCATCGTCGATCACCACGTCTCCCTGGGGATCGCGCCCCAGCGAGTACGACCTGGACGGATCGAGCGTCCAAGTCCTTCCGTTCAATTCCAGTACGAGTTCCGGCACTCCAGCCCCACTTAAGGTCCCCCGAGAATCCCCCTGGCGTCCAGGGAGAACGACGTCAGGGAGTCTAGGGATGGCGAACATCCGGGGGAACTATTTCAGGCCTGGGGCCACATGTGGAATCGGGGCCTTCCGCCGGCCCCTCCGCGAGCCCGCTGACGGGGTCGAAAGGCACCCGGAGAGTGCGATACGGGACTTCTCGCCTTCCTGACGCCGGCCCCCGCCGGTTTCACGTCGCCGCGCCGGCCGCCCGCCCCGGGGCGGGGCCGGGCAGCGGCCGGGCGCGGAGGCGCCCGGAGGCCGGGGCCGCCTCGGGGCACGGCGAAGCGCGGCGTCTGAAGGGTGGGACGGGGGTCCGGGGCCGGGGGGCGGGAAGATACGGTGTGAGCACCATGAGCGCTTCGCAGACCTCCGACGTCCCCACCCTCCTCGTCAAGATCTTCGGCAAGGACCGTCCCGGGATCACCGCCGGGCTGTTCGACACCCTCGCCGCCTACTCCGTCGATGTCGTCGACATCGAGCAGGTCGTCACCCGCGGCCGCATCGTCCTGTGCGCCCTCGTCACCAAGCCCGCCGCCGGCTCCGAGGGCGGGCTGCGCTCCACCGTGCACAGCTGGGCCGAGTCGCTCAAGCTGCAGGCGGAGATCATCTCCGGTACCGGTGACAACCGGCCCCGCGGCAGCGGCCGCTCCCACGTCACCGTCCTGGGGCACCCCCTCACCGCCGAGTCCACGGCGACCATCGCCGCCCGGATCACCGCGGCCGGCGGCAACATCGACCGCATCTTCCGGCTCGCGAAGTATCCGGTGACGGCGGTCGAGTTCGCCGTCTCCGGCGTCGAGACGGAGCCGCTGCGCACCGCCCTGGCCACCACCGCCGCGCAGATCGGTGTCGACGTGGCCGTGGTCTCGGCCGGGCTGCACCGCCGGGCGCAGCGGCTCGTGGTCATGGACGTGGACTCGACCCTGATCCAGGACGAGGTCATCGAGCTCTTCGCCGCGCACGCCGGCTGCGAGGCCGAGGTGGCCGAGGTGACCGAGCGCGCCATGCGCGGCGAGCTGGACTTCGAGCAGTCCCTGCACGCCCGGGTCGCGCTGCTGGCGGGGCTGGACGCGTCGGTGGTGGACAAGGTCCGCTCGGAGGTGCGGCTGACGCCGGGCGCGCGGACCCTGATCCGGACCCTGAAGATGCTGGGCTACCAGGTCGGCGTGGTCTCGGGCGGGTTCACCCAGGTGACGGACGACCTGCGGGAGCGGCTGGGGCTGGACTTCGCCTCGGCCAACACCCTGGAGATCGTCGACGGGAAGCTGACCGGCAAGGTCACCGGCGAGATCGTGGACCGGGCGGGCAAGGCCCGGCTGCTGCGCCGCTTCGCGGAGGAGGCCGGGGTGCCGCTGTCGCAGACGGTGGCGATCGGTGACGGCGCCAATGACCTGGACATGCTGAACGCGGCCGGCCTGGGCGTCGCCTTCAACGCCAAGCCGGTGGTCCGCGAGGCCGCCCACACCGCCGTGAACGTGCCCTTCCTGGACGCGGTGCTGTACCTGCTCGGCGTCACGCGTGAGGAAGTGGAAGCGGCGAACCTGGCCTGAGGCCCCTCGCCCGCCCTCACCCCCGTACGCCCGGCCGGATCGTCTCCGGCCGGGCGTACGTCCTTGCGTGGTGCTCGGGCCCACGTGGTGCGCGGGCCCACGTGGTGCTCGGGCTCAGTGCTCCTTGGGTGTCCAGTAGTCCAGCAGGGTGCACGCCCCGAGTTCGAGGGACTTCCACGGGCCGGTGAAGGAGACGATGGCCAGCGCGGCGGTCGGGAAGCCCGTACGGGTCATCCGTGACAGGGCGTCGCCCTCGGCGCGTCCGCACAGGCCGTCGGCGAGGGCGTGCATGCCGGGGTTGTGGCCGATGACCAGGACGTCGGACACCTCGTCGGGGGTCTCGTTCAGCAGGGCGATGAGCTCGCCGGGCGAGGCTTCGTAGAGCCTGTCCTCGTACACGGTCTTCGGCCGGGACGGGAGTTCCTGGACGGCGAGCTTCCAGGTCTCCCGGGTACGGGCGGCGGTGGAGCAGAGGGCCAGGTCGAAGGTGATGCCGGTCTCGGCCAGCTTCAGTCCGACGGCGGGCGCGTCCTTGCGGCCGCGTTCCGCCAGCGGGCGGTCGTGGTCGGACACCGGCGGCCAGTCGGCCTTGGCGTGCCGGAGGAGGGCGATCCTGCGGGGGGTGTCGGCGCTCATGGCTCCCAGCTTCGCACGAAACGGGCTGCCGGGCGCAGGGTGTTGGGGGGCCTTCCCCCCTCGGTGGGACGTGTCCCGCGCACGGGTCAGCCGACGGCGCGCAGCAGCTGGTGGGTGACCTGGACCAGGGCGGAGCCCTCTCCGGCGGCGGCGTGTGCCTGGCCGGAACCGGCGAGGAGGAGCAGGAGGAGGCCGAAGGCGAGGGCGGGCAGCGCCAGCGTCCACCAGTGCAGCCGGGTGCCGGGGGCGCTGGTGCGGGGGCCGGACGGGTGTGTGGGGGCCGACATGGCCGCCTCCGTGGGTGTGCGGGGTGGGACGGGCTCGCTCCCTTCGAACCTATGGATCCGAAGGGGCGGTTCCCATCCGGGGCGCACCCCAGGCAACCCTGAACCTGGCCCCCTAGGGGATGGTGGGGTTATCCCCACCACCCGCCGGGGTCACCGGTGTCAGGGGGAGGCGACGGTCGCGATGACGGAGATGATCACGGACACCAGGAGCATCGCGCCGAGCACGAGGCCGAGCTTCCTGTGGCCGTTCTGCGGGTTGGGTTCGAGTACGGGCGACATGCCGTTCAGTCTCGCATGCCGCATTCGTCCTCGATCGTGCGGTCCCGGCCCGCGATGAGGCCGAGGACGACCTGGGGGACGAGGAGGCCCGCCATCAGGGCCAGCGGCAGGTCCCAGCCGCCGCTGTGCTGGTAGAGGGTGCCGATGACCAGGGGGCCGGGGATGGAGATGAGGTAGCCGGTGCTCTGGGCGAACGCGGAGAGCTTGACGACCCCGGCCGGGGACTTGGCTCGCAGCCCGATCATCGTGATGACGAGGGGGAAGGCGCAGTTGGAGATGCCGAGCAGCAGCGCCCAGGCCCAGGCTCCGGCGGCGGGGGCGAGGTAGAGCCCGAGGTAGCCGATGAGGCCGAAGACGCCGAGGACGGCGGCGATGGGGCCCTGGTTGCGCATGCGTCCGGCGAGGCCGGGGATGACGAAGGCCAGGGGGACGCCCATGACCATGGTGACGGCGAGCAGCACGCCGGCGGTGGAGGCGGAGACGCCCGCGTCGCGGAAGATCTGCGGGAGCCAGCCCATGGTGACGTAGGCGCCGGTGGCCTGGAGGCCGAAGTAGCAGGCGAGGGCCCAGGCGGTGCGGCTGCGGACGACGGAGGGGCCGGTCGCGGCGGCCGCGGCGGCGGGCGCCGCGGCCCTCTCGCGGCGGCTCGCGGCGGCGACGGGCAGCCAGGGCAGTACGGCGGCCAGGGCGAGGCCGGCCCAGATCAGCAGGCCGGTGCGCCAGCTGCCGCCGAGGGCACCGGTCAGCGGGACGGTCGCGGCGGCTGCGAGGGAGGTCCCGGCGGCCAGGGCCATGGAGTAGAGGCCGGTCATGGTGCCGACGCGGTCCGGGAAGTAGCGCTTGACGATCACCGGGAGCAGCACGTTGGTCAGGGCGATGCCCGCCAGGGACAGGGCGCTGGCGGCGAGGAAGCCGGCGGCGCTGTCCGCGAAGGGGCGGATCAGCAGGCCCGCGGCGACGGCGGCCATGCCGGCGCAGACGACGGCGGCCGGGCCGAAGCGGCGCGAGAGCCGGGGCGCGGTGATGCCGAAGACGGCGAAGCAGAGGGCGGGGACCGAGGTGATGAGCCCGGCGACGGTGCCGCTCATGTGGAGACCGGTGCGGGCCTCCTCGAAGAGGGCGCCGAGGCTGGTGATGGCCGGCCGCAGGTTGAGGGCGGCCAGCACGATCCCGACGATGAGCACCGGGCCCAGCCACGCGGGGGCGGCTGCGGGCGCGGCGGGAGCGGGCCGGGCGGGGCCGCCGTCCGCGACCGCCGGGCGGTTCATGGTCTGGATGTCTTCGTCACGCATCCCGCCATCATAGAATCATGGGATGATTGGTTGTCCAGTCGCGGGCGGGCCGGGACGGTCCCGTCCGTCCCGGTCCCGGCTCCGCTCCAGCCGACCCCGAGGGGGTTCCACCCGCCATGCCGCTGACCTCGCCCCGGCGCTCCGCGCTCGTCGATCAGGTGATCGCCCAGCTGAGGAACCAGATCACCTCCGGAGAGTGGCCGGTCGGGAGCCGGATCCCCACCGAGCCCGAGCTGGTGGAGCTGCTGGGCGTCGCCCGCAACACCGTGCGGGAGGCGGTCCGCGCCCTCGCGCACAACGGGCTCCTCGACATCCGCCAGGGTTCGGGTACGTACGTGCTCGCCACCAGCGAACTCGCCGGGGTGATGCACCGGCGCTTCGCCGGGGCCGACCCGCGGCACGTCGCGGAGCTGCGCTCGACGCTGGAGTCCGCGGCGGCCCGGCTGGCGGCGGAGCGGCGGACCGAGCGGGACCTCGTACAGCTGGACGCGCTGCTGGCGCGGCGCGAGGAGGCCTGGGAGAGCGGGGACGCGGAGCTGTTCGTGGCGGCGGACGTGAGCCTGCACATGGCGGTGGTGACGGCCTCGCACAACGAGGTGCTGACCGGGCTGTACGCGGACCTCGGCGACCTCGTCGCGGACTGGCTGCGGACGGACGTCGGCACCGAGCTGGACCCGGCGGACCACCTGGACCACGCCCGCCTGATCGAGGCGATCCGGCGCGGGGACGCGGACACGGCCGCGGCGGAGGCCGCGGGCTACCCGTTCGCCTGCCTGGGCAAGGGCGCGCCTTCCTGAGGCTCCTGAGACCCCTGAAGCCCACGGTGCCGCAGGGGCGCGGGCTCAGGGGGTGCGCTGGTGGCTCACCCAGGCCGTGCGGACCTCCTTCCAGCAGCGGCCCGCGAGCCGGGTGCGGCCGGCCGGGTCCAGGGGGACGAGGGCGCCGTCCGCGTCCAGGTCCCACCAGCGCTCGCACTCCACATGGAGGCGGAGCAGGTCGGTCCGGGGGTAGGCGTTGTGGCAGGTGGCCACCACCGTCGAGCCGGTGATCTCGGTGTCGCAGTCGGAGCCGAAGAGTTCCGCCGCGGGCGTCCGGGCGGGCCGTACGGGTGGCTCGGCGGGGATGTCCTGGAGGTCCACGACGGCCGGGGCGCCCGCTTCGGGGCCGGGCACGGGTTCCCGTACGCCGGGCTGGGCGAGGGCGCCGGGGCCCAGGAGGCCGGTCAGGACCACCGAGGTGACCAGCAGCGATACCGCTCGGCTCGGCCTCGCGCGCATGGCCGGACCTCCTCCCCGCACACACCGGGAAGATCCCGGCATGGTCATTTTGCAGGCATGTGTCCCGGTTTTCGACTCGGGAAGATCCGGCCGGGCGCAGGACATCCGATCGAACGCGGCCGCGCGACCGGCCCCCGCTCCCGGCTCCGCGCACGGAAACGGCGGTGGCCGCGCCTTCCGGGAGGAAGGCGCGGCCACCGCCGTACGGGGGGACGGTCCGGGGATCAGGCACCCATCGCGTGCAGGCCGCCGTCCACGTGGACGATCTCGCCGGTGGTCTTCGGGAACCAGTCCGACAACAGGGCCACGACGCCCTTGCCCGCCGGCTCCGGGTCGCTCATGTCCCACTCCAGCATCGAGCGGGAGTTCCAGACGTCCGCCAGCTCCGAGAAGCCCGGGATGGACTTGGCGGCCATCGAGCCGATCGGACCGGCCGAGACCAGGTTGCAGCGGATGTTCTCCTTGCCCAGGTCACGGGCGAGGTAGCGGCTGGTGGCCTCCAGGGCGGCCTTGGCCGGGCCCATCCAGTCGTACTGCGGCCAGGCGTACTGCGCGTCGAAGGTGAGGCCGACGACGGCCGCGCCCTCCGCCGGGAACAGCGGCTTGCAGGCCATGGTCAGCGACTTCAGCGAGAACGCCGAGACGTGCATGGCGGTGGCCACCGACTCGAACGGGGTGTTCAGGAAGTTGCCGCCGAGGGCGTCCTGCGGGGCGAAGCCGATGGAGTGCACGACCCCGTCGAGGCCGCCGAGCTCGTCACGGACGAGCTGCTCCAGACGGGCCAGGTGCTCGTCGTTGGTGACGTCGAGCTCGATCACCTTGACCGGCTTGGGCAGCTTCTTGGCGATGCGCTCGGTCAGCGTCGGCCGCGGGAACGCCGTGAGGATGACCTCGGCGCCCTGCTCCTGGGCCAGCCTGGCGGTGTGGAAAGCGATGGACGACTCCATCAGCACCCCGGTGATGAGGATGCGCTTGCCCTCGAGAATTCCGCTCATGGTGATCAGTGACCCATGCCCAATCCGCCGTCAACGGGAATGACGGCTCCTGTGATGTACGCGGCGTCGTCGGACGCCAGGAAGCTGACGGCCGCCGCGATCTCCTCGGGCCGCGCGTAGCGGGCGAGCGGCACGTTCGCCACGATGGCCGCGCGCTGCTCGTCGGTGAGCACCTTCGTCATGTCGGTGTCCACGAAGCCGGGGGCGACCACGTTGAAGGTGATGTTGCGGGAGCCCAGCTCGCGGGCGAGCGAGCGGGCGAAGCCCACCAGGGCCGCCTTGGAGGCGGCGTAGTTGGCCTGGCCGGCCGAGCCCAGCAGGCCGACGACCGAGGAGATCAGGACGACGCGGCCCTTCTTGGCCCGGAGCATGCCGCGGTTGGCGCGCTTGACCACCCGGAAGGTGCCGGTGAGGTTGGTGTCGACGACGGACGCGAAGTCCTCCTCCGACATCCGCATCAGCAGCGTGTCCTTGGTGATGCCGGCGTTGGCCACCAGCACCTCGACGTTGCCGTGCTTCTCCTCGATCTCCTTGTAGGCCTGCTCCACCTGCTCGGAATCGGTGATGTCGCAGCGCACCGCCAGCACACCGAGCGAGGTGAGCTCCTGGGGGGGCTCTCCCGAGCGGTACGTGATGGCGACCTTGTCGCCGGCCTCTGCGAAGGCTCGGGCGATGGCGAGGCCGATGCCCCGGTTTCCTCCGGTGACGAGAACCGAGCGGCTCAACGGATCACCCTTTCCCTAGCGGTCTGAATAGCAAAAACCTATAGGCCGGGCCGGTCATCCGGAGAATCGGGCTCCGACAGGGCCTCGCGACGGGCTCTGTCGAGTCCCTACAGAAAGAGGTAGGCACAGTGGCCCCGGGCGCGACATGATCGGGGCGACCGGCCCCGACCCCGGGAGGACTCCCGTGCCCCATTCCATCGACGCGGCTTTCACCGCGCTGCCCCTGCGGGCTCTCGCCGACGCGGCACTCGCCCGGGCGCGCGCGCTGGGCGCCGACCATGCCGACTTCCGGCTCGAGCGGATCCGCAGCGCCTCCTGGCGGCTGCGCGACGCCAAGCCCTCCGGCGGCTCCGACACCACCGACCTCGGTTACGCGGTCCGGGTGGTGCACGGCGGCAGCTGGGGCTTCGCCTCCGGCGTGGACCTGACCATGGACGGCGCGGCCAAGGTGGCCTCGCAGGCCGTGGCCATGGCGAAGCTGTCGGCCCAGGTGATCAAGGCCGCCGGCTCCGACGAGCGGGTGGAGCTGGCCGAGGAGCCGGTGCACGCGGAGAAGACCTGGATCTCCGCCTACGACGTGAACCCCTTCGAGGTACCGGACGCCGAGAAGTCGGCCCTGCTCGCCGACTGGAGCGCGCGGCTGCTGGCGGCCGAGGGCGTCGCGCACGTCGACGCCTCGCTGCTCGCCGTCCACGAGAACAAGTTCTACGCCGATACCGCGGGCACCTCCACCACCCAGCAGCGGGTGCGCCTGCACCCCCAGCTCACCGCGGTCGCCGTCAACGGCACCACCGGCGAGTTCGACTCCATGCGCACCATCGCCCCGCCCGCCGGGCGCGGCTGGGAGTACCTGACCGGCACCGGCTGGGACTGGGACGCCGAGCTGGAGCAGATCCCCGCCCTCCTCGCGGAGAAGATGCGGGCCCCCGGCGTCGAGGCCGGGCGCTACGACCTGGTCGTGGACCCGTCCAACCTGTGGCTCACCATCCACGAGTCCATCGGCCACGCCACCGAGCTCGACCGGGCGCTGGGCTACGAGGCGGCGTACGCGGGGACCTCCTTCGCCACCTTCGACCAGCTGGGCACGCTCAAGTACGGCTCCTCGATCATGAACGTGACCGGGGACCGCACCGCCGAGCACGGCCTGGCGACCATCGGCTACGACGACGAGGGCGTCGAGGCGCAGAGCTGGGACCTGGTCAAGGACGGCGTCCTGACCGGCTACCAGACCGACCGGCGCATCGCCCGGCTGACCGGCCTCGGCCGCTCCAACGGCTGCGCCTACGCCGACTCCCCCGGGCACGTGCCGGTGCAGCGGATGGCGAACGTCTCGCTCCAGCCGGATCCGGGCGGGCTCTCCACCGAGGACCTGATCGGCGGGGTGGAACGCGGGATCTACGTGGTCGGCGACCGCTCCTGGTCCATCGACATGCAGCGTTACAACTTCCAGTTCACCGGGCAGCGCTTCTTCCGGATCGAGAACGGCCGGCTGGCCGGACAGCTGCGCGACGTCGCGTACCAGGCCACGACCACCGAATTCTGGGGCTCGATGGAGAAGGTCGGCGGCCCGCAGACCTACGTCCTGGGCGGCGCCTTCAACTGCGGCAAGGCCCAGCCGGGCCAGGTCGCGGCGGTCTCGCACGGCTGCCCGTCGGCCCTGTTCCGCGACGTGAACATCTTGAACACCACCCAGGAGGCCGGACGCTGATGTCGCCGAACCGCACGAAGCCCCACGAGATCGTCGAGCGGGCCCTGGAGCTGTCCACCGCCGACGGCTGCGTCGTCATCGCGGACGAGGAGTCCAGCGCCAACCTGCGCTGGGCCGGCAACGCGCTCACCACCAACGGGGTCACCCGCGGCCGGACCCTGACGGTCATCGCCACGGTCGACGGCAAGGAGGGCACGGCCTCGGGGGTCGTCTCGCGCTCCGCCGTCACCGCCGCCGACCTGGAGCCGCTGGTACGGGCCGCCGAGGCGGCCGCGCGGGCGGCCGGGCCCGCCGAGGACGCCCAGCCGCTGGTGACCGGAACCCCGGCCTCCCCGGACTTCACCGACGCGCCGGACGAGACCTCCTCGGCGGTGTTCGCCGACTTCGCCCCGGCCCTCGGCGAGGCCTTCGCCCGGGCCCGCGCTGGCGGCCGCGAGCTGTACGGCTTCGCCAACCACGAGCTGACCTCCACGTACGTCGGTACCTCGGCCGGGCTGCGGCTGCGCCACGACCAGCCGAACGGCACCCTGGAGCTCAACGCCAAGTCCCCGGACCGGCTGCGTTCGGCCTGGGCCGGCCGGGCCACCCGCGACTTCAAGGACGTGGATCCGACCGCCCTGGACGCGGAGCTCGCCGTACGCCTGGGCTGGGCGGAGCGGAAGGTCGAGCTGCCCGCCGGCCGGTACGAGACCCTGCTGCCGCCGACCGCGGTGGCCGACCTGCTGATCTACCAGATGTGGTCGGCGGCCGCCCGGGACGCGGCGGAGGGCCGGACGGTCTTCTCCAGGCCCCGCGGCGGCACCCGGATCGGGGAGCGGCTCTCGCGGCTGCCGCTGACCCTGCGCAGCGACCCGAACGCGCCGGGTCTGGAGTCCGCTCCGTTCGTGATCGCGCACAGCTCCGGCGACGACGCGTCGGTCTTCGACAACGGCCTGCCCGTCCCGGCGACGGAATGGATCCGCGAGGGGGAACTGGCGCGGCTGACCACGACCCGGCACAGCGCCGCGCTGACCGGGCTGCCGCTCTCCCCGGCCTTCGGGAACCTGATCCTGGACGGGGGCGGCGAGAAGTCCCTGGAGGAGATGGTGGCGGGCACCGAGCGGGGTCTGCTGCTGACCTGCCTCTGGTACATCCGCGAGGTCGACCCGGCCACGCTGCTGCTCACGGGCCTGACCCGGGACGGGGTGTACCTGGTGGAGAACGGGCAGGTCACGGGCGAGGTCAACAACTTCCGGTTCAACGAGTCGCCGGTGGACCTGCTGTCGCGGGCCTCGGAGGCGGGGCGGACCGAGAGGACCCTTCCGCGCGAGTGGGGCGACTGGTTCACGCGGGCCGCGATGCCTCCTGTCCGCATCCCGGACTTCAACATGAGTTCGGTCAGCAAGGGCGTCTGACCCACCTAGACTGAGCTCGGCATTTCCACATTTCGCAAGGAGTCGAGAGACCGTGACGGACATCGTCGACGAACTGAAGTGGCGCGGGCTGTTCGCCCAGTCCACTGACGAAGAAGCGCTGCGCAAGGCCTTCGCGGACGGTCCCGTCACGTTCTATTGCGGCTTCGACCCGACCGCGGCCTCCCTGCACGTGGGGCACCTGGTGCAGGTGCTCACCGTGCGCCGGCTCCAGCAGGCCGGCCACCGGCCGCTGGCGCTGGTCGGCGGGGCCACCGGTCAGATCGGTGACCCGCGCCCGACGGCGGAGCGCACCCTGAACGACCCGGAGACGGTCGCGAACTGGGTGAACCGGCTGCGCACGCAGATCGAGCCGTTCCTGTCCTTCGAGGGCGAGAACGCGGCGGTCATGGTGAACAACCTGGACTGGACGGCGGGCCTGTCCGCCATCGAGTTCCTGCGGGACATCGGCAAGCACTTCCGCGTCAACAAGATGCTGACGAAGGACTCGGTCGCCAAGCGGCTGGACTCCGAGCAGGGCATCAGCTACACGGAGTTCAGCTACCAGCTGCTCCAGGGCATGGACTTCCTGGAGCTGTACCGCCGCTACGGCTGCACCCTCCAGCAGGGCGGCTCCGACCAGTGGGGCAACCTGACGGCGGGCCTCGACCTGATCCACCGGGTGGAGCCGGGCGCGCAGGTGCACGCGATGGCGACCCCGCTGATGGTGAAGGCGGACGGCACCAAGTTCGGCAAGTCCGAGAGCGGGGCCGTCTGGCTCGACCCGGAGATGACCACCCCGTACGCGTTCTACCAGTTCTGGCTGAACGTGGACGACCGGGACATCTCCACCTACATGCGGATCCTGTCCTTCAGGTCCCGTGAGGAGCTGGAGGAGCTGGAGGCGCAGACCGCGGAGCGCCCGCAGGCGCGGGCGGCCCAGCGGGCGCTGGCGGAGGAGCTGACCACGCTGGTGCACGGCGCGGAACAGTGCGCCGCCGTGATCGCCGCGTCGAAGGCGCTGTTCGGCCAGGGCGAGCTCGCGGAGCTGGACGAGGCCACGCTGGCCGCGGCCCTCTCCGAGCTGCCGCACGCCCGGGTCGCCGAGCTGGGCCCGGTCGTGGACCTGTTCGCCGAGACGGGCCTGGTCGCCAGCAAGTCCGCGGCCCGCCGGACGGTGAAGGAGGGCGGCGCCTACGTGAACAACGCGAAGGTCACCGCCGAGGACGCGGTCCCCGCGCCGGAGGACCTGCTGCACGGGCGCTGGCTGGTGCTGCGCCGCGGCAAGAAGAACCTGGCCGCGGTGGAGGTCACCGGCGCCTGAGGGCGCGACCACGGCCGAGGGGCCGGTGCGGACTCCATCGTCCGCACCGGCCCCTCGGCCGTGCCGCCGCCGTCAGACGGTGTGGCGTCTGCCGCCCCGGAGGGCCATGTAGATCATGTCGCCGAGGCCGACGACGACGACGGCTCCGGCGAGCTGGAGCAGGTGCCGGATCCAGTCGATGCCCTTGGTGTCCTCGACGCCGATCCATCGTGAGACGGCGTTGCCGAGGACCGCGCCGACGATGCCGAAGATGGTGGTCAGCCAGAGGGGCTGGTGCTGCTTGCCGGGCAGGACGGCCCGGGCGATGAGGCCCAGCACGAAACCGACGATGATCGCCCACAACCATTGCATGTCGAGCCTCCTCGTGGCGCGTTGTGCGCATGTGCGCCCAGTCTCGGCCCATCCGGCGTACGGCGCATTTCGGACACTGCCGTTCGGGGAACACCCCCCCCCTCTCCTCCCCGCGAGCGGGAGCGGCGTACCGTGGACTGGTCCGGACCGGGAGCGTCCGGCGGGCTGATCGGGTGGTGGAGCATGCAGCGGACGAAGCGGAACGGACCCGAGGTCTTCCGTATCACGGGAGCCCGGATGGGCCTGGCCGAGGACGTACGGGGGCGCCAGCGCCGGTACGTCATCTCGATGGGGATCCGGACCCTGTCGGTCGTGGCCACGGTGATCCTGTGGAACGTGGAGCGCCATGTGGCGGTCGTGACACTGGCCGCCGGGCTGCTGCTGCCGTACATCGCCGTCGTCATCGCCAACGCGGGGCGCGAATCGACGCCCTCGCTGCCCTCGCACTTCATGCCGGCCCCTGTGCGCCCCGCACTGGACCCGGGAAACCTCAATAAAAGCTCAGATCAATCATGAAGTTCCGGTGCACCGCACCGGGTCGTGCGTGACATACTGCCTACGCGCTCCGCATCCCCCGTCGGAGCGACGGACCGACGCCGGGCAGCTCCCCCCGTGGCTGCCCGGCGTCGCCGTTCCGTTCTAGGGTTGGGGCCGTGACTTCTCCCGAAACCCCGACCTGCTCCGCCAAGGGCTGCCGCGACGCGGCCGTATGGGTCCTGGCGTGGAACAACCCGAAGCTGCACACGCCGGAGCGCCGCAAGACCTGGCTGGCGTGCGGGGAACACCGCGAACACCTCTCCCAGTTCCTGGGGGTCCGCGGCTTCCTCAAGGACGTCGTGAGGCTGGAGGACTGGGTCCAGCCCGAGGGCTCCGAGCGCGAGCGCTAGGCCCGGTCGTCTCGGCGGGGGCCCGCCGGGAGGCGTCAGCCGCCGATCGCCGACATGGGGCGGTCGGGCTGGAGGAAGGACGGGTCGTCGAGTCCGGACCCGGCCTTCTTGCCCCACATCGCCACCTTCCACAGGCGGGCGATCTCCTCGTCCGGGGCGCCCGAGCGCAGTGCGGACCGCAGGTCGGACTCCTCGGTGGCGAACAGGCACGTACGGACCTGGCCGTCGGCGGTGAGCCGGGTACGGTCGCAGGCGCCGCAGAACGGGCGGGTGACGGAGGCGATGACCCCGACGGTGGCCGGGCCGCCGTCGACCAGCCAGCGCTCGGCCGGGGCGGAGCCGCGCTCCTCGGCGCCCTCCTCGGTGAGGGTGAAGCGGGTGCGCAGGGACTCCAGGATGTCCCCGGCGGTGATCATGCCCTCGCGCTTCCAGCCGTGCTGGGCGTCCAGCGGCATCTGCTCGATGAAGCGGAGCTCGTACTCGTTCTCCACGGCCCAGGCGAGCAGGTCGGGCGCCTCGTCGTCGTTCAGCCCCGGCATCAGGACGGCGTTGACCTTGACGGGGGTCAGGCCGGCCTCGCGGGCGGCGGCCATGCCGTCGATGACGTCGTGGTGGCGGTCGCGGCGTGTGAGGGTCTTGAAGACCTCGGGCCGCAGGGTGTCCAGGGAAACGTTCACCCTGTCCAGGCCGGCGGCCTTGAGGGCCTGGGCGGTGCGCTTGAGGCCGATGCCGTTGGTCGTCAGCGACATCCTGGGGCGGGGCTCCAGGGCCGCGCACCGTTCCACGATCCCGACCAGGCCGGGCCGCAGCAGCGGCTCGCCGCCGGTGAAACGGACCTCGGTGATGCCGAGGCTCGTCACGGCGATGCGGATCAGCCGGACGATCTCGTCGTCACTCAGCAGATCGGACTTTCCCAGCCACTGCAGGCCCTCCTCGGGCATGCAGTAGGTACACCGCAGGTTGCACCGGTCGGTGAGTGAGACGCGCAGGTCAGTGGCCACGCGGCCGTACGTGTCGAGAAGCACTGTGGGCCCCCTCCCCTGTCCGGTTCTAGAGGTTCTATGGCTCGAGCCTACGCGACCCGTGTGTCGTGGAGGGATGCCCGAATGAACGATACGTAACGAGGCCGCGTCGTAGGGAAGTACGACGCGGCCACGCACGGTGTTCGTACGGTCTCGGGGAGCCCCCGGTCAGTGGGCCCCGGTGCCGGTGAGGGAGCGCACCTCCAGCTCGGCGAACTTCTGCGGATCGGCCTCCTCCTTGGAGAGGACCGTTCCCAGCCACCCCAGCAGGAAGCCGAGGGGGATGGAGATGATCCCCGGGTTCTCCAGCGGGAACCAGTAGAAGTCGGCGTCCTTGAACATCGAGGTGGGCTTGCCCGAGACGACCGGCGAGAAGAGGACGAGCCCGACCGCCGAGATCAGCCCGCCGTAGATCGACCACAGCGCGCCCCGGGTGGTGAAGCGCTTCCAGAAGAGGCTGTAGAGGATGGTCGGGAGGTTGGCGGAGGCGGCGACCGCGAAGGCGAGGGCGACCAGGCCGGCGACGTTCATGTCGCGGGCGAGGGCTCCGAGGAAGATGGCGACGGCGCCGATGACCACGGTGGACCAGCGGGCGGCGCGCACCTCCTCCTTCTCGGTGGCCTTCCCCCTGCGGATGACGTTCACGTAGATGTCGTGCGCGAAGGAGGACGAGGAGGCCAGGGTGAGGCCCGCGACGACGGCGAGGATGGTGGCGAAGGCCACCGCCGAGATCACCGCGAGCAGGATCGCGCCGCCGGTGGAGTCCGCGCCCCCGCCGATCTCCTGGGCGAGGAGCGGTGCGGCGGTGTTGCCGGCCTTGTTGGAGGCCAGGATGTCGGCCCGCTTGAGCAGGGCCGCGGCTCCGAAGCCGAGGGCGATCGTCATCAGGTAGAAGGCGCCGATGATGCCGATGGCCCAGTTCACGGACTTGCGGGCGGCCTTGGCGGTGGGGACCGTGTAGAAGCGGATCAGGATGTGCGGCAGACCGGCGGTGCCGAGGACGAGGGCGAGGCCGAGGGAGATGAAGTCCAGCTTGGTGAGCCCGTCCTTGCCGTACTTGAGCCCGGGCTCGAGGAACTTGGTGCCCTGGCCGCTGTTCTCGGCGGCCTGGCCCAGCAGGGCGGAGATGTTGAAGTTGAACTTCAGCAGCACCAGGAAGGTGATGAGCAGGGCGCCCGCGATGAGGAGGACCGCCTTGACCATCTGGACCCAGGTGGTGCCCTTCATCCCGCCGATCGTGACGTAGACGATCATCAGCAGGCCGACCAGGGCCACGACGGCGACCTTGCCGCCGTCGCTGGTGATGCCCAGGAGCAGCGAGACGAGCACGCCGGCCCCGGCCATCTGGGCGAGCAGGTAGAAGATCGAGACCACGATGGTGGAGGTGCCGGCGGCGGTGCGGACGGGCCGCTGGCGCATCCGGTACGCGAGGACGTCGCCCATCGTGTAGCGGCCGGAGTTGCGCAGCGGCTCGGCGACGAGCAGCAGGGCCACCAGCCAGGCCACGAGGAAGCCGATGGAGTACAGGAAGCCGTCGTAGCCGAAGAGCGCGATGGCCCCGGCGATGCCGAGGAAGGACGCGGCGGACATGTAGTCGCCGGAGATGGCCAGGCCGTTCTGGAACCCGGTGAACTGGCGGCCGCCCGCGTAGAAGTCGGCGGCGTCCTTGGTCTGGCGGCCGGCCCAGACGGTGATGATGAGGGTGGCGACGACGAACAGCCCGAAGAGGGTGATGATCAGCGGGCGGTGCTCGCCCGCCCCGGCGGCGACCGTCACCGCGGGGACCGCGCTCGTGCTCGTGGTCATGCTCCGGCCTCCATGCGTTCCTTGATGGCCTCGGCCTTGGGGTCGAGCTTGGCGGCGGCGTGCCGCGAGTACAGCCAGGCGATCAGGAAGGTCGTCAGGAACTGGGCGAGGCCGAGGACCAGAGCGACGTTGATGTTGCCGAAGAGCCTGATCCCCATGAAGCCGCCCGCGTAGCTGGACAACAGGACGTAGAGCAGGTACCAGGCGGTGAAGGCCACGGTGAGCGGGAAGGCGAACGACCGGTAGGAGCCGCGCAGTTCGGCGAATTCCGGGCTCTGCTGGACGCGCGTGAACTCTTCGGCCGACGGACGGACCGGTCCCGCGCCGCCCGGCGGCGGCGCTGCTGCTTCGGTGGTCACGGGGGGTTCTCCTTGTGACGCGGGTGCGGTGGGGACGACGGACAAAACAACCTCCGTGTGGGGGGACGGTGGTGCTGATCCCCCCTGTCAACGGCACGGCCGGCGTGTCGGGACGGTTCAACACCCGCTGTTACTTCAAGAACTTCTTTCTCGAACTCATGGCGCAATCAGGCACGTCGGCGCTAGGTTCGCGTGTCATGAACCCGTCGCGCGCGACCGCGCGCGGACGGCTTTTTGACGGATGATGTGGAGAACCCATGGCTCATCTGGGACACGGCCGCCGGCGAGTTCTCGCCGTTCCGGTCGGCCTGGCGCTCACGGCCTCGCTCGCCTTCCTGCCCTCGGTGGCCGCCTCGGCGGCGCCGCTGGGCACCACGGCGGACTCGGTGACGGCATCGAAGACCGCCGCCACCGGCCCGAAGCTGTCCTACGTGGCGAACCTGAACGTGTACGCCACGACGACGGCGGCGAAGAAGGCCATCGAGCGGGCCGGTGGGACGGTGGTGATCGCCCACGAGCAGATCGGGGTCATCGTCGCGCACTCCGAGAACCCGGACTTCGCCAAGCAGCTGCGGGCGCAGCGCGGCCTCTTCGTCTCGGTCGGCGCCACCCGCACGGCCCCCCTCCAGCCGGTGCAGACCACCGATGAGGGCACGACCCAGCGGCTGAGCGCGGAGGCCGCCGCCAACGCGGCGGCGCAGGCCGAGCCGGGTCAGGAGCCCCTGGAGTCCAACCAGTGGGACCTGCGGGCGATCAAGGCCGACGCGGCGCACAAGATCAACGATGGCAGCACGGACGTCACCGTGGGCGTCATCGACACGGGTGTGGACGACACTCACCCCGACTTGGCGCCCAACTTCTCCAAGGAGCAGTCGGCCAACTGTGTCGGCGGCGTCGCCGACACCAGTGAGGGCGCGTGGCGTCCGTACGCGGACGGCAGCGACCACGGCACCCACGTGGCCGGCACCATAGCCGCCGCCCGCAACGGCGTGGGCATCAGCGGTGTCGCGCCGGGCGCGAAGGTCGCCGGCATCAAGGTGAGCGAGCCCGGGAACGGCCTCTTCTACACCGAAGCGGTCGTGTGCGGCTTCATGTTCGCCGCCGAGAAGGGGATCGAGGTGACCAACAACAGCTACTACGTCGACCCGTGGCTCTACAACTGCAAGGCGGACGACGACCAGAAGGCGCTGGTGGAGGCCCTCGGCCGGGCCACCAAGTACGCCGAGCGCAAGGGCGTCCTCCACGTGGCCTCGGCCGGCAACTCCAACCACGACCTGGCCGCGGACTCGATCCTCGACGACTCCAGCCCGAACGACTCCACCCCGGGTCCGCGCACGATCGACCCGAAGGTCTGCCTGGACCTGCCCACCCAGCTGCCGGGCGTGGTCACCGTGAGCGCGACCGGTGACAAGGGCTTCAAGTCGTACTACTCCACCTACGGCCTGGGTGTCGTCGACGTGGCCGCCCCCGGCGGCGACAAGTGGCAGGTCCCCGCCACCCCGGACGCCAACGGCCGCGTACTGTCGACCGTCCCCGGCGGCTACGGCTACAAGCAGGGCACCTCGATGGCCGCCCCGCACGTGGCGGGCGTCGCGGCGCTGCTGAAGAGCGCGCACCCGACGGCCACGCCGTCCCAGCTCCAGGCCATGCTGAAGGCCCAGGCCACGAAGACGGCCTGCCCGGAGCAGGTCTACGACAACACCGGCAAGCTGATCGACGCCACCACCTGCACCACCAAGTGGGGCCAGACGGCGTACTACGGCTCGGGCGTGGTCGACGCGCTCAAGGCCGTCAAGTAACGGCACACGCGTGAAGGGGCCGGGCGGGGTGTTTCCCCGCCCGGCCCTTCACGTCCGCCGGTTCAGGGCTTGATCAGGACCTTCAGCGCGCTGCGGTCGTCCATCGCGCGGTAGCCGTCCGGGACCTCGTCCAGCGAGATGGCCCGGTCGAAGACGGGGGCCGGGTCGATCGCGCCGCTCAGCACGTCCTCCAGCAGCTCCGGGATGTAGGCCCGGACCGGTGCCACGCCGCCGCGCAGGGTGATGTTGCGGTCGAACATCACGCCGAGGTCGAGGCCGGTGCCGCTGCCGTGCGGGACGCCGACGTAGCCGATGGCGCCGCCGTCGCGGGTGATGTTCACGGCGGTGCGCATGGACATCTCGGTGCCGACCGCTTCGATGACGGCGTGGGCGCCCTGGCCCCGGGTCAGCTCGCGCACGGCGGCCTCGGCGGCCTCCCCGCGCTCGGCGACCACCTCGGTGGCCCCGAAGGACTTCGCGATGTCCGTACGGGCGCTGTGGCGGCCCAGTGCGATGATCCGCTCGGCGCCGAGCCGCTTGGCCGCGAGGACGCCGCACAGCCCGACCGCGCCGTCCCCGACGACGGCCACGGTGGAGCCCGCGCGGACGCCGGCGCCCAGCGCGGCGTGGTGGCCGGTGCCCATGACGTCGGAGAGCGCGAGCAGCCCGGTCAGCAGGTGGTCGTCCGAGACGGCCTCGGCGGGCAGCTTCACCAGGGTGCCGTCGGCGTGCGGGACCCGGACGGCCTCGCCCTGGCCGCCGTCGTGGCCGACAGAGCCCCAGAAGCCGCCGTGCGCGCAGGAGGTGTACAGGCCCTCGGAGCAGTAGTCGCAGGTGCCGTCGGACCACATGAACGGGGCGACGACGAGGTCCCCGGCGCGCAGGCCGGAGACGGCGGAGCCGGTCTCCTCGACGATGCCGAGGAACTCGTGGCCGATGCGCTGGCCGGGCTGACGCGCGGCCTCGCCGCGGTAGGCCCAGAGGTCGCTGCCGCAGATGCAGGCGCGCAGGACGCGGACGACGGCGTCCTCGGGGCGCTGGATCGCAGCGTCGGGCACCTCCTCCACGCGGATGTCGTGCGGGGCGTGGATGACGGTGGCGCGCATGGTGGTGCAGCCCTCCGGATCAAATGGTTGAGTCTTGTATGACCTCCCTACGGTACGCCTGCCCCCGGGTGATCGCGCCCAGCGCCAGAAGGTACTGGGCGGCGAGGTACGTGGCCATGATCCAGAAGTCGGGCCGCGGGAGCTGGGGCCACTCGGCGACCCCGGTGGCGATGAGGGTGTCGGACAGCAGGAACAGCGCCCCGCCGGCGCCCGCCGCGCGGCCGAGGGCGCTGGAGCGGTAGGCCATGGCGGTGAGCAGCAGGCTGTACCCGGCCACGGGGATCCGCAGGTCCGCCGGCAGGTCCGGCCACAGCAGCGCGACGGTCCCGACGAGCGCGACGGCGTACGCGCCCCCGAGCGCGGGGCTCGTCCCGACCCTGCCGAAGAGGAACAGGTAGCAGACGTGCCCCAGGGCGAAGGAGCCCATCCCGACGAGGAAGGCGGGCTCGGCGTCGAAGAGCAGGGCGAGGTCCCCGCCCCAGCCGAAGAGCAGGGCGGCGACCAGCGGCCGGGGCGCGCCGCGGGTCAGCACGTACCCCGCCAGCAACGGCATCAGCAGCGGCTTGGCGAGGACGTGCCCGAGGTGCCAGTCGGCCAGCAGCGAACCGAGGTCGGCGGCGGCCGCCGCGCCGAAGGCGGCGAGCAGGACGCGTCCGGCACGTCCGGCGGCCACCGGCCGCGCCGCCCAGGAGGGCGTACGGGTCCCGGCGGCGCTCACGCGGCGCGCTCCGGCGCCTTCGCGGCGGGAGCAGCGGCGGGAGCGGGACCGGCGGCCCGCGCGGCATCGGCGCGCTTGGCCGCCGGCTGCCAGCCGGGGCCCCGGAACACCCGCCCGGCGCGCTCGCGCCAGCTGTCGGCGGCGCGTACGTCGCGGGCGATGGCGGCGTACTCGTGGGTGGCGACGCGCAGCGGGTTGTGGGTGTCGATGTTCTTGGTGAGCCCGTAGACGGGCCGCTCGGTCTCCCCCACCCAGGACCCGAACATCCGGTCCCAGACGATCAGGATGCCGCCGAAGTTGCGGTCGAGGTAGCCGCCTTGGGAGGCGTGGTGGACGCGGTGGTGGGAGGGGGTGTTGAAGACGTACTCGTAGGGCCTCGGCAGTTTCCCGATGCGCTCGGTGTGCACCCAGAACTGGTAGAGCAGGTTGATGCCGTAGCAGAACGGGACCGCCGCCGGGTGCACCCCGAGGGCGACCATCGGCAGGTAGAACCACCACGTGGTCGCGCTGGTCCACGGCTGGCGCAGCGCGGTGGTGAGGTTGAACCTGCGGCTGCTGTGGTGGACCACGTGGCAGGCCCACAGGATGCGGATGACGTGGTGGAGCCGGTGCTGCCAGTAGTAGAGGAAGTCCTGGACGAGCAGCATCAGCAGGGCGGTCCACCACAGGAACGGCACCCGCAGCGGGGTCAGTTCGTAGACGGCGGTGAAGACGGCGACGACCGGGATCTTCCACAGCAGGTCGAAGCCGATGCTGCCGAGCCCCATGGTGACGCTGGTGACCGCGTCCTTGGTGTCGTAGCCGGCGGCGTCCTCGTCGGGATGGAGCCGGTAGCTGACCACCTCGATGACGGTGAGCAGTACGAAGGCGGGTATGGACCACAGCACGACATCGGGCAGATTTGGCATGGGCGCACCTTAGGGCGGGTTCCGGGCTGCCGCCAGGGGTTGTTACCGATCAGTATCCGGCGGGGTTACCCCGGGTACAAGGGGGAGGACACATGGCAGGGCTCGAAACGGCCGCGTTAAGGGCGGCGACCACCGCGGCGGGGTCGCTGTGGAGGTCGAGGCTCGGGCAGGTGCCCGGCGCGGGCCTCGCCGACGCCGCGGTGCGACCGGCGCCGCGTTGGCGCCGGCCCGCGGAACTCGGCACACCGGAACTGCGCCGCCTCGCGCAGGGACTGGCGCCACGGCTGGACGCGGCCGCCGCCCGCCTGCCGGAGCACGAGCGGCTGGCGGCGCTCGAGGCGGTGGCCGACGCCTTCGCCGCGCTGGGGCACCTGGACGCCGACACCCTCTTCACGGCGGACCTGGACCCGGCGGAGCTGGCGGCGAAGGTGCCCGTACCGCCGACTGCGGGCCTGAGCGCGGCGGCCGAGGCGCTGGCCCGGGACCTGATCCGGCTGGCGTGCGTCCACACCGTCGAGTACCTGACCACCCTGCCGTCGTTCGGGGCGCGGGCCGAGGTGGAACTCGTACGCCGCGCCGGCGCGTTGCAGCGGTCGGTGAACCGGCTGGCGCAGCGCGCCGACGGGGCGGCGTACGCCTTCGAGGAACGGTACGCGCGCTGGGTGGCCGACACCCACGGGCGGCTCCAGCTCTTCGGCCTGACGACCGGCCGCGCCCGGGAGGAGTGGCCGCTGGACCTGGCCTACATCAGCCTCGCCGTCAGCGGAGAGCAGCATCCACCGCTGCCGGGCGAGCCGGGCGGGCACCGTACGTCGGTCCGGGCGGAACAGGCGCTCGGCGAGGCGGACCGCGTCCTGCTGCGCGGCCCGGCGGGCTCGGGCAAGAGCACGCTCCTCCAGTGGCTCGCCGTGAACACGGCCCGGCGGAGCACCCGCGTACCGTTCGTGCTGCGCCTGCGCTCTTTCACGACTGCCGAGGTCCTGCCCCTGCCGGAGGACTTCCTCAAGGCCTCCGGCGTGCCGCTGTCAGCGCCGGTCGGCTGGGTCGAGGACCTGATGCTGAGCGGCCGGGCCCTGGTCCTGGTGGACGGGGTGGACGAGGTCCCGCAGCGGCTGCGCGGCCGTACGGAGAGCTGGCTGCGCGGGCTCGTCTCCGCGTTCCCGGACGCCCGTTACGTGGTCACCACCCGCCCTTCGGCCGTCCCGGAGGACTGGCTCGCCCGGGAGGGCTTCGTACCGCACTCGCTGCTGCCGATGGAGCGCGAGGACGTCGGGGCGTTCATCGGGCACTGGCACCGGGCCGCCGCCGTGGAGTACCCGGGCGAGGACCTCGGCCCGTACGAGGCCTCCCTGCGGGAGGCGGTATCCGCCCGCAGGGACCTGGGCCGGCTGGCGACGAACCCGCTGATGTGCGCGCTGTTGTGCGCCCTTAACCGGGACCGGCGGATGCGGCTGCCGCGCGCACGGAAGGAGCTGTACGACGCGGCCCTGGACATGCTGCTGGTCCGGCGGGACACGGAACGGGAGATCAGCGGGGTCGAGGGCGTCCACCTCACTCGGGACGAACAGATCCTGCTGCTCCAGCGGTTCGCGTACTGGCTGATCCGCAACGGCCAGGTGGAGGCGGGCCGGGACGAGGCCGTCGAGCTGGTGGCGGAGTGGCTGGAGGCCATGCCGCAGGTCCGGGAGCAGGCCGGCGCGGAGCAGGTCTTCGCGCACCTGCTGGTCCGCAGCGGTCTGCTGCGGGAGCCGGTGAAGGGCTCGGTGGACTTCGTGCACCGCACTTTCCAGGATTACCTGGGCGCCAAGGCGGCGGTGGAGTCGCGGGACTTCGGCGTGCTGGTGAAGAACGCCCAGGACGACACCTGGGACGACGTGGTCCGCATGGCGGTGGGCCACGCCCGCCCGGACGAACGCGTCCGGGTCCTCCGGGGCCTCCTGAAGCGCGCCGACAAGGTCAAGGGCGCCCGCAGCCGCCTCACCCTCCTCGCGGCGGCCTGCCTGGAACACGCCCCGGAACTGGATCCGTCCCTGCGCCGCGAGATCCAGTCACGGACGGCGGAACTGCTGCCGCCGCGCGACCCGTCCCAGGCCGCCGAGCTGGCCAAGGCCGGCGAGCTGGTACTCGAGCTCCTGCCCGGCCCGGACGAAGGACTCGGCGATCCGGAGACGGCGGCCTCCATCCGGACCGCCGCTCTGGTCGGAGGAGACCGGGCGCTGTCGGTGGTGCGCCAGTTCCGCCAAGAGCAGGGGCCGCTGGCCCTCCAGGAGCTGGACGAGGCCTGGGGGCGCTTCGACACTCGGGCCTATGCCGACAGCGTGCTCGCCGACGTCGTGGCCGAGGAAGCCCTGATCTCCTTCCGCACCGCTGAGCAGCTCACCCGCCTGGAGGACCTCACGCACTTCCGGAGGCTGCGGCTGTTCGAGATCTCCCGGATCCCGGCCGCACTGGCCGCCCGGACCGACCTGCGGATGCTCTACGTCCTGAACTCCCCCGAGCTGACCGACGTGCGGCCACTGGCCGCACTGCGCGGGCTGGAGCACCTCAGCCTGCAGTCCTGCCCAGCCGTGCAAAACCTCAGTCCGGTGGCCGGCCTCCCGCTGCACAGCCTCTTCCTGGCGGGCAGCGGCGGGGTTTCCCTCGACGTCCTGGCCGAGCTGCCGGAGCTGACGATACTGGGCCTGGACTCGGGGGACCGGTTCCGGGCGGTGGGTGAGCTGCCCGTCCGGCAGCCCCTGACCGGCCTGTGGCTCTACGAGGGGGCGGCGGCCATGTCGCTGGAGGGCCTCGACCGCTGGCCGGACCTGAGTGCGCTCAGCATCACCGGTGACTCCCAGGGTGCGTACCTGCGGAAGATGGGCCGGGTGCCGGAGCTGGAGTTCCTCCAGATGATCCACCGACAGGAGTTCGAGGCGGAGGAACTCCTCCGGTTCCCCCGCCTATCCAGCCTCTTCCTGTCGGACTGCGTACTCCCGCCGGGTACCGAGCAGCGCATCGCCGAGCTGGGCCGACTTCGGACGCTCTCCCTCAGCGCCTGCGGCACAGTGGACCTGGCGCCCCTGCGCGAGCTCCCGGACCTCGTCGTCCACCTCTACGGCGGGACGGACGTACGCGGGGCGGAGGGTTTCCCGCCGGAGCGGCTGAAGTTCCACTGAACGTCGCCGCCCCGGCGGGGGACTCCGTGGCTACCAGACCCGGACCGAGCCCCCCGGGGCGAACGCCGGGCTGGTGGCCGTGGCCGGAACCTCCATCAGCGGGACGGAGATCTCGGCCACCGTCGGGCCGACCTTCGCGGCGACCGCGTCCAGCAGCGCCAGGTCGAAGCCGTAGACGCGGGCCGCGTTGCCGCCGGTCATGGCCGCGACCTCCTCCCTCGGCAGGCCCGCGTACGCGATGCGCAGGGCTTCGCGGGAGAAGGGGGCGGTGCCCTCGTCGTGGGGGAAGTCGCTGCCCCACATGATCTTGTCGAGGCCGATCCGTTCCCGCAGCGGGACCTCGTGGGGGCGCATGAAGCTGGCCCCCACGAAGCAGTTGTCCCGCCAGACCTCGCTCGGGCCCCGGCCCATGGACTCGGCCAGGCCCGCGCCGAACTTGGCCTCGGCGGTGGACGACGCCGCGACCAGGCGGCCGTGGTAGTAGTCCAGCATCTCCAGCACGCCCGGGATCCAGCCGGAGCCCTGCTCCGTCAGGACGAGCTTCAGGCCCGGGTGGCGGCGGAAGGCCCCGCCGAAGACCAGGTGCCACAGGGCGCGGTGCGAGAACCAGGTGGTCTCGACCATGAAGACGGCCCGCGCGGCCGGTTCGTCGCCCAGCGGGGGCGAGGCCGAACCCCCGTGGTGGTTGACCGGGACGTCCAGTTCCGCGCACACCGCCCAGATCGGGTCGTACGCGGCCGAGTACAGCTCGGGGACGGGTGAGCCGGGCGGGACCCCGGGAAGGAGGACGCCGCCGGTCAAGCCCGCCTCCCGGGTGCGGCGGATCTCCGCCACCGCCGCGTCCACGTCGTTGAGGAGGATCTGGGCGACGCCCGCCCGCCGCCCCGGCGCGTCCGCGCAGAAGTCGGCCAGCCACCGGTTGTGCGCCTGGAGCCCGGCCCACCGCAGTTCGTACTCCTCGGCGGTCGGCGGCTGGGCCATCAGCGAGGCCTTGGGGAAGAAGGGCGGGATGGTGTTCGGGAAGACGACCTCGGCGACGATGCCGTCGGCCTCCAGCTCGGCGAGCCGGCGCCGCGAGTTCCAGTTGAGGTCCGCCGAGTCGGCGAGGAGGTCCTCGTACGGATTGACGTAGGACGCGGCCCAGGCGTCGAAGGCCTCGTGGTGGCGCTTGGCGAGGTACGGCCTGTAGTCGAGCAGGTCGGCTCCCGCGTGGCAGTCCGCCGAGATGACCGTGTAGCGGTCGTCCGCCGTCACCGGGACACCCCCAGCGAGGGGAAGTCGTCGCCGGTGAGCCAGTGGCGGCCGGTCTCGCGGGAGCGGGCCCAGGAGGCCTCCACCGCCGCCTGGTCGGGGCTCTGGCCCAGCTCGGCCGGGGTGGGGCCGATGCGGCGGGCGATCGGGGCGAGCCGGTCGGTGTCGAAGCCGAAGACCTCGGCGGCGGCCAGGCCCAGCATCCGGCGGGTTTCCGCGACCGGGATGTCGTGGAACGTCTTCTTCAGCCAGGCGCGGGTGTCGGGCCAGGTGCCCTCGGGGTGCGGGAAGTCCGAGCCCCACAGGATGTTGTCCACGCCGATCTCGTAGCGCTGGGCGAGTTCCCGGCGCTTGGTGTTGGTCGCGCAGACGAACACCTGCCGGTCCAGGTACTCGCTGGGCGGGCGCTTCAGCTCCGAGAAGGGCGAGAGCTTCTTGCCGCCGTGGGCGCCGAGGTAGAGGCGGTCCATGAACCACAGCAGGTTCGGCAGCCACCAGCACCCCGACTCGGCGACGCCGAACCTCAGGCCGGGGTGGCGCTCGAACACCCCGGACCAGAGCAGGAACCACAGCGGGCGGGCCGGCCACCAGGTGACCTCGGAGACGTAGATGCCCAGGTGGTCGCCGTACTCGTGGCGCGGCGCGGCCCCCGAGTGGGTGACGACCGGCATCGCCGTCTCGGCGGCGGCCGCCCACACGGGATCGTAGCGGCGGTCGTGGTAGGGCGCCCGGTCCACCCACATGGAGGGGATCATCAGGGCGCCGAGGCCGGATTCCCTGGCCCGGTGGATCTCGGCGACGACCTCGGACGGTTCGCCCGTGATGGGCAGCAGGGCGACACCGCAGTGGCGCTCGGGGTTGTGCCCGACGAACTCCGCCAGCCAGCGGTTGTGCGCCTGCGCGCCCGCCATGCCGAGCTCGGGGTCCTGGTCTCCGGACAGGCCCAGGCCCACCCCGAAGGGGGCGGCGGTCTGGCTGTCGACGGCGTCCGCGTCGGGGAAGACGACCTCGGCGGCCACTCCGTCGCCGTCGAGTTCCTTGATCCGCCGGGCGCTGTCCCAACCGCCCTTGAGGCCTTCCTCGTGGTCGTGGAACCACTTCGCGGCGAAGGCCTCGTTGCGCACGCCGAGCCGGGTGGCCTCCTCGCGGCGCGCGTCGCGCTGCCCGAGGAACTCGTCGAACCGGGGATGGAAGCGGGAGTCGAGGTAGGGACGGTACTGCTCGGTGGGCAGGCCCGCGTGGCAGTCGGAGGAGATGATCAGGTACGGGTCTTCGTACGTCTCGTCAGGCACGTCGGTCCCCTCGGTCGAGGATGAAGCTCTCCAGGTAGGCGGGGTTGGCGCGGTCGAGCATCGACCGCGCCCGGGCGCGGATCTGCCGGTCGCTGTGCTCGCTCGGCGGCAGCATCCAGAAGCGGTCGGCGCGGATGCCGTCGACGACGTGCTCCGCGACCTCCTCGACCGGGGTGAAGCGCACCTCGTGCCCGGCCTCCCTCATCGCGGCCTCGTACTGGTCGAGGCTGCGGTACGGGGACCTGCGCGGCCGCTCCTTCGCGAAGCGCTCGGGCCGGTTGCGGTGGGACTCCCACAGGCCGGTGCGCAGCATGTGCGGGCCGGGGAAGAGGACGGAGGCGCCCACGGGGGCGCCCTCCGCCCTGAGGTGGGCGTAGAGGGACTCGGTCATGGTGACCACGGCGGCCTTGGTGACGGCGTACACGGAGGCGGTGGGCAGGGGGGCGATGCCGCCGTCGCCGGAGGAGGTGTTGACGACGTGGCCGGGGGCGCCGGAGGCGATCATGCGGGGGACGAAGGCCTGGATGCCGTGGAAGACGCCCCAGACGTTGACGGAGAAGGCCCACTTCCAGTCGTTGGGCTCGTGTTCCCACATCCGGCCCTCGGCGCCGGATCCGACGCCCGCGTTGTTGCACAGCACGTGCACGGCGCCGAAGGTCGCGTAGGCGGCGTCGGCGAGGGCGAGGACGGAGTCGCGTTCGCTGACGTCGACGGTCCGGGCGAGCACCTCGGCGCCGTCCGCGGCGAGGGCGTCGGCGGCCTTGCGCAGGGCGGCCTCCTCCACGTCGGCGAGGACCACCTTGAGGCCTTCTGCGGCGAGGCGGCGGGCCATGGCGAGGCCGATGCCGCTCGCGGCGCCGGTGACGACGGCCACCTGTCCGGGTGCGAGCCGCACGTCACACGCTCCCCTCGGGCGGGCCGTCGAGGATCTGGAGGGGGTCGTCGTAGCGCTGGTGGACGTAGGGGAGCAGTGCCCGGGCGCTGACCCGTTCGACGACCCTGCCCCGCTGGTCGGTGGTCTTCTCGCCGATGGTGAGCTCCACGAGGCGCCGTACCGGAAGGTCGGCGACGGGGTCGTACATCGACTCGCGCAGCACCACGTCCCCGGTGAGGTGCTCCAGCCTGCGGACCTTCTCGTTGCGGGTGCAGTGCACGAGCACCGGATCGCCGTCGAGGCCGGATCCGTCGACGGCCGGGAGGAACTTGAAGTAGAAGTCGGTCTTCACGGTCGGTCCGGGCGGCGGCAGCTCGCGGTCGACGGCTCCGCGCACCTCGACGAAGGCGATCCCGTGCCGGGCGAGGACGGCCCGTACGACGAGCCCCTCGCGCTCGACGGTGACCTCGCCCAGCTTCTTCGGCTCGCCGAACACCTCGCGGCCGCCGGTCAGGGCGCGCTCGTGGGTCATCGGCATGACGAGGGGGTACCAGCCGTCGACCCCGCCGTGCCGGGCCGCCACGGCCACCGAGCCGGCGCCGAGGGGGTAGCCGGGCAGGTCGACCTTGCTGATGTTCGCCCGTACGAGGGGCCGTTCGGCGGGCTTGAGCGGTGGGGGCAGGACCGCCGCCACCACGTCGGGGTCGGTCTCCCAGACGGCCACCACGCCGGTGGACCAGA
The DNA here is from genome assembly GCF_055575675.1 of Streptomyces sp. NPDC034043. Taxonomy (NCBI): domain Bacteria; kingdom Bacillati; phylum Actinomycetota; class Actinomycetes; order Kitasatosporales; family Streptomycetaceae; genus Streptomyces; species Streptomyces sp. NPDC034043. The sequence goes on from NZ_JBVISF010000012.1 coordinate 41,150, forward strand.
TGTCGGGGAGCTTGGCGCTCTTCTCGCGCGATGCCCTGATCTCGGCCTCGGTCCGCGCTCCGTACCGTATGCGTGCCATGTCCCGCACCACCCTTCCGAGGGTCCCCCCGGCGGGGGCCGGAGGCGGTTCTGTAACACAGTTACACCGGTGGCGATGAAGGGTAAAGACCCGGGGAGACAACGGAACTGACGCTCCGGCAGACAGATCGGCGGCCCCGGCGATGGCGAGAAACGCGCTGACCCGCGACGAAGTACTGGAAGCGGCCGCGTCCCTGGTCAGGCGACACGGTCCGGCTGCCCTGACCATGCGCGGCCTCGCGGCCGAGCTGGGCACGGCGGTGACCTCCATCTACTGGCACGTCGGCAACCGCGAGCGGCTCCTCGACGCCCTGGTGGAGCGGACCGTCCAGGAGATGGGCGCGGTGCGCCCCGTCGGCCGCACCCCGGCCGAGCGGATCGTCTCGGTGGCCCTGACCCTGCGGCGGGAGATCCGCGCCCGCCCGCACCTGATCGCGATGGTCCACGAGCGCGGGCTCACCGAGCGGATGTTCCTGCCCGCCCAGCGGGCACTGGCCGACGAGGTGCACGCCGCCGGACTGCGGGGGGCGCGGGCCGCCGACGCGGTGCGCGCCGTCCAGTTCCAGACCGTCGGCTTCCTGCTCGTCGAGCGCAACCGCGAGCGCTCCCCCGCCCAGTCGCCGGGCGAGGGCGAGCTGTGGGACCCGCGGTCCGCCCCCGGCGACCCGGCGCTCGCCCGCGCCCTGGCCCGCCCGGCCGACCCGGATCGGCTGTTCCTGCTGTCGGTACGGGCCCTGACGCAGGCCCTGCTGACCGGCTCCGGACGATAATCGGATTGCCCGGATGCCCGGCCCCGTGATCAGATCGGCCGTGCGGGGGCGGCTCCCCGGCGCGCATCCTTCTCCACTCCTTTACCAAGAATCCGCGTGCCCACTCTCCGCCCCCGCCCTGTCGTTCCCGGAGGGGGTTCCACCCGTGTCCGCCATCGAGTCCGTCCTGCTGCACCGGCTCAGGACCGTCTACGTCGACCTGCCGAACGCCGCCGCGTCACCCGGCCACGAGGGAGTGCGGCCCCTGGAGGGCGAGCTCCTCGAACGCGGCCACGCGCTGAGCCCGGAGCTGCACGCCGCGCTCTCGCGGCTCGCGCCGACCGACCTCGCCGAGGAGCGGCTGCGGCTGCTGGCGCTGCTGGACGGGCTGATGGGCTCCGACCGGGTGCACAAGCCGCTCTTCCGCCGCTTCCCCTTCTCCATCCCGCACGACACCGAACACTGGTACGTCAGCCGCGTCTTCGCCCTGCTGCTCCAGGATCCCGCGCAGCCGTGCGTCCTGTGCGGCGAGGCCGGCACGGTCCACCCCGTCGCGCCCTGCGCCCACCTCGTCTGCCGCGCCTGCTGGGACGGCTCCGACTACACCGGCTGCCCCGTCTGCCACCGGCGCGTCGACCCCGCCGACCCCTTCCTGCGCCCGGTCCCCGACCGGTCCTCAGGCTCCGCCGCACCCGCCGCCCAGGGGGCGGGGGGCCCGCTGCGGCTGCTGCGGCTCGGCACCGACCGGCAGGCCGACTGCGGCCGCGTGGTCGCCTCGCTGCTCGCCCGGCAGACCCCGCTGTCCCCCGAGGACCGCGACGACCTGGACCTGCTGCTGCCCGCCGCTCCGGCGGACCTCGGGTGGCTCCCCGAGCAGATCCCCGTACGCGAGACCAAGGCGCGGGTCCTCGGCACGCTGCTGCGCGCCTGGCGGACCGCCGACGCGGTACGGCCGCTGCTCGCCGCCCGGCTCACCACCGCCACCGACGTGCTGCGGCTGCTCGCCGTGCTGTCCGGCGGGGACGCCGGCCTGCTGCCGCTGCCCCGGTTCGTGAACCCCGGACGGCCGCTGCGCCGGGAACTCCTCGCGGTGCTCGACGGGTTGGACCCGCGGTACCTGGTCGAGGACCTGCTGCGGCACCCGACCGCCTGGAAGCGGGCCGCCGAGCTGCTGCACCCCTTCGAGCGGCACGACCGGCATCCCCGGGCCGCGCTCGCCTTCGCCGTGCTGCGCGGCACCACCGTGTCCGCCGCCACCCCGCTCGGCGCGGCGCTGCTGGCCGGCGCCGCCGCGCACCCGGACGCCGTCCGCGTGGACGGGGACCGGATCCGGCCCGCCACCTGGGCCGGCCGGCTGGAACAGGCCCTCGCCGAGGGGGACGCGGGGGCCGCCGCCGCGCTCGCCGGGCAGCGCCCGGGGGAACTCGTACGCCGCCTCGACCACCTGCTGCGCCTGCACCCGGGCGCGGAACTCCTGCCCGAGCTGGAGCGGGCCCTGGACCGGGGCCTGCCCGACGTGGGGGCGGGACCGCTGCTGTCGGCGTTCGGCGCCCTGCGCACCCGCGCCGAGGACCGTACCGGCGGGCGCCGGGTGTTCTTCCCGCGCGGCCGGGTGGCGCGCGCCCAGGTGGCGTGGGAGGAGCGGGCCCCGCTGCCCGCGCCCCTCGTCGGGGCGGTCACGGCCCGGCTGGAGGCGGAGGTGCTGCGCCGGTTCGCCGCCGCCGGCGGGGAGGCGTACGACCTGGCGGTCCTGGACGCCGGGCTCGCGGACCTGACCGTGCCCTTCGGCGAGCGCAACGCGTCCCGGTCGCTGGTCGCCGTCCCGCGCGGCAGTACGCAGACCCTGCCCGGGGACGAGGTGCTGCGGCTGTTCCTGCACTGGACGGAGCCCGCGGGCGACCGCACCGACCTGGACCTGTCCGTCGCCTTCTTCGACGCCGACTGGAAGTACAGGGGGCTCTGCGACTACACCCGCCTGCGGTACGGGCCGCGCGCGGCCGCCGTGCACTCGGGCGACCTCACCTCGGCGCCCGCTCCGGACGGTGCCACCGAGTACGTGGACCTGGACCTGGCGGCCCTCGCCGAGAACGGGGACGCGTACGCGGTACCGCTGGTCTTCAGCTACAACAACGTGCCCTTCGACGAACTGCCGGACGCCTTCGCCGGCTTCATGGCCCTGCCGGCGGACGGCCCCCGCGGCTCCTCGTACGACCCGCGGACCGTGCGTCAGCGCTTCGACCTGACGGGGGACTCCCGGGTCTGCATGCCGATGGTCGTGGACCTCGCCGCCCGGCGGGCCCTGTGGGCGGACGTCCACCTGCCGCCGTCCGAAGGCTTCCAGAGCGTCGCCTCGCACGGCGAGCGGCTCGGGTCCGTCGCCCGCGACGTGTGGGAGCACTTCGGGTCCGGCACCCGCACAACCCTGTGGGACCTGGCGGTGTGGCGGGCCGCGGCCCGCTCCCGCGAGGTGGCCGTCCTGCGGGACGGGGAGTTGTGGAGGTACCGGGCCGGCGCGGCGGAGACGGTGGCCGGATTCGCCGCCCGCGTCGCGGCGCCGGGCGAGCCCGAGGAGCGGCGCGCGGCCGCGGACGCCGGGGCGGCCGTCGCCGAGGAGAGCGCGGGCCGCAGGGTGTTCCTGGCCACGGTGCACGCCACCGCCGCCGGGCCGGGCGCCTCGGGCACGGCCTGCCGGCTCTTCCCGGGGCCGGCCGAAGTGGCCGGATCCTTCGCGTCGGTGAGCGCCTCGGACCTGGTGGCGGAGCTGGCGGCCGGGCCGGATCCGGAGCGGGCCTGAAAGGGCATCGGACCACGCGTGTCAGTGCGTGCCGATATCCTCTGTGACCATGCTCTACGACCGTACGACCGCAGAGGCGGAATGGCCGACCGCGTACCCACAGGGGTACGCGGTCGTCGACGTGGAGACCACCGGGCTCGCTCGCGACGACCGGATAGTCTCCGCGGCCGTCTACCGGCTCGACGCGCGGGGCAACGTGGAGGACCACTGGTACACCCTGGTCAACCCGCGCCGTGACCCCGGACCGACCTGGATCCACGGCCTGACCACCGCGATGCTCCAGGACGCGCCGCTCTTCGAGGACATCGCCGAGGAGTTCGCGGGCCGGCTCGCCGACCGGGTGCTCGTCGCGCACAACGCCATGTTCGACTGGCAGATGATCGCCCGGGAGTACGCGCGGGCCTCCGTGACCGCGCCCGTGCGCCAGCGGCTGTGCACCATCGCCCTGTCGAAGGAACTGAACCTGCCGCTGCCCAACCACAAGCTGGAGTCCCTCGCCGCCCACTACGGCGTGGTCCAGCAGCGCGCCCACCACGCCCTCGACGACGCCCGGGTGCTGGCGGAGGCCTTCCGTCCGTCGCTGCACGCGGCCGCGCGCGACGGCGTACGGCTGCCCCTGCTGGAGTGCCGCCCGCTGACCGAGTGGTCGGACTCCCCCGCCACTCCGCGCGTCGGCTACCAGTCCTCGTACGGGAACGGCGGCAACTGGCGGGTCTCGCGCAAGCGGCCGCCGTGCCCGTACCCGAACCCGGGGCGCTTCGAGGACGGCAAGCCGCTCAAGCAGGGCATGCGGATCGCCTTCTCGGGCGACACCTCCGTGGACCGGGAGCTGCTGGAGGACCGGGCGGTGGAGGCGGGTCTGCACATCGCGACGAGCGTGTCCCGGCTCACCAGCCTGCTGGTGACCAACGACCCCGACTCCCCGACCTCGAAGACGGTCAAGGCCAAGGCGTACGGCACCCCGATCGTCGACGAGGCGGCCTTCACCCAGCTGCTGCGGGACGTGGCGGCGGCCGGGGAGGAGTAACGGCCCTTGCTCCGGCCGGGTGCAGGCGCGGCGACTCACCCCGGTGGATCTTGTTCCGTCCGGCCGCCGCGTCGAGCATGCGGCGCATGGCACGTTGCGAGGTCTGCGGAAACGACTACGGCATGTCCTTCGAGGTGCACGCGCAGGGCGCGGTGCACGTCTTCGACTGCTTCTCCTGCGCCATCCACCGCATGGCGCCCATCTGCGAGCACTGCCGGGTCCAGATCATCGGACAGGGCGTCGAGGTCGAGGGCCAGTGGTACTGCGGCGGTCACTGCGCCCGCGCGGAGGGGAAGGTGGGCATCGTCGACCACGTCTGACCCCCTCCCCCCTTCCCCCGCCAGGACCCCGGAGGGCCACCCGGCCGCCGGGGTCCTCCCCGCTGGGGGTACCGTCGTGGGCGTGTACCGCTTTGTGCTGACCCGGCAGTGGGTGTCCCTCACCCTCGTCGCCCTCGTCCTCGTCCCCGTGATGGTCAAGCTGGGGTTCTGGCAGTTCCACCGCCACGAGCACCGGGTCGCCCAGAACGAGCTGATCGCGAGGAACCTGTACGGGAAGCCGGTACCCGTGACCGAGATCACCTCGCCCGGGCACACCGTCCCGAGGGCCGACTACTGGCGGGCCGTCACCGCCACCGGCACGTACGACTCCGCGCACGAGGTCGTCGTACGGATGCGCACCTCCAACGGCGACAAGGTCGGCTTCCACGTGGTGACGCCGCTGGTGCTGGACGACGGCCGGGCGGTACTGGTCAACCGGGGCTGGGTGCCCGGCGGCGGCGACCCGCGCGCCTTCCCGCCGGTCCCGGCCGCGCCCTCGGGCCAGGTCACGGTCACCGGGCGGCTCAAGGCCGACGAGACCAGCGGCGGCAGCGGGATCAAGGACCGCAAGGGCCTGCCCGACCGCCAGGTGATGCTGATCAACAGTGAGCAGCAGGCGGCCGCCCTGGGCAAGCCGGTGCTCGGCGGCTACCTCGAACTGACCGCGCCCGAACCGGCCGGCGGCAGCCCCGAGCCGGTGGCCGACCCCGACCACGACTCGATCGGCGCGCACATGGCCTACGCCGTGCAGTGGTGGCTCTTCGCCTCGGCGGTGCCGGTGGGGTGGCTGGTGCTGGTGCGGCGGGAGAAGCGCGACCGCGAGGAGGCGGCGGCCAAGGCTGTGTCTCCGGAGCCCGCTTCGGCGTAGGTTGTCCGGCATGGATCTTGGACTGAAGGACCGTGTCTACGTCGTCACCGGTGCCACGCGGGGCCTCGGCTTCGCCGCCGCGCGCGAGCTCACCGCCGACGGGGCGCGGGTCGTACTGACGGGCAGGGACGCGAAGCGCGCGGCGGACGCGGCCGCCGAACTCGGCCCGAACGCGGTCGGTGTGGCGGCGGACAACTCCGACCCGGACGTGGCGGCGCGGCTGTTCGCCACCGCGCGGGACCGCTTCGGGCGCTTCGACGGCGTCCTCATCAGCGTCGGCGGCCCCCCGCCGGGCACCGCGGCGGGCAACACCGACGAGCAGTGGACGGCGGCGTTCGAGACGGTCTTCCTGGGCGCGGTCCGCCTGGCCCGGGCGGCCGCGGCCGAGCTGGGGGAGGGCGGGGTCATCGGCTTCGTCCTGTCGGGCTCGGTCCACGAGCCGATCCCCGGCCTGACCATCTCGAACGGCCTGCGGCCGGGGCTGGCGGGCTTCGCCAAGTCCCTGTCGGTGGAGCTGGGCCCGCGCGGGATCCGCGTGGTCGGGCTGCTGCCGGCACGGATCGACACGGACCGGGTGCGGGAGCTGGACGCGCTGTCCGGCGACGCGGACGCGGCCCGGGCGGGCCACGAGTCCCGCATCCCGCTGCGCCGCTACGGCACCCCGCAGGAGTTCGGCCGCACGGCGGCGTTCCTCCTCTCCCCGGCGGCGTCGTACCTCACGGGCGTGATGCTCCCGGTGGACGGCGGAGCCCGCCACGGCTTCTAGCCGCCGGACTCCGCCGGCGTGCGCTGTGCCGCTGCGCGGGGCCGGTCCCTACCCGCCCTTCGCCCGTTCCCCGGGGCTCCGCCCCGGACCCCCTCCTGGGGGCCAGCCCCCAGGCCCCCGCGCCTCAAACGCCGGCGAGGCTGAAGTCGCCGGCCGAGCTGGAGCAGCACACCTGCGTGGGCAAACCACGGGCGGGCGGCCGGACAACGGACGCAAGGGGACGGGGACGGGGTGGGGTGTCGTCCGGGGTTAAAACGAGATGAATTCGGCGCCCGGTACCCCGTACACCTCAGACCCGGAACAGGCGCCGAACATCGAAGCCCGCCCCGGACGACACCCCACCCCGGCACCGCCCCCGACCCAAAACCACCCCACCGCAACACCGCCCGACAAGGCGACCACCCGGCAGGACTACACCGCACCCGAACCCCGCCCGGCAGGGCACCCCGCCACCCCCCAACCGCCCGGCCAGGGCACCGGCACCCCGTTCACGTGACCCGTTGCGCCGGGTGCGGCCTGACGTGCAGGCGGGCTTCCGCGGGAAGGGACGCGAGGCCCGTCGCGGTACGGGCGTGGGCGAGGACCGGGCCGGCCAGGGCCGCGAGGGCGTCCGACGGCACGGCGTGCGGTGCCAGTTCCAGCGCCACCCGCAGGGCTGGCGCACCCCGCCTGCCCCGCAGCACGACCCGGCAGTGGGCGACGCCGTCCAGGGCCGCCGCCTCGGCCGCCACCGCCGACTCCAGCGCGCGCCCCCGCAGCAGCGCGTAGTCCCCGTCGCCGGTGTCCACCGCCACCGCCGCGAGCCGCGGACGCCGCAGCTGCGCCGCCAGCCACCACAGCGCCAGCAGCACGCACACCGCCAGCGCGGCGAACACCGCCCACCACCACCCGCCCTCTAGGTCCCGGTGCCGCGCGAGCAGCGGCGCGTGCCGTCCGCCGAACGGCCAGGACGCCGTCAGGACCGACAGGCCCGCCGCGAGCAGCAGCAGACCGGCCAGCGCCAGCACCGCCCGGTTCACCACGCCCAGCAGCGGCACGCCGCTCACCTCCTGACCCTGATCCGGGCCCGCGGCGGACGCGAGAGCCCCAGTTCCCCGATGCCGACGGCGAGCACCTCGTCCAGGTCGGCCCGTACGTCGTCCAGTTCGCGGAAGTGCGAGGTGGCCCGGACCCCGACGCGGGTACGGCCCACCCTGACCCGGACCGAGCGGACCCCGGCGACCTCCATGGCCCGGTCCCGCAGGACCAGCGCGGCGGCCCGGCGCCCGATGCCCGCCCGCACCCCCGGCTCCGTCCGCATCGGCAGCACCCGGCGCAGCCCGGGGGCCACCGCGAGCAGCAGCAGCACCGCTCCGGCCAGGGTCAGCAGCGCCCCGCCCGCCAGTACCTCCGCGTCGGCCGGGGTGTGCCGCTCCAGCAGGGCGGTCAGTTCGCGCCGCCAGCGCATCCCGGGCCGGTGTGCGCGTACCGCGGCCAGGTCGTAGACGAAGAGCCCCGCCACCGCGAGCACCACCAGGGCGACGACCCCGGCCGGGCCCCTGCGCGGCGACCGGAAGCGGTGCGGCCGGCTCACCGCAGCCGCCGGTCCCGCCCGGCGGGGGTGCCGGGCCGAGTGTGGGCGGAGTGCAGGTGCTCGATGTCGATGGCCACCTCGGGGACCGCCATCGCCGCGCACTGCTGGACGCGCCGGGCGACCTGCTCGCGTACGGCCGCGCACTGGGCGGCCAGGTCGGAGGGGTAGTCCAGCTCCAGGCTGACCCGGACCCGCGCGATGTCGTGGTGGACGGTGACGGTGGCGTGCGGGACGGCCCCCGGCAGGGTGTCGAGCGCCTCGCGGGCCGCCTGTGCCGCGATCTTGGCGACGACCCGGTCGGCGATCCGCAGGGCGCCCCGCTCGGCGGGCGGCACCCGGGGCGGCAGGGGGCGGGGCGTGCTCATCGGCCGCTCACCCGCGCCGGCCGTCCCGGCCGCGGGGGCGGAACAAGTCGTCCGGGTCGAGGTCCCCGTCGAGGTACCGGCCGACGAGGAAGCCGATGGCGCCCAGTGCCGCCACCAGCAGGAAGGCCCCGAAGCCGCCGAAGTACCCGGCGAACGCCAGGGCGATGCCGGCGAACAGGCCTGCGATCGCCATGCTCATCGCGTGGCTCCTCTCCGTTTCCGGGCCCGCTACTGGAGCCGGGAGTCCGGTTCGTCGTCGGGCTCGTCGGGCAGTTTGACGTCGCTGACGGCGATGTTGACCTCGACGACCTCCAGGCCGGTCATCCGCTCGACGGCGGCGATGACGTTCTCCCGGACGGCCCGGGCGACCTCGCGGATCTCCACCCCGTAGTCGACGACGATCTCCAGGTCGAGGGCGGTCTGGACTTCTCCGACCTCCGCCTTGACGCCTCGGGCGGCCGCGGCCTTGGCTCCGCCGGGGACCCGGTCGCGGACGGCCCCGAAGGTGCGGGAGAGTCCGCTGCCGCTGCCCATGGCGTGGACGCCGACCACCTCCCGGGCGGCCAGCCCGGCGATCTTCTCGACCACCCCGTCGGCGATGCTGGTGCGGCCACGGTCCGCGGGGTCCTTGGCGAAGCCCGTCTCTGCGGAATCGGTCATGGGACGTCCTTAGGAAGGGGAGTCTCCCGACCACGGTAAGCGCGTACGGTCCCCGGCGCTCCGGGAACTACGCCGGAAGGCCGGAACGGTCCCGCCGTTCCGGCCTTCCGGGCGTGCGTGCGCACGGCCTCAGTCGGACAGGCCCGCCAGGTCGCGCAGGCGGCGGGCCTGGGCGGCGCGCTCGGCGGCGCGCTGGTCGTCGTAGGTACGGGACGGGGCCCCGCGCAGCAGCGCCTTGGTCTCGATGACGGCGTCGCGGGCCGGGGCCAGCAGGGCGGTGGTGAGGTCCTGGACGGCGGCGTCCAGTTCGCCGGCCGGGACCACCAGGTTGGCGAGGCCGACCCGCTCGGCCTCCTCGGCGTGCACGAAGCGGCCCGTGGCGCAGATCTCGAGCGCGCGGGCGTAGCCGACGAGGGCGGTCAGCGGCTGGGTGCCGGCGAGGTCGGGGACCAGGCCCAGGCTGGTCTCGCGCATGGCGAACTGCACGTCGTCCGCGACGACGCGCAGGTCGCAGGCGAGCGCGAGCTGGAAGCCGGCGCCGATCGCGTGGCCCTGTACGGCGGCGATGGAGACGATGTCACTGCGCCGCCACCAGGTGAAGGCCTCCTGGTACTCGGCGATGGTGGAGTCGAGCAGTTCGTCGGAACCGCGCGCCAGGTCGAGGAAGGACGGCTCGCCCTCGAAGCCCTCGGGGGTGAACGCCTGGCGGTCGAGCCCGGCGGAGAAGGACTTGCCCTCGCCGCGCAGCACGACCACCCGGACGGTGCCGGGCAGCGACCGTCCGGCCTCCGCCAACGCCCGCCAGAGCGCGGGGGATTGAGCGTTTCGCTTGGCCGGATTGGTCAGTGTCACCGTGGCGACCGTGTCGTCGATGGTGAGCCGTACGCCATCCTTGTCGAGCAGAGCCATCTGGTGCCTCCGGTGTGCAGTCGTGGCCGCATACTCGGCCTAAGTGACTGCACAGTAACCACCCAGCCGGCCACGGGGCCGACCGGGGGTCACCGAAGGTACCGTGCGTGGAACGGATGAAACAGACAGCACGGATCAGACAGCGTGTAAGAGAACGGAGCTGTCGAGCGGTCTTCGGTACGGCCCCGGCCTGACGGCCGGGGTCAGGCCGCAGCCGCCTTCTTGCCGCGCGTCGCGCCACCGCGACCGCGCAGCGTGACTCCGGACTCGCTGAGCATCCGGTGGACGAATCCGTAGGACCGGCCGGTCTCTTCGGCCAGCGCCCGGATACTCGCACCGGAGTCGTACTTCTTCTTCAGGTCTGCCGCGAGCTTGTCGCGCGCGGCGCCGGTCACCCGGCTGCCCTTCTTCAGAGTCTCGGCCACCCGTGCCTCCTCGTGGGAAGTGCGCTCTGGACTTCTCATGATCACCCCTCCCCGGCTTCCTGGCCACCCATTCAGCAAGGTCGGTGCCACGGCATTTCCCGGGCCGTGGACACCCGAGCAGAACGGAATCTCCTCTTCCGTCGCATGACCTCCGTCACATTTCTCCACCGCCGACGGGAATCACCAGGTCAGGGGCCGGTCAGGGTAAAAATGCGGCCCCGGTCGCGCATCCGGAAGGACGCGACCAGGGCCGTCGTACAGAGCGCGACGGTACGAGACCGTCTCACTCAGATGATGGATCACGCCTGAGCCGAATGATCCATAAGGAACTGGATCAACCCGGCGGAGGCGGTCGGGCGGGGCTCAGGCGAGGGCGACGAGGTCCCGGTAGTCCGGGCCCCACAGGTCCTCGACCCCGTCCGGGAGCAGGATGATCCGCTCCGGCTCCAGGGCCTCCACGGCGCCCTCGTCGTGCGTGACGAGGATGACCGCTCCCTTGTAGGTGCGCAGCGCGCCGAGGATCTCCTCGCGGCTGGCCGGGTCGAGGTTGTTCGTGGGCTCGTCGAGCAGCAGCACGTTGGCCGAGGAGACGACCAGGGTGGCCAGGGCCAGACGGGTCTTCTCGCCGCCGGAGAGCACGCCCGCGGGCTTGTCCACGTCGTCGCCGGAGAACAGGAAGGAGCCGAGCGTCTTGCGCACCTCGACCAGGTCCAGGTCGGGCGCGGAGGAGCGCATGTTCTCCAGGACCGTGCGGTCCGGGTCGAGCGTCTCGTGCTCCTGCGCGTAGTAGCCCAGCTTGAGGCCGTGACCGGGCACGACCGTGCCGGTGTCGGGCTTCTCGGTGCCCGACAGCAGGCGGAGCAGGGTGGTCTTGCCGGCGCCGTTGAGGCCGAGGATGACCACGCGGGAGCCCTTGTCGATGGCCAGGTCGACGTCGGTGAAGATCTCCAGCGAGCCGTAGGACTTCGACAGGCCCTCCGCGGTCAGCGGGGTCTTGCCGCAGGGCGCCGGGTCCGGGAAGCGGAGCTTGGCGACCTTGTCGGAGGCGCGGACGGCCTCCAGGCCGGAGAGCAGCCGGTCGGCGCGCTTGGCCATGTTCTGGGCGGCGACCGTCTTGGTGGCCTTGGCGCGCATCTTGTCGGCCTGGGCGTTGAGGGCCGCGGCCTTCTTCTCGGCGTTCTGACGCTCGCGCTTGCGGCGCTTCTCGTCGGCCTCGCGCTGCTGCTGGTAGAGCTTCCAGCCCATGTTGTAGACGTCGATCTGGGAGCGGTTGGCGTCGAGGTAGAAGACCTTGTTGACGACGGTCTCGACCAGGTCGACATCGTGGGAGATCACGATGAAGCCGCCGCGGTAGTTCTTCAGGTAGTCCCGCAGCCAGACGATCGAGTCGGCGTCGAGGTGGTTGGTGGGCTCGTCGAGGAGCAGGGTGTCGGCGTCCGAGAAGAGGATCCGGGCGAGCTCGACACGGCGGCGCTGACCGCCGGAGAGGGTGTGCAGGGGCTGGCCGAGGACCCGGTCGGGGAGGCTGAGGGCGGCCGAGATGGTCGCGGCCTCCGACTCGGCGGCGTAGCCGCCCTTGGTGAGGAACTCGGTCTCCTGGCGCTCGTACTGCTTCAGGGCCTTCTCGCGGGTGGCGCCGGAGCCGGTGGCGATGCGCTCCTCGTTGGCGCGCATCTTCTGGAGCAGTACGTCGAGCCCGCGCGCGGACAGGATCCGGTCGCGGGCGAGTACGTCGAGGTCGCCGGTGCGCGGGTCCTGCGGGAGGTAGCCGACCTCACCGGATCGGGTGATGGTGCCGCCGGCGGGCTGGCCCTCGCCCGCGAGGCACTTGGTGAGGGTGGTCTTGCCGGCTCCGTTGCGGCCGACGAGCCCGATGCGGTCGCCCTTGGCGACGCGGAACGACGCGTTCTCGATGAGGATGCGGGCGCCGGCGCGCAGCTCGATGCCGGTGGCGGTGATCACGGAAATACTCCAGGGCGGTGGGGACGGCGGAAGTGGGGGCAGGACGCGCGTTGCTTCGACGCCGCTAATCCGCGAGGAGATTTGCCATGGGATTCATTCTACCGGGGGCGCGCAACCACTTTTCGGGACCTCCCGTCCCCCGTTCGGCGCACGGGCCACGCGGGCGCCCCGGGGCGCGCATCAGGATGAACGGGTTGATACTCGCCGCAGGGACGGCCGGGCCGTCCCTGCGGTCTCACCGATAGAGGCGGTGCGGGATGCAGTTCGACGACAACGCCAATCTGGACACGTCCGAGGTCAAGGACGTGCGCGGCAGCCGCGTCCCGGGCGGGAGGGCCACGATCGGCGGTGGGCTCGTCGGCCTGATCGCACTGGTGCTGGGGCTGCTCTTCGGCGTGGGCCCGGAGCAGCTGGGCCTGTCGGACGGGAGTCCGGAGCCTGCCGCGACCTCCTCCTCGGCCGCCCAGGTGCAGCAGTCCTGCCGGACCGGACGGGACGCCAACACGCGCGAGGACTGCCGGCTGGTCGCGGTGGTCAACAGCACCCAGGACTTCTGGAGGCAGGAGTTCCAGAAGCGCGGCGGCGCCTACCGCCCGGCGTCCACCGTCTTCTTCACCGGCCGGGTGAACACCGCCTGCGGGGCCGCCACCGCGGCGGTCGGCCCCTTCTACTGCCCGCGCGACCGGCAGGTCTACCTCGACCTGGACTTCTTCCGGGAGCTGCGGACGAAGTTCGGGGCGAGCGGCGGCCCCTTCGCCCAGGCCTACGTCGTCGCCCACGAGTACGGGCACCACGTCCAGAACCTGACCGGCACTCTCCAGCGGGCCCAGGACGGGCAGCAGGGCGCGAACAGCAACGCGGTGAAGGTCGAGCTCCAGGCCGACTGCTACGCGGGGGTGTGGGCGCACAACGCGACGAGGACGCCGGACGAGTCCACCGGGCGGCCGCTGATCACCAGCCTCACCGAGCAGGACATCAGGGACGGGCTGGACGCGGCGGCCGCGGTCGGCGACGACCGGATCCAGGAGAGGCTCCAGGGCCGGGTGACCCCGGAGTCCTGGACCCACGGCTCGGCCGAGCAGCGCCAGCAGTGGTTCCACCAGGGCTACCGCACGGGCGACATGGCCCAGTGCAACACCTTCCGCTGACTGCCGGCGGCGCCTGCCATGCTGTGACGTGGGTCACCGTCACGAGAGGGAGTGATCGTCATGGCAGGCGTTCCGTCCATCTGCCCCGCGCTGGTCTACCGCGACGCGAAGGCGGCCATCAAGCTGCTGACCGAGGCCTTCGGCTTCAGCCAGGTCGCGGTGTACGAGGGTGAGGACGGCTCGGTGGTGCACGCGGAGCTGGCGTACGGCAACGGCGTGGTGATGCTGGGCAGCAAGGGCACCGGCGGGGTCTTCGACAAGGCCATGGGCGACGCGGGGCCCTCGGGGGTCTACGTCGTGGTCGAGGACGTCGACGCCCACCACCGGCGGGCCGTCGAGCACGGCGCGGAGGTCCTGATGGAGCCCACCGACCAGGACTACGGCTCCCGCGACTACATGGCCCGGGACGCCGAGGGCAACATCTGGAGCTTCGGGACGTACGCGCCGCAGGTCTGAGACCCGCGGCGGGCACGCCGCCGCCCTTGCCGCCGCTCCCGCTCCCCCGCGGGCTACGCGCCGCCGGTGTGGACCTGGAAGGCGGCCCGGCGGACCGCCTTGGCGAGGGCCGGGTCGGGGTGTGCTGCGGCCAGCGCGACCAGGACCTGCACGGTGCGCGGGTGGCCGACCGCGCGGACCTCGTCCAGCAGCCGGGGGACGGTGGTGCGGACGGCGGAGTCGAGGTGCCGGGCCAGCAGGCCGGCCTCGCCGTGGTCGGCGATGGCGGCGGCCGTGTCGACCCAGAGCCAGGTCGACTCCTCGGGGGTGAGGACGTCCTGGGCGTCGTCGGGGTCGGCCCCGTCGTGCTCGGCGAGCCAGAGCAGGGCGTACGGCCGCAGCGCGGGCTCGCGCAGGGCCGCGCGCACCTCGGGCTCGGCGGGGGCGCCGACCACGCGCAGGGCCTCGAAGGCCAGGCCGCGCAGCAGGGCGTCCTCGCCGCGGGCGGCGTGCAGGAGCTCGCTGACGGCGTGGCCGACGGGCCGGGCGGCGAGCCAGGCCTGGTACTCGGCGCGGGCCGGTCCGGGGGTGAGCCGGGCGCAGCCGTGCAGCATGGCGGCGGCGGACTGCTCGATGTTCCCGGCCGGGCTCTGCGCGGCGACGCAGATCTGCTCGAGCTTCACCCACACGGCCCAGCTGCCGAGTGGGGTCAGGGTGGCCCGGGCGGGACCGAGGGTGACGGCGTCCACGGCGGCGAGTCCCCCGAGGGCCCAGCGCAGCAGCCGGGCGAGCGGGAGCGGCCGGGGTTCGGCGGTGGCTGAGCCGGTGGCGGGCTCCGGGCCGTAGGGGATCTCGCAGCGCTCGCCGCGCAGCTCGGTGACCCGCTGGCCGAGGAGGTCGAGGAGGTCCGGGACGGACACCGGGCCGGCGGACAGCTGGAGCAGCGACAGCAGCTGCGGCATGGCCTCGACCACTTCGGCGACGGCCGAGGGGGCGATGTCCGCGGGGGCCGGGTGGACGAGCGACCAGGCGTCGAAGAGCGCGACCCAGCCGCGCAGCACGGCGGTGTCGTCGCGGCCCCAGGCGCGCAGCCGCCAGCCGGGCCGGGCGTGTCCGCCGTGCACCTCGACGAGGCCGGAGAGGCGGGCGCGGTCCCAGCCGACCTGGATCTGGCCGTGCGTCAGCCCCAGTTCCGCGGCGGCGCGTTCGACGTCGGGAGCGGGCAGCGCGCCCGCCGGTGCGGGGCGGCCGCCGTCGCCCGCGCCGAGGTTCAGCTCGGCCCAGCGGGCCAGCCGTACCGCGTCGGCGAGGGAGGCGCGGGCGCGGTTCGCCAGGTCTGCCGTGGCGGGGGTGCCCGCCGGGGGCCGGGTGGCCGGCCGGGTTCGCCGGTCGGTCACCGCCTTGCGCGCCGTGGCGACGGAGCGCTGGGAGACGAGTCGGAGTCTGGAGTCGCGAGCCAACTGCTCATCAGGCTTTCGGGACGTCACGGAAGCAGTCTCGCCCGTCACTGGCCGAAAGCCCAAACGGAACCGGTCATTTCCACAGGTCACGGGGCGGAGGAACCGGGATGAATCACCCACCCCGTCCCGTCCGCCCCAGGGCCCTTCACCGTGGCGCCGCGCCGCACGTCACATAAGCGGGGTCAGGAAGCGCCGCAGCGCCTCCTCGTACCGCAGCGGGTCGGCGTTCCACATCGCCCCATGCCCGGCGTCCATGACGGTGTGCAGGGTGACCAGGTCGGGCCGGGCGGCGGCGAGCCGGCGCGAGGGCTCCCAGGGGGCGATCGCGTCGGCGGGCCCGTGGAAGACCAGGACGGGCACCCGCAGCGCGCCGGGGTCGGCCCCCGGGGCGAGGTGGTCGGCGCGCAGCCCGGCGCGGCCCTCGGCGGCCCGGACCGCGAGCGGGAGCAGCGGGGCCGGGGTGCGGCGGCCGGCCGCGAGGGCGCGGAGGGTGGCGTGCCAGTCCAGGACGGGCGAGTCCAGCACCACCCCGGAGACCCGCCCGGCCAGGGCGGAGCGCTCCAGGACGCGCAGGGCCATGGCCGCCCCGGTGGACCAGCCGTACAGGACCACGCGGCGGGCCCCGTAGCGCACGGCGTAGCGGATGGCGGCGTCCAGGTCCCGCCACTCCGACTCGCCCAGGTGGCCGAGGCCGTCCGGGGAGGCGGGGGCGCCCAGGTCGCCCCGGTAGCCGAGGTCGAGCACGGGGAGACCGTGGCGGTGCAGGAAGGGCATGACCACCATCGGGTGCTCGCGGCCGGTGCCGAGCCCGTGGACGGTGATCACCCAGGTGCCCCGGGCGCCGGGCAGGAACCAGGCGGGGAGCGGGCCGAGCTCCCCGGGCACGTCCACGTCGGCGTGGTCGAGCCCGAGGGCGGTGCGCGGGTCGCCCCGGTGCACCTGAGGGGTGAGGGCGACCCGCGTGCCGGGGGTCAGGCTGCCGTGGGTGACGGCGAGGAGGCGGCGTACGACGGTGTCCGCGTCGTGCGGGACGTCGGTGAGGACGGAGCCGACCACGGCGTGCGCCCCGGGCGCCTCCAGTCCGTGGACGCCGGGGCGCAGGGAGGCCAGCGAGCGGGTGAGGACCACCCGGCCGGGGCCGGTGGAGTGGACGGTGAGGCGGGGGCCGCCGGGCAGCGGGCGGCCGGGTTCGGGCCGCAGGGCGGCGTCGGCGGCGTACCGGCCGGCCGCGACCGCGGCTGCTCCGGCACCGATCAGGGTCGTGGTGACGGCCGCTGCCGTCGCTGTGGCGGTACGCACCGTTCCAGTCTCGGCGCGCGACGGCGCGGGGGCCACCGGAGGAGATCGTTCCGCGAATGGCGCACCCCGAGCCGGGGGCGGCCCCGGGAGGAGTGATCTACCTCTCTTCCGGGGGCCGGCGGGCGGTGCTCCGCGGGGCGTCCGATCGGCCCGGAGGGATCCGTTCACCCCCCTTTGACGTGCATGAACCGGGATGGCTGCGAAAGAATCGGGACGAATGGCCTGATGGTGTGGCGCGTGGGGACACCGTGCCGCCCGCGTCAGTTCATCTTCCGTTCACCCAGGTTGCCTACGGTCGCCGTGCCACTGACGCCAAACAGAAGCCTGGGTAAATGGAGCACATAACGCTTCTCCTCGGGATCGTGATCATCACCGCTCTCGTGTTCGACTTCACGAACGGTTTCCACGACACAGCCAACGCGATGGCCACCACCATCTCGACCGGCGCCCTCAAGCCCAAGACGGCGGTGGCCATGTCCGCCGTGCTCAACCTCGTCGGCGCGTTCATGTCCGTGGAGGTCGCGAAGACGATCTCCAAGGGCCTGGTCAACGAGGAGGGCATTCAGCCGGAGGTGATCTACGCGGCCCTGGTCGGCGCGATCCTCTGGAACCTCGTCACCTGGCTGGTCGGCCTCCCCTCCAGCTCCTCCCACGCTCTGATGGGCGGCCTGGTCGGTGCGGCCGTCGCCTCCGCCGGCCTCGGCGCCGTCAACGGCGGCGTCGTCGTCACCAAGGTGCTCATTCCCGCCGTCGCCGCCCCGATCGTGGCCGGCGTGGCCGCGATGCTGGCCGCGAAGCTCACGTACAAGCTGAACGGCCACGTCGGCGAGAAGACCTCCGCCAAGGGCTACAAGGCCGGCCAGATCGCCTCCGCCGGACTGGTCTCCCTCGCGCACGGCACCAACGACGCGCAGAAGACGATGGGCATCATCACCCTGGCCCTGGTCGCCGGCGGCGCGCTCGCGCCCGGCTCCAACCCGCCGGTCTGGGTCATCGTCTCGGCCGGTGTGGCCATCGCCCTGGGCACGTACCTGGGCGGCTGGCGCATCATCCGCACCATGGGCTCCGGCCTGACCGACCTCCAGCCGCAGCAGGGCTTCGCCGCCCAGACCTCGGCCGCGAGCGTCATCCTGGCCTCGTCCAGCCTCGGCTTCTCCCTCTCCACCACGCACGCCTGCTCCGGCGCCGTCATGGGCGCGGGCCTGGGCCGCAAGGGCGGTGTGGTCCGCTGGTCCACCGCCACCCGCATGTTCATCGCGTGGGGCCTGACCCTGCCGGCCGCCGCCCTCGTCGCCGCCGGCGCCGAGCTGGTCATGCGCACCGGTGACGTCGGCGTCGCCGCCGTCACGGTCTTCCTGGTCGCCTCCTGCGTCGCCATCTGGCTCATCTCCCGCCGTCAGGTCGTCGACCACACCAACGTCAACGCCACGGACACCGACCTCGCCGGGGCCGAGCAGCCCGGCGTGGTCACCACCGCCATGGCCGCCGTCGCCGTCCCGCCGGCCGCCGGCACCACCGCCGCGGTGACCGACGAGGACCTCAAGGCCACCATCCCGGCCGCGACGGCCGCTCCGACGACCCCCACGGCTCCGGCCGCGGCGGTCTGAGCCCGAGAACGACAGAGGAAACGGCAGTATGAAGATCGACTGGGCAGCACTCGGCTCCGTCTTCGGGGTCAGCCTCTCCGCCACCGTCGCCCTCGTGGCCCTCTTCACCCTCGGCCTGGTGGGCCTCTCCAAGCACGAGACCGCCACCGAGCAGGGCGGAACGGCCGGCCTGGCCCGCAGCGGCGCCTACGCCTGCTTCGCGCTCTGCGCGGCGGCCGTGGCCTACGGGATCTACCTGATCGTCAGCTGACACCGGCGCACCGCGTACGAAAGCTCCCTCCGGGATTCCGGGAGGGAGCTTTCGCGCACCCGTGCCCCTTCTCCGCCGTCCGTCCCACCAGGTCAACGGCAAGTTGACGGGCGTTCGCAGGCCGTGGTGGACTGCCCGAGCCAATACGGCGGCATGGAGAGGAAGTCCGGTGCGAATCCGGCGCGGTCCCGCCACTGTCACCGAGGAGCTCACGCGACGCGTGCGCCCCGGGAGCCAGGAACTCTCGCCGCCGGACACGTCGAACCAGGGCGCGGACCCTGAGTGAGGACATACCTGCCACCATGCGTGCCGACCGCGTCTTCGCGTACGGCGTCACGGCGGGGCTGATCGGCGACCGGATCCTCGGGGATCCGCGCCGGGGGCACCCCGTGGCCGCCTTCGGACGAGCCGCCGCCGCAGTCGAGGGCGCCCTGTGGCGCGACGACCGCGCGCGGGGCCTCCTGCACACCCTCCTCTGCGCGGGCGGCGCCGCCGCCGCCGGCGCGCTGGGCGCGCGCGCCGTGCGCTCCCGGCCCGCGGCGGCCCGTATCGCCCTGACCGCGGCGGCCACCTGGGCAGTCGTCGGCGGCACCTCGCTGGGCCGGGAGGCCCGCGCGATCGGCGGGGCGCTCGCCGCCGGGGACGCGGAGGTGGCCCGGGAGCGGCTCCCCCACCTGTGCGGGCGCGACCCCCAGGCCCTGGACGAGCAGCAGATGGCGCGGGCCGTCGTGGAGTCCGTCGCCGAGAACACCTCCGACGCGGTGGTCGGGGCCCTGGTGTGGGGTGCCGTCGCCGGGGTCCCCGGGCTGCTGGCCTTCCGCGCCGTGAACACCCTGGACGCCATGGTCGGCCACAAGTCGCCCCGCTACCTGCGCTACGGCTGGGCCTCCGCCCGCCTCGACGACGTGGCGGGCTGGCCCGGCGCCCGGCTCACGGCCCTCGCCGCCGTGGCGGCCGGCCCCGACCGGCGGGGAGCCGTACGGGCCTGGCGCGCGGACGCCGCCGCCCACCCCAGCCCCAACGCCGGGCCGGTGGAGGCCTCCTTCGCCGGGGCGCTCGGTGTGCGGCTCGGCGGGACCCTGTCCTACGGGGGCCGCGTCGAGCACCGCGCGGTGCTGAACGGGGAGCGGGGGCGGCCCGTGGAGGTCGCGGACATCGAACGCGCGGTACGGCTGTCACGGCGGGTGACCTGGCTGGCGCTGGGGGCCTGCGTGGCGGCCCGGACGCTGGCAGCCCGCGCACGCGAGGGCTGCCGCACGAGGAGGGCGGGGAGATGAGCGGCACGAAGCGCGGCGGCGGACTGCTGGTCGCGGGTACGACATCGGACGCGGGCAAGAGCGTGGTCACGGCGGGCATCTGCCGCTGGCTGGCCCGGCAGGGCGTGAAGGTGGCCCCGTTCAAGGCGCAGAACATGTCGCTGAACTCGTTCGTGACGCGCGAGGGCGCCGAGATCGGCCGCGCCCAGGCCATGCAGGCCCAGGCGGCGCGGGTGGAGCCGACCGCGCTGATGAACCCCGTGCTGCTCAAGCCCGGCAGCGACCGCAGCAGCCAGGTGGTGCTGCTCGGCAAGCCGGTGGGCGAGATGAGCGCCCGCGGCTACCACGGCGGCCGGCAGGAACAGCTCCTCGGCATCGTCACGGACTGCCTGGAGCAGCTGCGGGGCACGTATGACGCCGTGATCTGCGAGGGGGCGGGCAGTCCGGCCGAGATCAACCTGCGCCGGACCGACATCGTGAACATGGGCATCGCCCGGGCCGCGCGGTTCCCGGTGGTCGTGGTCGGTGACATCGACCGAGGCGGGGTCTTCGCCTCCTTCTTCGGCACGACGGCCCTGCTGTCCCCCGAGGACCAGTCGCTGATCGCCGGATACCTCGTCAACAAGTTCCGCGGTGACGTTTCCCTGCTGGAGCCCGGCATGGAGATGCTGCGCGGCCTGACCGGACGGGCGACGTACGGGGTGCTGCCCTACCGGCACGGGCTGGGCATCGACGAGGAGGACGGCCTGAGAGTCTCCCTGCGCGGCGCGGTGCGCGAGTCCGTGGTCGCACCGCCGGTCGGCGAGGACGTGCTGCGGGTCGCGGTGTGCGCGGTGCCGCTGATGTCGAACTTCACCGACGTCGACGCGCTGGCGGCGGAACCGGGCGTGGTCGTGCGGTTCGTGGACCGGGCCGAGGAACTGGCCGACGCGGACCTGGTCGTCGTACCGGGTACGCGCGGCACGGTGAAGGCCCTGGAGTGGCTGCGGGAGCGGGGACTCGCGGACGCGCTGGCGCGCCGCGCCGCCGAGGGGCGCCCGGTGCTCGGCATCTGCGGCGGCTTCCAGGCCCTGGGCGAGCACATCGAGGACGAGGTCGAGTCCCGGGCGGGCTCGGTGGCGGGCCTCGGGCTGCTGCCGGTCCGGGTGCGGTTCGCGCCCGAGAAGACCCTGGCCCGGCCGACCGGTACCGCCCTCGGCGAGCCGGTGGACGGCTACGAGATCCACCACGGCGTCGCCGAGGTCCTGGGCGGAGAGCCCTTCCTCGACGGGTGCCGGGTCGGATCGGTGTGGGGCACCCACTGGCACGGCTCGCTGGAGTCGGACGGCTTCCGCCGGGCGTTCCTGCGGGAGGTGGCGGTCGCGGCCGGACGGCGTTTCGTCCCGGCCCCGGACACCTCCTTCGCCGCCCTGCGGGAGGAGCAGCTGGACCTGCTGGGGGACCTGATCGAGGAACACGCCGACACCCGCGCGCTGCTGGCCCTCATCGAAGGGGGCGCCCCGTCCGGCCTCCCCTTCCTCCCGCCGGGTGCCCCGTGAGGGCCTCCGGCGTCCCCCTGCGCGCGGGGACCAGAGAAGCGGTTCGGTCAGGTGCTCGCACTGCGGGCCACTCTCGCTCCATGGGCAGCGGGCGCATTCCACTCGAAGGAGCGATCAGCGGATGAGCATCACCCACTTCCCGTTCACAGCGGTGGTCGGTCAGGACGACCTGCGGCTGGCCCTGCTGCTCAACGCCGTGAGCCCCGCGGTCGGCGGCGTGCTCGTACGCGGGGAGAAGGGGACCGCCAAGTCCACCGCCGTGCGCGCGCTGTCGGCGCTGCTGCCGCAGGTCGACGTCGTCCCCGGCTGCCGGTTCTCGTGTGCGCCGGCCGCACCGGATCCGGCCTGCCCCGACGGGCCGCACGAGCCCGGCCCCGGCCAGGCCAGGCCCGCCCGCATGGTAGAGCTGCCCGTCGGCGCCTCCGAGGACCGGCTCGTCGGCGCCCTGGACATCGAGCGGGCCCTCGCCGAGGGCGTGAAGGCCTTCGAGCCGGGACTCCTCGCCGACGCGCACCGCGGGATCCTGTACGTCGACGAAGTGAACCTCCTCCACGACCACCTGGTGGACGTCCTGCTCGACGCGGCCGCGATGGGCGCCTCGTACGTGGAGCGCGAGGGCGTCTCCGTACGGCACGCCGCCCGCTTCCTGCTCGTCGGGACGATGAATCCCGAGGAGGGCGAGCTGCGCCCGCAGCTCCTGGACCGCTTCGGCCTGACCGTCGAGGTCGCGGCCTCCCGGGAGCCCGAGCAGCGCGTCGAGGTGGTGCGCCGCCGGCTCGCGTACGAGGACGACCCCGCGGGCTTCGCCGCCCGCTGGGCCGCGGACGAGCACGAGGTGCGCGCCCAGGTGGTTGCGGCGCGGGCGCTGCTCCCGCGGGTACGGCTCGGGGACACCGCGCTGCTGCGGATCGCCGCCACCTGCGCCGGCTTCGAGGTCGACGGGATGCGCGCCGACATCGTGATGGCCCGTACCGCGACCGCGCTCGCGGCCTGGGCGGGGCGGACCTCCGTACGCAAGGAGGACGTCCGCCAGGCCGCCCTGCTGGCCCTCCCCCACCGCCGCAGGCGGGCCCCCTTCGACGCGCCGGGCCTCGACGAGGACAAGCTCGACGAGATCCTGGACCGGTTCCCCGACGAGGAGCCCGACCCGGAGCCCGAGCCCGGCCCGGAGCCCGAGGGCCCGGACGACGGCGGTGACGGCGGTGATGGCGGCGGGGGCGGCGGGGTGCCCCCGCAGAGCGGCGGGCCCGAGAGCGGGCCCGAGACCGCGCACGCGCCGGACACCCCGGACGAGCCCGCCGGAGCCGAACCCGCGGGCGAGGCCCCCGAGCCGGAGCCCTCCGCCCCGCGGGGCGGGGCCGGCGGCGCCGAGCAGGCCGCCGTACGGGCCGCCGAGCCGTTCCGCACCAAGATGCTCAGCGTGCCCGGCCTCGGCGAGGGCGCGGCCGGGCGGCGTTCGCGCGCCCGCACCGCGCACGGCCGCACCACCGGCGCCCAGCGGCCCCGGGGGCAGCTGACGAAGCTGCACCTGGCGGCCACCGTGCACGCCGCCGCACCGCACCAGAGGGCGCGCGGGCGCGCCGGGCGCGGCCTCGTCGTGCGCAAGGACGACCTGCGCCAGGCCACCCGGGAGGGCCGCGAGGGCAACCTCGTGCTCTTCGTGGTGGACGCCTCCGGCTCGATGGCGGCCCGGCAGCGGATGAGCGCGGTCAAGGGCGCGGTGCTCTCCCTGCTCCTGGACGCCTACCAGCGCCGCGACAAGGTCGGCCTGATCACCTTCCGCGGGGCCGGTGCCGAGCTGGCGCTGCCGCCCACCTCCTCGGTGGACGCGGCGGCCGCCCGGCTGGAGAAGCTGCCGACCGGCGGCCGCACCCCCCTGGGCCCGGGTCTGCTCAAGGCCCACGAGGTGCTGCGGATCGAGCGGCTGCGGGACCCCTCGCGGCGCCCGCTGCTGGTGGTCGTCACCGACGGGCGGGCCACGTCGGCCGGGACCCTCGGCGGTGACCCGCGCGAGCTGTCGGGGCGCAGTGCCCGGCTGCTGGCGGGCGCGGGGATCGCCTCGGTGGTCGTGGACTGCGAGTCCGGGCCGGTCCGGCTCGGGCTGGCGGGGGCGCTGGCCGCCGATCTGGGCGGGCCGGCCGTGACCCTCGACGGGCTGCGGGCCGATTCGCTGGCCGGGCTCGTGAAGAACGTACGTACCGCAGTGACATCCGAATCCTCCAGGAGGGCCGCGTAATGCCGCAGGGACAGCCGACCGTCGTTCCCGACGACGGGCTCACGACGCGTCAGCGCCGCAACCGCCCGCTCGTGTTCGTGCACACCGGCCCGGGCAAGGGCAAGTCGACGGCCGCGTTCGGCCTGGCGCTGCGCGCCTGGAACCAGGGCTGGCCGATCGGGGTGTTCCAGTTCGTCAAGTCGGCGAAGTGGAAGGTCGGCGAGGAGAACGCGCTGAAGGTGCTGGGCGCCTCCGGCGAGGGCGGTTCCGTCGTCTGGCACAAGATGGGCGAGGGCTGGTCCTGGGTGCAGCGGGACGCGCAGCTCGACAACGAGCAGGCCGCCAAGGAGGGCTGGGAGCAGGTCAAGCGCGACCTGGCCGCCGAGACGCACCGGCTGTACGTGCTCGACGAGTTCGCGTACCCCATGCACTGGGGGTGGATCGACGTGGACGAGGTGATCGAGGTGCTGCGGAACCGCCCCGGCACCCAGCACGTGGTCATCACGGGCCGCAACGCGCCGGAGAAGCTCGTGGAGTTCGCGGACCTGGTCACCGAGATGACCAAGGTCAAGCACCCCATGGACGCCGGCCAGAAGGGCCAGAAGGGCATCGAGTGGTGACGTCCGTGAGCGTGCCCCGGCTGGTCATCGCCGCGCCGTCCTCCGGCAGCGGCAAGACCACCGTGGCGACGGGCCTGATGGCGGCCTTCGCGGAGCGCGGCCTGGCCGTGTCCCCGCACAAGGCCGGGCCCGACTACATCGACCCCGGCTACCACGCGCTGGCCACGGGCCGGCCGGGCCGCAACCTGGACGCCTTCATGTGCGGGCCGGAGCTGGTCGCGCCGCTGTTCGCGCACGGCTCCGCCGGGTGCGACCTCGCCGTGGTCGAGGGCGTGATGGGGCTGTACGACGGGGCCGCGGGGCGGGGTGAGCTCGCGTCGACGGCGCAGGTGGCGAAGCTGCTGCGGGCGCCGGTGGTGCTGGTGGTGGACGCCTCCTCGCAGTCGCGTTCTGTGGCGGCGCTGGTGCACGGCTTCGCCTCCTTCGACCCGCAGGTGCGGCTCGGCGGGGTGATCCTCAACAAGGTGGGCTCCGACCGGCACGAGGCGATGCTGCGGGAGGCGCTGGAGGAGGCCGGGATGCCGGTCCTCGGTGTCATGAGGCGGGCCCCGCAGGTGGCGACGCCGTCCCGGCACCTGGGCCTGGTCCCGGTGGCCGAGCGGCGGGCCGACGCCGTGGCGGCGGTGGCGGCGCTGGCCGGGCAGGTGCGGGCCGGCTGCGACCTGGACGCGCTGATGGCGCTGGCCCGGACGGCCCCGCCGCTGGACTGCGCGGCGTGGTCGCCGCGGGACGCCGTCTCCGCCGTCCCGGACGCGGGGGGCCGGCGGCCCGTCGTCGCCGTCGCGGGCGGGGCCGCGTTCACGTTCTCGTACGCCGAGCACGCGGAGTTGCTGACGGCCTCCGGAGCCGAGGTGGTCACCTTCGACCCGCTCCGGGACGAGGCGCTCCCCGAGGGGGCCTCCGGACTGGTGATCGGCGGC
This sequence comes from Streptomyces sp. NPDC034043, assembly GCF_055575675.1. Taxonomy (NCBI): domain Bacteria; kingdom Bacillati; phylum Actinomycetota; class Actinomycetes; order Kitasatosporales; family Streptomycetaceae; genus Streptomyces; species Streptomyces sp. NPDC034043. The sequence goes on from NZ_JBVISF010000012.1 coordinate 66,394, forward strand.
GGGTTCCCCGAGGTGTACGCGCCGGAGCTGTCGGCGAACGAGCCGCTGCGCAAGGCCGTCGCGGACTTCGCGGCGTCCGGCGGGCCGGTCGCCGCCGAGTGCGCGGGGCTGCTGTACCTGGCCCGTTCCCTGGACGGGAAGCCGATGTGCGGGGTGCTCGACGCCGACGCCCGGATGTCGGAACGGCTCACGCTGGGCTACCGGGAGGCGGTGGCGGTGACGGACAGCTCGCTCGCCGCCGCGGGGACGCGGCTGCGGGGGCACGAGTTCCACCGGACGGTGATCGAGCCGGGTGCCGGAGCCGAGCCGGCGTGGGGGTTCACGCATCCCGAACGCCGCGTCGAGGGCTTCGTACGGCAGGGCGTGCACGCCAGCTACCTGCACACCCACTGGGCGGCCCGGCCCTCGGTCGCCCGGCGCTTCGCGGAAGCCGCGGCAGCCCACCGGTGACCGCCCGCCCCGGCCGGCGGTCATTCGGCGAGGCCGACCACGAGCCAGATCCCGGCCACCCCGCCCACCGTGCACATCAGCGTGGACAGGGCGGGGTGCCTGTGGTGCGCCTCGGGGAGGATCTCGGCGGCGGCCAGGTACAGCAGAGCGCCGCCGAAGAATCCGAGGTACGCCCCGAGGGGTTCCTCCGGAAGGGTGAACAGCAGGGTGGACGCGGCGCCCACGACCGGCGCCACGGCGTCCGCGAAGAGCATCAGCAGGGCCTTGCGGCGGGCGTTCCCGTAGAGGCGGGTGAGGGTGTACGTGTTGAACCCGTCGGCGAAGTCGTGGGTGATGACGGCCAGCGCCACGGCCACGCCCATGCCGCCGCCGACCTGGAAGGCCGCGCCGAGGGCCACTCCGTCGGCGACGCTGTGGCCGACCATCGCGGCGGCCGCGGTGAGACCGACCTGCGGGACGCGGCCGCCGCTGGGGCCGTGGGGGTCCTCGCCCGGGGCCGCGGCGCCGTGCGCGGCCTGGCGCACGGCGAGCAGGCGCTCCACCACGTGGGCCGTCAGGAAGCCGCCCACGAAGAGCAGCAGGGCCAGCGGCACGCCGAACACCTCGTCGCCGGCCGCGTGCATCGCCTCGGGCAGCAGGTCGAGGCCCACCACGCCGAGCATCAGCCCGCCGGCGAGGCCGAGCACCAGGTGGCGGCGGTCGGTGACGCGTTGCGCCGTCCAGCCGCCGGCCAGCGTCATCAGGAACGCGCCCAAAGCCACGATCACCGCCATGTGCCCCTGCATACCGACTGGCGGCCGGGCGCGCACTTCCGTGCCCGGGGGGCGGGCGGCAGCGTGTTGACGACGACAGACGGACGACGGACGGAGGAGGGATCGCTGTGGGCGAATACGTGACGCGGCTGGTGGTCGGGGTCGGCGGGCGTGCGGGGGTCTCCGTCGAGGAGGTCTGCGCACTGGTGGAGGAGACGCTCCGGGGGGCCGGGCTGGCCCCCGGGGCGGTGGCGGCGCTGGCCACGGTGGAGTCGAAGACCGGGGAGCCGGGGATCGCCGGTGCGGCGAAACGTTTCGGCGTGCCGTTGGTCGGCTATCCGGCGGAACAGCTCGCGCGCATACCGGTACCGCATCCGTCGGCGGCGGTGCGGGACGCCTCCGGCACGGCCTCGGTGGCGGAGGCGGCGGCACTGGCCGGGGGCGGGGAACTCCTCGTGCCGAAGCGGCGCTCGGTGGCGGCGACGTGCGCGGTGGCCGGCACCGAGGAGCACGACCTGCGCCACCACGGGGACGCGGAGGTGGCGGACGCGGGCGGCGCGCTGGTGGACCTGGCGGTGAACGTACGCGCCGGCACGCCGCCGCAGTGGCTCAAGGAGCGGATCGCGGCCTGCCTGGGCGACCTGGCGGCCTACCCCGACGGGCGGGCGGCGCGGGCGGCGGTGGCGGCCCGTCACGGGCTGCCGGTGGAGCGGGTGCTGCTGACGGCGGGGGCGGCGGAGGCGTTCGTCCTGATCGCGCGGGCTCTGGGGGCGGTACGGCCGGTCGTGGTGCATCCGCAGTTCACCGAGCCGGAAGCGGCCCTGCGGGACGCCGGGCACCGGGTGGAACGGGTGCTGCTGCGGGCCGAGGACGGCTTCCGGCTGGACCCGGCGGCGGTGCCGGAGGAAGCCGACCTGGTGGTGGTCGGCAACCCCACCAACCCGACGTCGGTCCTGCACCCGGCGGGGGTCCTGGCCGAGCTGGCCCGGCCGGGGCGGATCCTGGTGGTGGACGAGGCGTTCATGGACGCCGTCCCGGGCGAGCGGGAGGCGCTGGCCGGGCGGATGGACGTACCCGGGCTGGTCGTGCTGCGGAGCCTGACGAAGACGTGGGGGCTGGCCGGTCTGCGGATCGGCTACGTGCTGGCGGAGCCGGAGGTCATCGCGAAGCTGGCCGGGGCGCAGCCGCTGTGGCCGGTGTCGACGCCGGCGCTGGTGGCGGCGGAGGCGTGCGTTTCGCCGGCGGCGCTGGCGGAGGCGGAGGACGCGGCGCGGCGGATCGCGGTCGACCGGGAGCACCTGCTGGCGGGGCTGGCGGAGTTCGAGGAGGTGCGGGTGTCGGGGGTGGCCGAGGGGCCGTTCGTGCTGGTCCAGGTCCCCGGCGCGACGGAGGTCCGCACCCGGCTGCGCGCGCTGGGCTTCGCGGTGCGGCGGGGAGATACCTTCCCGGGGCTGGACGCGACGTGGCTGCGCCTGGCGGTCCGCGACAGGGCGACGACGGGGAGGCTGCTGCAGGCGCTGGACCACGCGCTGGCGCTGGCCGCGCGGTAGGGAGGGGGCGGGGGCGTGCCGTTGCCGTTGCCCTGGCCGGGCGGGTGGTGGTGCCGTTGCCCCCGTTGGGCGGGTGCCGTTGCCCTTGCCCCCATCGGGCGGTGGCGGTGCCGTTGCCCTGGCCGGCGGGGTGGTGGGGCGGGGTCGGTGCCGGGGTGGGGTGTCGTCCGGGACGGGCTTCGATGTTCGGCGCCTGTCCGGGTGTGAGGTGTGCGGGGTACCGCGCGCCGAATTCATCTCGTTTCAGTCCCGGACGACACCCCACCCCGTCCCCGACCCCTCGCGCCGGTTGTCCGGCTGCGCCGGGTGGGCACGGGACGCCTACCATGGCCGGAACTACGGGATGACGGGGGACGGTCCATGAAGGTGGCGGCGCGGATAGGGGTCGGGCTGGTCGGGCTGGCCGTGGTCGGCGGGGGTGTGTACGCCGCGCCGCGGCTGTTGGGGGACGGCGCCTCCGCCCCCGAGCAGCGGCTCGGGGCGAAGCCGGGGACGGACCGGGCCGCGCCGGGCGGGACGCCGTTCACGCTGGTCGCGACCGGGGACATCATCCCGTACCCCTCGATCATCCAGCGCTCGGCGGACGACGCCGGCGGCAAGGCCGGGGAGTACGACTTCCGGAAGATACTGGCGGGCGTGAAGCCCATCGTGTCGGCCGCCGATCTGGCGATATGCCACCACGAGATACCGTACGGGCGGCCCGGCGGCCCCTACACCGGCTACCCCGCCTTCAAGGCCCCGCACCAGCTGGCCGACGCCCTCAAGGACGCCGGTTACGACAGCTGCTCCACCGCTTCGAACCACACCCTCGACGACGGCTACGACGGCCTCACCCGCACCCTCGACCACCTCGACCGGGTCGGCATCAAGCACGTCGGCTCGGCGCGCAGCGCCGACGAGGCCAAGGCGCCGGCCGTGCTCTCGGCCGGCGGCGCGAAGGTCGCCCAGTTGGACTACACGTACGGGACGAACGGCATACCGCTCCCGGCGGGCAAGCCCTGGGCCGTCAACCTGATCGACCAGGGCCGGATCATCGCCGACGCCCGCGCGGCCCGGGCGGCCGGCGCGAACGTCGTCGTCCTCAGCATCCACTGGGGCACCGAGTGGCAGACGGCGCCCGACCAGCAGCAGCGCGACCTGGCGCAGGCGCTGACGGCCTCGCGCGGGGCGGACGGCCTCCCCGACATCGATCTGATCCTCGGTACGCACAACCACGTGCCGCAGCCCTACGAGAAGATCAACGGCACCTGGGTGGTGTTCGGCATGGGCGATCAGATCGCGAGCTTCTACGAGGCGGAGAAGGCGCGGGGCAACATGTCCTCGATCCCCCGGTTCACCTTCGCCCCGGCGGCGGGGCGCCCCGGCCGCTGGGAGGTCGTCAAGGCCGAGTACTTCACGCAGTACTCGGACATGGGCCCGCCCTTCCGGGTCGTGTGCACCTCCTGCGCGGCGGACGGCGCCGCCCGGCGGTCCGACTACGCCCGGGCCGACAAGGAGATCACGGCGGCCGTCACCTCGCGCGGCGCCGTCGGCCAGGGGCTGGAGCGCGCCTCGCGCTGACGGTCAGCGGGTCCTGCCGCGGCGGGTGACGACGAGGGCGCCCGCGCCGATGCCGAGCAGGAGGAGGGCGCCGCCGGCGACGTACGGGGTCACCGAACCGGCGCCGGTCTCGGCGAGGTTGGCCTGTGGCACGGTCTGCGGCTTGACGTCCGGCTTCGCCGCGGGGCCGGGGCCCGGGGCGGCTCCCCGGGGGGACTCGCAGTGCGCTTCGGCGAGCACGACCTCGCCGTCGACCTCAGCCACGTTCAGGTTCAGCGGGTTGACCGACACCTTCAGGCGCAGCGCGGACGCGGCGGCGGTGGTGGAGGTGGTCCGGGTACCGGAGAGCTCCAGGGAGACCAGGCCGACGCCGGGTACCTCGACCTTGGTGGGGCCGCCGGAGGTGAGGGTGACCTTCTTGCCGAGGGCGGTGACCGTGCCGAGGACGTTCGAGGAGGCGACGGGCTTCTTCCCGGCCTCGCAGACGGCCTTGGAGGTGACCTTCTCGACCTCGATGAGGGAGAGCGCGGGCAGGCCGGGGACGTGCACCTTGGCGTGGGCGAGGTGCGATTCGGCCTCGGCGCGGCTCTTGTCGGCGCTCGCCCTGGCGGTGGCGACGTCCGCCCGCAGGACGCTGACCGGCCGCCCCTGTTCGGCCCCGTCGAGGGTGACGGTGAGGGCCGTCTTCGCGGCGCTGGCGGGGGCGGTGACCTCGTTGAGGGTGGCCTTCAGCGGGACGTGGACGGCCTTGTTGAGCAGGCCCACGTCCAGTCCGGTCCGCAGGACGACGGCGCCGGACGTTCCCTCGCTCCCGGTGCCGCCGCCCGTGGCGAGGGCGGGCGGCGCGGCGAGCAGGGCCACCGCTCCCGTGGCGAGCAGAACGGCCGCGGGCATGCGGAAGGTGTTGCTGTTCAAGATGGTGGAACCCCCGGGGAGTTGGGTGCCGTCGCGGCGCCAATGGGGGACATCGCGCACGCCGACGGCTTCGACGTTCGAATCCTTGCGCACGGGGAGTGAACGGTCAGCAACCTGACGTCACTTCACCCCAAAGGGTGGTTTCCATGCATGTATTCGAATTTCCGCGCATCGCCCGGCCCAGGAGTCCCGCCGGCCCCACAACTAGGCCCGGACCACCCCGTTCACGACGACCCGCTCCGGCTGCGCCAGGGCCCGTACGTCGGCCCGCGGGTCGGCGGCGTAGACCACGAGGTCGGCGGGGGCGCCCTCGGTGAGGCCGGGCCGGCCGAGCCAGTCGCGTGCGGCCCAGGCCGTCGCCGAGAGGGCGTCCAGCGGCGGGATCCCGGCCTTCACCAGCTCCGCGACCTCGGCGGCGACCAGGCCGTGCGGCAGGGAACCCCCGGCGTCCGTGCCGACGTACACCTGGATGCCCGCGTCCCAGGCCGCCCGGACCGTGTCGTAGCGCCGCTCGTGCAGCCGCCGCATGTGCGCCGACCAGCGGGGGAACTTCGCCTCGCCGCCCGCCGCCAGCTTCGGGAACGTCGAGATGTTCACGAGGGTCGGCACGATCGCCACGCCGCGTTCCGCGAACAGCGGGATGGTGTCCTCGGTGAGCCCCGTGGCGTGCTCGATGCAGTCGATGCCCGCCTCGGCCAGGTCCCGCAGCGAGTCCTCCGCGAAGCAGTGCGCGGTGACCCGGGCCCCGAGCCGGTGCGCCTCCGCGATGGCGGCCTCGACCTCGGCGCGGGGCCAGCAGGCCGTCAGGTCACCGGCGTCGCGGTCGATCCAGTCCCCCACCAGCTTCACCCAGCCGTCGCCGCGGCGGGCTTCCCGGGCGACGTACTCCACGAGCTCGGGCGGCTCGATCTCGTGGGCGTAGTTGCGGATGTAGCGGCGGGTACGGGCGATGTGGCGGCCCGCCCGGATGATCTTCGGGAGGTCCTCGCGGTCGTCGATCCAGCGGGTGTCGGAGGGGGATCCGGCATCGCGGATGAGGAGGGTGCCGGCGTCCCGGTCGGTGAGGGCCTGCCGTTCGGCGGTGGGGGCGTCCACCGGGCCGTGGGCGTCGAGGCCCACGTGGCAGTGGGCGTCGACCAGGCCGGGCAGGGCCCAGCCGGTGACCGTGGTGACCTCGCGGGCGGCGGCCGGCCGCTCGAAGGAGACCCGTCCGCCGACGACCCACAGCTCGTCGCGCACCTCGTGGGCCCCGACCAGTACCCGCCCCTTCACATGGAGCACACCGTTGTGATCACTCATGCCCGCACTGTACGTGCGGGCTGGGTAGGCTCGGCCGGTAACCCCGGATGACGAAGAGAGCACCGACGTGACCCACCCCCTGCTGGACCTGCCGCCGCTGACCGCCGAGCACTTCGCGTCGATCGAGCGGGGGGTCGCGCGGCTGCTGGACACCCGCAACGACGTGGTGGTCACCCAGGGCGAGGCGCTGCTCCCGCTGGAGGGGTGCATCCGCTCGGGGGCACGGCCGGGTTCGACGGCGCTGAACATCGTCACCGGGCCGTACGGGACCACGTTCGGCAACTGGCTGCGCGACGCCGGGGCGAAGGTGGTGGACCTGGCGGTGCCCTTCGACACGGCCGTCACCGGTGAGCAGGTCGCCGGGGCGCTGGCCGCTCACCCGGAGATCGATTTCGTCTCGCTGGTGCACGCCGAGGCGGCCACCGGCAACACCAATCCGGTCGCGGAGATCGGTGAGGCGGTACGGGCCCACGGGGCGCTGTTCATGCTGGACGCGGTGGCGTCGGTGGGAGCCGAGCCGCTGCTGCCGGACGCGTGGGGCGTGGACCTGTGCGTGATCGGCGCGCAGAAGGCCATGGGCGGCCCGGCGGGGGTGTCGGCGGTGTCGGTGAGCGGGCGCGCCTGGGAGCGGTTCGCGGCCAACCCGGCCGCCCCGCGCCGTTCGTACCTCTCGCTGCTCGACTGGAAGGAGCGCTGGATCGACGGCGGCCGCAAGGCGCTGCTCCACGCGCCCGCGCAGCTGGAGATGCTGGCACTGGAGGCCTGCCTGGACCGGATCGCGGCCGAGGGGCCCGCGGGCGTGCTGGGGCGGCACGCGGCGGCTGCCCGGGCCACCCGGGCGGGCGCGGCGGCGCTGGGCGTCGCCCCGTGGGTCGGGGACCCGGCTCAGGCGGCGCCGGTGGCGACCACGCTGCGGGTCGCGGACGCCTCGCCGGTGGTGGCGAAGGCGCTGGCGGCGGACCCCTCGGCCCCGCTCGCGGCGGGCGGCGGGGCGCTGGCCCGGGAGATGGTGCGGGTCAACCACTACGGCCCGGCGGCCTCGCCCGAAGCGGTCGGGGCCGCGCTGGGGGCGCTGGCCCGGGCCCTCGGCGCGGATCCGGCGCCGGCCCTGGCCGCGGCTTCGGCGGCCTGGGCGGCGTAGCGGACCGGATCCGGCGCCGGGTCGGTCCGGCTCGGCGGTCCGTTGCCGCGGTCCCGGTCCGGCGCCGGTCAGCCGGACAGCACGTCCAGCAGCCGGTCGACGTCCGCCTCGGTGTTGTAGAGGTGGAAGGAGGCCCGCAGGGCGCCCTCCCGGGCGGAGGTGTGGATCCCGGCGGCCGCCAGGGCGGGCTGGCGGTGGGCCAGGCCCGGTACGGAGACGATCGCGGCGGCGCCGGGGACGGGCTGGTGCCCAAGGCGGGCGAGCCCGGCCCGGTAGCGGGCGGCGAGTGCGATGTCGTGGGCGTGGACGGCCTCGACGCCGATGCGCTCCAGCAGTGCCAGGGAGGGCTCGGCCGCGTAGTAGGGGAGGAAGGCCGCCGACTCGTCGAAGCGGCGGGCGTCGGCGGCGAGTTGCCGCATGGGGCCGTAGACGGCCTCCCACTTGGACTCGGCCGCCACCCAGCCCGCGTGCAGCGGGGTCAGTCCGGGCTGGGCCTCCGCGGAGACCGTCAGGTACGAGGCGCCGCGGCCGCCGAGCAGCCATTTGTAGCCGCCGGTGACGGTGTACTCGTACGGCGAGGCGTCGAAGGGCAGCCAGCCCGCGGCCTGGGTGGCGTCCACGAGCATCCGCGCGCCGTGCGCGGCGGTCGCGGCGCGGACGGCGGCGAGGTCCGCCGTACGGCCGTCGGCGGACTGTACGGCGCTCAGCGCGACCAGGGCGGTGTCCGGGCGGACGGCTTCGGCGAGGGATTCCAGCGGGGCGAAGCGGACCTTGAGGTCGCCGCGCAGCACGAACGGGTTCATGACGGAGGCGAAGTCCCGCTCCGGCACGAGGACTTCGGCGCCGACGGGCAGGGAGGCCGCGATCAGGCCCACGTGGGTGGCGACGGACGACCCGACGGCGACGCGCCGCGGGTCGACCGTGACGAGCCGGGCGAAGGCGGCCCGCACCCGCTCGACGCGGTCGAAGTCGCCGGCTCCGGCCGGGAGTCCGGCGCCGGCCGCCTCGGCGAGCCCACGTACGGCGGCGACGGCGGACCGGGGCAGGACGCCTGCGCCGGCGGTGTTGAGGTAGGTGGTGGAGTGCGCGAACTCGGCGGCGCACGCCCGGGTCACGTCGGAGAGCGGAAGATCCATGCCGTCCACTCTGCGGCGACTCCCTCTAAAAGTCCATTGCCGAGTTTTGCTCACTTTCCCAAAGGCGGGCTTATGGGGGCCGAGGCCCGCTCCGCTCAGCTCCAGTCGATGTCCGCCTGGCTTTCCAGCGGGGCCCGTTCCTCCAGGGATTCCGGTACCACCAGGGTGTCCGCGTCCGTCATCACGGCGGGGAAGCGGATGTGGGCCGCCTTCTGGACCTCCGCGACCTTGACCTGGAACACCCGGAACTCGTCCAGTTCGAGGGCTTCCGGCAGGACGATGTTCTGCGCCAGCAGGAAGGCCTTGGCCTTGAACGTGCCGTGTTCGGAGTAGGCGATGACCTTCCAGAACGCGCGCGGGATCCGCACGTCGCGGAACTCCCGGTCGTCCTCCTGGAAGACCGGCCCGCCGAACACGCTGACCTTGAGGTCGTCGACGTCGACGTCCTCGAACACCGCGTCCTCCAGCCTTCCCCAGATGCCGCCGCGCTTGCTCTGGTTGAAGTCGTCCATCTGCGGGGCGATGTTGGTGTAGAAGAACGAGTCCTTGTTGGCCCGCTGCGCCTCGGGAAGCGGGCCCCAGCAGAGGTCGGCGCGGCGCGCTATGTGGCCCCGGTCGAGGCGGTTGACCTTGCCGCCCTTGTCCTTGTACAGCTCGTTGTCGACCTGGACCCCGGACGGCAGGCGCGGGTCCTTGAAGAAGTCCCTCGGGCGTTTGAGCGCCTTGAGCGCGCCGCCGTCTATGTTCCAGGCCACCCAGATGGCGAAGCGCCGCGGCCTGCTCAGCGCCAGCGAGAAGTGGGTGTACGCGATCACCTCGGAGCCGTCGAGCCGTACCGCGGTGTCCTTGACCGACGGGTTGAGCGACGGCGTGCCGACCGGTACGGCGAGGAAACCCGGGTCGTACCCGGTCAGGGATTCCAGCGAGGCGGTGGACGGCGCCTCCAGGGTGACCTTCAGCTGCTCGAACACCGCGCGCGGGAAGCAGGCGAGCGCCCGGTCCACGGGATCGGATTCGTCCTCGCCGCCGAAGTGCAGGCCGGCCAGTACGTCCGAGGGCCTGCCCGAACGCGTCTTGAACATCCAGGCCGAACCGGAGTCGCCGAAGGTGCTGATCTCACCGCCGGCCGGCGGATGGCGGGGGTCGGGGCCGATCTCGAAGCACTCGATCTCCTTCGTCCCGATCGGCGGGCCGTAGGGGACGCGGACCTTGACGAAGGGACGGGTCACGATCCCGTGCGTGACGCCGGTGGTCCGCCCGGACTTGACGACCTTGTCGCCGATGTGCGGCTCGCCCAGCTGTTTCGGCGTGACCCCGAGGCCGAGGATGTCGGTCTCGACGCCGCGGTCGGTGATCGTCGACACGGCGCAGTCGCCGACCGTGCCGAGGTGGGCGCGCCGCAGGGCGCCGAGGCGGTTCGCGGCGAAGCGGCTGTCGTCGTCCGTGCCCGGCTGGACGATCTCGTCGCCCGCCTGGCCCTCCCGGCCGTTCAGGACGTGCCAGTTGCTCAGCAGGCAGGTGGCACCGTCGTTCTTGTCGAAGACGATGCATCCGAGGGTGCCGGCGTGCAGACGGACGCTCCCGACGCTCACCCCCGGACGGACCGGGTCGACGCGCTTTTGCCGCTCCGGCGTCTGCGGCTCGGCGACGACGAGGAAGTGCGGCTGGTAGCTGCGTTCGATCACGTCGGTGTGCAGCACGAGGCCGTCGCCGATGTCGATGGCCTCGGGTATCTCCGTGGTGCCCAGCGCCCTCATCCCCTCGGGCCGCACCTTGGTGTCGACCGTGAACTGGAGGGTGAGTTCCTTGGTCCGCTTCCCCTTCTCCGTCTCCTTGTAGCCGATGCCGATCGAGGAGATGTTCGGGTCCTTGAGGTACGCGGACCCGTGGGTACGGATGTACTGCTTGGCCAGGACGATGAGCCTGTCCTGCCCGTCCGCCGATGTGGCGGCACGGGGCTTGGCGGACGAACGCTTCTTGGCGGCCATCGGGGTCTCCTTCCGCAAAGGAGTTCGGATCCCCGAGTTGGTTGAAAGCGAAGCGAACTGAGGCGCCCCCAGCTACCGCTGGGAGGTGCCCCGGCGAGCAGGCCGGGGCGCGCGCCATGCGTGTGTACGTCCAGCCTACGGCCGGGCCGCCGGGCGAGCGCGCCGAGCGGCCGTGGGCGCTGCGGGCGCTGCGGGTGGTGCGAGGGGCGGTGCGACGGGGCGCCCGGTACGGGTGGTACGCGGGCGCCCTGGGGAGGGATCGGCGGTCAGGCCCCGGGGACGGCGCAGGCGCCGTCGGGCTCGCAGGCACCGGCGTCCGCGGCCGTCTCCACCGTCTCGCGCCCGGCCCAGGCCTGCTCCAGCGCGCGGGTGAACACCTCGGCGGGCTGCCCGCCGGAGATGCCGTAGCGCCGGTCCAGGACGAAGAACGGCACGGCGTTGGCTCCCAGTTCGGCCGCCTCGCGCTCGTCGGCCCGTACCCGGTCCGCGTAGGCGGAACCGTCGGCGAGGACCGTACGGGCCTCCGCCCCGTCGAGCCCGGCCTCCACGGCCAGCGCGAGCAGCACCTCGGAATCGAAGACGGACCGTTCCTCGGCGAAGTGGGCGCGGAACACCAGGTCGAGGAGCTCCTCCTGCCGTCCCCGGGCGGCGGCCAGGTGCAGCAGGCGGTGGATGTCGAAGGTGTTGCCGTGGTCGCGGCCCTCGGTCCGGTACTCCAGCCCCTCGGCGCGGGCGCCGGCGGCGACGTGCTCCTCCATGCCGCGCGCCTCCTCGAGGGTGCGGCCGTACTTGCGGGCGAGCATCTCCAGAACGGGGGCGGTGACGCCCTTGGCGCCGTTCGGGTCCAGCTCGAAGGACCGGAAGACGACCTCCACCTCGTCGCGGTGAGCGAACTCGGCCAGCCCCTTCGTGAACCGGGCCTTGCCGATGTAGCACCACGGGCAGGCGATGTCGCTCCAGATCTCGACGCGCATGTTCCTTCTTCTCTCCAGGGAGGACCAATCGGTTTGCGATTCAACCAACTGCTGTTCCGTCTCATTCCCCGGACGCCGGGCCCACCTCCAGCCAGAGCGTGCGGTGGGAGCCTGCGGGCCCGCCGTCGGGCTCCGGCCGCCAGCCGCGGGAGGCGTAGAAGGCCTGGGCGCGCAGGTTGTGCTCGTAGACCTCCAGGCGGACCCGCTCGATCCCGGCCCGCCGCCACCCGGCGAGGCAGGCGGCGTGCAGGGCGGCTCCGGTGCCGCGGCGCCAGTGGCCGGGGTCGACATGGAGCTGGGTCAGGGTGGTCACTCCGTCGGCCGTGAGGTAGGCCGCCACCCCGATGACCTCGCCGTCCCGCTCCGCGCACAGGACCCGCCCCTGGGCGGCGGGCCGGGCCACCGCCCGCGACCAGCCCTCGCGGGTGCGGGCGAGCTCGGTCTCGCCCGCGTAGGCCTGTTCGGGGACGCGGCCCCGGTAGTAGGTGGCCCGGGCCCGGGTGTGCAGGGCAGCGATGGCGTCGAGGTCGGAGGCGCGTGCGGTCCGGATCATGAGAAGGGGAACGCGCCGGGAACCGTGTCGGTTCCCGGCGCGCGGGCCCGTGGGCGGGGCGGTTACTTCTTCAGCCAGGCCGCCATCATCTTCTGGGCGATCGGCGCCGCCAGCTTGCCGCCGCCGATCTCGGAACGGTCGGTGTCCGAGTTCTCGATCATCACGGCCACCGCGATCTGCTTGCCGCCCGCCTTGCCGTACGAGGTGAACCAGGCCAGCGGCGGGATGTTGTTGTTGACGCCGCGCTGGGCGGTACCCGTCTTGCCGCCGACCTCGGCGCCCGGGACCTGCGCGGGCTTGCCGCCGCCCTCGGTGGCGACCGTGCGCATGGCGTCCTGGAGCATGGAGGCCGTCTTCGGGCTCATCACCTGCTCCGTCTTCCGGTCCTTGAAGTCCTCCAGCACGTTGCCGTCGGCGTCGGTGACCTCGGAGACCATGTGCGGGGCGACCAGCTTGCCGCCGTTCTGGATCGCGGCGGTCACCATGGCCATCTGCAGGGGGGTGGCCTGCACGTCGAACTGGCCGATTCCCGTCTGCGCGACCTGGTCGACCGACAGCTTCTTCGTGGGGTACGTGCTCGGCGGGTTGGTGCGGACCGGGGTGTCGATCTGCGTGTTGAAGCCGAGCTTCTCCGCCGTCGCCCGCATCTTGTCCTGGCCGAGCTTGGAGGCGAGCTCGGCGAAGACGTTGTTGCAGGACAGCTTGAGGGCGGTGCGCGCCGAGACGTTGTTGCAGGCCTCGTCGCCCGCCTCGCTGGGCAGCTTGGTGCGGGTACCGGGAATGGTGTACGCGCCCGGAACGCCCGTCGGCGTGTCGATGCTGGTCACCAGGCCGTTCTCGATCGCCGAGGCGAGGGTGACCAGCTTGAAGGTGGAGCCGGGCGCCTGGGGCTTGCGCAGCGCCACGTTCTCCATGGCCTTGCCCTTGTCGGCGGCCAGCTCCTCCCAGGCGGCGGAGTCGTTGGCGCCCGTGATCCGGCCCGGGTCGTAGGAGGGGTTGTTGACCACGGCGAGGATCCGGCCGGTCGCCGGGTCGATGGCCACGGCCGCCCCCTGCTTTCCGCCGAGGGCGTCGTAGGCGGTCTTCTGCACACCCTTGTCGATGGTGGTCAGGACGTTGCCCGGATCCGCCCGCTTGTTGGTGAGCATGTCCATCATCGTCTTCAGCCGGGTGTCCGAACCGTTGAGGATGTTCTTGTAGACGCCCTCCAGCATGGTCGTGCCGAAGGCCTGGGAGCTGTGTCCGGTGATCGGGGCGTAGAGCGGACCGTCCACATAGGTCCGCTTGTACGCGAAGTCCTTGCCGCCCGTCTGCGTGGAACCGGTGATCGCCTCACCGCCCACGATGATGTTCCCCAGTGGGTTCTCGTACTGCCCGATGAGGTTGCGCCTGTTGTTCTTGTCGTCTGCGAGGGCCTGGCCTTGGTACGCCTGCACCCAGGTGACCCGCACCATGAGGGCCAGCACCAGAAGCAGACAGAAGACCGACGCACGCCTGATCGTTTTGTTCATCCCCCAGAAGGACGTACGAGCGGCCGTGGGCGTTCCGCCGCGCCCCGATTGTGGCCGGGTTCTCAGCCTTTCCTCATGATGAAGCCCCCCTCGTAGGCGGCTATGACGGCCTGGGTGCGGTCGCGGGAGCCGGTTTTGGCGAGGACCGCGGCCACATGGGTCTTGACCGTCTGCGGGCCGACGCCGAGGTGCTCGCTCATCTCGTGGTTGGACAGTCCGGTGGCCATCAGCCGCAGGACGTCCGCCTCCCGGTCGGTGAGGCGGGCCGCCCAGGCCGGGGCCGCGGGCGGGGCGGGCGGCGTGTGGGCGGCGGCCAGGGAGCGCACGGCCGCCGGGAAGAGCAGCGAGTCCCCCCGGGCGACGAGGCGGACCGCGCCGATCAGCTCGTCGGGGTCGGCCCGCTTGAGGAGGAACCCGGAGGCGCCGGCGCGCAGCGCGTCGTAGACGTAGGAGTCGTTCTCGAAGGTGGTGACGACCACGATCCGGGGCGGGTCGGTCATGGACCGCAGGATCTGCCCGGTGGCGCGGATGCCGTCGATCTCCGGCATGCGCACGTCCATCAGCACCACGTCCGGGGACAGGGAGCGGACCAGCGGGACGGCCTCCGCGCCCGTGGCCGCCTCGCCGACGACCTCCATGTCGGGCTCCGCTTCGAGGATGACCCGCAGGGCGGTACGGACCATCCGCTCGTCGTCGGCGATGACGATGCGCAGCGGCGGCCGGCTCATCGCCCGGCTCCGGTGGCGGCGCCGAGCGGCAGCACCGCGCGCAGGCGCCACCGGCCCTCGTGCGGACCGGCCTCGACGCTGCCGCCGAGCAGGGCGGCGCGCTCGGCGGCGCCGCGCAGTCCGCGGCCCCCGGTGGTGCGCCGCCGTTCGCCCTCGGGGGCGGCCGGGGCCTGGGCCGGCGGGTTGGTCATGGTGATCTCCAGTTCGCGGTGGCGGTCGGGGGTGTGGACGCGGATCAGCAGGGCGACGGGGCCCCGGCCGTGGCGCAGGGCGTTGCTCAGGCCCTCCTGGACGATCCGGTAGGCCTCGCGGGAGGCGATGGCGGGGAGCTGCTCCCAGTCCCCGGCGGGCCCGGGGTCCTGCTGGACGGTGACGGTGGTACCGCCGGCCCGGGTGCGGGACAGCAGCCCCTCGAGGTCGGCTGCGAGGGTCGGCGCGGGTGCGGCGTCGGCCCGGGCGGGGTCGCCGTCCCGCAGCAGGCCGAGCACCGTGTCGAGCTCGCCGACGGTGCGCCGGGTGGTCTCCTCGATCGCGGCGAGCGCCTCCCGTACGAACTCCGGATCGCGGTCGAGCACCCGCCGGGCCGCGCCCGCCTGGAGGGTGACGGCGCTCAGGGCGTGCCCCACGGCGTCGTGCAGCTCCCGGGCCAGCCGGTTGCGTACGGCGAGGTCCGCGGCCCGTTCCTCGGCGGCGGCCAGCCGGTCCGCCGCGGTCGGTCCGAGGAGTACGGGCGCGAGCCGGGCGAGCAGCGCCCCCGCCGCCGCGGAGCTCAGGACGACCAGGGTCAGCAGCCCCACCCCGAGCAGCGGGGAGGCGTAGCGGTACGCCCCGGTGACGAGCCAGCCCGCCCCGACGGACGCCCGGCGCAGGGAGCCGGAGAACGGCAGCAGGATCAGCACCAGCGCGGCGGGCGTCGCCGCGAGGGTCATCCCGCTGATCACCGCCCCGACCCCCAGGTGCAGGGTCCACCAGGCGGAGGCCCGCCACCGCGCCCCCCACGACCGGGCGGGCCCGTCGGCCGGCGGCTCCCCCGGCACCTCGCACAGGGTCCGCACCGCCGACGCCGACAGCGGCCGGACGAGCCCGTACAGCCCGGTGACGGCGACCAGCGGCAGCGCGGCGGCGTACGCGACCAGGGCCAGGGGGAAGGAGGACAGAGCATTGACCCCGCCGGCGGCGATGCCGACCACCACCTGGCTGAGCAGGAAGTACGGCATCAGCAGGGCCCCGCCGAGTACCAGGTGCACCCAGCGCAGCCGGGCCCGCGTCCCCAGCACGATCCCGCACCACCGGCGCACCGCCCCCGTCCCGCGCACCGCTCCGGTCCCGCTCATGCCCTCCCCCTTTCCCCCGCGGGCCGCTCGTCCCGGCCCGCCCGTCCCCCGCCGCAATGCCGCCCCCGGGCCTCCGCCCCGCGCCCCGGGGGCCGCCCGCACCGCCTCAGCGCGCTCGGCGGGAGGGGAGGTGGCGGACGAGGACCGCTGCGGCGAGCAGCCCGGTGATCATCTGGCCAGCGTAGGTCAGGTACGTGACGGCGGTGGCCTGTTCGCCGGTCCCGAAGTCCACCCCGAGAGCGGCGCTCAGCAGCCACGCCCCCCAGCTCAGCGTCGCCGCCGAGCCGATCCAGGTGAGGGCCAGCGGCCACCGCGCCGGGCGCCCGCCCCGGGCCAGCAGCACCGCCCCCAACGCCGCGGCGAGCGCGCACACCGCGTGCGCCGCCGACACCACGCCGGTCTCCGCCGAGTAGAGGGCCACCCGCTGGGCGGGCAGCCCGGCGCTCCCGCCGAAGGCCCAGTAGAGGAACGCCGCGCCCACCGCGCCGCCCGCCAGCGCGGCGGTTCCCGCCACCACCCCCGTGGGAGACGGGAGCCGCCGCTCCGGCGCGCCCTGCCGGCCGTCGCCCCAGCGCTCCCGCGCATAGGAGACGAAGAGACCGGCGAGGGCGATCCCCTGGAGGATGAAACCGCTGTAGACGACGGTGAACACCCAGGGGTCGAGGAAGGGTTCCCGGGCCGCCTCCACGGCTTCCCCGGCCCCCATGCCCAGGGCCTTGACGAGGACTTGGGCCGGGAACCCCAGGGCTATCGGGGTGAGCAGCCCGGAGGCGACGTACGCCGGAACGGCCAGCAGCCATCCCGGCAACCGTCTGCCCCAGGGCATGGTGAGCGCCAGCACGAGCACGATGAGGGTCGCGTCCATGGCCAGCGTCACCGCGTTGCCCACGGTGACCTGCAGGCCGCCCTTGAGCAGTACGCTGCCCGCCGGTATGCCGATGTCGCTCCCGCTCAGCCAGGCCGTCTTGAGCGTCAGGTACGGCAGGGTGGCGGCCAGCGCCACGGCCCGCAGGATCCGCCGCCCGGTCCGCCCGGTCCGCCCGGTCGTCGTGCCCGTCGCGGTGGTCGCGTTCCCCGCGGCCATCGCCGTGGTCGCGTTCCTCGCGGCCGCCGGGTTCGAGGCGTCGGTGGCGTGGATGGGGTCGATGAGGTCGATGGGGCCGGTCGGCTGCTCCGCGTGGACTGCTCCTGTGGTCATGTCCCCACGGTCGCCCGTACCCGCCCCCCGCCACCTCCCCCACGAAGGTGAACCGTCTCCCCCGCACGGGGGAGGCGGTGTCCGGCGCGGCTCCTCACATGCGCCGCGTCACGACCGACAGCCGGTCCCGCGCCTCGAACAGGGCCGCCTTGATGACCCGTTCGTGCCCGTCCGTCAGCCGCGCCACCGGCACCGAACAGCTCACCGCGTCACGCGCCGGCGTCCGGTAGGGGATGGCCACGCCGAAGCACCGCAGGCCCAGCGTGTTCTCCTCCCGGTCCACCGCGTACCCCTGCTCCCGCACCAGCGCCAGCTCCTCCACCAGCTGCTCCCGGTCGGTGATGGTGTGCTCCGTGACCGCCTCCAGCCGCTTCGGCAGCAGCGCGCGCACCTCGGCGTCGGTGTGCGTGGCCAGCAGGGCCTTGCCGAGCGCGGTCGAATGGACGGGCAGCCGCCGCCCCACCCGGGTGAAGGGCCGCAGGTAGTGCTGGGACTGCCGGGTGGCCAGGTAGACCACGCTCGTCCCGTCCAGCCGCGCCAGGTGGATGGTCTCGGTGGTGTCGTCGGAGAGCCGGTCCAGGGTGGGCCGGGCCGCCGCCACCACCTCGTCCCCGTCGATGTACGAGCTCCCGACCAGCAGGGCCCGTACGCCGATGCCGTACCGCGTACCGGTGGCGTCGGTCTCCACCCAGCCCAGGTTCACCAGCGTGCGCAGCAGCATGTAGAGGCTCGACTTGGGCAGCGAGAGGTCGTTCTGGATGTCGGCGAGGCTGTGGAGGCCGGGCCGTGCCGCGAAGTGCTCCAGGAGCATGACCGTGCGCACCGCCGACTTCACCGGCGCCGCCGTCGCGGGCACCCCCGGCTCGGCCGGCCCGGCCGTCTCGGCTGTCGTCATACGCCTCTTCCCCTCTGGTCGGCTCTGATCGCCTCTTGTCACCCGGTGGGCGCGGAAATAGAGTCCGCAACAGAAGTGATCATTCATCCACCGGAACGCCGTTCAGAATACTGAACGGTCCAGGAGGTAGCGGGCCATGGCAGCGACACCAATCTGGAGTGTGGACCCCCGCACCGGGAAGCAGCGCGAACCGGTTGCGGTGGAAGCCACACCCGAGGACGTGGACCGGGCCGTACGCGCGGCCCACGCCGCCCGCGGCTCCCTGGCCGACGCCGCCGTCCGGGCCCGCTTCCTGCGCACGGCCGCCGGGCTGCTCGACGAGGCCGGCCCGCTCGTGGTGGAGACGGCCGACGCGGAGACGGCGCTGGGCCCCGGCCGCCTCAGCGGCGAACTGGCGCGCACCACCGGCCAGCTGCGCGCCTTCGCCGACGCCGTCGAGGAGGGCTCCTACCTCGACGTCCGGATCGACCGCGCCGACCCCACCCTCAGCCCGCCGCGCCCCGAGCTGCGCCGCTACAAGGTGCCGCTCGGCGTCGTCGCCGTGTACGCCGCCTCCAACTTCCCGCTGGCCTTCTCCGTGCCCGGCGGGGACACCGCGAGCGCGCTGGCCGCGGGCTGCCCGGTGGTGGTCAAGGCCCACCCCGACCATCCGGCCACCTCGGAGCTGTGCGCCTCGCTGCTGCGCCGGGCGGCGGTGGCGTGCGGGCTGCCGGCGGAACTGGTCGCCCTGGTCCACGGCTTCGACGCCGGGCTGGAGCTGGTCCGCCACCCGCTGGTGGCCGCCGCCGGGTTCACCGGTTCCCTCCGCGGCGGGCGGGCACTGTTCGACGCGGCCGCCGCGCGGCCGGTGCCGATCCCCTTCCACGGCGAGCTCGGCTCCCTCAACCCCGTCGTGGTCACCCCGGCGGCCGCCGCCGAGCGCGCCGAGGAGATCGGTGCCGGACTCGCGGGCTCGGTCGCCCTGGGCGTCGGCCAGTTCTGCGTCAAGCCCGGCCTGGTCCTGGTCCCCGACGGCCCCGACGGCGACCGGCTCACCGGCGCGCTCGCCAAGTCCCTCGCCGAGACCGGCCCCGGGGTCCTGCTCGACCACCGGATGCGGGACGGCTTCCTCGCCGGCGTCCGGGAGCGGGCCGCCCTCCCCGGTGTCACCGCGCCCGTCACCCCGGGCCCGCACGGCGAGCACGCCGTCGGCGCCGGTTTCCTGAGCGTGCCCGCGGCCGCCCTGCTGGCGGACGGCGCCCACGAGGTGCTGCTGGAGGAGTGCTTCGGCCCGGTGACCGTCGTCGTCCGGTACGCCGATCCGCGGGAGGCCGCCGGAGTGCTGGGCCGGCTCGGCGGGAACCTCAGCGCCACCCTCCAGCTCTCGCACGCCGAGACCGAGGGCGCACCCGGGCCGGCCGCCGCGCTGATCGCGCAGGTCACGGGGCTGGCGGGGCGGATCGTGGTGAACGGCTGGCCGACCGGCGTCGCGGTGGCCCCGGCCCAGCACCACGGCGGCCCGTACCCGGCGGCCACCTCGCACTCCACCTCCGTCGGCGGCACCGCGATCGAGCGGTGGCTGCGCCCCGTGGCCTACCAGTCGGTGCCGGACGCGCTGCTTCCGCCCGAGCTGCGCGAGGCCAACCCGCTGGGCGTGCCGCGCCGCGTGACCGGCGCCGGGTAATTGCGTTGCCGCCCCGCTCCCGGCGGGGCAGGCTGCGCTCCATGCCAAAGCCGCAGGGGTTCACGTACGAGGTGCACGGCGACCGCACCGTCCGCATCACGCACCGGGGCCGCGCCGCGGGCACCCTTCGGGGCGCCCGGGCCGACAGGTTCCTGGCCGAGGTCGAGTCCGGCGACGCGCAGCTGGTGATGGCCCGCTGGACCGGCGCCTACAAGTTCGGCAACGAGCGCACCGCCCGGAACCACCCCCGCAACCGGCGCTGAAATCCGGGCCGAGGGTAAGGGAACGGCAAAGGGCCTCCGGTCGTTCTCCGGGCATGACCGCTATGACCCCTGGTTCCAACCTGCCGCTCGACACCGCCCGTGTGACGGTGGACGTGGCTGCCCCGGTGCGTCTCGACGTGTCGGGGCTGCTGCTCACGGCCGACGGCAAGGTGCGCTCCGACGCCGATTTCATCTTCTACAACCAGCCGTCCGGGCCCGGTGTCGAGTACCGGTCCGGCGGCGGTTCGGCGCCTGACTCGATCACCGTGGACACCGGCGCGCTGCCGCCCGGCATCGAGCGGATCGTGGTCACCGCCAGTCCCGACGCGGCCGGGCAGACGTTCCAGGGCGTCGAGCCCACCGCCACCGTGCGGGACGCGGCCGGCGGTGCGGTGATCGCCACGTTCACCCCGCCGCGGCTGGGGTCGGAGACCGCCCTCGTGGTCGTCGAGATCTACCAGCGCGGCGGTGTCTGGAAGGTGCGCGCGGTCGGCCAGGGGTACGCCAACGGCCTCGCGGGCATCGCCACCGACTTCGGGGTGTCCGTGGAGGAGGAGCCGGCCCCGCCCGCGGCCGCCGCCCCGGCCGCCCCCGCCCCCGTGACCCCGGCCGCGCCCGTGACCCCGGCCGCCCCGCCGGTGCCGGCGGCGCCCCCCGCCGCGCCCGCGCCCCTGGGCGCCGGGAAGATCAACCTCGACAAGGGCCGGGTCAGCCTCCAGAAGAACCAGACCGTCTCGCTGGTCAAGGGCGGCCGCCCGCTGCTGTCCCAGGTGAAGATGGGGCTGGGCTGGGAGCCGGCCTTCCGCGGCCGCGACATCGACCTCGACGCGTCCGTCATCGCCTACGGCCCGCAGCGCAACCACATCGACAGCTGCTACTTCGGCAAGCTGTCGATCCTGAACGGCGCCATCAAGCACTCCGGGGACAACCTCACGGGTGAGGGCGCCGGGGACGACGAGGTCATCGTCGTGGACCTCGGCCGGCTGCCCGCCGACGCCACCGGGCTGGTCTTCACGGTGAACTCCTTCTCCGGCCAGAAGTTCACCGAGGTCGCCAAGGCCTACTGCCGGCTGATGGACGCGGCGAGCGGGGAGGAGCTGGTCCGCTTCGACCTGACCACGGCCGAGCCGCAGACCGGGGTCATGATGGCCAAGCTCATCAAGCAGTTCTCCGGCGAATGGGAGATGACGGCCATGGGCGAGTTTGTGAAGTCCCGCACAGTGCGCGGCATGGTCAAGCCCGCCTCGCAGGCACTCTGAGCAGGTGGGCGGGCATATGCCGGCACCGGTGAGCCGGGCGGCGGCGATCCGGGTGATGGATGCCACGCGTAATCCGGAGGTGGCTGTCAGTGCCCGCCCGTAGCCTTGGAACCATGCAGAACACACTCCGGCCCGCGGGTCCCGCGCGTCCGTCCGCCGCCGAGGCGAACGAGGCGATACGGCACCTGGTCGAGACCTGGGACGGTGAGTGGCCCTCGGAGGCGTACGAGTTCCTGCTCGAGGAGTGGGCAGCGGCCTCGCGCGCCGAGGAGATGGCCACCGTCCGGTGAAGCGTTCCCGGGGCACAGGGGTGCCCCGGGACGCCGTCCTGCCCTTACGGGAGCGCCACTTCGGCCGGGGCGCGGCCGCCAGGCGTCCGCGTCAGCGCGGGGAGCGCCGCCAGGGGCCGGTGATGGCCACCATGACGCCCGGGTCCTGGATGCAGGCGTACAGGGTGCGCCCGTCCGGGGAGAAGCAGACCCCGGCGAATTCCGAGTACTCCGGCTCCTCGGCCGTCCCGATGTTGAGCTCGTTGCGCGCCAGCGGGTAGACGCGGCCCGACTCCGTGGCGCCGAGCAGGTGTTGGCGGCCCTCGCCGTCCTCGGCGATGACCAGACCCCCGTACGGCGACACGGTGACGTTGTCGGGGCCGTCGTGGCCCCCCTCGGCGGACGGGTCCCGGTTGACGCCGATCAGGACGACGAGGCGGACCGTGCGCCGCTTGGGGTCGTAGAACCACACCTGGCCGTCGTGCGCGGCGCCCGGGCTCTCCTCCCGCGCGTAGGAGGAGACGAAGTAGGCACCCCCGTCGGCCCACCACATCCCCTCCAGCTTGCGCCCCCTGGTGACGGCGCCGGCCGCGAACTGCTTGCGCACCGGAAGGCCGCGCGCGTCGCGGTCGGTGACCTCCACCCAGTCCACCCCGTACACGGTGCCCGTCTTCGTGGCGCGCGAGAGGTCGTCCACGAACCGGCCGTGGCTGTCGAAGCACTTGGCGGCCGCGAGCACTCCGGCGTCGTCGGCGAGGGTACGCAGCCTGCCGCGCCCGTGCCGGAAGCCGTGCGGCGGGGTCCAGCGGTAGAGGAGCCCGTTGGGGCCCGAGGCGTCCTCGGTCAGGTAGGCGTGGCCCTGGCGCGGGTCGATGACGACGGCCTCGTGCGCGTACCGGCCGAACGCCTTGACGGGCCGCGGGTCGCGGTTGGCCCGGCGGTCGTGCGGGTCGACCTCGAAGACGTAGCCGTGATCCTTGGTCATGCCGTTCTTCCCGGCCAGGTCCTCGGTCTCCTCGCAGGTCAGCCAGGTGCCCCAGGGGGTGGCGCCGCCGGCGCAGTTGGTCGACGTACCGGCGATGCCCACCCATTCGGCGACCTCACCGCCGCGCCGGACCTCCACGACGGTGCAGCCGCCGGACGCGGCCGGGTCGTAGACGAGGCCCTCGGCGAGCGGTACGGGGTGCGCCCAGCGGCTGCGCGGTCCCTTCAGTTCGTGGTTGTTGACGAGCAGGGTGACTCCGCGGTGCCCTTCGAAGGCGGCGGTCCCGTCGTGGTGGGACGGGGTGCTCTCGCCGGAGTCGAGGGTGGTGACGCCGGTGCGGGTGATCACGCGGTAGCCGAAACCGGCGGGCAGGGCCAGCAGTCCGTCGGGGTCCGCGACGAGCGGTCCGTAACCGGGGGCGTGCGGGCCGCCGTGTGCGTCGGGGGTGTCGGTCCCGTCGGTGCGGGGGTCGTCGGCGGCCAGGGCCCCGGGGGCGGTGGCGAGGGCGCCGACCGTCCCGGTGAGCGCGACGCCCGCACCGGCGAGTGCGGTGCGGGCGGTGAAGTCTCTGCGGCTGAGGGGCATCGGGTCTCCAGGGGTGGGGAGGTGGTGCGCCTGACGTACGGTCGCAGGCGCACACGCTCCCGCCCGTACGTGAACGGCGGCTGAACTACCCGCGAATGCGGACCGAGCCCTTGCCGGTCGGCGGAATGGCGAGCTCCGGCCCCGGATTCGGCCTGTTGTCCACCACCGGCGGACCCCGGCGGACACCCCGGCCCGCCCGGTCCCACGGCGCGACGCGCGCCGGATCCCCCGTCCGGCCGCCCGCCCCCACCACAGCCCCGCCGGGTCAGGGCTGCCGGGAGCGGGCCTTGAACGCGGCCTTGCGCGCCTCCTTCGCGGCCTTCTTGTCCGGGTGCAGCCGTCCCATCGCCTCCAGGACGTACGCGGTGGCGGGGTGCTCCACCCGCCACGCCTGCTCGAAGAAGCCGGTGTGGTGCTCCGTCAGGCTCCGCATCAGCAGCGGCAGCTCCTCGGTCTCCCCGTCCGCGGCGAGCTGCGCCGCGATCGTGTCCACCGTCAGCCAGAACACCATCTCCCCGTCCGGCGCCGGTACGCCGGTCACCCCGTGCTCGGCGAGCCAGACCCGGGCGAGCCCGCCCAGCTCCCGGTCGTCCAGGACGGCGCGGACCGCCGGCTCGGCCTCCGGCCCGGCCGGGGCGAGCGCCTGCTGGCAGCGCAGCCGGCGCAGCGGGGCGCCCTCGTCGTCACCGCGGGCGGCGGCCAGCAGTTCGGCGACGGCGTCCGGCAGTTCGCGCCCGGCCAGCCACTGCTCGATCTCGGCTTGGGCGGCCTCCTCCGGGTAGAAGGAGACGGCGTCGAGCAGCGCGTCGGCGCCCTTGTCGGCCAGCTCGCCGACGGCGGGGGCCTCGACCCCGGCTTCGAGCATCCGGGCGCGGACGCCGTACAGGCCGAGCGGGGTCAGCCGTACCATCCCGTACCGGGACACGTCCTCGTCGTCCTCCTCCCCCGGCCCCGCGGCGGCGGTGTCCCCGAGCTCGTCCGCCTCGGCCAGCAGCGCCTCGTCCACGGGGCGGTACTCGACGAGCCCGATGGGCTCCAGCTGCCGGAACTGGTCGTCGAGGCGCATCATCGCGTCCGACACCTGTTCCAGCACGGCGTCGGTCGGGTCGCCCATCTCGTCCGGCACGATCATCGACGCGGCGAGCACCGGCAGCGGCACCGGGCCGTCGCCCGCCCCGCCTTCGGTGACGGTGAGCAGGTAGAGGTTGGCGAGCACTCCGTCGAGGAAGTCCGCTTCGCGCTGGGGGTTCCAGTCGAGGCGGTCGAAGTCGATCTCGCCGCCCGCGTCGAGGGCGTCGACGAGGTCGTCCAGGTCGGGTACGGCCGCGTCCGCGAGGACGGTGTCCAGGGCGGCCAGCCACAGGTCGAGCACGTCGCCGGGCGCCCCGCCGGCCAGCAGGGCGAGGTCCTCGCCGGGGGTCGCGGTGCCGTATTCGGGCTCGCCCGCCTCGGCTCCGTCGCCGCTGTCCTCCTCCGGCTCGGTCACGTCGACGAGGCCGGTGTCGACGGCCACCCGCCAGGCCTGGCTCGCGTGCACGGGGGAGTCCTCGTCGGCAGCGTCGAGGCCGAGCACCTCGGCGGCCTCGGGCAGCTGGTCGGGGGCGAGTTCGCCGCCGACGTCCACACGGGTGTCGGGTCCGGCCCAGCGGGCGAGGCGGACGGCGCGGGCGAACAGCGGGGCGACGAGGGCGTCGCGGGCCAGCTCCGCATCGGAGTGCAGCCGTACCGGCGGCAGCGTGGGGTGCGGCTCTGCGGACATGGGGTGGTTCTCCTCGGACGGGACGCGCGGGGCGGTGGGGCGGCTGAACGGTGGGCGAGCGGTGGGACGGACGGGGTGGCGGCGTCCGCCTGGCGGGATGCCATTCGGACGTGTGGCCGAAAACACACGCGGACGGGCCGTCAGGCCCGTTGCGGCGACCCAGCGTAGACGCAATCGGGGCAGGCCCGGCGGCCATGGCCTTTGGTTCATCCCACAGTCAGCCTCCGTATCCCCTGGAGGCCTTGACAACGTCCGTGGTCACCCAGGAAATTGACGCGCGTAGATGTACATGGGCCGTCAAGAGCCCGCACCCCCCTCCTCCACACACCGGAGTTCCCGCCCATGCGCTCCTCGCATCCCCGTTCCGCCGCCGTCGCCGCCCTCGTGGCCACCGCCCTGGCCACCGGCCTGCTCGTGGGCACGGCCGACGCGGCCGAAGGCGCCGTGTCCGCCGATCCGATACGCATCCACGACATCCAGGGCACGACCCGGATCTCCCCCTTCAACGGCAAGCAGGTCGCCGACGTCGAGGGCATCGTCACGGGCGTGCGCACCTACGGCTCGCGCGGCTTCTGGATCCAGGACCCGGACGCCGACGACAACCCGGCGACCAGTGAGGGCGTCTTCGTCTTCACCGGCTCCGCCCCGACCGTCTCCGTCGGCGACGCCGTCAAGGTCTCCGGCACGGTCGGCGAGTACGTCCCCGGCGGCGCGAACTCCGGCAACCAGTCCGTCACCCAGATCAGCAAGCCCGCGGTGACGGTCGTCTCCTCGGGCAACGCGCTGCCCGCCGCCACCGCGATCACCGAGTACACCGTCCCCGCGGAGTACGCCCCGGCCGGCGACCCGGCCGCCGGCGGCAGTGTCAACGGCCTGACCCTGGAGCCGTCCCGTTACGCCCTGGACCACTACGAGTCCCTCGAGGGCATGAACGTCCGCATCGGCACCTCGCGCGTGGTCGGCGCCACGTCCCCGCACGCCGAGCTGTGGGTGACGGTGAAGGGCTGGGAGAACGCCGCCAAGCGCGGCGGGACCGTCTACGGCTCGTACGAGTCCCAGAACACCGGCCGCCTCCAGATCCAGCAGCTCGCGCCGCTCGCGCAGCAGCCCTTCCCGGTGGCCAACGTCGGCGACCGGCTGACCGGCACCACCGAGGGCCCCCTCGACTTCAACCAGTTCGGCGGCTACACGCTGGTGGCGCGCACCCTCGGCACGGTGAAGGCCGGCACCCTGGCCCCCGAGAAGACCAAGCCCCAGTCGCCCGGCGAGCTCGCGGTGGCCACGTACAACGTGGAGAACCTCGACCCGACCGACCCGCAGGAGAAGTTCGACAACCTCGCCAAGGCGGTCGTGACCAACCTGGCCTCGCCCGACATCGTGACCCTGGAGGAGATCCAGGACGACAACGGCGCGAAGAACGACGGCACCGTCTCCGCCGAGCAGACGCTGACGAAGTTCACCGACGCGATCAAGGCGGCGGGCGGCCCGGCGTACCAGTGGCGCTCCGTCGCCCCGGAGAACAACAAGGACGGCGGCGAGCCCGGCGGCAACATCCGCCAGGTGTTCCTGTTCAACCCGGCGCGCGTCTCCTTCACCGACCGCGCCGCGTGCGACGCGGCGACGGCGACCGGTGTGACGACGGAGAAGGGCAAGGCCGCCCTGACCCACTCCCCCGGCCGGATCGACCCGGCGAACCCGGCGTGGGCCGACAGCCGCAAGCCGCTGGCGGGTGAGTTCGTCTTCCGCGGCCGCACGGTCTTCGTGATCGCCAACCACTTCGGCTCCAAGGGCGGCGACGAGGCCCTGACCTCGCACCACCAGCCGCCGGTGCGGAAGTCGGAGGAGAAGCGGCTCCTGCAGGCGCAGGCGGTGAACGGCTTCGTGAAGCAGCTCCTGGCCGTCGACAAGAACGCGTCCGTGCTCGCGCTCGGCGACATCAACGACTTCGAGTTCTCCGCGACGACGCAGGCGCTGGAGGACGGCGGCGCGCTCTACTCGGCGATCAAGTCGCTGCCGAAGACGGAACGCTACTCCTACGTCTTCCAGGGCAACGCGCAGGTGCTGGACCAGATCCTGACCAGCCCGTCGATCAAGAACTTCAGCTACGACAGCGTGCACATCAACGCCGAGTTCGCCGCGCAGAACAGCGACCACGACCCGCAGGTGCTGCGCTTCCGCCCGTAACCCGCACCCCAGGGGCCCGGCCGTCCTCCCGGCGGCCGGGCCCTGGTGGAGGCGGTACGGATCCGCGCGGACCGGCGGGGCGGTGGCCCGCCGCGGCTTCGCGCGCAGGGGAGTCGGGGCTTTCGGCCCTGGCGTGACGCTGGACACACCGGGGCCAAAATCTTCCGGTTGTGGTGTTGAGTGTCCCCACGCCCGAACTTGCCCTCCTTGTACCCCCGCACTCCGGGAGGACCGCTCGTGTTCCCCTCCATCTCGCTCGTCCAGGAGATCGGCCTCGCCGTCCTCGCCGTGGCCGCCCTCGTCTGGGTCTTCGGTCTCGGCCACATGCTGTGGGACAGCCGCTTCCACCAGCCCGAGCCGGCCGTCCACGAGGGCCTGCCGGTGATCCCGGCCCAGCGCCGCGCGGACACGCACCCGATGGAGTCGGTGCAGCTGACCGAGGCGGAGGAGCAGGCCTTCGCGGGCCTGATCCGCACGATCGCCCCGAGCTGACGGGCCCCGCCCGAAGCCTTCCGGAACGCCCCTCGCCCCTTTGGCGCGAGGGGCGTTCCGGCATGTGCACGCGGCGCCGACCGCAGCCCGGCCGGGGGCGGCCCGCCGGACCAACGGCGAGTGCCCTCCCGCGTCCGGCGGGAGGGCACTCGGTGGTGACGGACGGCGGGCGCGGCCGGCCGGGCGTCAGTTGTGGCTGTGCAGGACCTCGTTGAGGCCGCCCCAGTTCGCCTTGTACGGGCGGGCCTCGACGGCGCCGGTGACCGAGTTGCGGCGGAAGAGGATGTTGTCGGCGCCGGAGAGCTCCAGGGCCTTGACGATCTGACCGTCCGGCAGGGTCACGCGGGTGCCCGCGGTGACGTAGAGGCCGGCCTCGACGACGCACTCGTCGCCCAGCGCGATGCCGATGCCCGCCTCGGCGCCGACCAGGGTGCGCTCGCCGATCGAGATGATCTGCTTGCCGCCGCCCGAGAGGGTGCCCATGGTGGACGCGCCGCCGCCGATGTCGGAGCCGTCGCCGACCACGACGCCCGCCGAGATGCGGCCCTCGACCATGGAGGTGCCCAGGGTGCCGGCGTTGAAGTTGACGAAGCCCTCGTGCATGACGGTGGTGCCCTCGGCGAGGTGCGCGCCGAGGCGGACGCGGTCCGCGTCGGCGATGCGCACGCCCTTGGGGGCGACGTAGTCGGTCATGCGGGGGAACTTGTCGATCGAGGTGACCTGGAGGTGCAGGCCCTCGGCGCGCGCGTTCAGGCGGACGGTCTCGACCTGGTCGACGGCGACCGGGCCCAGGGAGGTCCAGGCGACGTTGGCGAGCAGGCCGAAGACCCCGTCCAGGTTCTGGCCGTGCGGCTTGACCAGGCGGTGGCTCAGCAGGTGCAGGCGCAGGTACGCGTCGTGCGCGTCCAGCGGCTTGTCCTCCAGGGAGGCGATGACGGTGCGGACGGCTACGACCTCGACCCCGCGGACCGCGTCCGAGCGGATGGCCTTGGCCGCGGCCGCGCCGAGGAGCTCCACGGCCTGCTCGGCGGTGAGGCGCTCGGTGCCGGCCGGGCCGGGTTCGGCGGCCAGCTCGGGGGCGGGGAACCAGGTGTCGAGGACGGTGCCGTCGGCGGCGATGGTGGCAAGTCCGGCGGCGACGGCGCCGGTGGTACGCGTAGCAGTCATGCCCGAAACCTAACCGGCGACGGGCCGCGGTCGCGAACCGGTCTCAGGTGCCGGGCGCGCGGCGTGCGGCTGCGCGCCCTCCCCGGGGGGCCCGGCGGCCGGGCGCCGCTGCCGTACCGACAGCCGGAGCAGCACCGCCCCGGCCCCCGCCGCCAGCGCCGCGCACAGCGGCCACAGCAGCCAGGGCGCCGCCGTGTAGAGGGCGCCGCCGGCCGGCGGGCCGAGGACGACCCCGCTGACGGAGACCCCGGCGTACAGGCTCTGGAACCGTCCGACGGCGTGCGCGGGCGCCTGGTCGGCGACGTACGCGGTGGCGGTGCTCTTGTAGAGGATCTCGCCGACGCTCAGCAGCACCATCATGGCGACGCCGGTCGCCACCCCCGCGCCCAGCAGCAGTGCCGCGTACCCCGCGCCGACCAGCACCAGCCCCGCCCCGACGACCGCCAGCGGCGGGCGGGACCGCAGGGCGACGGCGGCGGGCAGCTCCAGCAGCAGGACGACGGCCCCGTTGAGGGCGATGACCAGCCCGAAGGCGCGGGCGTCGAGGCCGTGGTCGGCGAGGAACACCGGGAAGGTGTAGTAGTGCTGGCGGTAGACCACGTCCGCGACGAGGATCGCGCCGAGCAGCACCAGGACCGCGGGCCGCGCCCGCAGCTCCGCCCACACCCCGCCGCGGCCCAGACCCCCGTCCGGGGCCGCGGCGGGCGTGCGGGAGGCTCCGCGCGCGGGGACGACGCGGGCCGTCCAGAGGGCCAGCAGCAGGGTGCCGAGGCCTTCGCCGAGGAAGAGCCAGTCGTACGAGAGCCCGGCCGCGACCAGGGCGCCGAGCGGCGCGCCGAGGGTGAAGCCGCCGTTGGCCGCGCTCCGCACCAGGGCGAAGGCCTGGCGGCGCGCTCCCCCGGGGACGGCGACGGCCACCAGCGCGGAGTTCGCCGCCCGCACCGTGCCGGAGGCGTACTGGGCCAGCGGCAGGGCCGCGTACAGCAGCGCCGTCGGCAGCGCCGGGAGGACCGTGAGGGTGAGGCCGCCGAGGGCGGAGGCGGTGAGCAGCACCCGGCGGTGGCCGAAGCGGTCGCCGTACCAGCCGCCGGTGAAGTTGCCCGCGACGAGGCCGATGCCGCCGATGCCGGTGACCACGCCGGCCTGCACGGCGCCGAGGCCGCGCGGACCGGTCAGGTAGAGGAAGACGAAGACGAAGGTGCAGCTGACGACGGCGTTGACGAAGACCCCCGCAGCCAGCAGCCGCACGACCCTCGGTATGTCCTTGAACCCCTGCAGCACACCGTTCCCCCGCACCCTCGTAGTAAGTTCCTTTTGGGAACGGACTATGTCACCATGACAGCCTTGGGTCAACGGACAAAGGAGTTCCCATGGCCCAGCGCACGCACCTCGGCGATGCGGACTGCTCCATCGCCCAGGCCCTGGACGTCGTGGGCGACTGGTGGACGCTGCTGATCGTGCGCGACACCGCGCGCGGCCTGTACCGCTTCGACGAGCTCCAGCGCGAGCTCGGCGTCTCCCGCAAGGTGCTCGCCGAGCGGCTGAAGCTGCTGGTCGAGGCCGGGGTGCTGACGCGCGAGCCGTACCAGGAGCGCCCGGTGCGGCACGAGTACCGGCTGACCCCGCGCGGGCGGGGGCTGCTGCCGGTCCTGGTGGCCCTCCAGGACTGGGGCGACACCTGGGTCCTGGGAGAGGGAGAGATGACGGCGACGACCGAGGAGGCCTCGAAGGAGGCCGTACGCGTCCACGCGCTGCGCGGCACCCGGCTGCCGGAGCTGCTGCTGCCGGACCGGTTCGGCGAGCTCCGCGACCCGGTGGCGGACACCCCGTTCACCGTCCTGTACTGCTTCCCCGGCGCGTACGCCCGGGCCGAGTCCTACCCGCCCGGCTGGGCCGGGATCCCGGGCGCGAAGGGCTGCACGCTCGAATCGTGCACGTTCCGCGACCAGCTCGCGGAGTTCACCTCCGCCGGCGCCACCGTCCACGGAGTCTCCACGCAGCGGCCGGACGAGCAGCGGGAGTTCGCCGAACAGGAGCGGCTGCGCTTCCCGCTCCTGTCGGACGCCGGACTGGACCTGGTGACGGCGCTGCGGCTGCCGACGTTCCGCGCGGCCGGGGTGAGCCGCATCAAGCGGCTGACGCTGGTCGTGGACCGGGACCGCACGGTGCGCGAGGTGATCTACCCGATCACGGACATCGGCGCGAGCGTGACGGCGGCCCTGGAAGCGGTCCGCGGCACCGCCTGACCCTTCCGGCCGCGCCCCGGTGCACCGGGGCGCCGTACGGGCGCCGGACCGGTCCAAGCCCCAGACCGCGCAGGAGGACCTGTCGATCGGCCCGGTCACCGGCGAGGCGAGGCCGCCCTCCGGCACCAACCGTAACCACTGGGTGGGCTACGCCGACAAGGGCGCCGGGGCGACGACGGTGCCCGTACCACCCCGGGAACGGGGAGGGCCCCCGGCACGACCGTGCCGGGGGCCCTCACGCGTACGCGTACGCGTCCGCTCAGCGGTTCTCAGACGTTGAAGCCGAGCGCGCGCAGCTGCTCACGGCCATCGTCCGTGATCTTGTCCGGGCCCCACGGGGGCATCCAGACCCAGTTGATGCGGAGCTCGTTGACGATGCCCTCCGTCGCCGACTTCGCCTGGTCCTCGATGACGTCCGTCAGCGGGCAGGCCGCCGACGTCAGGGTCATGTCGAGGGTGGCGATGTTCGCGTCGTCGATGTGGATGCCGTAGATCAGGCCCAGGTTGACGACGTCGATGCCCAGCTCGGGGTCGACCACGTCGTAGAGGGCCTCGCGGACCTCCTCCTCGGTGGCCGGCTTGATCGACGCCTCGGGCGTCGCGTTCTCGGTCATGCCGTCTTCCTCTCCGCGTCGCCCAGCACCTGGGCGGTCGCGTCCTTCCACGCCATCCAGCTCAGCAGAGCACACTTCACGCGCGCCGGATACTTGGAGACACCGGCGAACGCGACCGCGTCCTCCAGCACCTCCTCCATCTCCTCGTCCGGCTCCAGCTTGCCCTTGGACTGCATGAGCTCCAGGAACACGCCCTGGATCTTCTGCGCCTCGGAGAGCTCCTTGCCGACCAGCAGCTCGTTGAGCACGGACGCGCTGGCCTGGCTGATGGAGCAGCCCTGACCCTCGTAGGAGACGTCGGTGAGCGTCTGCCCGTCGTATTTCACGCGCAGCGTGATCTCGTCGCCGCACGTCGGGTTGACGTGGTGCACTTCGGCGTCGCCTTCGCGAAGGCCGCGCCCGTGCGGGTGCTTGTAGTGGTCCAGGATCAGTTCCTGGTACATCGAATCCAGCTTCACAGCCTCGTCCTCGTCGCCTTCGTCAGCCGAAGAAGTTCCGTACGTGCTCCAGCCCGTCGATCAGCGCGTCGACCTCGGCGGGAGAGGAGTACAGGTAGAAAGACGCTCGCGTGGTCGCGGGAATTCCGTACCGCAGGCAGACGGGACGCGCGCAGTGGTGTCCCACGCGGACCGCGATGCCCTGCTCGTCCAGCACCTGGCCCACGTCGTGCGGGTGGATGTCACCGAGCGTGAACGAGATCGCGGCGCCGCGGTCCTCGGCCGTGGTCGGGCCGATGATCCGCAGGTCGGGCACCTCCAGGAGGCGCTTGACCGCGTACTCGGTGATCGCGTGCTCGTGCGCGGCGATGTTCTCCATGCCGATCGAGGTCAGGTAGTCCACGGCCGCGCCGAGGCCGACGGCCTGGGCGATCGGGGGCGTGCCGGCCTCGAACTTGTGGGGCGCCGGGGCGTACGTCGAGGCGTGCATCGACACGGTCTCGATCATCTCGCCGCCACCGAGGAACGGGGGCAGGTCCTCCAGGAGCTCCTGGCGGCCCCAGAGGACGCCGATGCCGGTCGGACCGCACATCTTGTGGCCGGTGAAGGCCACGAAGTCGGCGCCGAGCGCCTGCACGTCCAGCGGCATGTGCGGAGCGGCCTGGGAGGCGTCGATGAGGACCAGGGCGCCCACGTCCTGGGCGCGCCGGACGATCGCCTCGACCGGGTTGACGGTGCCCATGATGTTGGAGACCAGCGTGAAGGAGACGATCTTCGTCTTCTCCGTGATGACCTCTTCGATGTTGGACAGGTCGAGCCGGCCGTCGTCGGTGAGGCCGAACCACTTCAGCTTGGCGCCGGTGCGCTGCGCGAGCAGCTGCCACGGCACGATGTTGGAGTGGTGCTCCATCTCCGTGATGGCGATCTCGGTGTCGCTGTCGACCCGGTAGGGCTCGTCCGCCCAGCCGAGCATGTTCGCGACCAGGTTGAGCGACTCCGAGGCGTTCTTGGTGAAGATCACCTCGTCGCGGCTCGGCGCGTTGATGAAGGCGGCGACCTTGTCGCGGGCGCCCTCGTACAGCGCCGTGGCCTCCTCTGCGAGCACGTGCACGCCGCGGTGGACGTTGGCGTTGTGCTGCTCGTAGTACTCGTTCAGCGCGTCGAGCACCTGGCGCGGCTTCTGCGAAGTCGCCGCGTTGTCCAGGTAAACGATCTTCTTCCCGTCGTGGACCACACGATCCAGCAGGGGGAAGTCCTTGCGGATCGCCTCGATGTCGAGGAGGCCAGGCAGCTGTGTCACGCGGTCGCGCCACCCTTCGTGCTGTACGACTCGTAGCCTTCCGCCTCCAGCTTGTCGGCGAGCTCGGCGCCGCCGGACTCGACGATGCGGCCTTCCGAGAAGACGTGGACGAAGTCGGGCTTGATGTAGCGGAGGATCCGCGTGTAGTGCGTGATCAGCAGCGTGCCGACCTCACCGGTCGCGCGGACGCGGTTGACGCCCTCGGAGACCTGGCGCAGCGCGTCGACGTCCAGACCGGAGTCGGTCTCGTCGAGGATCGCGATCTTCGGCTTGAGGAGCTCCAGCTGGAGGATCTCGTGGCGCTTCTTCTCACCGCCGGAGAAGCCCTCGTTGACGTTGCGCTCGGCGAAGGCCGGGTCCATCTGGAGCTGCTCCATCGCGGACTTGACCTCCTTCACCCAGGTGCGCAGCTTGGGGGCCTCGCCGCGGATGGCGGTGGCGGAGGTGCGCAGGAAGTTGGAGACCGAGACGCCGGGGACCTCGACCGGGTACTGCATGGCGAGGAAGACGCCGGCGCGGGCGCGCTCGTCGACGGACATCTCCAGGACGTCCTCGCCGTCGAGGGTCACGGTGCCACCGGTGATGGTGTACTTCGGGTGACCGGCGAGCGAGTACGCCAGGGTGGACTTGCCGGAGCCGTTGGGGCCCATGATGGCGTGCGTCTCACCCTGCTTGACGGTGAGGTCGACACCCTTGAGGATCTCGCGGGCGCCGTTCTCGGCCTCGACGGAGACGTGCAGGTCGTGGATTTCAAGCGTTGCCATGGGTACCTCAGGACTCCTGGGCGAGGGAGACGAGCACGTCGTCCCCTTCGATCTTGACGGGGTAAACGGGGACGGGGCGCGTCGCGGGCAGACCGGAGGGCTTGCCGGTGCGCAGGTCGAAGGCCGACCCGTGCAGCCAGCACTCGATCATGCAGTCCTCGACCTCACCCTCCGAGAGTGAGACGTTCGCGTGCGAGCAGATGTCGTTGATCGCGAACACCTCCCCCTCGGTGGAGACGATGGACACCGGCGTGCCGTCGAGTTCCACCCGCTTGGGGGTGTTCTCCTCCAGCTCGCTCAGCGCACAGGCCTTGACGTACGTCATCAGACGGCCGCCGCCAGCTCGGCCTCGATCTTCGCGATCAGGCGCTCCTCGATGTCCGTGACACCGATCTGCTGGACGAGCTCGGCGAAGAAGCCGCGCACGACCAGGCGGCGGGCCTCGTCGGCCGGGATGCCGCGGGCCTGGAGGTAGAAGAGCTGCTCGTCGTCGAAGCGGCCGGTCGCGGAGGCGTGGCCGGCGCCGACGATCTCGCCCGTCTCGATCTCCAGGTTCGGCACCGAGTCGACGCGGGCGCCGTCCGTCAGGACGAGGTTCCGGTTCATCTCGTAGGTGTCGGTGCCCTCGGCGGTCTTCTCGATGAGCACGTCACCGATCCAGACGGCGTGGGCGTCCTGGCCCTGGAGCGCGCCCTTGTAGACCACGTTCGACTTGCAGTGCGGGGCGTCGTGGGTGACCAGGAGGCGGTGCTCCTGGTGCTGGCCGGCGTCCGTGAAGTACACGCCGAGCATCTCGGCCTCGCCGCCGGGGCCGGCGTAGCTGACGCGCGGGTGCAGGCGGACCAGGTCGCCGCCGAAGGTCACGACGACGGACTTGAAGCTGGCGTCGCGGCCGATGAGGGCGTTGTGCTGCGAGGTGTGCACGGCCGTGTCGTCCCAGTCCTGGACGGACACGAAGGTCACCTTGGCGCCGTCGCCGACGAGGATGTCGACGTTGGCGGCGCGCACGCCGTCGCCGGTGTGGTCGATCACGATGATCGCCTCGGCGAAGGGCTTGATGTCGAAGACGGTGTGCCCGAAGGTCGTGCCGCCCTCACCGTGGAGCGCGACCCGGATGGGCTCGGCGAGCACGGTCTCCTTGGGCACGGTGACGACCGTGGCCTTGGCGAACGAGGAGAAGGCCTGCGCGGAGACGCGGTCGACGGGGGCGCCGGCCTTGCCGATCCGCTCGTCGCCGCGCTGCACGGACTCGACCGTCACGCCCTCGGGGGCATCGATCTGGGCCTTCATGGTGCCGTTGGCGACCGCGGTGCCGTCGTGCAGACCCTTGAGGCGGGCCAGCGGGGTGAACCGCCACTCCTCCTCGCGGCCGTGCGGAACGGGGAAGTCGGCCACGTCGAAGGACGGGGGCGCGCTCATCCGGGTGGCGACGGTGGACTCTGCGGCCACCGCGATCGCGCCGGCGGTGGTGGAGCCCGCCGGAATGTTCTGAGCCTCAGCCATGGCTGTCGTCTTGCTCTCTTCCTACGTACGTCTAACGAATGTGCTGCGGGGCGGGGGCGGCCGGCGGGGGCCGGCCGCCGTCGGACTAGCCGACCGAGCCCTCCATCTGCAGCTCGATGAGCCGGTTCAGCTCCAGCGCGTACTCCATCGGCAGCTCCTTCGCGATCGGCTCCACGAAGCCGCGCACGATCATGGCCATGGCCTCGAACTCGGTGAGCCCGCGCTGCATCAGGTAGAAGAGCTGGTCGTCGGAGACCTTGGAGACGGTGGCCTCGTGGCCCATCGTCACGTCGTCCTCGCGGACGTCGACGTAGGGGTAGGTGTCCGAGCGGGAGATGGTGTCGACCAGGAGCGCGTCGCACAGCACGTTGGACTTGGAGCCCGCGGCGCCCTCGCCGATCTCGACCAGACCGCGGTAGGAGGTGCGGCCGCCGCCTCGCGCCACCGACTTGGAGACGATGTTGGAGGAGGTGTTCGGCGCCATGTGGACCATCTTGGAGCCGGCGTCCTGGTGCTGGCCCTCGCCCGCGAAGGCGATGGACAGGGTCTCGCCCTTGGCGTGCTCGCCCATCAGGTAGACGGCCGGGTACTTCATGGTGACCTTGGAACCGATGTTGCCGTCGATCCACTCCATGGTCGCGCCCTCGTACGCCACGGCGCGCTTGGTGACCAGGTTGTAGACGTTGTTCGACCAGTTCTGGATGGTCGTGTAGCGGCAGCGGCCGCCCTTCTTCACGATGATCTCGACCACGGCGCTGTGCAGCGAGTCCGAGGAGTAGATCGGGGCGGTGCAGCCCTCGACGTAGTGGACGTAGGCGTCCTCGTCGACGATGATCAGCGTCCGCTCGAACTGGCCCATGTTCTCCGTGTTGATGCGGAAGTAGGCCTGGAGCGGGATGTCCACGTGGACACCCTTGGGGACGTAGATGAAGGAGCCGCCCGACCACACGGCGGTGTTCAGCGAGGCGAACTTGTTGTCGCCGACCGGGATGACCGTGCCGAAGTACTCCTGGAAGAGCTCCGGGTGCTCCTTGAGCGCGGTGTCCGTGTCGAGGAAGATGACGCCCTGCTCCTCCAGGTCCTCGCGGATCTGGTGGTAGACGACCTCGGACTCGTACTGGGCCGCGACACCGGCGACGAGGCGCTGCTTCTCCGCCTCCGGGATGCCGAGCTTGTCGTACGTGTTCTTGATGTCCTCGGGCAGGTCCTCCCAGGAAGCGGCCTGCTTCTCGGTGGAGCGCACGAAGTACTTGATGTTGTCGAAGTCGATGCCGGAGAGGTCGGAACCCCACATGGGCATGGGCTTCTTGCCGAAGAGCTTGAGGCCCTTGAGCCGGAGGTTCAGCATCCACTCCGGCTCGGACTTCTTCGCCGAGATGTCGCGGACGACGTCCTCGGACAGACCCCGCTTGGCAGCGGCACCGGCCGCGTCGGAGTCGGCCCAGCCGTATTCGTAGGTGCCCAGGCCATCGAGCTCAGGGTGAGCAGTCTCCGTGGTCATGCGGGGTTCCTCCCGGCCGTACTTGCAGATGCTGATGTGTCGGTCTGTGTGGCGCTTCGCGGAATGAACGTGGTGCACACCCCGTCGCCATGGGCGATCGTGGCGAGGCGCTGCACGTGCGTCCCGAGCAGGCGGGAGAAGACCTCGGTCTCCGCCTCGCAGAGCTGCGGGAACTGCTCGGCGACGTGTGCGACCGGGCAGTGGTGCTGACAGAGCTGTTCACCGCTGTGCGGACCGGGAGCGCTCTTCGCCGTAGCAGCGTACCCGTCCGCGGTCAACGCCTTGGCCAGGGCCTCGGTGCGGGCCGCGGGGGCGGCCGCCTCCACGGCTTCCCGGTAGGTCTGTGCCTGCGTCTCCATCCGCGCCCTCGCGAATGCGGCGACGGCCGCCTCGCCCTTCTCGCCCCCGCCGACGGACTGCGCGATCCAGCGCAGGGCGTCCGCGGCGAGGGTGTCGTAGGACTGGTCGAAGGCGTCGCGGCCGCAGTCGGTCAGCGCGAAGACCTTGGCGGGCCGGCCCCGGGTGCGCGTTCCGTACACGCGCTGTTCCCGGGGTGCGACCACGTCGTCGGCGACGAGCGTGTCGAGGTGGCGGCGGACGGCGGCCTGGGTGAGGCCGAGACGCTGAGCGAGGTCGGCGACGGTGGAGGGGCCGTGGTCCAGGATGGAACGCGCGACCCGGTTGCGGGTGGACCGCTCCCCGGTCGCGAGCTCCCCCTGGGGGGCCTCGCTCATCCGTTCGCTGTATTTCACAACGCCATTGTTGCGTAATTAAGCGAGCCCCGACAAGCCGCGACGGAGGCCGCGCCCGGTGGCGTCCATCACTAAGGGTTACCTTATTTATCTACGGAGAGTTAATTGGTCGATGGAATTCCGTTTCCATTCCGAGCCCCTCCAGTGGGCCCCGCAGCCCCTCCCACCAGCGGACCTCCGCCCACGGCCCGCGTACAGGCGCTGAACATCAGCTTCCGCGAAAGTCACCGAAAGCCGCCGGACCGCCCGGGGCCACACGGCTGAAAAGAACGTCTTCCGCGAGACGGCTTCCGTGTGCGGCGCCCTCCCACCCCGGGGCCGAGGCCCCCTTCCCGGGCTCCGTAGACTCAGTCACCATGAGCAACGACCCCGCCGTGGAGATCCGCGGACTGGTGAAGCGGTACGGCCCCAAAACGGCGGTGGACGGCCTGGACCTCACCGTCCCGCGCGGCTCCGTCACCGCGGTCCTCGGCCCCAACGGCGCGGGCAAGACCACCACCGTCGAGACCTGCGAGGGCTACCACCGCCCCGACGCCGGTACCGTCCGAGTCCTCGGGCTCGACCCGGTCGCCGACGCCGAGCGGCTGCGCCCGCGCGTCGGTGTGATGCTCCAGTCCGGCGGGGTCTACTCCGGCGCCCGCGCCGTCGAGATGCTGCGCCACATGGCCAGGCTGTACGCCGACCCCCTCGACGTCGACGCCCTCGTGGAACGCCTCGGCCTCGGCGGCTGCGGCCGCACCGCCTACCGCCGGCTCTCCGGCGGCCAGCAGCAGCGGCTCGCCCTGGCCATGGCCGTCGTCGGCCGCCCCGAGCTGGTGTTCCTGGACGAGCCCACCGCCGGCCTCGACCCGCAGGCCCGCCGCGCGACCTGGGACCTCGTACGCGAACTGCGCGCCGACGGGGTCACCGTCGTCCTCACCACCCACCACATGGACGAGGCCGAGCAGCTCTGCGACGAGGTCGCCATCGTCGACGCCGGCCGGGTCATCGCCCACGGCAGCCCCGAGCGGCTGTGCCGGGGCGGCGCCGAGAACACCCTGCGCTTCACCGGCCGCCCCTCCCTCGACCTCGCCTCCCTGCTGAAGGCCCTGCCCGACGGCACGCAGGCCGCCGAGCTCACCCCCGGCGCCTACCGGGTCACCGGCGACGTGGACCCGCAGCTGCTGGCCACCGTCGCCTCCTGGTGCGCCCAGCACGGGGTGATGCCCGACAGCCTCTCCGTGGAGCGGCACACCCTCGAAGACGTCTTTCTGGAGCTCACGGGCAAGGAGCTGCGCGCATGAGCGCCGGTACGTTCACCCCCCGGCCGGGGGCCGCGCCCGTGTCCCGGATGATCTGGGCGCAGACCGCGCTGGAGACCCGGATGCTGCTGCGCAACGGGGAGCAGCTGCTGCTCACCGTGATCATCCCGGCGCTGCTGCTGACCCTCTTCTCGGCCGTCGACATCGTCGACACCGGCGAGGGCGAGGCCGTCGACTTCCTCGCCCCGGGCGTCCTCGCGCTCGCGGTCATGTCCACCGCCTTCACCGGCCAGGCCATCGCCACCGGCTTCGACCGCCGCTACGGCGTGCTCAAGCGGCTCGGGGCCTCCCCGCTGCCGCGCTGGGCGCTGATGGCCGCCAAGACCCTGTCGGTACTGGTCACCGAGGTGCTCCAGGTGGTCCTGCTGACGGTGATCGCCCTCGCGCTGGGCTGGTCCCCGCAGGGGAACCCGCTGTCGGTCGCGGCGCTGCTCCTGCTCGGTACAGCGGCCTTCTCCGGGCTCGGGCTGCTGATGGCGGGCACCCTCCGGGCCGAGGCGACCCTGGCCGCGGCCAACCTGGTGTTCCTGCTGCTGCTGGTCGGCGGCGGGGTGATCGTGCCGCTGGAGAAGTTCCCCGGTGCCGTGCAGGACGTGCTCGGCCTGCTGCCGATCTCGGCGCTGTCGCACGGGCTGCGGGAGGTGCTCCAGCACGGGGCCGCGCTGCCGTGGGGCGACGCGGCCGTGCTGGGCGGCTGGGCGGTACTGGGCCTGGGGGCCGCGGCGAGGCTGTTCCGCTGGGAGTGAATCGCCGCTCCTGATCGTTGCCCCGGCGGGAGGATGACCAGCCTCCACACATCGGAACGCCGGGGGGCGCGGCATGGCGCAGCGGGAGGCCGCTCTGCGGCTGGACGGGGAATGGGCGCGGATCCGGTCGGGGGCCGCGGCGGCCGGGCCCGCCGAGAGCGAGCGGCTGCTGCGGGAGCTGATCGGCGCGCTGCGCGGGCCCGCCCTGACCGATCCCGAGTGCGCCGCCCGGCTGGGGCTGCGCCTGGGCGACCTCGCCGCACGCCGGTTCGGGGGCGGGGACCGGGCCGGGGCGCTGGCCGCCGTCGAGGAGGGGCTCGGCCACGCGCGGCGGGCCGCGCCGCACGCGCCGGAGTACGCCCGGTGGTACGCCCGGGGGCTCATCAACCAGGGGGTCTGGCTGGCCTGGCCGCTGAGCGACGGCGCCCGGCTGCCCCGGCACCCGCTGGGCGGCGGCGCCGGGAGCGGCCCGGGCGCGATGGAGCGGGCCGCCGGCGAGCGCGCCCGTGACGTGACGCGGGCCGCCGTCGAGGTCTGGGCCGGCCTGGACCAGGAGGACCCGGTCAACCGGCGGGGGCTCGCGCAGGCCAAGGTGTTCCTCGCGGACCGGCTCGCGGAGCTGGGCTCCGCTTCGCAGGCGGTCGCCTGGGCGGTGGACGCCGAGTCCGGGTTCCGCCGGCTGCTCCTCGCGGACCCGGGGCCCGAGGTGGCGCGGGAGACCGAGGAGGCCCTGGACCACGTCGGCCGCCAGCTGGAGCTGCGGCTGCGCTTCCTGGACCTGGACGCGCTGGCGGGGCTCCGGGCCGACGGGCTGCTGCCCGAGCGGCTGCTGCCGCAGGCGGTGGTGGCCGCCCGGATCCAGGGCGTGCCCGAGGCGGTGATCGCGGACCGGCTGGGGCTGGACGCCGAGCAGGTCGCCACGATGCTGGAGGTGACGCCGTGGCTCGCGGTGTGGCGGGTCGAGGTGCGGGGCGCCGACGGGCTGTGGACCGTACAGCCGGATCCGTGGCGGGGGTCGGCGCAGGTGCGGGGGCTGACCGCCGAGGAGGTGGGGGACGGGCTGGTGCGGGGGTTCGCGCGGTCCCCGGCGCGTCCCGGCGGGGGCGGCCTGTGGCGGGTGCTGGTGTGGTGGCACGAGGAGGGGGATCCGGCCGGGGCCCGGTTCCGCCGGACCGTCGGACCCGGCGCCCCCGCCGGGGCCCCCTCGTGAAACTTTGCACAAGGCGCCGCATACGATAGGCGCCGTGTTGAACCCATTCGCATACATCGCCGACCGCTGGACGCCGTCACCCCGGACCCTCCGGCGGGCCGCGTCCGCCGCGCTCCTGATGAGCGTGGCCATCATCGTCACCGGCGGCGCGGTGCGGCTGACCGGATCCGGTCTCGGCTGCGACACGTGGCCCAAGTGCACCGACGACAGCCTGGTCGTCACGCAGGCCCAGGGCTTCCACGGGGTCATCGAGTTCGGCAACCGGATGCTGACGTACGTGCTGAGCGCGGCCGTCGGCTGGTTCATCCTCGCGGCGCGCGCGTCGAAGCCGTGGCGGCACTCGCTGACGAAGCTCGGGTGGACCCAGTTCGCCCTCGTGATGGCCAACGCGGTCCTCGGCGGCATCACCGTCCTGACCGGGCTCAACCCGTACAGCGTCGCCGGGCACTTCCTGCTCGCCACCGGCCTGATCGCGGTCACCACCGTCTCCTGGCAGCGCACCCGCGAGGGCGACGGCACGCCCCGGCCGCGCGTGCCCGGGCCCGTGCGCAAGCTGGCCTGGGCGCTGATCGCCACCACCCTCGTACTGATCGCGGCGGGCACGGTCGTGACCGGCTCCGGTCCGCACGCCGGTGACAAGAGCGAGATCAAGCGGATGCCGTTCGACTGGGCGGCCACCGCCCACGTGCACGCGATCGCCGCCTGGCTGGTCTGCGCGCTCGCCGTCGCGATGTGGCTGGTGCTGCGGGTGGTGGACGCCCCCCGCGACACCCGGGCGCGCGCCCGCGACCTGCTGGTCGTCCTGCTCGCCCAGGGCGCGATCGGCTACGTCCAGTTCTTCACCCAGCTGCCCGAGGTACTGGTCGCCGCGCACATGCTGGGCTCCTGCCTGGTGTGGATCGCGGTGCTCCGCCTGGCCCTCGCCCTGCGCGAGCGCTCCGGCGACCGGGTGGACGCCCCGGCGCGGGACGAGGAGCAGCTCTCGGCGGTCTGACCCGCCGCACAGCGGTCCGGCCGGCGTACGCGCCCGGCCGGCCGCGCACGCCGCGCACCCGGCCGTCAGCCGCGCTCGTCGAGCCGGTAGACGCGCCGGGCGTTGCCCGCCGCGAGCATCCCCGCGACGCGCTGCGCGTCCTGCCAGGACCAGGCGCCCTCGGCGACCCAGCCGCCCAGGACCCGGCCGAGCGCCTCGCGGAACACCAGTGCGCCGACCGCGTGCAGTTCGGGCAGGTTCCGGCCGCCGCTGGAGAACAGCAGCTTGCCGAAGGGCGCGAGCTCCAGCAGCTCCGCCAGTACGGCGGCGGCCCGCGCCCC
The DNA here is from genome assembly GCF_055575675.1 of Streptomyces sp. NPDC034043. Taxonomy (NCBI): domain Bacteria; kingdom Bacillati; phylum Actinomycetota; class Actinomycetes; order Kitasatosporales; family Streptomycetaceae; genus Streptomyces; species Streptomyces sp. NPDC034043. The sequence continues at coordinate 108,671 of NZ_JBVISF010000012.1, forward strand.
CGTGCGGGCGAGGGCCGGGCCGACGTCGGCGTGGAGGTGCGGGTGCTCCGCCGCCAGCCGGGCCGCGTTCCGGTGGTACGGATACCCGCCGCTGAGCACCAGCTGCGCGCCCAGGCCCGCGGTGGCCCGTACGAACCCGGTCAGCGGCTCCGGATCGGCCCCGCCGGTGTGCAGCTGGAGCGGCAGCCCGGAGCCCGCCGCGCTCCACATCAGGTGCCGCAGGAGCACGGGGTCCCGTAGCTCCCCTCCCCTGGTCCGTGCGGCCAGCCACCGCCCGGCCGCCGCCCGTACCTCGCCCGGCGCGGGCGGCTCCGGGGCTCCGGCCAGGGCGGCCGCGCAGCCGGTGCGGGCCCCGCAGGTGAAGGCGACGGCCGAGGCGGCGGCGTGGTGGACGGCTCCGGCGAGATTGGCGAGGAAGGCGACGACGGTCCCGGAGGTGTCGGCGGCCTGCTCGGCGAGCAGCTCCAGCCGGACCACCTCGAAGGTCTCGGCGTCCCCGGCCAGGGCCAGCTCCTTGACCCCGGTGAGGTCCCCGGGGGCTCCCGTGTCGACGAGGTACGCGCCCGTCCCCGAGCCCCTCAGCAGCCGTCGGGTGCTCTCCGCGGCGCCGAGCTCGCGGCGCCGGGCCAGGTACCTGGCGGGCGCGCAGTGCGGCTCCAGGCCCAGCAGGGGCGGGCACCAGCGGCGCACGGCGAAGCCGGTCTGGGTGTCGAAGAAGGTGGTCCCCGGGGCGGGCGGGCCGGCCGGGTGGATCAGCTGGGCCTCGAAGGTGGCGATCCCCAGCTCCGTGCGGAGCACTCCCTGGCAGTGCTGGTCCACCAGGGGCGGCGTTTCGATCATCCGGTCATCCCGTTGCGGACGTGAGGAAGCGGCTTCCGCACGTCCTAACGGGTGAGCGGGGTGTGAAGTATTGCCCGCTCTGTTGACCGACCCGCGTTCGAGGCCTCAGGCGGCCGGGTTGGCGGGACCGCCGACCTGGATGCCGGCCATCCGCGTCCACTCGTACGGGCCGGTCCTGACGCGGGCCGCGAACTCCCCGTCGAACTCCTCGTGGAGGGTCAGCCCGGCCTGCTCGGCGGCGAGCCGGGCCACGGCGTGGCTCGGTGCCACCAGGTCGCCCCAGCCGCCGTCGGTGCCGACGAGCACGATCCGGGTGCCGGCCTGGCCGATGTACGCGAGCTGGCCCTCGGCGCCGCCGTGCTGCTTGGCGAACGCGCCGATCTGCCGGGCCAGCTTCGCGGCCGTACGGCTCTGCTTCTTGTCCGCGGGCGCCGTGGCCCCGGAGGTGTCTGCGGTGTCTGCGGTCTCTGCCATGGACGGCATGCTACCGGCGAGTAATCAACGGAGGAAGGGATCCACGGCGACGGCGACGAAGAGGAGCGACACATAGGTGATCGACCAGTGGAACAGCCGCATCTCCTTGAGCTTCGCGCCCGTCACCCCGGCCTTGGCCCGGGCGCTCAGCGCGTGCGCCTCCCACAGCCACCAGCCGCCGGCCAGCAGCGCCACCGAGGTGTAGAACCAGCCCGTGTACCCCAGCGGCGTGAGCAGCAGCGAGACCGCCACCATCACCCAGCTGTAGAGGACGATCTGGCGCGCGACGGCCTTGTTGCCCGCCACCACCGGCAGCATCGGCACGCCGACCCGCGCGTAGTCCTCCTTGACCTTCATGGACAGCGGCCAGTAGTGCGGCGGCGTCCAGAAGAAGATGACGAGGAAGAGGATGACGGCGGCCCAGGAGACCTCGTTCTTGACCGCGGACCAGCCGATGAGCACCGGCATGCAGCCGGCGATCCCGCCCCAGACGATGTTCTGCGCGGTGCGCCGCTTCAGCAGCATCGTGTAGACGACCACGTAGAAGAGGAGCGCGCCGAGCGCGAGGGCGGCCGACAGCCAGTTGATCAGCAGCCCGAAGAACAGGGTCGAGATGACCCCGAGCGAGATGCCGAAGACCAGGCATTCGGCCGGGCTCACCATGCCGGTCACCAGCGGGCGTTGCGACGTGCGGTCCATCAGCGCGTCGATGTCGCGGTCGATGTACATGTTCAGCGCGTTGGCGCCGCCCGCGGAGAGGTAGCCGCCGAAGCAGGTGGCGAGCACCAGCCACAGCGACGGCACGCCCTGCTCGGCGAGGAACATCACCGGCACTGTGGTGATCAGCAGAAGTTCGATGATCCGCGGCTTGGTCAAAGCCACGAAAGCCATGGCCCGGGCCCCGAACGGCCGGTGACCGGGGCTCGTCCCGAGCACCCCCGCTGGACGGGATTCGACGGCCGTCACGCACACCCCTGAGAGAGAATCCAGCAAGCTCCGTCACGGCCCCTGCTCAGTGAATGAGGGGCCGGTAAAGGCTTGCGCGTACCACGCCACTGTAGACGTAGCCGTTACCTCGCCCTGCGCGGGGGTCGCCTCGTGTTGGGCCGATCGGACCGACCTGCGCGTCCTCGGCGGCGGATCCCGGGTGAACGGCGGGCAGCGGGACGACGACGCACTGCCTGCACTCGAATAGCCGCACGCCCTGGCGGGGGTAGGCTCGGAATCGCGCCGGTGTCACCGTTCGTCACCGGCAATACAACATGTGGAGAGGAGCCCTGACCAACGGTGAGCACCAAGCCGACCACCCCAGAGCTCGAGTGGACCGAACTGGACCAGCGGGCCGTCGACACCGCCCGCATCCTGGCCGCCGACGCGGTCCAGAAGGTCGGGAACGGACACCCCGGTACGGCGATGAGCCTGGCCCCCGCCGCGTACACGCTTTTCCAGAAGGTCATGCGGCACGACCCCTCGGACCCGGAGTGGGTCGGGCGTGACCGTTTCGTGCTCTCCGCGGGGCACTCGTCCCTGACTCTTTACACCCAGCTCTACCTGGGCGGGTTCGGCCTGGAGCTGGACGACCTCAAGGCGTTCCGCACCTGGGGCTCCAAGACCCCCGGGCACCCGGAGTACGGCCACACGGCCGCCGTCGAGACCACCACCGGCCCGCTGGGCCAGGGCATCGCCAACGCGGTGGGCATGGCCATGGCCGCCCGTTACGAGCGCGGCCTCTTCGACCCGGAGGCCGCCGAGGGCACCTCCCCGTTCGACCACATGGTCTACGCGATCGCCGGCGACGGCTGCCTCCAGGAGGGCATCTCCCACGAGGCGTCCGCGCTGGCCGGCCACCAGAAGCTCGGCAACCTGGTGCTCCTGTGGGACGACAACCACATCTCCATCGAGGGTGACACGGAGACGGCCGTCTCCGAGGACACCATGAAGCGCTACGAGGCGTACGGCTGGCACGTCCAGCGCGTCGAGCAGCAGGAGAACGGCGACCTCGACCCGAAGGCCCTGTTCGCCGCCCTCCAGGCCGCCAAGGCCGAGACCGGGCGCCCGTCCTTCATCGCGGCCCGCTCGATCATCGCCTGGCCCGCCCCGCACGCCCAGGGCACCGAGGCCTCCCACGGCTCGGCCCTCGGCAACGACGAGGTCGCCGCGACCAAGCGCGTGCTCGGCTTCGACCCGGAGCGGACCTTCGAGGTCTCCGACGAGGTCCTCGGCCACACCCGGAGCCTGGTGGACCGGGGCCGTGACGCGCGCGCCGCCTGGGAGAAGGACTTCTCCGCCTGGCGCACCGCCAACCCGGAGCGCGCCGCCGCCTTCGACCGGATCGAGGCCAACGAGCTGCCCGAGGGCTGGGAGGACGAGCTCCCCGTCTTCGAGACCGGCAAGGGCGTCGCCACCCGCGCCGCCTCCGGCAAGGTCCTGGAGGCCCTCGGCGCGGTCATCCCCGAGCTGTGGGGCGGCTCGGCCGACCTGGCCGGCTCCAACAACACGACCATCGACAAGAACTCCTCGTTCCTGCCGGTGGGCAACCCGCTGCCGGAGGCCGACCCGTACGGCCGGACCATCCACTACGGCATCCGCGAGCACGCGATGGCCGCCGTCATGAACGGCATCGCGCTGCACGGCCACACCCGCATCTACGGCGGCACCTTCCTGGTGTTCTCCGACTACATGCGCAACGCCGTCCGCCTCTCCGCGCTGATGCACCTGCCGGTGACGTACGTGTGGACGCACGACTCCATCGGCCTCGGCGAGGACGGCCCGACCCACCAGCCGGTCGAGCACGTCGCCTCGCTGCGCGCCATCCCGGGTCTGAACGTCGTGCGCCCGGCGGACGCGAACGAGACCGCCGTCGCCTGGCGCGAGATCCTCAAGCGCCACACCAAGGTGTACGGCAAGGGCGCCCCGCACGGTCTGGCGCTCACCCGCCAGGGCGTGCCCACCTACGAGCGCAACGAGGACGCCGCCAAGGGCGGGTACGTGCTCTTCGAGGCCGAGGGCGGTCCCGCCCAGGTCGTCCTCATCGGCACCGGCTCCGAGGTGCAGCTGGCCGTCGCCGCGCGCGAGGCCCTGCAGGCCGAGGGCGTCCCGGCGCGCGTCGTCTCGATGCCCTCCGTCGAGTGGTTCGAGGAGCAGGACCAGGAGTACAAGGACAGCGTCCTGCCGCCCTCCGTCAAGGCCCGAGTGGCGGTCGAGGCCGGGATCGGCCTGACCTGGCACCGTTACGTCGGGGACGCGGGCCGGATCGTCTCGCTGGAGCACTTCGGTGCCTCGGCCGACGGCGCCGTCCTGTTCCGCGAGTTCGGCCTGACCGCCGAAGCCGTGACCGCAGCCGCCAAGGCCTCCCTCACCGCCGCCGCGCGCTGAAGACCGGCACCGACCCAGTAGGAGATGTAATTCCCATGGCAGCAGACGCACTCAAGCGCCTCTCCGACGAGGGCGTGGCGATCTGGCTGGACGACCTGTCCCGCAAGCGCATCACGTCCGGCAACCTCGCCGAACTCATCGACCAGCAGCACGTGGTCGGTGTCACCACCAACCCGTCGATCTTCCAGAAGGCGATCAGCAGCGGCGACGGCTACGAGCAGCAGCTCGCGGACCTCGCCGCCCGCAAGGTCACCGTCGACGAGGCCATCCGCATGATCACGACGGCGGACGTCCGTGACGCCGCCGACATCCTGCGCCCGGTCTTCGACGCGACCGAGGGCCAGGACGGCCGCGTGTCGATCGAGGTCGACCCGCGCCTGGCGCACAGCACCGCGGCGACCATCGCCGAGGCCAAGCAGCTCGCCTGGCTGGTGGACCGCCCGAACACCCTCATCAAGATCCCGGCGACCAAGGCCGGCCTGCCGGCGATCACCGAGGTCATCGGCAGGGGCATCAGCGTCAACGTCACGCTGATCTTCTCGCTGGAGCGCTACCGCGCGGTCATGGACGCGTACCTGGCGGGTCTGGAGAAGGCGAAGGCCGCCGGCCTGGACCTCTCCAAGATCCACTCGGTGGCCTCCTTCTTCGTGTCCCGCGTGGACAGCGAGATCGACAAGCGCCTCGACGGCATCGGCACCGACGAGGCCAAGGCCCTGAAGGGCAAGGCGGCCCTCGCCAACGCCCGTCTGGCCTACGAGGCGTACGAAGAGGTGTTCGGCGGCGAGCGCTGGGCGGCCCTGGACAAGGCGCAGGCCAACAAGCAGCGCCCGCTGTGGGCCTCGACCGGCGTCAAGGACCCGGCCTACAAGGACACCCTGTACGTGGTGGACCTGGTCGCGCCCGGCACCGTGAACACCATGCCCGAGGCCACGCTGGAGGCCACCGCCGACCACGGCGAGGTCTCCGGCGACACCATCCGCGGCACCTACGAGCAGTCGCGCGCCGAGCTGGACGCGGTCGCGAAGCTCGGCATCTCGTACGACGATGTGGTGCAGCTGCTCGAAGACGAAGGCGTCGAGAAGTTCGAGGCGTCGTGGAACGACCTGCTGAAGTCGACCGAGGCGGAGCTGACGCGCCTCGCCCCCGCGGAGGACTGAGTATTTTGTCGGTAAACGGAGCGAACCCGCTTCGTGACGCACAGGACCGGCGGCTCCCGCGGATCGCGGGGCCGTCCGGCCTGGTCATTTTCGGCGTTACGGGTGACCTGTCGCGCAAGAAGCTCATGCCCGCCGTCTACGACCTCGCGAACCGCGGCCTGCTGCCCCCGGGCTTCTCGCTGATCGGTTTCGCCCGCCGTGAATGGCAGGACGAGGACTTCGCCCAGGAGGTGTACGAGGCGGTCAAGGAGCACTCGCGCACCCCCTTCCGTGAGGAGGTCTGGCAGCAGCTGGTGCAGGGCTGCCGGTTCGTCCAGGGCGAGTTCGACGACGACGCGGCCTTCGAGACGCTCAAGTCGACCATCGAGGAACTCGACAAGGCCCAGGGCACGGGCGGCAACTTCGCCTTCTACCTCTCGGTGCCGCCGAAGTTCTTCCCCAAGGTGGTCCAGCAGCTCAAGAACCACGGGCTGGCGCAGAAGGAAGGCTCCTGGCGGCGTGCCGTCATCGAGAAGCCCTTCGGGCACGACCTGAAGAGCGCGGAAGAGCTCAACCAGGTCGTCCACGAGGTCTTCCCCCGGGACGAGGTCTTCCGGATCGACCACTACCTGGGCAAGGAGACCGTCCAGAACATCCTGGCGCTCCGCTTCGCCAACACGATGTTCGAGCCGATCTGGAACCGGTCGTACGTCGACCACGTCCAGATCACCATGGCCGAGGACATCGGCATCGGCGGCCGGGCCGGCTACTACGACGGCATCGGCGCGGCCCGCGACGTCATCCAGAACCACCTGCTCCAGCTGCTGGCGCTCACCGCGATGGAGGAGCCCGGCTCCTTCCACCCGAAGGCCCTGGTGGCGGAGAAGCTGAAGGTGCTCAGCGCCGTCCAGATCCCCGAGGACCTCGGCAAGCACACCGTGCGCGGCCAGTACTCGGCGGCCTGGCAGGGCGGCGAGAAGGTCGTCGGGTACCTCGAAGAGGACGGCATCGACCCCAAGTCGAAGACCGACACCTACGCGGCCATCCGCCTGGAGATCAACAACCGCCGCTGGGCGGGCGTCCCCTTCTACCTGCGGACCGGCAAGCGCCTGGGCCGCAGGGTGACCGAGATCGCCGTGGTCTTCAAGCGGGCCCCGTACCTGCCGTTCGAATCGGGTGCGACCGAGGAACTGGGGCAGAACGCCCTGGTCATCCGGGTCCAGCCGGACGAGGGCGTGACGGTCCGCTTCGGCTCGAAGGTGCCGGGCACCTCCATGGAGGTCCGGGACGTCACGATGGACTTCGCCTACGGCGAGTCCTTCACGGAGTCCAGCCCCGAGGCCTACGAGCGGCTCATCCTCGACGTCCTCCTCGGTGACGCGAACCTCTTCCCGCGCCACCAGGAAGTCGAGCTGTCCTGGAACATCCTCGACCCGATCGAGGAGTACTGGGACAAGCACGGCAAGCCCGCGCAGTACGCGGCGGGCACCTGGGGGCCGGTCGAGGCGGACGAGATGCTCGCACGAGACGGACGGAGCTGGCGCCGGCCATGAAGATCGACCTCACGGAGACCACCTCCAGCAGGATCAACGCCGCGTTGGTGCAGGCGCGCCGGGACATCGGCACGCCGGCCATCGGCATGGTCCTCACGCTGGTGATCGTGACCGACGAAGAGAACGCGTACGACGCACTCAAGTCGGCGAACGACGCCTCCCACGAACACCCCTCGCGGATCGTCGTCGTGGTCAAGCGGGTCAGCCGCTCCCCCCGCAGCCGCCGCGACGCCCGTCTCGACGCGGAGATCCGCGTCGGCGCGGACTCCGGCACCGGGGAGACGGTCGTACTGCGCCTGCACGGGGAACTGGTCAACCACGCCCAGTCGGTCGTGCTCCCGCTGCTCCTGCCGGACGCCCCCGTGGTCGTCTGGTGGCCGGAGGGTGCTCCCGCGGACCTGGCGGGCGACCCGCTGGGCGCGCTGGGGCAGCGCCGGATCGCGGACACGTACTCCTCGGAGGACCCCCTCGGGGCCCTCGCCCTGCGGGCGGAGGCGTACGCGCCCGGCGACACGGACCTGTCCTGGACCCGGATCACCCCCTGGCGGTCGATGCTGGCCGCCGCGCTGGACCAGCAGACGGTGTCGGTCGTCTCCGCGACCGTCGAGGGCGAGGACGAGAACCCGAGCTGCGAGCTGCTGGCCATGTGGCTGGCGGACCGCCTCGGGGTCCCGGTCCACCGGGCCCTCTCCGACGGGCCGGGGCTGACCGCCGTACGCCTGGAGACCAAGGACGGCGTGATCGTCCTGGACCGCGCGGACGGTGCGCTGGCGACGCTGTGCATGCCGGGGCAGCCCGACCGTGCGGTGGCGCTCAAGCGCCGCGACACGGCGGAGCTGCTGGCGGAGGAGCTGCGCCGGCTGGACCCGGACAACACGTACGAGGCGTCGCTGAAGTTCGGCGTCGGCCGCCTGGCGGCCACCGCCGGTCCGGCGAAGCCCGCGGGCGGCGGCGCCAAGGCTGACGTCGCGGTCGCGGCCGAGGCCGGAGCCGAAGCCCCCTCCGCGAAGCCGAAGCCGGCCAAGCGGGCGGCGGCGAAGTAACGGCGCGGCCGTCGGCGAGGCGGACGGCGAGGCGGACCGGGCCGGTGGAGCTGGACCCCAGCCCCACCGGCCCGCTCCACCACCCGCCCGGGACCGTGCCCCCTCCGGGACCAGGACCCCGGGCTCGGGGCACCCCCGGCCCCCTTCCACCCCACGGCGGCACGAACTACCCGGGGCGCAGCCCCGGGTTCACCACCCCGTCAGCGGGACCGAAGAGTCAGGGGCGCAGCCCCGGGCCCTGCCACCCCCTCGGCGGGCGGCCCAGGCCGATGCCCCGGACCCACCGCACCATCGGCGTCCCGGGCGCCGGGGCACAGGCCCCGGGTTCACCACCCGTCAACGGGACCGAAGCGTCAGGGGCGCAGCCCCGGGCCCTGCCACCCCCTCGGCGGGCGGCCCAGGCCGACGCCCCGGACCCACCGCACCATCGGCGTCCCGGGCGCCGGGGCACGGGCCCCGGTTCGCTACCCCGCTGGCGGGACCGAGGGGTCTGGGGCGCGGCCCCGGACCCGCCGCACCCTCGACGGCCCCGTCGGGCGGAGCGCCCGTACGGGGGTCCGGGGGCCTGCCCCCGGTTTCGGGAAGGTGCGGGGTGGGGAACGGCTCCGCGCAGCGGCACCCCGCACCGACGCGCACGCACCATTCATCCCAGAACTACCAAGAAGGCGGCAGCACATGGGTATGACGACTCCCCAGGTCGTCGTCCACCGGGACAAGGAGCTGATGGCCCAGGCCGCGGCGGCCCGGCTCATCACGAAGATCGTGGACGCACAGGCGGCCCGCGGCTCGGCCTCCGTGGTCCTGACCGGCGGCCGCAACGGCAACGGCCTGCTCGCGGCGCTCGCCGCCGCCCCCGCCCGGGACGCCGTCGACTGGTCCCGCATCGACCTCTGGTGGGGCGACGAGCGGTACGTCCCCGCCGACGACCCCGAGCGCAACCACGTCCAGGCCTGCGAGGCGCTGCTGGACGCCGTCCCCGTGGACCCGGCCCGCGTGCACGCGATGCCCGCCTCCGACGGTCCGTACGGCGACGACGTCGACGCCGCCGCGGCCGCCTACGCCGCCGAGCTGGCGAAGGCCGCCGGGCCCGAGGACCACGGCCCGGTCCCCACGTTCGACGTGCTGATGCTGGGCGTGGGCCCGGACACCCACGTGGCGTCCCTGTTCCCCGAGCACCCGGCGGCCCGTGAGACGGAGCGCACCGTCGTCGGCGTCCACGGCGCCCCGAAGCCGCCGCCGACCCGCGTCTCGCTCACCCTCCCGGCGATCCGCGCGGCCCGCGAGGTCTGGCTGCTGGCGGCCGGCGAGGACAAGGCGGGGGCGGTGGCCATCGCCCTGGGCGGGGCCGGCGCGGTCCAGGCCCCGGCCGCGGCCGCCCACGGCCGCAGCCGCACCCTGTGGCTGCTGGACCGCGCGGCGGCGGCCAAGCTGCCCGCCGGGCTGTATCCCCCGGCTTCCGCCTGACGGCGGCCGCGCGAAGGGCCCCGCACCGGCGACCGGTGCGGGGCCCTTCGCCGTGCGTCAGCGGCCGCGCAGTTCGCGGTACGCGGTCACCAGCGCCCGCGTCGACGGGTCGAGGCCCTCCACGGCAGAGCCCTCGGTCAGCGCCGGCTCCACGCGCTTGGCGAGGACCTTGCCGAGTTCGACGCCCCACTGGTCGAAGGAGTCGATGTTCCACACCGCGCCCTGCACGAACACCTTGTGCTCGTACAGCGCGATGAGCTGCCCCAGCACCGACGGCGTCAGTTCGGTGGCGAGGATGGTGGTCGTCGGGTGGTTGCCCAGGAAGGTCTTGTGCGGGACGAGCTCCTCGGCGACGCCCTCCGCACGCACCTCGTCGGCGGTCTTGCCGAAGGCCAGGGCCTGCGTCTGGGCGAAGAAGTTCGCCATCAGCAGGTCGTGCTGGGCGGCCAGCGCCGGCGGCAGCTCCGCCACCGGGCGGGCGAAGCCGATGAAGTCGGCCGGGATCATCCGGGTGCCCTGGTGGATCAGCTGGTAGTAGGCGTGCTGTCCGTTGGTGCCGGGCGTGCCCCACACCACCGGGCCGGTCTGCCAGTCCACCGGATTGCCGTCCCGGTCCACGGACTTGCCGTTGGACTCCATGTCCAGCTGCTGCAAGTAGGCGGTGAAACGGGAGAGGTAGTGGCTGTACGGGAGCACGGCGTGCGACTGCGCGTCGAAGAAGGCCCCGTACCAGATGCCCAACAGGCCCAGCAGCAGCGGGGCGTTGCGCTCCGGGGGCGCGGTGCGGAAGTGCTCGTCCATGGCGTGGAAGCCGCCGAGCATCTCGCGGAAGGCGTCCGGGCCGATGGCGATCATCAGGGAGAGGCCGATGGCGGAGTCGAAGGAGTAGCGTCCGCCGACCCAGTCCCAGAAGCCGAACATGTTGGCCGGGTCGATGCCGAACTCGGTGACCTTCTCGGCGTTCGTGGACAGCGCCACGAAGTGCCGTGCCACGGCGGCCTGGTCGCCGCCCAGACCCGCGAGCAGCCATTCCCGTGCCGAGGTGGCGTTGGTGATGGTCTCGATCGTGGTGAAGGTCTTCGACGCGATGATGAACAGCGTCCGCGCCGGGTCGAGGTCGCGCACGGCCTCGTGCAGGTCGGCGCCGTCCACGTTGGACACGAACCGCACGGTCAGGCCGCGGTCGGTGAAGGCGCGCAGTGCCTCGTACGCCATGGCGGGGCCCAGGTCGGAGCCGCCGATGCCGATGTTGACGACGTTCTTGATGCGCTCGCCGGTGAATCCGGTCCACTCCCCCGACCTGACCTGGCGGGAGAAGGCCGCCATCTTGTCGAGGACCTCGTGCACGCCGGGTACGACGTTCTCGCCGTCCACCTCGACGACCGCGTCCAGGGGGGCGCGCAGCGCGGTGTGCAGGACCGCGCGGTTCTCCGTCACGTTGATCTTCTCGCCGCGGAACATCGCGTCCCGCAGCTCCGCCACGCCGGTGGCCGCGGCCAGTTCGCGCAGCAGCCCGAGCGTCTCGTCGGTGACGAGGTGCTTCGAGTAGTCGATGTGCAGGTCCCCGACGCGCAGCGTGTAGCCGGTGCCCCGGTCCGGGTCCGACTCGAACAGCTCCCGCAGATGCGTCTGCCCCAGCGCTTCCCGGTGCTTGCCGAGCGCGTGCCACTCGGGCGTCCGGTTGAGCCTCGTACGGCTGTCTGCGTTCATCTCGGACATCAACCCACTTCTTCCGTCCTGTTGTGCCCCGCCACCGTCCAACCTAAGGGATCGGAAGGGGGACAACGCACACAAAGGGGCCCGGTCCGCGGGATTGGGTCTCCTGCGGGCCGGGCCCCCGAGCCGCTTTCGAGTGCGGCCGGTCGTGTGCGGACGGACCGCTCAGATCTCGCCGCGGAGCTTGGCGAGGGCCTCGGCGAGGATCGCCTCGCCGTCGGCGTCCGTGCGGCGCTCGCGGACGTACGCGAGGTGCGTCTTGTACGGCTCCGTGCGCGGCGGCGCGGGCGGATTGTCCCGGTCCTGGCCGGCCGGGAACCCGCAGCGCGGGCAGTCCCAGGTGTCCGGCACCTGCGCGTCGCTGGCGAAGCTCGGCTGCGTCTCGTGCCCGTTCGAGCACCAGAAGGAGATGCGCAGGCGGGGCGCGGATTCACCGCGCTCGGCCTCGCCCATCGGCCCGGCTCCGACCCGACTTCCACGAATCGCGTTGCCACTTGCCACGGTCGTAACTCCCTGCGTGATGGTGCCGCGGAGCGTGAGGGATGTCCGCTGCGGACGCCCCAGTCTACGTAAGGCCCAACGCGCGTCCAGCAACCGGAGTTACTCGCTCCGGCCGTGGACGCAGGCCCTCATGATAGGCCGGGCGGAACCGGCGGGACGGGCCGAATGGCCAGAACCGTCAGACGGCGGCGGCCTTCATGAGCAGGCCGAGCGCGACGATGCAGGCGAACCACAGCAGGCCGACCACGACCGTGATGCGGTCGAGGTTGCGCTCGGCCACGGAGGAGCCGCCGACCGAGGACTGCATGCCGCCGCCGAACATGTCGGAAAGGCCGCCACCCTTGCCCTTGTGCATCAGCACGAGCAGCATCAGCAGAGCGCTGAAGACGAGCAGGGCGATCGAGAACCCCATAACCACGGCTGATTCCTACTTTCTGGGCTTGCTGGGAGGAAGCGGGGGCCGGCAGGCCGCGCGTACGCGGCCCCCGGCCCCCGCAAGGGTACGACGGATCGGCCCTACCGCATACTCACTGGTCGCGGAAGCGGACGATCTTGACGAACTCGTCCACGTCCAGCGCGGCGCCGCCGATCAGCGCACCGTCGACATCGGGCTGGGCCATGATCGCGGCGATGTTGCCGGCCTTGACCGAGCCGCCGTACTGGATGCGGACCTTGTCGGCCAGCTCCTGGGAGTACAGCTCGGCGAGGCGGCCGCGGATCGCCCCGCAGACCTCCTGCGCGTCCTCGGGGGTGGCGACCTCGCCGGTGCCGATCGCCCAGACCGGCTCGTACGCGATCACGATGGACTCGGCCTGCTCGGCCGGGAGGTCCTTGAGGCCGCCGTCGACCTGGGCCAGCGTGTGCGCGACCTGGTTGCCGGCCTTGCGGACGTCCAGGCCCTCGCCGACGCACAGGATCGGGGTGATCCCGTTGCGGAAGGCGGCCTTCACCTTGGCGTTGCAGATCTCGTCGCCCTCGCCGTGGTACTGGCGGCGCTCGCTGTGGCCGACGGCGACGAAGGTGCAGCTCAGCTTCGACAGCATCGGGCCGGAGATCTCACCGGTGTACGCGCCGGAGTCGTGCGCCGAGATGTCCTGGGCGCCGTACTTGATCTTCAGCTTGTCGCCGTCGACCAGGGTCTGGACCGAGCGCAGGTCGGTGAAGGGCGGGAGCACCGCGACCTCGACGGCGTCGTAGTCCTTGTCGGTGAGCGCGAAGGCGAGCTTCTGGACGTGGGCGATGGCCTCGAGGTGGTTGAGGTTCATCTTCCAGTTGCCCGCCATCAGCGGGGTGCGGCCGTTCACAGTGGTCATGGGGGTTCAGCCCTCCAGGGCGGCGAGGCCGGGGAGCGTCTTGCCCTCGAGGTATTCGAGGCTGGCGCCACCACCGGTGGAAATGTGACCGAAGGCGTTCTCGTCGAAGCCGAGGATGCGGACGGAGGCGGCGCTGTCGCCACCGCCGACCACGGTGAAGGCCCGGCTGTCGAGGAGGGCCTGCGCGATGGCGGCGGTGCCGCCCGCGTAGTCGGGGTGCTCGAAGACGCCCACCGGGCCGTTCCAGAAGACGGTCGCGGCGTCGGCGATCTTCGAAGCGTACAGCTCACGGGTCTTGGGGCCGATGTCCAGGCCCTCCTTGTCCGCGGGGATGGCGTCCGCGGCGACGGTGACGAACTCCGCCGGGGTCTTGCCCTTGAGGTCGGGGAAGTCCGAGGAGGCCAGGATGTCGACGGGCAGGACCAGCTCGACGCCGTTCCGCTCGGCGCGCTCCATGTACTCCTTGACCGTGTCCACCTGGTCCTTCTGGAGCAGGGAGATGCCGACCTCGTAGCCCTTGGCGTGGAGGAAGGTGTAGGCCATGCCGCCGCCGATGAGGATGCGGTCGGCCTTGCCGAGCAGCTCGTCGATGACGGCGAGCTTGTCGGAGACCTTGGCCCCGCCGAGGACGACCACGTAGGGGCGCTGGACGTCGGCGGTGAGCTTCTGCAGGACGCCGACCTCGGTGGCGATGAGGTAGCCGGCCGCGTGCGGGAGGCGCGCGGGCAGGTCGAAGACCGAGGCGTGCTTGCGGTGGACGGCGCCGAAGCCGTCGCCGACGTAGACGTCGGCCAGCTCGGCGAGCTGGTCCGCGAAGGCGCCGCGCTCCGCGTCGTCCTTCGAGGTCTCGCCGGCGTTGAAGCGCAGGTTCTCGATGACGGCGACCCGTCCGTCGGCGAGGGCCGCGACGGTCTCCTTGGCGGAGGCGCCGACGGTGTCGGTGGCGAAGGCCACCTCCGCGTCGAGCAGCTCGCCGAGCCGCTTGGCCGCCGGGGCGAGCGAGAAGGCCGGGTCCGGGGCGCCCTTGGGGCGGCCCAGGTGCGAGGCGACGACCACGCGGGCGCCGGCCTCGGCCAGCTTCGCGATGGTCGGCAGGACGGCGCGGATGCGGCCGTCATCGGTGATCTCACCGTTCGCCAGGGGCACGTTGAGGTCGGCGCGGACGAAGACCCGCTTGCCGGCGACGCCCTCGGCGAGCAGTTCGTCGATCGTCTTCATGTGTTTCCTACTCCTTAGGAGACCTTCACCCGGAGGGCGAGGACGGGAGGACCAGGCAAGCGACAGGGCCCGGACGGCGCCTCATCGCGCCGAACGGACCCTGTGCTCACATCGTGTTGCCTTGCCCTACGTTCTTAGAGCTGACCGCCGACGAAGACGGTCAGGTCGACGAGTCGGTTGGAGTAGCCCCACTCGTTGTCGTACCAGCCGACGACCTTGACCTGCTTGCCCTGGACCATGGTCAGGGAGGAGTCGAAGGTGCAGGAGGCCGGCCAGTTCACGATGTCGGAGGAGACGATCGCGTCCTCGGTGTAGTCGAGGATGCCCTTGAGCTGGCCCTCCGCGGCCTTCTGGAAGGCGGCGTTGATCTCGTCCTTGGTGACCTCGCGGTCGAGCTCCAGGACGAGGTCGGTGACCGAGCCGGTCGGGACCGGGACGCGCATGGCGATGCCGTCGAGCTTGCCCTTGAGCTGCGGCAGGACCAGCGCGGTGGCCTTGGCGGCACCGGTGGAGGTCGGGATGATGTTCTCGGCGGCGGCGCGGGCGCGGCGCAGGTCCGAGTGCGGGAAGTCCAGGATGCGCTGGTCGTTGGTGTAGGCGTGGACCGTCGTCATCATGCCCTTGACGATGCCGAAGTTCTCGTCGAGGACCTTGGCCATCGGCGCCACACAGTTGGTGGTGCAGGAGGCGTTGGAGATCACGTGGTGGTTGGCCGCGTCGTACTTGTCCTGGTTGACGCCCATCACGATGGTGATGTCCTCGTCCTTGGCCGGAGCCGAGATGAGGACCTTCTTCGCGCCGGCCGCGATGTGCTTGGCCGCGTCGGCCTTCTTCGTGAAGATGCCGGTCGACTCGATGACGATGTCGGCGCCCAGCTCGCCCCACGGGAGGTTCGCGGGGTCGCGCTCGGCGAAGGTCTTGAAGGTGTTGCCGGCGACCGTGATGGTGTCGTCGGTGTGGGAGACCTCGGCCTTGAGGCGGCCCAGGATGGTGTCGTACTTGAGCAGGTGCACCAGGGTGGCGTTGTCCGTCAGGTCGTTGACACCGACGATCTCGATGTCCGCTCCCTGCTCGAGAAGAGCCCGGAAGTAGTTACGGCCAATTCGGCCAAAACCATTGATGCCTACGCGGATCGTCACGAACCGATCTCCTCGTTGGTGCGCCGGCCTGTCCCGCCGGCGAGCTGTATGGGATGTCCCCGACCGCTTACGACCCTACCTCTCTGTGAGCTTCGGAGTGACATCGGTCGGGGCCTGACACTCCCCCTGCCCCACGGGGGAGGCCCCGAAGCCCTGTACCAGTGGCCACGGCACGGGACCCCGGGGATTCCGGCCCCCGTCACTCAGGGTGAGCGGGGACCGGGTGGCGGATCAGCGGCCCAGCGACGCGAGCGCCTTGCGGAGCACTGCGGCCCGGTCCGCCGCGGCCGGGACGTGCTCCAGCCCGAAACCGAGCAGGACCGTGTCACGCGTAGTGACCGCCGCGTACGACTTGAAGAGCTCTCCGGACCTGGACCAATCCCCCGGAACGTCCGGACTTCCGGCGGGCGCGCCCTGCGCGGCCCATGCCCCGAGGGAGGTCTCGAACCCCTCGACGGGCTGGTCGGCGCCGCCCACGGACACCCGCGCCTCGTCGGCGAAGACGCCGCGGCCGCCCGATCCGGGGTCGGTCACGTAGGAGAGGGAGACCTCGACCGTCTTCCCCGCGTAGGGGCTCAGATCGAAGGCGGCCTGCTTCCAGCCCCCGGAGGAGCCGGTGAAGCTGTGCCACGCTCCGCTGCTGCCGGAGGCGGTGCAGCCACCGGAGTCCAGGGTGAGGTAGCGGCGCAGGAAGGGGTGGCCGCCCAGGAAGAATCCGGCCTCGCACTCCGCCGGGACTGTGGCGGAGCTCAGCCCGCCCGCTTCCGGAAGTGTGGTCCAGTCGTCCCCGCCGGCCGTACGGGCCTCCAGGACGGCGTGGTCGTAGCCCTCCTCGGTGTTCCAGTTGAGGGCCATCCTCAGCTTCGGCTGGTCGGCGGCGGTGACCCGGGTGAGGTCGATCGTGCGCGTGAGCCGCTTCCAGTCGTCGTCGTCATGGGCGGCCGCGGCCATCCCGCTGCCCGCATAAGGGGCGTACGGGTTCACGACTCCGGCGTACTGGCCCGCCTGAGCGCTCCTGAACTGCGGGAACTGCGCCGCGGGGAGGCTGTCGGAGGTGACGGTGTAGGCACCGGGGGCGCCCAGCGGGTGGCCCGCCGCGTCACCGAGGGAGCCCTTGGTCCCGGCGAGGGCTCCCGCGCCGGTGAAGCCGGTCGCGCCCTTGGCCGGGGTGCGGCCGTAGGCGCCGAGGTAGTACTGGCTGAAGTCGTCGGTCAGGGCCCGCCCGACCTGGGCCCGGCCGCCCGCCAGCTCCCCGGCCTCGACGAGCTTGCCGCCCTCGTTGAGGAACTCGCGGACCGCCAGCTGGGTGGGGCCGCCGGGGGCCGCGGCGCCGGTGTAGTGGACGGCCGTACCGAAGTGGGAGAGCACTCCGAGGCGGTGCGGGGCGCCCTGGGTGGCCACGTCCCAGACGGCCGCGGACTTCCCGCCGGCCCGCAGCGCGTCCACGTAGCTCTGGGCGTGCCGCGCCTTCGCGCCCTCCTCGGCGATCACCAGCACGTCCGCGCGGGGGCGCTGCGCCACGGTGTACGTGAAGCGCTCGCTGGAGACGAGGGCGCCGGAGCGGTCGCGGCCGGTGAACCAGACCTCGACCTCGTCGCCGGGCCTGGTGCCGTCCACCGTGGCCCGGTACTCGTCGAACCAGTTGTTGTCCTCGCCGCCGTAGACGCTGCCGCCCTTCCAGGCCCTGAGCTCGTCGTCGTGCGTACGGCCGCCGTTGACGCGGAAGTTGAGCCGCTTGTCCTCGAGCGCCTTGCGGGCGGTGACGGCGACCGTCTGGTCCTCGCCGCGGGCCGCGTAGGAGGTGGTGAAGGGGTCGGGGGTGAAGTCGGCGGCGCTCGTGCCGACGGAGGACGAGGGCCGGTCCGGGTGGGCGGCGCTCTCGCCGACGCTCAGCGCGAAGGGGACGTTCTTGGCGAATTCCTGCTGGATCAGCTTCTCGTCGTCCGGGAAGTTGAACCCGGAGGCGCAGTCCTCGGGCTTCCAGGCGTCGTCCGGGTCGATCGCGGAGGCCGTCTGGCAGGTGGTCATCTCCGGGGTGAACATCATGACGCCGTTGGCGTTGGCCGCGTGGCCGTCGGCCTCGCCGTTGGTGGTGTACAGCTCGGAGGAGAGCTGCGGGCGGTAGCCGGGGACGGCGGGCTTCTCGGGGGTGCCGGCGAGCGCCCTGTAGGCGACGTCGTCCGGGGTGGGGGTGGCGACCTGCCAGCCCACGCCGTACAGGATCAGCTCGGAGGCCGAGTGGTAGTTGATGGCGTACGCGAAGCCGATGCGCTTCTCGAAGGCGTCGAGGGCCCGGGTCTCGGGCTCGGACTGCGCCCCGGGGCCGCGGAAGGTCTCGCTGGAGGGGTTGGGGGAGGAACCCTCGTTGTCGTAGCCCCACTTGTAGGCGAAGTTGCGGTTGAGGTCGACCCCGTCGGCCGCGGTGGTCCTGCCGTCGCCGTTGTTGTCGCGGAGGTTCTTGCGCCACAGCCGGGCGCTGTCGGAGGTGAAGGTGTGGTCGTACCCGTCGGGGTTGGCGGAGAGCAGGAACCACAGCTCGGTGGAGTCCACCAGCCGGGTGATCCGTTCGTCCTTGCCGTAGTTGTCCAGGGTGTGGTGCATCAGCCGCCGGGTCATCTCGGGGGTGATCCACTCGCGGGCGTGCTGGTTGGACATGTAGAGCACGGACGGCTTGTCGCCGTCCTCGGTCCTCCTGGCGTCCTTGGTGACCTTGAGGGCGAGGATGTCCTTGCCCTGGACGGTCCTGCCGATGGAGACGACCTTGGTGAGCGCCGGGTTCTCCTGCGCGGTCCGCAGGATCTCCTCCCGCAGGCCTCCCTTGCCGCTGTACGGGCGGAAGACCCCGTCCCCGGCGGCCTTGGCGCGGGCCGCCCCCTGGGGGGAGACCTTGCGCTCGGCGAGCCGGATCCCCTGGGCCGCGAGCCGTGCGGCCTGCTCCCCGGTGAGGAAGAGCTCCACCCGGGCGGTCCCGGTCTCGGGGGCGCGCTCGGAGAGTTCGTGGCCGTCCTGGCCGGCGGCGAGGACGAGCGGGACCTGCTCGCGGGTGATGTCGGCGTCGTAGGTCCGTACCTCGTCGGCGGCGGGTGCGGTGCCGGACGCGGGCCGGGGCTGTGCCGCGGCGGGCAGCGCGGCGAGTGTGGTTGCCAGGACGAGTGCGCTTGCGGCGAGGATCGATCTCGCGCGGTGCCTCATGTGCCCCCCTGGGCGTCGTCTGCCACGAAACGTTCGGACGCCAGGCTCACGATCCGGCGATGCCCATGTCAACGGGACAAACCGGGAACGGAACGGGCCCGCACGCGGAGGCGTGCGGGCCGGTCAGGGCGTACGTCCGGGGAGCCGCTGGTCAGCCCGCCATGTTGTCGGCCAGCTCCTCGCTGAGGTCCAGGTTCGATTCGGTGCCCGGGATGCCGAGGTCCTGGGCCCGCTTGTCGGCCATCGCCAGCAGGCGGCGGATCCGGCCCGCGACGGCGTCCTTGGTCAGCGGCGGGTCGGCGAGCGCGCCCAGCTCCTCCAGGGAGGCCTGCTTGTGCTCCATGCGCAGCCGGCCGGCCGCGGCGAGGTGCTCGGGGACCTCCTCGCCGAGGATCTCCAGGGCGCGCTGCACCCGGGCGCCGGCGGCCACCGCGGCCCGCGCGGAGCGGCGCAGGTTGGCGTCGTCGAAGTTGGCGAGGCGGTTGGCGGTGGCGCGCACCTCGCGCCGCATCCGCCGCTCCTCCCAGGCCAGCACCGACTCGTGGGCGCCGAGGCGGGTCAGCAGGGCGCCGATGGCGTCCCCGTCGCGGACCACGACCCGGTCCACGCCGCGCACCTCGCGCGCCTTGGCGGCGATGGAGAGCCTGCGGGCGGCGCCCACCAGGGCCAGGGCGGCCTCCGGGCCGGGGCAGGTGACCTCCAGGGAGGACGACCGCCCGGGCTCGGTGAGGGAGCCGTGGGCCAGGAAGGCACCGCGCCAGGCCGCCTCCGCGTCACAGGTGGCCCCGGAGACCACCTGCGGGGGAAGACCCCGGATGGGGCGGCCGCGGCCGTCCACCAGGCCCGTCTGGCGTGCCAGCTGGTCCCCGCCCGCCACGACGCGCACGACGAAACGGCTGCCGCGGCGCAGTCCGCCGGGGGCCATGACCACCAGATCGGAGGAGTGTCCGAAGATCTCCAGGATGTCCTTGCGCAGCCGTCGCGCGGCGATGCCGGTGTCCAGCTCCGCCTCGATGACGATGCGGCCGCTCACCAGGTGCAGGCCGCCCGCGAACCGCAGGATCGCCGAGACCTCCGCCTTCCTGCAGCAGGTCCGGGTGACGGGGAGGCGTGAGATCTCATCCTTCACCGCGGGCGTCATCGCCATGGGCCGATCCTTCCATGCATCCGAAAAATACGGTCGTACGCGGCGGCCAGCAGCTCCGGATCGTGCTTCGGAGAACCTCCCCCAGCGCCTTCGGCCTGGGAGTTACCCCCACGCCAGGCCACTGGAGCCAGCTCGACCGCGGCACCGAACCGTTTCGCGGCATCGGCGAGGGACTCGCGGTCGGGCACGGCGGCCTCGTCGGCCAGCACCACGTCCAGGGCGAGTTTAGGGGCGTGTCGGGCCAAAACCTCCAAATGACGCTGCGGAGAGAAGCCCTCGGTTTCGCCGGGCTGCGGTGCCAGGTTCAGTGACAGGACCCTGCGGGCCTTCGTCTGCGCCAGCGCGTCGAGCAGTTCCGGCACCAGCAGGTGCGGGATCACGGAGGAGAACCAGGACCCCGGGCCCAGGACCACCCAGTCGGCGTCGAGCACGGCGGCGACGGCCTCCGGCACGGCCGGCGGGTCGGCCGGCACGACCTGCACGGAGAGCACCTCACCGGGGGTGAGGGCCACCGTGGCCTGCCCCCGGACCGTGTCGACCTCGTTCGGGCGCGCCGGGTCGTGTCCCTTGACCAGGGCCTGGAGCTCCAGCGGCACCGCCGACATCGGCAGTACCCGGCCCTGCGCGCCCAGCAGCTTCCCGACCAGGTCCAGGGCCTGGACGGGGTCGCCGAGCTGTTCCCAGAGGGCGACGATCAGCAGGTTGCCGACCGCGTGGCCGTGCAGGTCGCCCTCGGACTGGAAGCGGTGCTGGATGACCCGGGCCCAGGTCTGCCCCCAGTCGTCGTCCCCGCACAGCGCGGCCAGCGCCTTGCGCAGGTCGCCGGGGGGCAGCACGCCCAGCTCCTCCCGGAGCCGTCCGCTGGAGCCGCCGTCGTCGGCGACGGTGACCACCGCCGTGAGCTCGCCGGTGATCCGGCGCAGCGCGGCCAGGGAGGCCGACAGGCCCATGCCGCCGCCGAGGGCGACGACCTTGGGTGCGGCCACCTTCGCCGCCGCGCCGCGGCGGCCGGCGCGGCCCGCGCCGTCCTCGCCCCGGCCGGGGGTGAGGCGGCGCAGGCGGCGCAGCCGCAGGGTCCGACCGGTCACTCGCGCCCCATGTCCCGGTGGACGACGACGGTCTCGACGCCCTCGGACGCGAGGCGGGCTGCGAGCTTCTCGGACATGGCCACGCTGCGGTGCTTGCCGCCGGTGCAGCCGACCGCGATGGTCACGTACCGCTTGCCCTCGCGGCGGTAGCCGGCGGCGATGAGCTGGAGCAGCTCGGTGTAGCGGTCGAGGAACTCCTTGGCGCCGGGCTGGCTGAAGACGTAGCCCGACACCTCCTCGTTGAGGCCGGTGAAGGGGCGCAGCTCGGGCACCCAGTGCGGGTTGGGGATGAAGCGGCAGTCGACGACGAGGTCGGCGTCGACGGGCAGGCCGTACTTGAAGCCGAAGGACATGACGGTGGCCCGCAGCTCGGGCTCCTCGTCGCCCGCGAACTGGGCGTCCATCTTGGCGCGGAGCTCGTGCACGTTCAGGCTGGAGGTGTCGATGACCAGGTCGGCGTCGCCGCGCAGCTCGCGCAGCAGGTCGCGCTCGGCGGCGATGCCGTCGACGATCCGGCCGTCGCCCTGGAGCGGGTGGGGGCGGCGGACCGACTCGAAACGCCGGACCAGCGCGTCGTCGGAGGACTCCAGGAAGACGATGCGGCGGGTGACGCCGCGGGCCTCCAGGTCGGAGAGGGACTCGCGCAGGGCGTCGAAGAACTGGCGGCCGCGGACGTCGACGACGACGGCGATCCGCGCCACGTTGCCCTGGGAGCGGGCGCCGAGCTCCACCATGGTGGGGATCAGCGCCGGCGGGAGGTTGTCCACGACGAACCAGCCGAGGTCCTCCAGACACTTGGCCGCCGTACTGCGGCCGGCTCCGGACATCCCGGAGATGATCACCAGCTCGGGGATGGCCGCCTCGGCGTTGTCGCCGGGCTCCACGGTCGTGCCCGTACTCACCTGTGCTCCGTCTCGGTCGTGCTCGTTCGTGTGTGCGGTCTGTGCGGTCTGTGCGGTCTGTGCGGTCTCGTGCTCGGTCATGGCGCGGTCCCCCGTTCGGGCGATGTCTCCGCAGGTGCGGACACCTCGTCCTCAATGATCTCTCCTGTCGCCGTGTTGACGGCAGGACCGGCGGGAACCGCCCCGGCGAGGGCGGCGGCCACGGTCTCCGCCGTCTTGCGGCCTATGCCCGGGACCTCGCAGATCTGCTCGATTGTCGCCTGTCTCAGCTTCTTCACCGAACCGAAGTGCTTGACGAGGGCCAGCCTGCGGCTCTCCCCGAGGCCCGGTACCTCGTCCAGCGGGCCCGCCTTCAGGCGCTTTCCGCGCTTGTCGCGCTGGTACCGGATGGCGAACCGGTGGGCTTCGTCACGCACCCGCTGGAGCAGGTAGAGGCCTTCGCTGGTGCGGGGCAGCACGACGGGGTCGTCCTCGCCGGGCAGCCAGACCTCCTCCAGCCGTTTGGCGAGCCCGCACACCGCCACGTCGTCGATCCCGAGCTCCTCCAGGGCCCGCTTGGCGGCCGCCACCTGGGGCTGCCCGCCGTCGACGACGACGAGCTGCGGGGGGTACGCGAAACGCCTGGGCCGCCCGTCGTCCTCCGGCTCGCCGTCCTCGGGGGACCACTCCCCCGTCTTCAGCTTCTCCTGGAGGTAGCGGCGGAAGCGCCGGGAGACGACCTCGTGCATGGACCGGACGTCGTCCTGGCCCTCGAAGCCCTTGATCTGGAACCTGCGGTACTCGCTCTTCCTGGCCAGCCCGTCCTCGAACACCACCATCGACGCCACGACGTCCTCCCCCTGGAGGTGGGAGATGTCGAAGCACTCGATGCGCAGGGGCGCGCCGTCCAGCTCCAGGGCCTCGGCGATCTCCTCCAGGGCCCGGGAGCGGGTGGTGAGGTCACTGGCGCGCTTGGTCTTGTGCAGGGCGAGGGACTGCTGGGCGTTGCGGTGGACGGTCTCCATCAGGGACTTCTTGTCCCCGCGCTGCGGGATGCGCAGGCTGACTGCGGAACCGCGCCGGCCGGCGAGCCACTGGCTGAGGGCGGGCGTGTCCTCGGGGAGCGCCGGTACCAGCACCTCCTTGGGGACGGCCTCGCCCTTCTCCTCCCCGTACAGCTGCTGGAGGGCGTGCTCGACGAGCCCGGCGGTGTCCACCGCCTCCACCTTGTCGGTGACCCAGCCGCGCTGGCCGCGGACCCGGCCGCCGCGGACGTGGAAGATCTGCACGGCCGCCTCCAGCTCGTCCTCGGCGACCGCGATGAGGTCGGCGTCGGTGGCGTCGGCGAGCACGACGGCGTTCTTCTCCATCGCGCGGCGCAGGGCGCCTATGTCGTCGCGCAGCCTGGCGGCCTTCTCGTACTCCATCTCCTCGGCGGCCTCGTGCATCTGCTTCTCGAGCCGCGAGAGGTAGGTGCCGGTCCGGCCCGCCATGAAGTCGCAGAAGTCCTCGGCGAGTTCGCGGTGCTCATCGGGGGTGACCCGGCCGACGCAGGGTGCGGAGCACTTGCCGATGTAGCCGAGCAGGCAGGGGCGGCCGATCTGCGCCGACCGCTTGAACACGCCGGCGGAGCAGGTCCGCACCGGGAAGACGCGCAGCATCAGGTCGACGGTCTCGCGAATGGCCCAGGCGTGCCCGTACGGGCCGAAGTAGCGCACGCCCTTCTTCTTGGGCCCGCGCATGACCTGGACCCGGGGGTACACCTCGTTCATGGTCACGGCGAGGGAGGGGTAGCTCTTGTCGTCCCGGTACTTGACGTTGAACCGGGGGTCGTACTCCTTGATCCAGGAGTATTCGAGCTGGAGCGCCTCGACCTCGGTGGACACGACGGTCCACTCGACGGAGGCGGCCGTGGTGACCATGGTGGCGGTACGGGGGTGGAGGCCGGCGATGTCCTGGAAGTAGCTCGCGAGGCGCTGGCGCAGGCTCTTGGCCTTCCCGACGTAGATCACCCGGCGGTGGTCGTCGCGGAACTTGTAGACCCCCGGGGAGTCGGGGATCTGCCCGGGCTCGGGACGGTAGCTGGAAGGGTCGGCCATGCCAACCACCCTACTGGCGGGGGCCGACAACCCCCGGCACCACCGGGCGGCCCGGCTGGTGCGGAACCGGTCCCGCGGGCGTGGGCACGAGCGGGACCGGCGGCGTGCGGGCCGGGCGCGGGGGGGGGCTCCCCCGGCGGCAGCCGGAGGGAGCGGGACGACGGAGGGGCCGGGGGCCGGGCCTGCGGGACGGCTCGCGGGGCCGGATCCGCGGGACGGCTCGCGGGGCCCGGCCTCGCGGGCGCCCGCCTCGCGGGGCCCGGGCGGGTGCCGGGCCCCGCGGGCGGGTGGGACCGGGGGCCGGGGTTACGCCCCGGCGCCGGGGCGGCGCCGCCGCAGCAGGGCTACCGCCCCGGCCGCGCCCAGCGCCAGCGCCCCGGCGGCCACCGCCACCGGCGCCCCGGCGGGCCCGGCGCCGGCGTCCCCGCCCGCGTCGGCGAAGCCCCCGGCCCTGCCCTCCTTCGCGTACGCGGACGCCGGCAGCTTGTCGCCGTACAGCTTCGTCACCCGGGCCCGGTAACCGGCCAGCGTCGTCCCCCGGTCGCCCACGGCCCGCGCGGCGTCCTCGTCCAGCGGCAGCACCCGGTCCTCCCGTGCCACGTACCAGGCGTCGGTCTGGGGCTCGCGGAACACCGTCCCGCCGGGCAGTCTCTCCGCGCCCAGCCGGGCGTAGCGGAACTCGTCGTCGCCGGTGGCGATGTTCACCACCTGCCAGCCGGCCCCGGTCCTCGCGGTCCACAGGGCCGCCTTCTGCCCGTCCGAGGAGACCGCCGCGCTCGCCAGGAACTCCAGACGGGCGACCGGCGCCCCGGCCTTCCCGGCGACGAAGTCGGGCGACAGATAGCGCACGGGGGTCACCTCACCCTCGATCCGGGGCCGGGCCTCGACCTCCGGGATCCTCCCCTCACGGGCGAAGAAGCGGGAGAGCGTCGCCAGGGTGGCGGGCGCGGCGGCGGCCTCGCGGGCGGCCGCCCGGGTCTCGGCGGTGACGCCCTGGGGCTGCGGTACGGGGGCGGCGGAGGCCTGCCCGCCCGTGGCCCACAGGACGGCGGCGGCCGCGAGGACGGTGGCGGAGGCGCGCAGGGTCATGGCGGTCACGCCCCGATCCGGTAGAGGGAGTGGGTCCAGGAGAAGGTGCTGTTGTCCACGTACCAGGCGTGGGAGGCCCAGTTGTAGCGGTCGCTGGAGGGCCAGGGGTCGCCCCAGTAGACCCAGCTGCCGGCGGTGTCGTAGCCGTAGACGACGTGCATGTGGCCCCCGCCGTTGGACCACTGGATGCGGGTCTCGACCGGCCGGTTGGCGTTGATCTCGGTCTGTACGGTCGAGTACTGGAGCCAGCCGTTCACATAGCTGCCGGCGTTGATGCCGGCCCAGCGCAGGGCGGTCTGGACGTTGCCCAGCGTGGCCTGGTTGTTGGGGCACTCGGTGCCCTGCTGACGGTTGAAGGCGGCGTTGCAGAACTGGTTCTGGCTGTAGGCGCGGCCGAACCAGGTGGCGATGGTGTTGCCGCCGGCGGCCCAGCACCAGTTGCTCTTCTGCTGCGCCTGCATGGTGATGTCGAGCCGCTTGTACGCCAGGGCCGTGCTCGCGGTGTCCGCGCCCGTGGTGGCGGCGGTGGCGGTACCGGCGCCGATGCCGACGGGCAGCAGGACGAGGAGCAGGGCGGAGATCATGGCGGCCAGGGACAGCCGCCCGCTTCTGTTGCGCATCGCGTTCCTCCCGAGGTGGGGACTCGAGGTGTGGGGGGGGGAGCGCGTCCGGACGCTGTGGAGGAGCATCAGGGTGTTGTCGCGATCAGGTCAACACGCTTCAATACGCGGTGACATTGCAGTGTGAACGGTGTGGCTGTGGTGTGAACGGTTGCCGCCGTTCCACCAGGTCCCCCGGCACCACCGCCCCGGCCCCCACCCGGCGCGCGTGAACGTTCACAGAGGAGTCGCCATGCGGCCCACCGGCGACCGGCCAGACACGGCAGCGGCGGCGGAACTGGAAGAGCTGCTCGGCGCGGGCCCCTTCCACCTCGCCCTGCGCGCCGCCCTCGCCGCCCGCGGCCTGCCCCTGCAGCGCGTGCGGCACCATCTCGCGGCACGCGGCGTCAAGGTCGGGGTGACCAGCCTCAGTTACTGGCAGCAGGGTGCCCGGCGGCCGCGCCGTCCCGAGTCCCTGCGGGCGGTCTCCGCCCTGGAGGAGATCCTGGAGCTGCCCGCCGGCGCCCTGCTGCGCCTGCTGGCCGACCCCGTCCCCGCCTCCGGCGCCCGCCCGGCCACCCGCTCGTACCGGGCGCTGGTGAGCGTGGGCGCGGCGGTGGAGCAGCTGCTGGCCGGGCTGGAGCTCCCGGCGGACGGCGGCCTGCACTCGCTCGGCCACCACGAGCGGGTCCGCATCGGGCCGGGCGGCGAGCTGCGCACCCGGGAGTCGCAGCAGATCGTCCGTGCCCACCGCGACGGCGTCGACCGCTACCTCGCCGTCCACCACGGCGATCCGGGCTGCGACGCGACGCGGGTGGAGGTGACGGCGTACGAGAACTGCCGTACGGGCCGGGTGCGCTGCCACCGGGAGGCCGGGGTGGTGGTGGCGGAGCTGCTGTTCGACGCGCGGCTGCGGCGCGGGGACACGTACGTCTTCGGCTACGGCATCGAAGACGGCACCGGCGGGCGCAGTACGGAGTACGTACGGGGCTTCAGCTACGCGGGCGGGCAGTACATGCTCCAGGTCTCCTTCGACGAGGCGGCCCTGCCGGTGCGCTGCCGCCGCTTCGCCCGTGCGGGCCCCCGGTCCCCGCGCACCGACCTCGGCGACCTCACGCCGAGCGGGCGCCACCGGGCGGTGCACCTGGTGGAGCAGGGCGTCCGGTGCGGGATCCTGGGGATCGCCTGGGACTGGGAGTAGGCCGCGCGGCCGGTCCGCACCTCCACCCGGGCGTCCCCCGGCGGGGAGCCGCTATCCCGCGATCAGCCTGCCGTTCTCGGCCTTGACGGGGACGGCCGGCAGCGGGTCGGTGGCGGGGCCGCGCAGGACCTTGCCGGTGGTGACGTCGAAACGGCTGCCGTGGCAGGGGCAGTTGCCCTCACCCTCGACGATCTTGTCCAGGACGCAGCCGGCGTGGGTGCACTGGGCGCTGAACGCCTTGTACCGGCCCTCCGCCTGGCAGCTGACGACGACCTTGCGCTCGCGGAACAGCTTCGCGCCGCCGACCGGCACGTCGGCCACCCCGCCCAGCTCGACCGGCTCCTTCGGGACGGCCGGGCTGCCGGCGCCGCTGTTGGTCTCGGTGGAGCACGCGGTGAGCGCCGTCCCCGCGCCCACGGCCCCGGCCAGCGCGGCGGCTCCCTTGAGCACGGTACGGCGGGCGGCGGACTGCGACGCGGACATGCGGTTCTCCTGCACGAGTGACGGGCCCCGGGGCGGGCTCCAACCGACGATACCGGCGCCCGATGGGATACCTTCCCCCGCGTGATCGTCGTCGGTGGAGAAGCCCTGATCGACCTCGTGCCCGTCGAGCGGCCGCCGGGCGCGCTGATGCCCCGGCCCGGTGGCGGGCCCTACAACACCGCCCTGGCGCTGGGCCGGCTGGGCGCCGAGGTCGCCTTCTGCTCCCGGGTGTCCTCGGACGGCTTCGGCGAGAGCCTGCTGGCCGGGCTGCGGGCCGCCGGGGTGGACCTGTCGCTGGTGCAGCGCGGGCCCGAGCCGACCACGCTGGCCGTGCCCTCGCTCGGGCAGGACGGCTCGGCCGTGTACGGCTTCTACGTCGAGGGGACCGCCGACCGGCTCTTCGCGCTGCCGCCCGAGCTGCCCGCGGGGGCGCGGGCCCTCGCGCTCGGCACCTGCTCGCTGGTGCTGGAGCCGGGCGCGTCCGCGTACGAGGCGCTGCTGCGGCGGGAGTCCCGGCGCGGGCTGCTGACCCTGCTGGACCCCAACGTCCGCCCGGCGCTGATCGCGGACCCGGCCGCGTACCGGGAACGGTTCCTGGGCTGGCTGCCGTACGTGTCCGTGCTCAAGCTCTCGGAGGAGGACGCGGACTGGCTGGGCGGCCGGGCCGGGGACTGGCTGGCGGCCGGCCCGTCGGCGGTGGTGCTGACCCGGGGCGCGGCGGGCCTGACGGTGTGGACCTCGGACGGCGCGGAGCACAGCGCGGCGGCCCGCCCGGTCGCCGTGGCCGACACGATCGGCGCGGGCGACACCGTCAACGCGGCGCTGCTGCACCGGCTCGCCGGGGTCCCGGACCCGGGCGCGGCGGACTGGCCGGACGTGCTGGCCTACGCGGCCCGCGCCGCCGCGCTGACCTGCACCCGGGCGGGCGCCGAGCCGCCGTACGCGGCGGAGCTGGAACCCGGCAGCTGACCGGGCTTGCCCGCCCCGGCGCGCGGGAAGGGCGGCCGCACCTCCCCCGTGACGGGGACGGATACCGCCGCCGCTCCCGCCGGCGGCCCACAGGTCCCGGCGACGGCCGGGCCCGGGGCTACGCCTTGCGGGTGCGGGCCGCCGTCTTCTTCGCCGGCGCCGCTGTCTTCTTCGCGGCGGGCGCCGCCGTCTTCTTCGCCGGGGCCGCCTTCTTCGCCCGCCTGGCCGGAGCCGGAGGCGCGCCCGCGTCGGAGATCCGCTCGGCTCCGAGGATGTCGCGCAGGAACTTGCCCGTGTGGCTCGCGCCGACCGACGCGACCTGCTCGGGCGTGCCCTCGGCCACCACCAGGCCGCCGCCGTAACCGCCCTCGGGGCCCATGTCGACGACCCAGTCGGCGGTCTTGATGACGTCGAGGTTGTGCTCGATGACGATCACCGAGTTCCCCTTGTCCACCAGCCCGGACAGCACCTTGATCAGCTTCGAGATGTCCTCGAAGTGCAGACCCGTCGTCGGCTCGTCCAGTACGTAGACCGTCCGGCCCGTCGACCGCTTCTGCAGCTCCGATGCCAGCTTGACGCGCTGCGCCTCACCGCCCGACAGGGTCGGCGCGGACTGGCCGAGGCGGACGTAGCCCAGCCCCACCTCGTTCAGCGTGCGCAGGTGCCGCGCGATCGTCGGGACGGCCTCGAAGAAGTCCAGCGCCTCCTCGATCGGCATGTTCAGGACTTCGGCGATGGACTTGCCCTTGTAGTGGACCTCCAGCGTCTCCCGGTTGTACCGGTCGCCGTGGCACACCTCGCACGGGACGTAGACGTCCGGCAGGAAGTTCATCTCGATCTTGATGGTGCCGTCACCGGAGCAGTTCTCGCACCGGCCGCCCTTGACGTTGAAGGAGAAGCGGCCCGGCAGGTAGCCGCGCACCTTCGCCTCCATGGTCTCCGCGAAGAGCTTGCGCACGTGGTCGAAGACGCCCGTGTACGTCGCCGGGTTGGACCGCGGGGTGCGGCCGATCGGCGACTGGTCGACATGGACGACCTTGTCCACCAGGTCGTCACCCTCGACCCGCGTGTGGCGGCCCGGTACCGACCGGGCGCCGTTCAGCTCGCGCGCCAGGTGCGTGTACAGGATGTCGTTGACCAGGGTCGACTTTCCGGAGCCGGAGACACCGGTGACCGCGGTGAGCACGCCCAGCGGGAAGGACACGTCGATGTCCCGCAGGTTGTTCTCCTTGGCGCCGTGCACGGTGAGCTTCCGGTCGCCGTTCACGGGGCGGCGTACGTCGGGCACGGGGATCGACTTCTTGCCGGACAGGTACTGGCCGGTCATCGAATCGCCGTTCTCCAGCAGCTCCTTCAGCGAGCCGCTGTGCACGACCTTGCCGCCGTGCTCGCCGGCGCCGGGGCCGATGTCCACGACCCAGTCGGCCACCTTGATGGTGTCCTCGTCGTGCTCGACGACGATGAGGGTGTTGCCCATGTCCCGCAGTCGTACCAGCGTCTCGATCAGCCGGTGGTTGTCCCGCTGGTGCAGGCCGATGGACGGCTCGTCCAGCACGTACAGCACGCCGACCAGGCCGGAGCCGATCTGCGTGGCCAGCCGGATGCGCTGGGCCTCGCCGCCCGACAGGGTGCCGGCGGCGCGGTTGAGGGAGAGGTAGTCCAGGCCCACGTCCACGAGGAAGCGCAGCCGCTCGTTGACCTCCTTGAGGACCCGCTCGGCGATCTTCTTGTCGCGGGCGTCCAGCTTCAGCCGGCCCAGGAAGTCGGCGCACTCGCTGATCGACATCGCCGCGACCTCGGCGATGGACCGCTCCATCACCGTCACCGCGAGCACGATCGGCTTGAGGCGGGTGCCCTCACAGGTCGGGCAGGGCACCTCTCGCATGTAGCCCTCGAAGCGCTCGCGGCTGGCGTCGCTCTCGGACTCGGCGTGCCGGCGCTTGACGAAGGGCACGGCGCCCTCGAAGGCCGTCGTGTACGCCCGCTCGCGCCCGTACCGGTTGCGGTAGCGGACCTCGATCTGGGTCTTGTGGCCGTACAGCAGCGCCTTCCGGGCGCGCTGCGGCAGCCCGGCCCACGGGATGTCGGTCCGGAAGCCCAGCTCACCGGCGAGCGCGCCGATCAGCCGCTGGAAGTAGTCCTTGGTGTGGCCGAGCGCCCACGGCGAGACGGCGCCCTCGTCCAGGGACTTGTCCTCGTCCGGGACGATCAGCTCGGGGTCGACCTCCATGCGCGTGCCGATGCCGGTGCACTCGGGGCAGGCGCCGAAGGGCGAGTTGAAGGAGAAGGAGCGCGGCTCCAGCTCCTCGAAGGACAGGTCGTCGTACGGGCAGTAGAGGTGCTCGGAGAACATCCGCTCGCGCTCGGGGTCGTCCTCGGCGAGGTCGACGAAGTCCAGGATCACCATGCCGCCGGAGAGGCCCAGCGCGGTCTCGACGGAGTCGGTGAGCCGGCGCTTGGCGCTGTCCTTGACGGTGAGGCGGTCGACGACCACCTCGATGGTGTGCTTCTCCTGCTTCTTCAGCGTGGGCGGCTCGGAGAGCTGGATGGTCTCCCCGTCCACCCGGGCCCGGCTGTAGCCCTTGGTCTGGAGGTCCGCGAAGAGGTCGACGAACTCGCCCTTGCGCTCGCGGACCAGCGGGGACAGCACCTGGAAGCGGCTGCCCTCGGGGAGGGCGAGGACCTTGTCGACGATCGCCTGCGGCGACTGCCGGGAGATCGGACGGCGGCACTCGGGGCAGTGCGGCTTGCCGATGCGGGCGAAGAGCAGGCGGAGGTAGTCGTAGACCTCGGTGATGGTGCCGACGGTGGAGCGCGGGTTGCGCGAGGTCGACTTCTGGTCGATCGAGACGGCCGGGGAGAGGCCCTCGATGAAGTCGACGTCGGGCTTGTCCATCTGCCCCAGGAACTGCCGGGCGTAGGAGGACAGCGACTCCACGTAGCGGCGCTGGCCCTCGGCGAAGATCGTGTCGAAGGCCAGGGAGGACTTGCCCGAGCCGGAGAGCCCGGTGAAGACGATGAGCGAGTCGCGGGGCAGATCGAGCGAGACGTTCTTCAGGTTGTGCTCGCGAGCGCCACGAACGATGAGACGGTCGGTCACGCCGGTCGCACCTTTCTTGAGAGAGCGGGGGCACGGGCCCCGACTGTCCAGGGTATGGGGGGCGCCTCTGCGATGGGATGGAGTCTGACTCCCGAGCGTATAGCACGCACATTCGATTTACGGCACTCGCAAGCCCGCTTCACCCGATCGTGTGGCGGAGACCCCGCGGCCACTAGGCTCGGATCCATGACTGATCATGTGCACGACCTGGCCTCTGTACGTGAAGCCACGGAACGGCTGCTGAACGCGGTCGCGAAACTGGACAACGCCTCCCTCTCCGAGGAGTC
Source organism: Streptomyces sp. NPDC034043 (assembly GCF_055575675.1). Taxonomy (NCBI): domain Bacteria; kingdom Bacillati; phylum Actinomycetota; class Actinomycetes; order Kitasatosporales; family Streptomycetaceae; genus Streptomyces; species Streptomyces sp. NPDC034043. The sequence continues at coordinate 140,578 of NZ_JBVISF010000012.1, forward strand.
ACACCTCCCGGGATGGACCCGCGGCCACATCCTGGCCCACCTGGCACGCAACGCCGACGCCCTCGTCAACGTCTTCGAGGGCCGCCCCATGTACGAGAGCGCCGCCGCCCGCGACGCGGACATCGAGCGCGACGCGGGCCGGCCCCTGGAAGAACACCTGACGGACCTCCGTGATTCCGGGGCCCGCTTCCTCGCCACCACCGGGACCGGCCAGGACTGGCAGCGCACCGTCGAGCTGCGCAACGGCGTCACCGACCTCGCCGCCAACGTGCCCTTCCGCCGCCTCGTCGAGGTCGAGCTCCACCACGTCGACCTGAACATCGGCTACGAGCTCTCCGACCTCCCGGAGGAGTTCACCGACCGGGAGATCGCCTTCCTCGCCGACCGCTGGTCCGGACGCCCCGGCGTCCCGCCGGTCACCCTCACCCTTCCCGACGGCGAGCCCGTCGCCCTCACGGGCGGCACCGAGGGCACCCCGGTGACCCTCAGCGGCCCGAAGGACGAGCTGCTCGGCTGGCTGGCCGGCCGCGACCTCAAGGGCGCCCACCTCACCGTCGAGGCCGGCGACCGCCTGCCCGAGCTCCCCGCGCTCTAGGATTCCGACATGACGTACAGCGGAGCGGTCAAGGTCGGCGGTCCCGCCGACGTGCACGAACTCGCCGACCTGATGATTTCCAAGGTCGCGGTCGGTTCGATGAACAACAACGCGTACCTGCTGCGCTGCCGGGCCACCGGCGAGCAGCTGCTGATCGACGCGGCAGCCGAGGCGGACACGCTGCTGCAGCTGATCGGCGACGACGGCATCGCGTCCGTCGTCACCACCCACCGGCACGGCGACCACTGGGGCGCCCTCCAGGCGGTCGTCGACGCCACGGGCGCGCGGACCTACGCGGGCGCCCACGACGCGGAGGGCATCCCCGTCGCCACGGACGTCCTGGTCGAGGACGGGGACACCATCACCGTCGGGCGGGTCTCCCTGACCGCGCGCCACCTGGCCGGACACACCCCCGGCTCGATCGCGCTGATCTACGACGACCCGCACGGGCACCCGCACGTGTTCACCGGCGACTGCCTCTTCCCGGGCGGCGTGGGCAACACGTGGGGCGACGCGGAGAACTTCGCCCGCCTCATCGACGACGTCCAGCACAAGCTCTTCGAGCAGCTGCCGGACGAGACCTGGGTCTACCCGGGCCACGGGAACGACACCACGCTCGGCTCCGAGCGCCCGCACCTCGCGGAGTGGCGCGAGCGCGGCTGGTGACCCCGCGAGCGCGCCCGTGCCCCTGGACGCGCTCGCCGGCCGAGGTCAATACCGCGGGGGAGGGCACTCCTTCCGGTCGACCTTGACCGAACACCCGTCCTGGAGGCGGGGACTGGGGTAGTTGCTGCACCATGCAACGAGACCCCTCCCCGCCTTCCTCCCCCTCGATGCTGCGGCTGGCCATCGCCTCCCTGGTCGGCACCGCCATCGAGTTCTACGACTTCTTCGTCTACGGCACGGCCGCCGCCCTGGTGCTCGGCCCGCTCTTCTTCCCCTCCTTCTCCCCGCTCGCCGGCACCCTCGCCGCCTTCGGCACGTTCGGAGCCGGCTTCCTCGCCCGCCCGCTCGGCTCCGTCCTCTTCGGCCACATCGGCGACCGCTACGGCCGTCGCCCCGTGCTGCTCGGCTCGCTGCTCCTGACCGGCCTCGCCACGGTGGCCGTCGGCTGCGTGCCCTCCTTCGACGCCATCGGCATCGCCGCGCCCGTCCTGCTGCTCCTGCTGCGCTTCCTCCAGGGACTGGGCCTCGGCGGTGAATGGGGCGGGGCCGTCCTGCTGACCGCCGAGCACGCTCCGGAGCGGCGCCGCGGACTGTGGTCGAGCTTCCCGCAGATGGGCCCGGCCGCCGGCTTCCTGCTGGCCAACGGCCTGACCCTGACACTGTCCTGGACCCTGAGCGACGCCCAGTTCACCGCCTGGGGCTGGCGGGTGCCGTTCTGGGCCGCCGGGCTGCTGGCGCTGGCCGGGCTGTGGCTGCGCCGGTCGGTCGAGGAGACCCCGGAGTTCCGCGCGCTCGCCGCGTCCGGCCGGCAGGCCGACGCCCCGCTCGCCGAGGTGGTCCGCGGCCACTGGCGGCTGCTGCTGCTGACCGGAGGGGCGATGGCGGTCGGGTACGCCGTCTTCTACACGGTCACCACCTGGTCCCTCGCGTACGCCACCGGCCGCGGCGGCGTGGACCGTACGGTGATGCTGGCCATCGTGATGGCGGCGGTCCTGCTCAAGGGGCTGGCCACCCCGGCGCTGGCGGTGCTCGGCGACCGCTGGGGACGCCGGCCGCTGTGCCTGGCCGGCAGCGCGGCGTGCGCGGTGTGGATGTTCCCCTTCGTCGCTCTGCTGGACACGGCGGACCCGCTGCTGATGACGGTGGGCTGCGTCGGCGCGCTGCTCGCGATGGTGACGATGTTCGCCGTGGTCGGCGCCTACCTGCCCGAGCTGTACGCCCCGCGCCTGCGCTGCACGGGCGCGGCCGTCGGCTACAACCTGGGCGGCGTACTGGGCGGTGCGCTGACCCCGCTCGTGGCGACGGCCCTGTCGGACGGCCCGGGCCCGCCGTGGGGCGTGGCGGTGTACCTGACGGCGGTCTCGCTGGTCAGCCTCGGCTGCTTCGCCCTGCTCCCGGAGACCCGGCCGGCCCCGGCCCGGGCGGCGAGGAACGAGCCCGCCGTGGTGTGAGGCACCGGCCGCCGGACCCCTACGGCGGCAGATCGCCGGTATGCCGGACCGGCGCGGTCCGGATGGTGTATCCATATGCACGGAGCGCGCCTCATGCCGGGCCTAACTCCCGCGGCCCGTGCAGGAATTCACCTGAAGGGCCAGGTCTCGCATGTGCTCCGCCGGCGCCCGGCGGAGCACCGAGATGGCGGGTGCAGCGCATGGAGAGGCGGTCGGTGTTCGGCTCATACCGCCAGCAGGCGGCAGCGGACCGCTGGCGGCTACCGGCCAGGCGTGCGTGCGGCCATCAGCCCACTCCCCGGCGCCCTGACCGGGTGCGCCGGCGGACGAGCCGGCCCGGACCGGCCCGACGTGGCGAACGCATCGCTCCGAGGACCACTCATGACGCCCTCACCCGACGACCACTCCGCTCCGGCCGCCCAGGGCGGCGGCGGGCACTTACCGGCGGCGGGCTTCTTCGCCGCGCAGTACGTACCGCACCAGCCGGTGCTCCCGCCCCCTTCCTGGCAGGCTCCGGGGTATCTCGCCGCGGACTTCCATTCCGAGCTGAGGGCCGTGCGGGACTCCCTCGCCACCTTGTCCTCGAAGCTCGACGGGATCCGGGATTCCGCCGACCGGATCACGGACCACGAATCCCGCCTGCGGGCGCTGGAGAGCCGTCGCTGGCCGATCCAGATCGTCACGGTCGTCATCGCCGGACTGGCCGCCGCCGCAGCCGTCGCGGCGCTCTTCCTGAAGAAGTGACCCCGCCCGGCCGCCGTGCGGACGTCTCCGTACGGCGGCCGGGCACCGCCGTTCCGAGCCAGCCCCGCAGAGTGGAGAACCAGCATGTCCACGCCGCCTCCCGGCCCCTTCCCCCAGCCCGCCACCCGTGAGTGGCAGGAGAAATGGGTGGAGGCCGTCCTGGCCACCAAGGGCGTCACCGCGCCCCGCGCCGCACTGGAGACCATCGCGCCGTTCGTCGTCCGCCCGAAGGACTCGCTGACGAACCCCGAGGACGAACCCGACGGCGTCAGGCGGCTGCGGCCCGACCGGTACCGGTGGGTGCGCACCGACGCCGGCCAGATGATGCTGGCCACCGTGAACATGCACGGCGTCGGGGGCGTCGTCTGGGAGCACAACGAGCGCATCAGCTCGGAATGGCATTCCGTGGCGAACCCCGCCCAGCCCCACGGCTCCCCCACCCCCTCCCGCGTCAGGCCGTGGACGCGCCTGACGGAGGACGGCTCCGAGCGGACGTTCACGGCGCTGGAGAGCACCGCGGCCACCCGTGACGCGCTGGTCGCGCGGGTGGACCAGGCCGCGAACTCGCTGGAGAACCACGACGGGATGCGCACGTACGACCTGCTGGAGGACCTGGCGCTCAACGGCCAGGTCGAGCCCTGCATGTACGTCGCCCAGCACTTCGGCCTGGCCGAGGAGCCGCCGGAGCAGCCGGACGGCCGGTCGCGCTACCCGTCGTCGTACTGGGGCTGGATGGCCGTGCGCGGCAACAACCGGACGAAGTACCGCCAGGAGCTCTTCGACGTCTCCTCCTCCGAAGTGCTCACCGGTGTCCCGTTCAAGAAGCTGGGGCAGGACGACAACCGCATCTCGGTCAACCCGAGCTACTGGCTGGCCGCCCTGTCCGAGCTCCTCAACCAGGAGTACGCGGCCGCCGAGCTGGCCGGGAACACGGACAGCCGGGCGCACCGCGCCAAGGCGATCGCCTCGGTGGAGTCCCAGCTGGTGATCGGCTCCTCCGCGCCGGAGCGGCTGTTCCGCATCGTGCAGGGCAGCAACCGCCGCGACCACGTCCACCCGCCGCTCGAGTTCGGGCCCAACGACCGCGGGCGGGCCCTGGGGCGCGGTGTGCTCGGCGCCTACTGCGCGCACGGGCTGCTCGACGACCGGACGGCCGATGTGCTCGCCGGTCTCGCGCCGGTGACCGAGCTCCCGGGCGTGCCCGCCGACGCGACGACGGCGGAGCTGCGCGACATCCGGTCGATGCGGCTGCTGACGGAGCTCTTCCCGGTGCCGTCCGAGACCGCCAAGCGCGCCCAGATCCGGTCCGCCCTGGGCGAGCCCGCGGCGTCCCAGCTCGTCAGCAAGGACATCAACCGGCGGGTCAGGGCGTGGTCCGCGCTGACGTCCGAGTCCTTCGCCGGCCCGTGGAACCCGCGTGTCGCGGAGGTCCTCACGCGGGCGCACGGCCACAAGGGGATCGCCCTTTCGGGGCGCCGGCTGCCGGAGCTGCTGGCCTCGGCCGACACCGACCGGGAGGCGTTCGAGGAGCTCCTCCTCTTCCGCGCCCCCCACTGGCTGGCCTCCTTCGACATCATCGACGCCGACCGGGGTTCCATCGTCGGCCAGCGGGAGGACGACGAGGGCAAGGAGGCGCAGAAGGTCCGCCGTACCGTGTCGAACGTCCTGGAGGCGATGCGCAAGAACCCGGTGGTGGCCGTCGGACTGCTGCGGGAGATCTTCGACGCGATGAACGAGGGGGACCGCAGGCCCGGCCAGGTCGACGCGACGGGGGCCCCGACGAGCGGCACCGCCACCCGGGCCTGGTTCAACCGGACCTTCACGAAGGAGTCCGGCACCCGCGCGTACACCCGGCGGGGCCCGGCCGGCGGTATCGGGCCCGGCCAGCCGGCGGGCGGAGCGGACGCGGCGGCCGGGTCGGCGGCCGGCGATCCGGCGGGTTCCGCCGACGCGCCGGAGGAGACGCCGACGCAGACGCTGCACCGGCTGGTCCAGGAGCTGGAGCGGCAGGTCACCGCGGCCGCCGAGATGGTGGGCGACCTGAACGAGAACGTGAAGGACGTGCGGGAGGCGGCCACGGCGGCGGGCCTGGACCACGCGATGGAGGCGACGGCGGCGAACGAGCTCTCCCTGCGGGTGACGGGGATACTCCGCAGGCTCCGGGAGGTTCCGGAGACGATCGCCGACCTCGGGCCGCTGTAGCGGGGACGTACGGCGAAGGGCCCGGGAGCGTGCTCCCGGGCCCTTCGCCGTACGGTCGCCGGTCAGGCGTCGACGCTCTTGGCCTCCGTGGCGGAGGCCTCGGCCGCCGCCTGCTTCTTCGAGGCGATCAGGCTGGTGATGGTGGTGATCACGAGGACACCGCAGATGACGCCCAGGGAGAGCGGGATGGAGATCTGCGGGACGTGCACCCCGGACTCGTGCAGGGCGTGCAGCACCAGCTTGACGCCGATGAAGCCGAGGATCACGGACAGGCCGTAGCTGAGGTGGACCAGCTTCTTGAGCAGGCCGCCGATCAGGAAGTACAGCTGGCGCAGACCCATGAGGGCGAAGGCGTTGGCGGTGAAGACGATGTACGGGTCCTGGGTGAGGCCGAAGATGGCGGGGATCGAGTCCAGGGCGAAGAGCACGTCCGTGGTGCCGATGGCGAGCATGACGACCATCAGGGGGGTCAGGACACGCTTGCCGTTGTTCTGGATGAAGAGCTTGGTGCCGTGGTAGCGGTCGGCGACGCCGAACTTCTTCTCGATCGACTTGAGGAGGCGGTTCTCCTCGAACTCCTCCTCGTCCTCGTCCTTGCGGGCCTCCTGGATCAGCTTCCAGGCGGTGTAGATCAGGAAGGCGCCGAAGAGGTAGAAGACCCACGAGAAGGTGGTGATGATCGCGGCGCCGGCCGCGATGAAGATCGCGCGGAGGACGAGGGCGATCAGTACGCCCACCAGCAGGACGCGCTGCTGGAGGTGGGAGGGCACGGAGAACTTCGCCATGATCAGGACGAAGACGAAGAGGTTGTCCACGCTCAGGGACTTCTCGGTGATGAAACCGGCGAAGAACTCCTGGGAGGCCTGGCCGTTGCCGAAGAACAGCAGGCCGAGGCCGAAGAGGGCGGCGAGCACGATCCAGACGACGGTCCAGGTGCCCGCTTCCTTGATCGAAACGTCGTGCGGTTTGCGGCCGATGAGGAAATCGGCGCCGATGAGGATGCACAGACCGGCAACGGTCAGCACCCACAGGGTCAACGAAACGTCCACAGTATTCACGCCTCCGGCGGATGGCTCAGCACATGGTCAGCGTCATCGCTGCCGGAGGTCTCTTCCACCCGGCGGCCACAGGCCGCGGGCCGACGCCCCGGGACCGACCGCGCCAGATGAGCACAGTGGTCCGTATTGACGGGAACGCCGCGCAGGAAATAGCAGGAATACTCCCCTCCGCGGGTCCCAGAGTACCCGCGGAGGAGGCAGAAGGTAAAGCGCTCACCAAGAAGGAGTCACCGGCCGGTCATGGAACGCCCATGGACCGCTCATGGGCGGGCCTCCCGCCGCGCCCGCCGCACCCGCTCCAGCGCCTGGTCGAGGACCGTGCTGCCCTGCGGGGGCAGATCCGGCTCGAAGGTCCAGGCGTGCTGGACCCAGGGGTCGGCGAGGTGGCTGTCCGGCACCGGCGACAGCCGCATCAGCGAGCGCCACAGCGGATCCAGCAGCGGCCCGTACGCGGAGGCCTCGTCGCGGTCGGCGACCATCAGCAGGTGCACCCCGACCGCCGGACCCTCGTCGGCCAGGTAGCGCAGCTGGGTGACCGCCCGGTCGTCGAAGCCGTGCGGGAAGTCGTGCACCACCAGCAGCTGCTCGGCCCGGTCCACGTCGGCGGGCAGCTCCTCGGGGGCGCCGGCGCGCAGCGCCATCTGTACGAGGTCCACGCGCCGCGTCAGCCGCGCCAGGGTACGCGCGACCCCCTCGGCGCCGGCGGCGGGCGGCGCCGCGAGCACTCCCGCGCGCACCAGCGGGGCCAGGGAGGCGGCACCCGCCCCGGCGGCGTCGATGACGTGGACGGAGATCCGGTCGGCGGGGTGGACCGCGAGCAGCCGTACGGCGTGCGCGACGGCCATGTCCATGGCGGCGCGGCGCAGCCGGTCGGTGTCCATGGCCATGGCGGTCTCGGAGCCGGTGCGGCCGTTGTCGATCCACAGGCCGCGCTCCAGCGGGAGCCGCATCAGCATCGGGATCCGCAGGCCCGGCATCTCGGGCAGGCTCAGGTTGCCCAGGCGCAGCGCCAGCGGCGCCTCCTCGGGCACGCCCCCGCCGTGCCAGACGGGGTTGTCCCAGCGGGCGTACGCGGCCGGCAGCGCGGGCTCGACCACCTCGGACTCGGCGACGAGCTGGGCCAGGTCCCGGTCGAGGGCCGCCCTGGCCTGCGCGACCAGTTCCTCGCGGCGGGCCCGGGCGGTGTCGCGCGCGGAGTCACCCGCGCCGCCGATGCGGTGGCGCGGGTCGGACAGGGCCTCGTCCAGTTCGCGGTCCAGCCGCGCGTCGGCGAAGTCGACGGCGCCGCGGTAGGCGGCGACGGTCCGGGCCAGGTCCTCGAACATGCCCCAGACCTGGTTGTAGAGCCGCTCGTCCATGGACCAGCCGCTCGCGTCCCCGGCGACGGGGGCCGGGGGCCGGCCGGGTTCGGCGGCGGGCGCGGGCCGGGGGGCCGGCTCGGGGGATTCGGTGCTGGTGCGCCGGCGGCGCGGGTGCGCGTAGTCGATGGTGGGCGGGCCGGCCGCGGTGTCTGCCGGGGTGGCCGACGCGGGGCCGGGGGTGCCCGCGTAGGGGACTCCGGAGACCGGGACGGGCTCCGGCGGCTCGGGGGCGGGCTGCCGGCCGGCGTGCGGCGCGCCCTGGGCCCGCGGGGGCGGGCCGGCGGGCGTACGGTCTCCCGCGCCGGGCCCGGTGGCGTCCCCGAGGGCGGCGGCCGGGGCCGGCCCGGCGGCCTCCCGGAGGGCGGCACCGGCCAGCTCGGCGGCCTCCGGCGCGGCCAGGCCGCCGTCGGTGAGCAGGGCGCCCAGCCCTTCGGCGTACCCCTGGCCGACGGCCCGGACCTTCCAGGCGCCCTGGCGCCGGTAGAGCTCCAGGGCCACCACGGCCGTCTCGGCATTCAGCCCGGTCAGGGTGAAACCGGCGAACTCGGGGCCGCCCGGTGCGGCCACGGCGGTGTGCGCGGCCGGTACGGAGCCGAAGCCCAGCGGCCCGCCGGGCGGCAGGACGAGGAGCAGGCCGATCCGGTGGACCTCCGCGGCCACGGCGTCGAGGTCGACGGCCAGCGTGTGCCGGTCGGCGACCTCCTCCGGCAGCCGTATCCAGGACGGGGCCGGGGCGCCCGGACGGGCCAGCGCCCCGGGGCCCGCGAGGCGGCCCTGCTCGTCGGCCAGGGCCGCCAGGGCGAGCACGGGTGTGCCCGCCGAGACCCTGACCTCGATCCTGTCGTGGGGCACGGGGTGGTTCTGCCCCCGGACCAGTTCGGCCGTCATCGTGCAGCCCCTCCCCCGTGCCTTCTTCTCTTGTTCCGTACTGCTCTTGCCGGTGCGGACCCACAGGCGGGCCCGGTCCTTCGCGTGCGGACCCGAGGGTCCGCACCCGGGGTCCGTTCCCGGGTCCGGTCTTGCGGGTGCGGTCCTACAGGTGCGGCAGGATCGCCGGCATCAGGTCCTGGAAGGTCCGGCCGTTGGCCGGGTTCCCGAGGGCCGTCATCTGCCAGCCGGCACCGGACCGGGACACCTTCGCCATGATCTGCGCGGTGTACTGGCCTCCGCCGTCGAGGGTGTAGCGGGCCAGTTCCTGGCCGTTGGTCTCGTCGACGATGCGGCAGAAGGCGTTCTGGACCTCCTGGAAGGTCTGGCCGGTGAAGGAGTTCACCGTGAAGACGATCGTGTCGATGTGGACCGGGACCCGCTGGAGGTCGACGAGGATGGCCTCGTCGTCCCCGCCCTGGCCCACGCCGCCGACCAGGTTGTCGCCGGTGTGGCGGACCGAGCCGTCGTCGCTCTGCAGGTGCCGGAAGAACACCACGTCCACCGGCTGCTTGTCGGCGAAGAGCACTGCCGACGCGTCCAGGTCGATCTCCCGCGTCCGCGACCCGAACAGGCCGCGGCGCTTGGCAGCCTGCCAGCCGAGACCCATCCGGACCGCGGTCAGCGTGCCGCCGTCCGCCTTCTGCAGACTGATGGCCTGACCCTTGGTCATGTTGACCGTCACGCGCGTTCCCCTCTCCATAGCCCGCCCCTAAAGGCCCGCAGCGTGCACCTGCGGCGTTTCCACACCCTACTGACCGCCCACGGGTCAGGCGAGGCCCGCTTCCCTCATCTGACGAAGCTCCTTCTTGAGCTCGCCCACCTCGTCCCGGATCCGGGCGGCCACCTCGAACTGGAGCTCGGCCGCCGCCGCCCGCATCCGCTCGGTCATCTGCTCGATCAGCGCGGCCAGTTCGGCGGCGGGCCGGTCGGTGGGCGTCGCGGCCGCCACGCCCTTCGCCGCCTTGCCGGCCTTGCCCTTGGCCGCCGCCGCGCCGCCGAGCGCGGGGACCGGTGCCTTGGCGGCCTTGCCGTCCTTGGTCTGGCGGTAGCCGGTGCCGAGGAGCTGCTCGGTGTCCAGCTCCTCGCGGGCGATGGTGGCGACGATGTCGTTGATCTTCTTGCGCAGCGGCTGCGGGTCGATCCCGTGGGCCGTGTTGTACGCGATCTGCTTCTCGCGGCGCCGGTTGGTCTCCTCGATGGCCTTCTCCATCGCCGGGGTCATCTTGTCCGCGTACATGTGGACCTGGCCGGAGACGTTGCGGGCGGCGCGGCCGATGGTCTGGATGAGGGACGTCCCCGAGCGCAGGAAGCCCTCCTTGTCGGCGTCGAGGATCGCCACGAGCGACACCTCGGGCAGGTCGAGGCCCTCGCGGAGCAGGTTGATGCCGACGAGGACGTCGTACTCGCCGGCCCGCAGCTCGCGCAGCAGCTCGATGCGGCGCAGGGTGTCGACGTCGCTGTGCAGGTACCGGACCTGGATGCCCAGCTCCAGGAAGTAGTCGGTGAGGTCCTCGGCCATCTTCTTGGTGAGGGTGGTGACCAGGACCCGCTCGTCCTTCTCCACCCGGGTGCGGATCTCGTGCACCAGGTCGTCGATCTGGCCCTCGGTGGGCTTGACCACGACCTCGGGGTCGACGAGGCCGGTGGGGCGGATGATCTGCTCGACGAAGCCGTCGGAGCGGGAGAGCTCGTACTTGCCGGGGGTGGCCGACAGGTAGACGGTCTGGCCGACCCGCTCCAGGAATTCCTCCCACTTCAGCGGCCGGTTGTCGAGCGCGGACGGCAGCCGGAAGCCGTGGTCGACCAGCGTCCGCTTGCGCGAGGCGTCGCCCTCGTACATGGCGCCGATCTGCGGCACCGTGACGTGCGACTCGTCGATGACGAGGAGGAAGTCCTCGGGGAAGTAGTCGATGAGGGTGTTGGGGGCCGAGCCGCGCTCGCGGTCGTCCATGTGCAGCGAGTAGTTCTCGATGCCGGAGCAGGAGCCGATCTGGCGCATCATCTCCAGGTCGTAGGTGGTGCGCATGCGCAGCCGCTGGGCCTCCAGCATCTTGCCCTGCTTCTCCAGCTCCGCGAGCCGCTCGGCGAGCTCGGCCTCGATGCCGGTGATCGCCTTCTCCATGCGCTCGGGGCCGGCGACGTAGTGGCTGGCGGGGAAGACGTAGAGCGCGCGGTCCTCGCTGATGACCTCGCCGGTCAGCGGGTGCAGGGTGGAGAGCGCCTCGATCTCGTCGCCGAACATCTCGATCCGGACGGCCAGTTCCTCGTAGACGGGGAAGATCTCGATGGTGTCGCCGCGCACCCGGAAGGTGCCGCGGGTGAAGGCCAGGTCGTTGCGGGTGTACTGGATGTCGACGAAGCGGCGCAGCAGCTGGTCCCGGTCGATCTCCTCGCCCACCTTGAGGGAGACCATCCGGTCCACGTACTCCTGCGGGGTGCCGAGGCCGTAGATGCAGGACACGGAGGCGACGACGATCACGTCGCGCCGGGTCAGCAGCGAGTTCGTCGCGGAGTGGCGCAGCCGCTCGACCTCCTCGTTGATCGAGGAGTCCTTCTCGATGTAGGTGTCCGACTGCGGTACGTAGGCCTCGGGCTGGTAGTAGTCGTAGTACGAGACGAAGTACTCGACGGCGTTGTTCGGCAGGAGCTCGCGGAACTCGTTCGCCAGCTGGGCGGCCAGCGTCTTGTTCGGCGCCATCACCAGCGTGGGGCGCTGGAGCCTCTCGATCATCCAGGCCGTGGTCGCGGACTTGCCCGTGCCCGTCGCGCCGAGCAGTACGACGTCCTTCTCACCTGCGCGGATGCGCTTCTCCAGCTCGGCGATGGCCGCCGGCTGGTCACCGCTGGGCTGGTACGGGCTGACGACCTCAAAGGGTGCCACCGTGCGTTCGATCTTCGATACGGGCCGCATGAGTCCACCGTACGACCCCGCACTGACACTCACGCCCTCCCGACGGGGCCATGGCCCCCTCCACAGGTCCGGCGGGCGGAGTGGATCTCCTCCTTTCCGGTCTGTTTGTCGTAGTTCGGTGGCGGCCCGGTGATCTTCGAGCCCATGATCGCGGTGAACGCTCCGCCGTGAAGTGCATCGCCGCAACGTCTGCCGCTCCGCGCCCGTCTGACGCAGGAACAGGGCTCACGACCCGAGGAGAAAGCACATGTACGTCCGACCCGCCACCGCGGCCGCAGCCGCGATCCTGGGCCTCACCCTCACGGTGCTGGGCGGGACGGCCTCCCCGGCCGCCGCCGGCCCCGGCTCCCCCGATGCCGCGCGCGGCGTCCTGGGCCCCGTCGTGTACGCCCACCGGGGCGCGTCCGCCTACGCCCCGGAGAACACCCTCGAAGCGGTCGACCTGGCGAGGCGGCTGGGCTTCGACTGGGTCGAGAACGACGTCCAGCGGACCAGGGACGGCGAGCTGGTGGTGATCCACGACGACACCCTCGCCCGCACCACCGACGTCGAGCAGGTCTTCCCCGACCGCAGGCCCTGGCGGGTCAGGGACTTCACGGCGGAGGAGATCGGGCGGCTGGACGCGGGGAGCTGGTTCGCCCCCCGCTTCGCGGGCGCCCGGGTACCGACCCTGCGCGCGTACCTGGAGCGGGTCGAGGAGAACCGGCAGAAGCTGCTGCTGGAGATCAAGAAGCCGGAGCTCTACCCGGGGATCGAGGAGGAGACGCTGGAGCTCCTGGACGAGACCGGCTGGCTGGACGAGGACCACGTCCCGGACCGCCTGGTGGTACAGAGCTTCAGCGCCGATTCCGTACGCACCGTCCACGAACTGCACCCCGGCCTGGTGACGGCCTTCCTGGGCACCCCGCCCGTGGCCGAGCTGCCGCGCTACGCGCGGTTCACGGACCGGATCAACCCGTGGCACACCACGATCTCCGCGGAATGGGTGACGGCGGTGCACGGCCTGCTGGGGGCCCACGGCAGGGCCATGGAGGTGGACACCTGGATCGTGGACGACGCGGCCACGGCCCGCAAGGTCCGCGACATGGGCGTGGACGGGATCATCACCAACGCGCCCGACGTGGTGCGCAACGCCGCGCTCGGCTTCTGAGGGCCCGGCGCGGCGGTGGCGTGCGCGAGCCCGTCCGCGCTGTCGGTGGCGGGCCGTACGGTGGGGACGTGGACAGCACCGAGCGGCCCCGCGGGCCGCACCTCGAATGGACCGTCGTGCCCAGCGACATCGGTCCCCTGCTCCTGGCCGCGACCCCCGAGGGTCTGGTCCGGGTCGAGTTCCACGCGCGCCCGGACCGGGCCGGCCGGATGATCGGCTCGCTCGTCTCCCGGCTCGGCGCCGACGCGTGGCGGCCGGACCCGGGCGAGGAGGCGCTGCTGGCCGAGCCGATACGCCAGCTGGCCGCCTACTTCGCCGGTTCGCTGCGGCGCTTCGAGCTGCCGCTGGACTGGCGGCTCAGCTCCGGTTTCAACCGGCAGGTGCTGCTGGAGCTCGACCGCTCGGTGCCGTACGGATCGGTCGTCGGGTACGGGGAGCTGGCCGCCCGGGCCGGGCAGCCGGGGGCGGCCCAGGCCGTGGGCAACGCCATGGGCTCGAATCCCCTGCCCGTGGTCGTGCCCTGCCACCGCGTGGTCGAGAACGACGGGGGCATCGGCGGCTTCGGGGGCGGGGTGGAGACCAAGCGGATCCTGCTCGCGCTGGAGGGCGTGCTCCCGCAGCCCCTGTTCTGAGCCGCGCGCGCCGTCACGCGGGTGACAGCGGGTGGCGGCGGGACCCCGGACCGCGATACGCGGTTCCCCCGCGCGCCCGACGGTGGGAAACTGCCGCCGTGACCACTCCTGCCGCACCAGGCCTCATACCGTCCGCCTCCGCCGAACCCCCGCGACGGCGGTGCCGGGCGTGAGCGCCGCTCCCGGAACCTCCGCCGGCACCAAGGCCACGCCCGCGCCCGTCGACGCGGCGGCGCTGCCCCGGCTCCAGCGCCGGACCTCCGCCGTGCTGATGACCAGCCAGATGCTGGGCGGCCTGGGCGTGCCGATCAGCGTCGCCCTGGCCCCCGTACTGGCCACCGAGATCAGCGGCACCGAGGCCCTGTCCGGGGTCGCGTCCACCGCCGCCGTGATCGGCACCGCGCTGTTCTCGCTGCCGCTCGCCGCCCTGATGACCGCGCGCGGGCGCCGGTGGGGGCTGGTGGTGGCGTACGCGATCGGCGCGATCGGCGCGGCCCTGGTCGTCCTGGCCGCCGTCGTCGACAGCTTCCCGCTGCTGCTCGTCGGCATGGCCGCCTTCGGCGCCGCCTCCTGCGCCACCTTCCAGGCCCGCTTCGCCGCCACCGACCTCGCCGCGCCCGACCGGCGGGCCCGGGCGATCTCGCTGGTCGTCTGGGCCTCCACCCTGGGCGCGGTGCTCGGCCCCAACCTCTCTGCCCCCGCCAGCGACAGCTTCGCCGGCACCTCCATACCCCAGACGGCGGGACCCTTCGTATGGGCCGGCGCCGTCTTCGTACTCACCGGCGCCCTGCTCGCCGTGTTCCTGCGGCCGGACCCGCTGCTGACCGCCCGGGCCCTGGCCGGTTCCGGCGAGCAGTCCCGGCAGGCCCGCTCGCTGCGCGCCGGCGTCGCCGCCGTCAAGGCCTCACCGCGGGCCCGGCTCGCGCTGCTCACCGTCGCCGTATCACACACCGCCATGGTGTCGATCATGGTGATGACCCCCGTCGACCTCGGTCACCACGGCGCCGACCTGCGGCTCATCGGCCTGGTGATCAGCGGCCACATCGCGGGCATGTTCGCCTTCTCCCCCGTCATGGGCTGGCTCGCCGACCGGCTCGGCCGGCTGTCCGTCATCGGGCTCACCGCCGGGCTGCTGTCCATCGCCGCCCTGCTCGCCGGCACGGCCGGCGGGAACCACGCCCAGAGCGCGGCCGGCCTCTTCCTGCTCGGACTCGGCTGGTCCGCCGGGATCGTCGTCGGCTCGGCGCTGCTGACCGACTCGGTACCGCAGGCCGCGCGGGCCGCCGTGCAGGGCCTGGGCGACCTGACGATGAACACCGCAGCCGCCGTGGGCGGGGCGGCCGCCGGGCTGATCATGTCCCAGGCCGGCTACGGCTGGCTCAACGCGATCAGCGCGGCCCTGCTGCTGCCGATGGCGGCGCTCGCCCTGTTCACCGCCCGGCGGCATCCGGCACGCACGGAGCCGGGGGGTCTCAGCAGTTGATGTGGTAGGCCTTGCGGAGCGTCTCGTGGACCGTCCAGGTGGTCCGGTCGCCCTTCCTCAGCACACAGGCCGAGCCCGGTCCCACCTCGAAGCCCGCGCCGCCCTCGACCTCGATGGTGGCGCGGCCGCTGACCACCACGAACAGTTCGTCGGCCTCGGTGTCGGTGACCACCCCGGGGGTGATCTGCCAGATCCCCCGGACCTGCGAGCCGTCCGCCGACTCCCAGAACACCTTCCCGGTCACGACCGGGGTGCCGGAGACGATCTGCGCGGGGTCGAGCTCCTCGGGCTCCAGCTCGGCGTCGGGGAGGTCCGCGACGGACACGGCGAAGGAGGCGGGCGCTTCGTGGTGACGGGTGCTCATGGTGCGCCAGCGTAGGGCCGCCGCCCCGCTCACGGGGTGACCAGAGCGTCCAGCCCGGGCGCCTCCGGCGCGTCATTCCGTCGAGCGCGTCAGCGCCGCGGGCCGGAGCGCGGGCGGCTCCACCGGCCCGCTCCCGCCGGCGACGGGCTCGCCGGAGCCCCTTGCCGCAGGTACCGCGACCTCCCCTCCCCGGGCAGCCCGGGGGCAGGCGGCCCCGGGCGCGGGACCCGGCGGCTTTCGGCCAGAGCGGCGCCCACGTCCGCGGCGGGCGGCACGGTGGCCGGCGCGGGGCACCGCATGGTGTGCGGCCCGGTGGAGGGCCCGGTCCGGGAGCGGCCCTTCCGGGCGCGCCGCCCGGACGGGTTCGCGCCGGAGCGGGAGGGGCGCGTTTGGCGGCGTGAGTCCCGTGCCAGGGATGGGGACATGCCACAGCACAGAGCAACTGCACCCCTGTCCGGGGGACCGGTCCTGTCGGAAGAGGTACGCGAGGCGCTCGCCGCCCGCCGGCCCGTCGTCGCCCTGGAGTCGACGATCATCTCGCACGGTCTGCCGCGTCCCAGCAATCTGGAGACGGGTCTGGAGCTGGAGGACCTGGTCCGGGCGGAGGGCGCGGTCCCGGCGACCGTCGCCGTGCTGGACGGGGTGGCCCGGGCGGGCCTCGACAAGGCCGCGCTGGAGCGGATCGCGACGGGCGAGGGCGTGCGCAAGCTGGGCCACCGGGACCTCGCGCCCGCCCTCGCCACGGGCGCCACCGGGGCGACGACGGTGTCGGCTACGGCCTTCCTGGCCGCGCGGGCGGGGCTGCGGGTGTTCGCCACGGGCGGGCTGGGCGGCGTACACCGCGAGTGGACGCTCTCGCAGGACGAGTCGGCGGACCTGTCGCTGCTCGCCCGGACCCGGATCACGGTGGTGTGCGCGGGGGTGAAGTCGATCCTGGACGTGCCGGCCACGCTCCAGCGCCTCGAAACCCTCGGCGTCGGCGTCCTGGGCTACCGGACGGACCGCTTCCCCGGCTTCTACCTGACCGACTCGGGAGAGCCGGTCGACTGGACGGTGCGGGAGCCTGAGGAGGTGGCGGCGGTGATGGCCGCCCAGGACGGCCTCGGCGGACCCGAGGCGGCGCTGATCGTCGCCAATCCGGTGGCGGAGGCGGAGCAGCTGGATCCGGCGCTCCACGACCGGGCCCTGGCCGAGGCCCTGGCCGAGTGCCGCGAGCGGGGTATCACGGGGCAGGCGGTGACCCCGTTCCTGCTGGGGTTCCTGGTGCGCGCGACCGGCGGCGCCTCGCTGGAGGCGAACCTGGCGGCGGTCCGGGGCAACGTGCGGCTCGGCGCCCAAATCGCCCGGGCCTGGGCGGCCCGCGCGTGACGGCCGCCCTGCTGGTGGTCGGCGACGTGGTGACGGACGTGGTGGCGGTGCACCGCGGTCCCCTGGCCCCGGCCACCGACACCACCGCCCGCATCCGCACCCTCCCGGGCGGGGCCGGCGCCAACGCGGCCTGCTGGGCGGCCCGCGCGGGCACCTCGGAGGTACGTCTCCTCGCGCGGGTGGGGTGCGAGTCGGCCGACTGGCACGAGCGGGCCCTGGTCGACGCGGGAGTACGGCCCCTGCTGGTGGTGGACCCGGCGGAGCCGACGGGGACGGTGGTGGCGCTGGTCGGCGGGGACGCGGAGCGGACCTTCCTGACCGACAGCGGGGCCTCGCTGCGGCTGTGCCCCGCCGACTGGGTGCCGGCCCTGCTGGACGGTGCCGGGCACCTGCACCTGTCGGGCTACCTGTTCTTCTCGGACAGCAGCCGGGAGCTGGCCCTGGTCGCGCTGCGGGCCGCCCGGACCCGCGGGGTGCCCGTCAGCGTCGACCCCGCCTCTGCGGGGTTCCTGGCCGGGCTCGGCCCCGAGCGCTTCCTGGCGGCCGTGGCCGGGGCCGGCGTGCTCCTGCCGAACGAGGACGAGGCCCGGCTGCTGGCCGGCGTACGGGACCCGGCCCGGGCTGCGGAGGAGCTCAGCCGCCGGGTGCCGCTGGTGGTGGTCACCCGGGGCCCTGGCGGAGCGCTCGTCGCGGAGGACGGCCGGATCACCGCCGAGGTCGAGGCGGAGCCGGCGGAGGCGGTGGACACCACGGGCGCCGGGGACGCCTTCACCGGCGGCTTCCTGGCGGCCCGGCTCTCGGGGGCCGGCCCGGCGGAATCGGCCCGCGCCGGCTGCCGCGCGGCGGCCGGCGCGGTCACCCGCCTGGGCGGCCGCCCGTAGCGGCCCGGCCCGGGGGCTACGGCTCGGACCGGGACTACCGCACACCCGTCCAGGCCGGGTGCCGCGGGTCGTCCGCGCGGACCAGGACGTCCGCGGCCGTCCCCGGGCCGGTCTCCCTCTCGTAGCGGGCGAACGCCGCCAGCGTCCACCGCTGCGCCTCCTCCGTGCGCCGCGCCAGCGCCCCCTCGGAGAGGCTGATGTGGACGCTCAGGTCGAACGGGAACCAGTGCCCCAGCAGCAGCGGCCCGTGGACCACCAGCACGCCGCCCGGCGGGAGTTCGGCGTACGGGCTGCGGGTCGCCCGGTCCCGGACCGGGTCCCACAGGTCCGGCAGCACCCGCCCGCTGCCGCCGGGATCCGTCGGGCCGAACACCTCCCGCCACAGCGCGCCCGTGTCGTACCAGCCCCCCAGGTACGCGTCCACGTCCTCGCGCCCGAACTCGAACCGCAGCGACGCCGGCCGCAGGAAGTCCCCGGCCGCGACCACGAGCACGGACCGCCCGCGCGAGCGCAGCGCGTCGGCGAGCTCGCCCGCGAGGACCCCGGTACCGGCCGCCGGCGCGCCGTCGATGCCGACGCGTTGCCACGTGCGCTCCTCGGCCGCGGGGCCGCGGGAGTCGTCCAGATGACCGGCGAGCCGCTCGGCCATCCGCTGCCAGGTGATCGCTTCCAGCTTCACCGGCCCATTGTCAGTGGTGCGCCCTAACGTTTTTCACGAGGGATCACCGGTGGACAGGAGCCGGCGGCCCTGTTCTTGGGGAGGGGTCTGTCATGGCTCGGGAGACGACGTATCTGGAGCTGTCGCAGGAGGACGGCGCGGCGCACAAGTTCTACGAGGTGACCGTCGACGGCACCGCCGTCTCGGTGCGCTACGGCCGCATCGGCGCGGCCGGCCAGCTGCAGAGCTCCTCCTTCCCCACGGCGGAGAAGGCCCGCGCGGCCGCCGCCAAGAAGATCGGCGAGAAGGTCCGCAAGGGGTACGCCCCGGCGGTCCGGGGGGCGCGCGCCGCCCGCTCGGTCACCCGGCGGCAGGTGGCCTCGGCGCCGTCGACGGCCCGCGCGGTGGCGCCGGTGCTGTGGCGCTTCCGTACCGGTTCCTCGGCCTTCGGCATCCATGTGGACGAGGACCGCTGCTGGGTCGGCAACCAGGCGGGGGACGTCTACACGGTGAGCCACGGCGGTGAGGTACTGGCCCGCTACTCCCTGCCGGACGGGGTGAAGTGCCTGGTCGCGGACGAGTTCTGGATATACGCGGGCTGTGACGACGGCACGGTGTACGACCTGTCCTCGAAGGTGCCGTTCGGGGCGTACGGGATAGCCGCGGACATGGACATCTACTGGCTCGACATCCACGAGGGCGTGCTCAACGTCTCGGACGCGGGCGGCGGTCTGACGGTCATCGACCACGAGGACGAGCACCAGTGGTCCCGTAAGTCCTCGGGGACCGGCGCCTGGATGGTCCGGGCGGACGAGCGGGCCGTGTACCACGGGCACAGCGGCGGTGTGACGGCATACGCGGCCGACGGCACCGGCCAGTTGTGGCACACGGCGACGCCCGGCGGGGTGCTGTTCGGCTGGCAGGAGGAGCACGCCGTGTACGCGGGCACGGTACGCAACACCGTGCAGCGCCTGTCGAAGGCGACGGGCCGGGTCGAGGCCTCGTACCCGTGCGACGCGGCGGTGTACTCGTGTGCGACCTCTCCGGACGGCCGTCACGTCTTCGCCGGGGACTCGTCCTCCTCGGTGTACTGCTTCGACGCCGACGGGCGGCGGCTGTGGAAGCTGGGCACGGGTGGCGGTTCCGCGCTCTCGATGCAGTACCTGGACGAGCGGCTCTACCTCGTCACCACGGACGGTTCACTGGTGTGCGTGGACGCGAGCGAGGCGGCGATCGCCGCGGCGCAGCAGGGTTCCGTCCCGACCGCGGTGGACGTGAAGTCGGCGGCGGCCCTGCCGGTCTTCACCCCGGCGGCCTCCGCCTCGGCGGTGGCGACGGTCTCGGTGGCCTCGGTCCCGGCCGGCGGTGTGGTGGTGGAGTGCGTCCAGCAGGGAGGGCGGATGCGGGTGCAGGTGGTCTCGGAGGGCTTCGAGCACGGCTGGAACGTGCAGTTCCCGCGCGGTATCCGGGAGCCCGGAGCGCGGTACGTGGTGGACGGCCTGCATGCGGCCGGCGGGGGCTTCTACCGGGTGCGCGGGGAGATACGCCGACTGGTCTGAGCGGCGCACCGGGGGTCCTCGGGGCAGCGGCAGGGTACGGCGTCGAGCGGGGCCGGGGCGGGCACCGACCAGGGGTCGTCCTCGGCCAGGCCGCAGGTCACCTGGAGGACCACGGGCCGGGAGCCGAGGTTGCGGCCGAGGTGTACGTTGTCGGCGCCCGCCGGTTCGACGAAGGTGGCCCCCGTCGGGTGCACTTCCACGGTGCCGTCGGCCAGGAAACGGGTCAGGGTACCGGACTTGACCACCGCCATGAGCGGCACGTGGTGGTAGTGCCATCCCGTGCAGCCGCCGGGCGGTATGACGACCTCCCGGCCGGTGAGGCCCGAGGGCACCGCCGCTCTCGGGGCTCCCGACGCCCTCGGGCGCCGTACCGTCGCCTGTCGTCCACCCATGTGCCCCTCCTTGCCGTCGGCTCACGGTAGACGAACCTCACGAGTTCCAGTCGGATTTAATGAAAGACCAACGACCTTACTCCGCAAGGTGATAGAGGGGCGGACAAGCGGTATCACAACGGCATGAGTCTCGTCGTCTTCGAGTCACAGAAGCCGATCCACTGCGCCGCCTGCCGACGGGGACCGCTACGGCTCCTCGTCCGTGAATCCGGGGTGCCCCGCTGCCTGGACTGCGCCGGCCTCGGCCATCTCGTGTACCTGCCGCGCGGCGACGCGGCGCTCACCCGCCGGGCGCGGGAAGGCAGTTCGCTGCATGCCGTCGTGGTGCGCCGGCACAGGGGCCGCCGCCGCTACGAACGCCAGGGGCTGCTGGTGGAGGACGCCGCGCTGGCCCGCGCCGAGCGCGCCTGCCTGGCCGACGCCGATGCCCGGGCCCGCCGCCGGGAACGCGACCGGCTGCGCCGCGCGGCCGAGGACGTCCGCTTCACCGCGGCCTTCGCCGCCGAGATACGGCGGCTGTTCCCCGGCTGCCCGCCCGACCGCGCGCAGGCGATCGCCGCCCACGCCTCGGTGCGCGGCAGCGGCCGGGTCGGGCGTACCGCCGCCGGCCGGGCACTGGACGAGCAGGCGGTGTCGGTGGCGGTGCGGGCCGCCGTGCGGCACACCGACACCGAGTACGACGCGCTGCTGATGGCGGGGGTGCCACGGTTCGCGGCGCGGGCCCGGCTGGCGGCGCGGATCGACGCCGTCCTGGACGGCTGGCGCGCGGGGAACGTCAGTTGAGCCGGAAGCGGCGGTAGAGGAGTGCTCCGCCGAGCAGCAGGGCGCCGCTGCCGGGCAGCAGGTAGCCGAGCCCGTCGGAGCCGGTGCGGGCCAGGGCCGTGGGGTCCTGTCCCGCAGTGGAGGGGGCGGTCGCGGCGGGCGGGGTCACCGGCCGCGGGGAGACCGGCGGCTGCGCGGCGGGCGGCTGCGCAGGCTTCCCGCCGGGCGGGGTCCCGCCGTTCACGGCGGTGTTCCCGTGGGAGCCGTTGCCGACGCCGACGACGTTCACGGAGTTCCCGCTGACGTTCAGCGGGAGATCGACGGGAAGCTGGAGACCGTTGCCCGACAGCACCCCGGGGGAACCCTTCGCCCCTCCCTCGGCCACCGCGCCTCCCCCGTTCCCCGATCCCGGTTTCGACGGATGGGAGGGCCGCGGGTCCGCGTTCCCGCCACCCGGTGCCGCGTTCGTACAGCCGTTGCCCGCCGCCGGGTTGAGCACACCGACCACGCTCACGGTGTTCCCGCACACGTTCACCGGGGTGTGCAGGGGCAGCTGCACCAGGTTCCCGGAGAGCAGCCCCGGGGAGCGCTCGGTCTGCCCGCCCGCTTCGGCGTCGGCGTGCGCGAGACCGCCCACCCCCGCGACCGCCAGTCCGCCACCCGCGACCATCACCGCGATCAAGCCATTCCGACGAGTGTGACGCATCAGTTTCCTGCTTTCCGGAGGGGTTCCAGGGGCATCGAGCCCGCACCGGAAACAACGTGGTAGACCCGTTCGGGTTATAGCGCCGGTAGGCATTTCACTCCATCGTGTACTGGGTAGTGCCTACTTCATGACTGAACGACCGCTCCTGCTGCTCGACGTCGACGGCCCGCTGAATCCGTTCCGGTCCCTCTTCGCCGGCCTGCGCGGCTATACGAGCCACCGGATGCGCCCGGACGTCTGGCTCTCCTACCGCGACCCGGAGTCCCGCAAGGCCCGGCGCGGTGTCCGGGTGCGCCTCCATCCCTCCCACGGCGCCCGGCTGCGGGCCCTGCCCTTCGACCTCGCCTGGGCCACGGCCTGGACGCACCAGGCCAACACCTTGATCTCCCCGCACATCGGGCTCCCCTGCGACCTGCCCGTGGTGGAGTGGCCGGAGCTCTTCGCCCGGGACCCCGACGGCCTCTCCTGGAAGACCCGCCCGCTGCTCGACTGGGCGGCCGGCCGGCCCTTCGCGTGGGTCGACGACATGATCACCCCGCAGGACCGTGCCTGGGTCTCCTCCCACCACCCGGCTCCGAGCCTCCTGCTGCGCGTCCACCCCCGCCACGGACTGCGCGAACGGGATTTCGCCGCCCTCACCGCCTGGGCGGGGGAGGTCAGCGCAGCAGGGCGGTAACCGGGTCCGGGGACGGGCCGGCGGTGGGCCACCAGTCGGCGGCCTCCGGGCGGGACTCGTAGGCGTACCAGAGGCCCTCACGGCTCAGACGGAGCTGACGGGTGCGGGCGGTGAGGCGGTTGCGCTCGGGGCGGAAGGAACCCTGGCCCGCGGCGAGCAGCGCGGGGCGGGCCCGGTCGAAGGGCCCTGCCGGGGGGTCCCAGGGCTCTTCGAGGACGGTGAGCGCGGGCAGGCCCCCCTGCCGCCATGCCGCGGCGGCGCGGGCCAGGTCCGTGGTGCTGCGGCCGGTCGCCCGGGCCAGGTCGCGGTAGAGGGCGCGGGCGGTGCCGGTGAGGCCGGAGGTGGGGTGCGCCGAGGCCAGCCGGACGGCGTCCTGCCAGAGGGTGAGCCCGGCGATGGGGTCCTCGGCCGTGCCGAGCAGGGCCAGCGCGCGGGCGGCCGCGTCACCGGCGAGCTGCTCCAGCGCCAGCGGATCGGGCGCCGCCGGATCGGCTGGGTAGGCCGGCGGCGGCCCCGCGGCGGCCGGTGCGGGGAGCGGGGCGGGCAGTGGGGGCCGGCTGGTCCGGGCGAGCGCCGCGCGGGCCGGGACGCCGGGGAAGTCCGGTGCGGCACCGGGCTGTTCGCGCGCCGCGTGGGCGGCGTTTCGCCGGGCCAGTTCGTCGAGGAGCTCGCGCTCACCGCGGCCACGCAGGAGCAGCAGGACGAAGGGGTCGGCGTCGAGGAGCCGGGCCGCCCGGTAGCAGAGGGCCGCGGCGTGCTTGCAGGGCGGCCGCACCGTGTCCGGACAGGAGCAGCGCGCCCCGAGCTCCCCCGCGCCGGGCAGCAGGGTGTTCGCGAGGGACTGCGGGACCTCCCGCTCCAGCAGCGCGGCGAGGGCCGAGGGGTCGGCGGCCAGCGCCTCCAGCAGCGCGGACCACTCGGCGTCCGCGAAGGCGGGCAGGGACAGTTCGGTGCGGTAGGGGCGGGCCCGGCTGCCCCGGACGTAGGCCACGATCCGGCCGGGGGTGACCGTCACGGCGTCGACATGGCCTTCGGCGGCGTAGGCCTGACCGCGCTGGAGGCGGGCGGCGTCCTGCGCGCGCTCCTCCAGCGCGGCCACCCAGGCCCGGCCCCACCAGGTCGCGGCCGCCGCCCCGGCGGGCACGGTCTCGAAGGTGCGGCGGCGGTCGTCCCGCGCGGTGATCACGCCGGCCTCCGCAGGGAGACGAGATCGGCCAGCTCACGGTCGGTCAGCTCGGTCAGCGCCGACTCGCCGGAGCCGAGGACGGCATCGGCCAGGGCCCGCTTGCTCTCCAGCAGTTCGGCGATGCGGTCCTCCACGGTGCCTTCGGCGATGATGCGGTGGACCTGGACGGGCTGGGTCTGGCCGATGCGGTAGGCGCGGTCGGTGGCCTGCTCCTCGACGGCCGGGTTCCACCAGCGGTCGTAGTGGATCACGTGTCCGGCGCGGGTCAGGTTGAGGCCGGTGCCCGCGGCCTTGAGGGACAGCAGGAAGACGGGGACCTCGCCGGACTGGAAGCGGTCGACGAGCTCCTCGCGCCGCGGGACGGGGGTACCGCCGTGCAGGAGCTGCGAGGGGATGCCCCGGTCGGTGAGGTGGCGCTCCAGGATCCGGGCCATGGTCACGTACTGGGTGAAGACCAGGACCGAGCCGTCCTCGGCCAGGATCGTGTCCAGCAGCTCGTCCAGCAGGGCGAGTTTGCCCGAGCGGTGCGCGATGCGGGGACCGGCCCCCGGCACGTCCTGCTCCTTCAGGTACTGCGCGGGGTGGTTGCAGATCTGCTTGAGCGAGGCCAGCAACTTCATGATCATGCCGCGCCGCCCGATGCCCTCGCTGCCCTCGATCACGGCCATCGCCTCGTCCACCGCGGCCTGGTACAGGGAGACCTGTTCCCGGGTCAGGGACACCGGGTGGTCGGTCTCCGTCTTGGGGGGAAGCTCGGGCGCGATGCCGGGATCGGACTTCTTGCGGCGCAGCAGGAACGGCCGGACGAGGGCGGCCAGCCGGGCCACCGCCGCCTCGTTGCCCCCGTCCTCCTCCTGCTGGTGCTCGACCGGGCGGGCGTGCCGGGCCCGGAAGGCGGTGAGCGGGCCCAGCAGTCCCGGGGTCGTCCAGTCGAGCAGGGCCCACAGCTCGGAGAGGTTGTTCTCGACCGGCGTCCCGGTGAGGGCCACGCGGGCCGGGGCGGGGATGGTGCGCAGTGCCTTCGCGGTGGCCGAGTGGGGGTTCTTCACGTGCTGGGCCTCGTCCGCGACGACCATGCCCCAGCTGTGCCCGGCCAGCCGGGCGGCCGCCGCGCGCATCGTCCCGTACGTGGTGAGCACGAAGCCCCCGCCCACTCCGTCGAGGCTGCGGCCGGCGCCGTGGAAGCGGCGCACGGGGGTGCCGGGGGCGAACTTCTCGATCTCCCGCTGCCAGTTGCCCAGCAGGGACGCCGGGCAGACCACGAGGGTGGGCTCGGGACGGGCCCGGTGCAGGTGCAGGGCGATCAGCGTGACGGTCTTGCCCAGGCCCATGTCGTCGGCGAGGCAGCCGCCCAGCCCCAGGGAGGTCATCAGGTCCAGCCAGGCCAGCCCGCGCAGCTGGTAGTCCCGCAGGGTCGCCTTCAGGCCCGCGGGCGGCGCGACCGCGGCCGGCTCGCCGGCGAGCCGGTCCCGCAGGGCGGCCAGCGCCCCCACGGGTACCGCGGGTACCGCCTCGCCGTCCACCTCGGCCGTGCCGGTGAGTACGGCGGCCAGCGCGTCCACCGGGTCCAGCAGGCCCAGCTCCCGCTTGCGCGCCCTGCGCACGAGCTCGGGGTCGACCCGCACCCACTGGTCGCGCAGCCGCACCACGGGCCGGTGGGCCTGCGCGAGCGCGTCCATCTCGCCCGGAGTGAGCCGGTCCCCGCCGAGGGCCAGCTCCCAGGAGAAGGAGAACAGGGCGGCCGCGTCGAAGAAGGCGGTGCCGTCGGTCGCGGACCCGGGCGCGGCCGGCCGTACGACGGCGGTCGCGGAGAGCGTACGGGCCAGCTCGCGCGGCCAGTGCACGAGGACCCCGGCGGCGGCCAGGCGGGTCGCGGCGGTGCCGAGCAGGTCCTCCAGCTCGGGATCGGACAGCGCGAGGGCGTCGGGCACCGGCTGGTCGATCAGGCGCAGCAGCGGCGGCCAGACCCTGGCCGCGCGGCGCAGCGCGAGCACGGCGTCGATCCGGGCGCGCGGGCCGAAGCCGGCGCCCGCCGTCCCGGCCCAGAGCTGTCCGGCGTCGGCGATCAGGGTGGGGTCGGCGAGGCTGTGCACCTGGACCACGGCGGCTCCGGCGCGGCGGACGTCCTCCGGCTCGGCCTCGTCGAAGAGGCGGAAGGAGGACAGGTCCAGCCGGAGCGAGATCCCCACCCCGGCGTCGGCACCGGCCGCGACCTGCGCGGCCCACTCCCGTATCCCCGGCACCCGCTGCGGCTCCACGGCGGCGAACGGCCGCCCGGTGGCGAAGGGCGCGGCCGGCGTACGCGGAAGCACATCGGCGACGGCGTCGAGGAAGGCCCGGACCAGGGCCTCCGGCTCGGGCAGCGCGGTCGGCCGGCGTCCGGCGAGCGGGGTGGCGTACCCCTCGTACGGAAGGGCGGCCGCGACGGCGCGCAGGTACCCGACGTCCTCGGCGTCCAGCGGCCCGGCACGCCAGGCGTCGACCCCGTCGGCGGTCAGCCCGGGCAGCAGGCGGCCGCGCGCGGCGAGGGCCAGCGCCTGCGTGGCGGCGGTGCCCCAGGCGCGGGTGGCGGGATGCGCGGCGGGGCTGCCGGCGGCCCGCACCAGCACGGGCAGGGCGGCGGCCACCGACAGCGCCACCGCGGGCACGGTACGCGTGCGGACGCCGTCCCCGTGGGCCCGGACCACCTTCAGCGGATGCGGGGTCCCCAGCTCGGGCAGGGGGTCTCCCTCGGGGCACCAGAACGCCACCCGTCCCTCCCGGGGTACGGCGGCGGGGAGGAACACGGCGGCGCGGCGCAGCAACGACGGCTGCGGCGGCGGCTGCGCGGTCACGGGGTCCCCCTCCCTGGTGCTCGGCTCCGCCCGGTCATGGCGGATCCACTGCACCCGAGTCTAGGCGCGCCCACTGACAACGCCGCTGACCAGCGCATACGCCCGGCCGGAGGGGGGCGCGGTCAGCGCGCCCAGCGGGCCGGCTCTCTGGGCGCGCTGGCGCGGTCAGCGCGCCCAGCGGCCCAGCTCGCCGGCGAAGCCGTACTCGGGCCGGCCCGCCGCGGCGCTGGTGCGCCAGGGGACGCCGTCGTCGTCGAGGCGGAGGGTGCCGGACCCGCCGGGCCCGCTCCACCGCAGTTCGAGGTGCCAGTCACAGTCGCAGCCCGTGGCGGCCGCCGTGACCCGGAGCACGACCGGATCGGTGGCCGAGACGCGCAGCGGGAAGGCCGGCGCGGGGAGCCGGGTGCCGGCGTCGTTGCCCGCGACGGGCCGGGCCAGCGGCCTCGGCGCGTCCAGGTTCACCGCGAAGCCGGCCGGGGTGAGGCCGCCGCCGCAGCCCGGGGACATCTGGTACACGTTCCAGGGCGGCGGGGTCCGCCGTGCGTCCACCCGTACCTCCAGCCCCTGGAGCACCACGGCCCCCTCCCCGGTGCCGTGCAGGGTCACCTCGACGGTCTGGGTCCCGGCGTGCACGGCCCGCTGGGCCCGGGCCCAGGCGGGCGCGTCCGCCTCCACGGGCGGCGCGGGGACGGACTCCGGGGTCCGCCCGGAGAGGTAGGCGTGGTCACAGCCGGCGGCCCACACGTGGGAGCGGACGGCCGCCTTGAGCGGTGTCGCCACCGGCCCGGCCGGCGGGGCCGGCGAAGGCGCCGCCGCGCCGGCACCCGAGCCGGGGCCGGTGCCGGGGTCGGTGCCGGTGCTCCCTGAGGGCACCGGCGCGGGCGTTGACGTCGCCGGGGGTGTGCTCGCCCGCCCGCTCGGCGTGCCCGCCGGCCCGGCCGTCACGGAGGCGGGCCCGGTCGTGGGACCGGCGGCCCCGGCCGGGCCCGCCCCGGGGGTGCGCGGCCCGGGCCCGGCCGCCACCAGGACCGCGACGGCCACCGAGAGCGCCGCCGCCCCGGCCGCGCCCACCGCCACACCCCGCCGCCGGTACCAGCGCCCCGCCCCGGCCGGCGCACCACCCGTGACACCGGCCCCGGGCTCGGACCCGGACCCGCCGGCCTCGACCCCGGACCCCGCCCCCGACCCGGCCCCTGGCTCGGCTCCGGACCCGCCGGCCTCGGCCCCGGACCCCGCCTCCGACGCGGCCCCCGCCCCGGCCCCCGCGACCGCCCCGGCCGCCGGTGCGGCCCGGCCCGCCGACCGGCGTCGCGCGTCCGCCAGCAGCCAGGCGCGGTGCAGGTCCACCGCCTCCTCCCGCGCGGCCCCGCAGGTCCGGGCGAAGCGGTCCACCACGGCGAACTCCGCCGGCACCGCCTCCCCCGCGCAGTACCGGTGCAGTGTCGAAGTGCTCGTGTGCAGCTTGCGCGCGAGCGTTCCGTAACTCAGTCCGGCGCGCTCCTTCAGCTCCCGCATCAGCCGCGCGAATTCCTCGGTCTCCGCCTCGCCCATCAGGCTCCCCCTCCCGTGACTCCGTCCCATGCCGGGGGTGTTCCCGCAGGTGACGGCACGTACAGCCGTTCCAGTGTCCCGGTTCCGCCGCAAACCGTGCCCCTCTGCCCCCCGAGCGGGAAGGCTGTTCGTAGCGGTCGTCCACCGGCCGCACCGCACGACGTACGCAACCGCACCTCTCACGGGGAGACACCGTGTTCCGACGCTCCAGCACCTCGGCCCTCGCCGCCGCCGCCCTCGCGGCGGCCGCCGCCCTCACCCTGACCGCCTCGGGCACCGCCGCGGCCGCCACCGCCCCCGGCTTCCTGAACGGCACCGACCTGCCCCCGCACCCCTCCTCCGCCTGGTACCCGGGCAAGGTCACCAAGGGGCTGCCCGAGAACGCGCCCTTCTGCCTGGAGGGGGTCCTTCCGGCCGCCGGCAGCTGGCACCGCGACTTCGGCACCGAGGTCGACACCGGTGCCGTCCAGATCTCCGTACGCACCGCTTCGGGCGCCGCCGCCGCGAAGCTCGCCGCCACCCTGGAGCGCCGGGTCGCCGCCTGCGCCGCGGACTGGCTGCGCACGAACCCGGGCGGGACGGCGTCCTGGCAGGACTACGGAAAGCTGGCCGTGGAGGAGGGCGCACACGTCTACGGGGTGGGCACCTCGATCCCGGAGTCCGAGCCGGGCGTGCACCTGTACGGGATCGGACGCGACGGCTCCACCGTGACGGTCGTGAAGTGGGGCCAGATGGGGAACCTGCCCGACGCTCCCGTGCCCGCCTTCAAGAAGACGACCACGACGGCCGTGAACAAGCTCAATCCCTGACCGCGGCCGCGGCCGGTCTCGGCGCTTACCGCGCCGCGCCCCGGGTGGGAGCATGGAACGGAGGCTTCCGTACGGGATGGGGCGATGGCCATGCGTACCGGGAACGAGCCGGTGACCGCGCGCAGTCCGCTGCGGCTGCGGTTCTGGCTGAGCCTGTGGGGACTGATCTGGGCCGCCGGCGGGGCGGCCGCCTTCTCGCTGGCCGGCCGTTCCGGGTGGGCGGCCGCCTGCGCGGCGGTCGCGCTGCTGGCCGCCGTCGACCTGGCCGTCGTCGTCCGGCACATCCGTCAGGGCCCGCACTACCAGCCGGGGGCGGACGTGCCCCCGTACGAGCCTCCGCGCGAGCGCTGAGCCGGCCGCGGCTCAGCGCTCGAAGCGGGCCGCTTCGAGGTACTCGGGCTGCGGGTCGAGGGCGGCGGCGAGCCGGAAGTGCCGGCGGGCCTGCTCGGGGCGCCCGGACCGCTCGTGGGTGCGCGCGAGCGCGAAGTGGGCGAAGGCGTTGTCCGGCTCCCGCTCCAGCACCAGCTCGAACTCCAGCTGGGCGGGCCGCAGCTGGGCCGCCGCGAAGAAGGCACGGGCGCGCAGCAGCCGGGCCGCGGTGTTCTCCGGGTGGGCGGCTATGACGGAGTCGAGCAGCCGGACCGCGCCGCGCGGGTCGCGGGCGGCCAGGAGGTGCTCGGCGGCACGGTAGTCGATGACGTGGGTCTCGGGGCTCGCGGAACCCGGAGATCCAGCGGGTCCGGGTCCCGGTCCGGTGGGCGGCGGCGGGGGCGTGGTTTCGGACACGGTGTCTTTCCTTCCCTCTACGGGCGCGTTCAACGCCCTCCGCCGCTGCCCCTATTCCGTGGGGGCCTTGGCCGCGGCCCTGGCCGTCAGCTCTTCCCAGACCTTGCGCACCTGCGGCTCCAGCGCCTCCAGCGGCCCGTCGTTGTCGATCACGAGGGTGGCCACCGCCAGCCGCTGCTCGCGGGTGGCCTGGGCGGCCATCCGGGCGCGGGCCTCCTCCTCGGTCATCCCGCGCAGTGCGGTCAGCCGGGCCAGCTGCGTTTCGGGGGCCGCGTCCACGACCACGACGAGGTCGTACAGGGGCGCGAGGCCGTTCTCCGTGAGGAGCGGTACGTCGTGCACCACGATCGCGCCGGGTCCGGCCGCGCGCTCCAGGTCGGCGGACCGGGCCCCGACGAGGGGGTGCACGATGGCGTTGAGGGTGCGGAGCTTCTCCGGGTCGGCGAAGACGACCGCCCCCAGCCGGGGCCGGTCCAGCCGTCCGTCGGCGGTGAGGACGGAGTCCCCGAAGGCCTCCGCGACGGCCGCGAGTCCGGGTGTGCCCGGCTCGACGACCTCCCGCGCGATCCGGTCGGCGTCCACGACGACCGCCCCGTATCCCGCCAGCAGCCGCGAGACCTCGCTCTTGCCGGCACCGATTCCGCCTGTCAGGCCCACTTTCAGCATGGTCAGCACCCTAGGCGGTGTCCCACCGGCGGGGAACACCGCCCGGGGGGGGGACCACCGCGGCGCGGGCGCCCCTGACAGCCGGGGCCTACGCCTCGCCCTCGCGTTCCGCCAGGAACTTCTCGAACTCGCGGCCGATCTCCTCGGCCGAGGGGATCTCGGCCGGCTCGGCGATCATGTTGCCGCGGGTCTCGGCCCCGGCCGCGGCGTCGTACTGGTGCTCCAGGCCCTGGACGAGGCTGACGAGTTCCTCGTCGCCCTCGCGGATCTGCCGGTCGATCTCCGTCTGGGTCCGGTGGGCCTCGGTGCGCAGGGCGTGCGCGACGGCCGGCAGGACCAGCCCGGTGGCGGCCGTGATGGCCTCCAGCGCGGTCAGGGCCGCGTCGGGGTAGGCGGAGCGGGCGACGTAGTGCGGGACGTGCGCGGCGACGCCGAGTACGTCGTGTCCGGCCTGGGCGAGGCGGAACTCGACCAGCGATTCGGCGCTGCCGGGCACCTGGGCCTCGTCGAAGGGGCTGCGGTGGCCGGGCATCAGGTCGGTCCGGTTGCCGTGCGGGGTGATGCCGACGGGCCGGGTGTGCGGCACGCCCATCGGGATGCCGTGGAAGTTGACCGAGAGCCGGACGCCGAGCCGCTCCACGATCTGCCGGACGGCGGCGGCGAAGCGCTCCCACTCCACGTCCGGCTCCGGGCCGGAGAGCAGCAGGAAGGGCGCGCCGGTGGCGTCCTGGACCAGGCGCACCTCCAGGCGGGGCTCCTCGAAGTCGCTCCAGTGGTCGCGCTGGAAGGTCAACAGCGGGCGGCGTGCCCGGTAGTCCACCAGCCGGTCCGCGTCGAAGCGGGCCACCACCTGGTGGGGCAGGGTGTCGAGGAGCCGCTCGACGATCTGTTCGCCGGTCTCACCCGCGTCGATGTACCCCTCGAAGTGGTAGAGCATGACCAGTCCGGCCGAGTCCTGGGTCAGCGCCAGGTCGGCCACCGCCAGGCCCTTGGCGTCCCATTCGTACAGACCCTGTGGATCAAGCACCGTCACCAGTCCTCCCTCGCGCCGTGTTCCCTGCGGAGAACGTCCGGGGTCGCGCGGCCATTCCCCGTTCGGCCGTGTTAACAGAAACGCAACGCGACGGCGGCCGGACTCACGGTGCCCGGCGGGGCCCGGCGCACGGCCGGGGAACGCGGCGAGGCCCGCCCCCCGAAGGGGACGGGCCTCGTCGTTCAGCTCGGCTCACACCGGAGTGTGATGCGCTGCGATCAGCTCTGGCCGCCGGCCAGCTTCTCGCGGAGCGCGGCCAGGGCCTCGTCCGACGCCAGGGCGCCGGAGGTCTCGTCCGCACCCTCGGAGGAGTACGAACCACCGGAGACGCCCGCACCGGCGTTGCCACCGGCGGCCGGGGCGGCAGCGCCCTCGGCGGCAGCGGCCTCGTCGGCCTCGCGGCTCTTGATGACCTGGGCCTGGTGCTGCTCGAAGCGGACCTGCGCCTCGGCGTACTGGCGCTCCCACGTCTCGCGCTGGGTCTCGTAGCCCTCGAGCCAGTCGTTGGTCTCGGGGTCGAAGCCCTCGGGGTAGATGTAGTTGCCCTGGTCGTCGTAGGACGCGGCCATGCCGTACAGGGTCGGGTCGAACTCGACCGACGCCGGGTCGGCACCGAAGGACTCGTTGGCCTGCTTGAGGGACAGCGAGATCCGGCGACGCTCGAGGTCGATGTCGATGACCTTGACGAAGATCTCGTCGTTGACCTGGACGACCTGCTCCGGGATCTCCACGTGGCGCTCGGCCAGCTCGGAGATGTGGACCAGACCCTCGATGCCCTCGTCCACGCGGACGAACGCACCGAACGGAACCAGCTTGGTGACCTTACCCGGGACGACCTGGCCGATCTGGTGGGTCCGGGCGAACTGCTGCCACGGGTCCTCCTGCGTCGCCTTCAGCGACAGGGAGACGCGCTCGCGGTCCATGTCGACGTCGAGGACCTCGACGGTGACTTCCTGGCCGACCTCGACAACCTCGGACGGGTGGTCGATGTGCTTCCAGGAGAGCTCGGAGACGTGCACGAGACCGTCGACGCCACCCAGGTCCACGAAGGCACCGAAGTTGACGATCGAGGAGACGACGCCGGAGCGGACCTGACCCTTCTGCAGGGTGGTGAGGAACGTCTGGCGAACCTCGGACTGGGTCTGCTCGAGCCAGGCGCGGCGGGACAGGACCACGTTGTTGCGGTTCTTGTCCAGCTCGATGATCTTCGCCTCGAGCTCCTTGCCCACGTAGGGCTGGAGGTCGCGGACGCGGCGCATCTCGACGAGGGAGGCCGGCAGGAAGCCACGGAGGCCGATGTCGAGGATGAGACCACCCTTGACGACCTCGATGACGGTGCCGGTGACGATGCCGTCTTCTTCCTTGATCTTCTCGATCGTGCCCCAGGCACGCTCGTACTGAGCGCGCTTCTTGGACAGGATCAGACGGCCTTCCTTGTCCTCCTTCTGGAGAACCAGGGCCTCGATCTCGTCGCCGACCTTGACGACCTCGTTCGGGTCGACGTCGTGCTTGATCGAGAGCTCGCGGCTCGGGATCACGCCTTCGGTCTTGTAACCGATGTCGAGCAGGACCTCGTCCCGGTCGACCTTCACGATGACGCCGTCGACGATGTCGCCGTCGTTGAAGTACTTGATCGTCTCGTCGATCGCGGCCAGGAAGGCTTCCGCGTTACCGATGTCGTTGACCGCTACCTGCGGAGGGGTGGTGGCGGTGGTCTCGGTGCTGCTCGTCATGTGGGAAAGGGCTCCGGTTACGGACAGAAAGTCGTAGGTACTGCTACGCCGGGAGCCCTTATCGGCACCTGCCGAAGAAGCCGGACAGCCAAAGAAGCCCCTGAATCCCCTGGAAGGGGAAGGGCCTCGAAAACCGAGGGGACATCAACAGATGCAAGCGCAGCCTGCTAGGTCTGAGGAGCACAGGCTCGCAGCGCAACTTGTAGCATACGGGGGCAGCCGGGAAGGGTCAATGCGCGAAGGCGCACACCGCGGGCAGATCACCGCAAAACCGGCGCAATTCGTGGGCGGCGACGCGGTGATGAGCACTCCGTACGACTTTCCGGCCGTCCCGACCACCGAGCCATCCGCAGACTACGACGACGGGCCCCATGAACCAAGAGGACTACGCCCCCGAAGACGCCCGCGGGGCGGGCAGCACCGCCGAGGACGAGGCCGAGGCCACCCGGCGTGACGCGGGCGAGGCGGAGAGCAGCCGCGCCAGCCGCGGCTGGTGGGACCGCAACGCCGACGAGTACCAGAGCGAGCACGGCGCCTTCCTCGGCGACGACCGCTTCGTCTGGGGCCCCGAGGGCCTGGACGAGGCCGACGCCGCCCTGCTGGGGCCCGCCGCCTCCCTCAAGGGCAAGCACGTCCTGGAGATCGGCGCCGGCGCCGCCCAGTGCTCGCGCTGGCTCGCCGCCCAGGGCGCCCGCCCGGTGGCCCTCGACCTCTCCCACCGCCAGCTCCAGCACGCCCTGCGCATCGGCGGGGACGTCCCGCTCGTCGAGGCCGACGCCGGCCGGCTCCCCTTCCGCGACGGCTCCTTCGACCTCGCCTGCTCGGCGTACGGGGCCGTCCCCTTCGTCGCCGACCCGGTGAACGTCATGCGCGAGGTGCGCCGCGTCCTGCGCCCCGGAGGCCGCTGGGTCTTCTCCGTGACCCACCCGATCCGCTGGGCCTTTCCCGACGAGCCCGGCCCCGCGGGTCTCTCCGTCTCCGCCTCCTACTTCGACCGGACCCCGTACGTCGAGCAGGACGAGCGGGGCCGCGCCGTCTACGTCGAGCACCACCGCACCATCGGCGACCGCGTCCGGGACGTGGTCGCGGGCGGCTTCCGGCTGCTGGACCTCGTGGAGCCGCAGTGGCCGGAGTGGAACAGCCAGGAGTGGGGCGGCTGGTCCCCGCTGCGCGGCAACCTGATCCCGGGCACCGCGATCTTCGTCTGCGAGAGGGACTGACCCCTTGATCCGCCAGGCCGCCCTCGACGCCCTCCCCGTGCGGGAGGCCGTGCCCGCGCTCGTCTCGGCACTGGACGAGCGGGGCACGGCCGTGCTGTGCGCCCCGCCCGGTACGGGCAAGACCACCCTCGTGCCGCTCGTCCTGGCCGGGCTGACGGGCGGCGGGCCGCCGCGCCGGGTGGTCGTCGCCGAGCCCCGGCGGATCGCCGCCCGGGCGGCGGCGCGGCGGATGGCGTGGCTGCTGGGCGAGGCCGTCGGGGGCTCGGTGGGCTTCACCGTGCGCGGGGAGCGCGTCGTGGGCCGGGACACGGCCGTCGAGGTGGTGACCACCGGCGTACTGCTCCAGCGCCTCCAGCGCGACCAGGAGCTCGCCGGGGTGGACGTGGTGGTCCTGGACGAGTGCCACGAGCGGCACCTGGACGCCGACACGGTGGCCGCCTTCCTGCTGGACGTACGCGAGACCCTGCGCCCGGAGCTGCGCCTGGTGGCGGCCTCGGCGACGACCGACGCGGCCGGCTGGGCCCGGCTGCTGGGGGACGCGCCGGTGGTGGAGGCCGCCGGGGTCGCGTACCCGGTGGAGACCGTGTGGGCTCCGCCGGCCCGGCCGGTGCGGCCGCCGCACGGGATGAGGGTGGATCCGGCGCAGCTCGCGCACGTGGCCTCGGTGGTGCGCCGGGCGCTGGCGGAACGTTCCGGCGACGTGCTGTGCTTCCTGCCCGGCGTCGGGGAGATCGCCCGCGTCGCCGGGCAGCTGGCCGGGGTGGACGCCGAGGTGCTCCAGGTCCACGGCCGGGCGCCGGCCGCCGTGCAGGACGCGGCGCTGACCGCCTCGGCGCACCGCCGGGTGATCCTCTCGACCGCCGTCGCGGAGTCGAGCCTGACCGTGCCGGGCGTACGGGTGGTCGTGGACTCCGGGCTGGCCCGCGAGCCCCGGGTGGACCACGCCCGGGGGCTGGGCGCGCTGGCGACGGTACGGGCCTCCCGCGCGGCGGGCCGCCAGCGGGCGGGCCGGGCCGGACGCGAGGCGCCGGGGGTGGTGTACCGGTGCTGGGCCGAGGCGGAGGACGGCCGGCTGCCCGCCTTCCCCTCCCCCGAGATCCGGATCGCGGACCTGGCGCCGTTCGCGCTCCAGGCCGCCTGCTGGGGCGACCCGGACGCCGCCGGGCTGGCGCTGCTGGACCCGCCGCCCGCCGGGGCCATGGCCGCCGCCCGGGAGGTACTGGTGGCCGTCGGGGCGGTGGACGCCGCGGGACGGCCGACCCCGCGCGGGCGGCGCACGGCCCGGCTGGGCCTGCACCCGCGGCTGGCGCGTGCGCTGCTGGACGGCGCCGGGGCGCTGGGCGCGCGGCGGGCCGCCGAGGTGGTGGCGCTGCTGAGCGAGGAGCCGCCGCGGGAGTACGGGGACGACCTGGCGGCGGCCTGGCGTGCGGCCCGCCGGGGCGGTGACCCGTACGCGGGCCGCTGGCGCGCGGAGGTGGGCCGCCTGGAGCGCGCGCTGTCCGGCGACGCCGCCGCGCGGGGCGCCTCCCCGGCCGGGGCCCCGGGCGCGGCGACGGCCGGCGACGACCACGCCGCCGCCCTCGTCGCCGCGCTCGCCTTCCCGGAGCGGGTGGCCCGGGCCAGGGGCGCGGGCGCGTTCCTGATGGCCTCGGGGACCGGCGCCGAGCTGGGCGGGGGCTCCGCGCTGCGCGACGCGCCCTGGCTGGCGGTGGCCGTCGCCGACCGGGCCCCGCACGCGGCGTCCGCACGGGTCCGGCTGGCGGCGGTCCTCGACGAGGACACCGCCCGTGCCGCCGCCGGACACCTACTGGCCCGCGGGGAGGAGGTCCGCTGGGAGGACGGGGACGTGGTCGCCCGCTCCGCCGAGCGGCTCGGAGCGATCGAACTGGTGGCGCGCCCGCTGCGCGACCCCGCCCCGGCGCCGGTACGGGCGGCCCTGCTGGACGGGCTGCGCACCGAGGGCCTGGACCTGCTGCGCTGGTCCCCGGACGCGCGGGCGCTGCGGGCCCGGATCGGCTTCCTGCACCGTACGCTCGGCGGCTCCTGGCCCGACGTGGCGGACGACGCGGCACTGCTGGAGCGGGCCGACGACTGGCTGGAGCCCGAGCTGTCGCGGGCCCGGCGCCGTGCCGACCTGGGCCGGATCGACGCCGGACAGGCCCTGAACCGGCTGCTCCCCTGGGCCACGGGGGAGGCCGCGCGGCTGGACGAGCTGGCGCCCGAGCGGATCGAGGTCCCCAGCGGGTCCCGGATCCGTGTCGACTACACGGCCGAGCAGCCGGTGCTCGCGGTCAAGCTCCAGGAACTGTTCGGGCTGGCCGAGACCCCGCGCGTGGCGGGGGTGCCGCTGCTGGTCCACCTGCTGTCGCCGGCGGGCCGGCCGGCCGCCGTCACCGCCGACCTGGCCTCCTTCTGGCGGGGCGGCTACCGCGCCGTCCGCGCCGAGCTGCGCGGCCGCTACCCCCGGCATCCGTGGCCGGAGGACCCGGCGACGGCCGAGCCCACCCGCCACACCAACGCCCGGCTCAGGCGCTGACCGCCCCGTCCCGGGCGCGGCGGCCCCGGGCCTCCAGCCAGAGGGCGCAGGCGAGCAGCGCCAGCCCGCCGGCGGCGAGGCCGGCCGGGGCGTAGGTGTGCAGCGCGAGGACCTTCGTACGGTTGGCGGAGACCAGGTCGAAGGTGTGCTCCGCGTAGTCCTCGCGCATCGTGACGTGTCCGGCGAAGGCGGTGAGCCTGCCGTCCGGGGCTCCCGCCGCGATGCCGCCGCGCATCTCCTGCTGGATGTCCTGCTCGGCGTTGACGGGTGCGCCGGTCACCGGGTCCACCCAGAACCGGGCCGTGACCGTGTACCAGAGGGTGGTGCCGGTGGTCTGCTCGATGGTGGCGGGGTCGATGCCCTCGATCGGCATCTTCTTCGGCATGGACACCTTGGTCCAGGGGACGGTCTGCTCGAAGTAGTAGACGTCCATGCCGCGGTAGGTGCGCGGTCCGAGGTAGTGGACCGGGGAGGAGGTGCGGGTCTGGGCGTCGAAGTAGAGGTAGTCGCGCGGCTCGGTGAAGAAGGGCCACTTGAACTCGATGCCCTCGCGCTCGACCGGGTCCCCGTCGACCATCTCGCCGGTGGCGTGCACCGGGTCCTGGGTGTGGGCGTCGAAGATGTAGCGCTCGGGGATCTGCGAGACCGTCTTGCCGTCGGGCCCGATGATGTGGGAGAGCGTGTCCCAGACGACCACGTCCTTGCCGGCGTCGGCCTCGATCTCCCTCGACGCCTCGACGTTGCCCTTGAGGGTCTGGACGATCGTGACCTTGTCGACCTTCTTGGGCCGCATGCCGCCGGAGTAGTCGAGGAGGGTGGCGTCCCTGGCCTCCAGGACCATCTCCTGGTACTGGCCGGGCGGGACCTTGGCGAGCCGCGGGTACGCGTACCAGCGCAGCAGTGGTGCGAGGGCCGCGCAGAACACGGCCAGGGCAAGGAGGACGAGGCTGGCTCTGCGTCGCACGGCCGGGCCTCCTCTACTTCCCGGGCGCGGCGGGCGCGGTGGTGAGCAGCGGCCGGGGCGAGGTCTCGCCCTCCGGCACCCCGAAGGCGGTGACGGTGAGGACGAGGGCCAGCGCGGCGGCCAGTCCGACGGCGGCGGCGGCGAGTGCGCGCATGGCGGGGCCTCCGGATCTGATGGGGCGTCAGGGAGGCGTACCGTAGCAACGCGGGGGTGAGATGAGAACCGCCGGGAACCGCCGGGGCGCCCGGCGCGGCCACTTCGGCGCCGGGCGCCCCGGTACGGCGGCCCGGGGCCTAACCGGCCGTGCCGGGCGCGGGGGTGACGGCCGGGGTGGGCGCGGGGGCGGGGGCCGATGCCGACGAGGACGGGCGCGGGGTGGGGGTCGGCGTGGGGGCGGGGGTCGGCGTCGGCTTCGTGGACGGGGTCGGCGTGGGCGTCGGGGTGGGCGTCGGCGTCGGGGTCGGGGTCGGGGTGGGCTTCGGCGTCGGGGTGGGGGTTGGCTTCGGCGTCGGCGTGGGGGTGGGCTTCGGCGTCGGCTTCGGCGACGGAGTGGGCGACGGGGCCGGGGTCGGCTTCGGCGACGGGGTCGGAGTCGGCTTCGGGTCCGACGGCCGGCCCGCCGGGGCGCCGGGGACCGTACCGGCGGGTCCCGCGCCGCCGCCCGCGTCCGGGACCTCGTGGACCCCCTGGAGGTAGTACGCGAACCAGGACCGCACCGTCCGCAGGTACTCCGCGGAGTGGTTGTACGACAGTACGGCCCGGTCCAGGTCCGCCCCCGTCCTCAGGTCCCGGCTGCCCGCGCACAGGTACCGTCCGGCCGCCAGCGCGGCGTCGTGGATGTTGTTCGGGTCGCGCCGGCCGTCGCCGTTCGCGTCCTGGCCCCAGGCCGCCCAGGTGGACGGGATGAACTGCATCGGCCCGACGGCCC
Organism: Streptomyces sp. NPDC034043; assembly: GCF_055575675.1. Lineage (NCBI taxonomy): Bacteria > Bacillati > Actinomycetota > Actinomycetes > Kitasatosporales > Streptomycetaceae > Streptomyces > Streptomyces sp. NPDC034043. The sequence goes on from NZ_JBVISF010000012.1 coordinate 179,373, forward strand.
GGTCGTAGCGGGCGTCGCCGTCGAAGGCCCCGCCGTCGGTGTCGGAGATGTTCGCGAAGCCGTTGCCGTCGAGCACCGGCCCCAGGATGGGCCGCAACGTGGTGCCGGCGGCGTCCACCCGCCCGCCGCGCGCCTGCCCCGATTCGACCTTGCCGATCGCCGCGAGCAGCTGCCAGCGCAGCCCGCACCCGGGATCGTTCCGCGCCACCAGCTGTTCGGCGGCCCGGTACGCGGCGAGCACGCCGGCCGGTATCCCCTGCGCGCCCGGCCCCAAGGGCCGGTCCGCCGCCGGCACCACGGCCGCCGACGGCGAGGGCACGGGCGCGGGCTGCTCCCCGGCGGCGGGCGGCCCCTCCGGCAGGACCACGGCCGGCGGCTCGGGGCTCACCAGCGGCGGGAGTTCGGTGAAGTAGGCGGAGTCACCGCCGGAGCCCGCGGCCGCCGGCTGCCGCGCCGCGGCCTCCTCGCCGGCCGCCGCGATCCGCTGCTGGCCGGCACCCGCCGGGCCCTGCGAGGCCGTCATGGCGGCGGCCACCACCGCCGAGACCAGTGCCGCGGCCGCGCCCCTGCGCAGCCCGCGTCCGCGTATTCGTGCCGCCATGACGGACCCCTCCCCTAGACGTCCGCGTGACCCTACGTCAACTCACTGCACACGGCACGCACCGCGGCTCGGAATTCACCACATCCCCACGTTCCCTCGCAGCACACGCATAATGTCCGGACGCCGAAAGCCCGAGGAGCCCCCGTGCCGTTCACTCTCAGCCATGCGGCCGCCGTACTTCCGGCCATACGCCGGACCGGGCGTGCCCGGGGACCGCTGGTCGCCTCGGCGCTCGTCCTGGGCTCGTTCGCCCCGGACACCTTCTACTTCGCGGACGCCGTCGTGAGCGGCGTCATGGGCTACGGCCGCTTCACGCACACCCTGCTGGGCGTGGCCACCGTGGACGCCGTCCTGACCGCGCTCCTCGCGGCGTGCTGGCTGCTGCTGCGCGAACCCCTCGTCGCGCTCCTGCCGCGGACCTGGCGGGGCAGGACGTACGCCTTCGTACGGGGTGAGAGCTGGCGCGGACGGGGGCTGCCGCGGCTCGCGCTCTGGTTCTACCTCTCGGCGGTGGCCGGCTCGCTCACCCACGTGGTGTGGGACAGCTTCACGCACCTGGACCGCTGGGGGACGAACGTGCTGCCGGGGCTCGGTGACCCCCTCGCCTTCGGCCTGCCCCTCTACTCCTACCTCCAGTACGGCTCCTCCGCGGTGGCCGCCTGCGCGCTGCTCTGGTTCACGGTGAGCGGCCTGCGGCGGCTGCCTGCCACGCCCGCGCCGGCCTCGGTCCCGGTGCTCGGCCGCGCGGAGCGCTGGGGCGCCGCCGCACTGATCACCGGCTGCGCGGCGGCCGGGATCACCCTGCGGGTGATGCGCTTCTTCACCTTCTACGACCGGATCCGCACCCCGCTCGACATCATCCCGACCGTCTGCTTCGGAGCGGGAGCCGGCCTCACCGTCGGGCTGCTGGCGTACGGGACCCTGGTACGGCTGCGCCACCGCCGGGACCGCGACCGGGACCGGCCCCGCCCGGAGCGGGACGCGCGAACGCCCGTCCCCGCCTAGGCAGGGGACGGGCGTTCGGACGCCGCGCGCGGGGTCAGTGCGCGGCGGACTCCCAGTCGCCGCCGACGCCCACGGACACGTCCAGCGGCGCCCGCAGTTCCACGGCGGCGCCCATCTCCCGGCGCACCAGCTCCTCGACCCGCTCCCGCTCGCCGGGGGCGATCTCCAGGACGATTTCGTCATGGACCTGGAGCAGCATCCGCGACTTCAGGCCCGCCTCGGCGAGGGCCTTGTCCACGCGCAGCATGGCGACCTTGACGATGTCGGCGGCGGTGCCCTGGATCGGGGCGTTCAGCGCCATCCGCTCGGCGGCCTCACGGCGCTGGCGGTTGTCGCTGTTCAGGTCCGGCAGGTAGCGGCGGCGGCCGAAGACCGTCGCCGTGTAGCCGGTCGCCCGGGCCTCGTCGACCACCCGCTGGAGGTAGTCGCGGACCCCGCCGAACCGCTCGAAGAAGGTCTCCATCAGCCCGCGCGCCTCGGCCGGCTCGATGTTCAGCTGCTGGGCGAGGCCGAACGCCGACAGCCCGTACGCCAGGCCGTACGACATGGCCTTGATCTTGCGGCGCATCTCGGCGTCGACCTGGGAGCGCTCCACGCCGAACACCTGCGAGGCGACGGTGGTGTGCAGGTCCTCACCGGACAGGAACGCCTCGATCAGGCCCTCGTCCTCGGAGAGGTGCGCCATGACGCGCAGCTCGATCTGGCTGTAGTCGGCCGTCATCAGCGACTCGTAGCCCTCACCGACGACGAAGCCCCGGCGGATCGCGCGGCCCTCGTCCGTGCGCACCGGCACGTTCTGCAGGTTGGGGTCGGTGGAGGACAGGCGCCCGGTCGCGGCGACGGTCTGGCTGAAGCTGGTGTGCACCCGGCCGTCGGCGGCGATCGCCTTGACCAGGCCCTCGACGGTCACCCGCAGCTTGGCCTGCTCCCGGTGCCGCAGCATGATCACCGGCAGCTCGTGGTCGGTCTGCGTGGCCAGCCAGGCCAGCGCGTCGGCGTCCGTGGTGTAGCCGGTCTTCGTCTTCTTCGTCTTCGGCAGGTCCAGCTCGCCGAAGAACACCTCCTGGAGCTGCTTGGGAGAGCCGAGGTTGAACTCGTGGCCGACCGCCGCGTGCGCCTCCTTCACCGCCTGCTGCACGGCGCCCGCGAACTGCTGCTCCATGGCCTCCAAGTGGTCGCGGTCGGCGGCGATGCCCGCCCGCTCCAGCCGGGCCAGCAGCTCTGACGTCGGCAGCTCCATCTCGTGGAGCAGCTCGACCGCGCCGACCTCGGGCAGCTTCGCCGCGAAGGCGTCGCCCAGGTCGAGGACCGCGCGGGCCTGCGCCATCAGCGCGTCCGCCTCGGCGGTCTCGTCGGCACCGAACGCCAGCTGCCCGGCGGCAGCCGGCGGCTGGAGCTCCCGGCCCAGGTACTCCACGGACAGCACGTCCAGCGCGAAGGAACGCCGGCCCGGCTTGACCAGGTAGGCGGCGAGCGCGGTGTCCATGGTGACGCCCGCCAGGGTCCAGCCGTGCTCAGGGAAGACCCGCATCAGGCCCTTCGCGTTGTGCACCACCTTCGGGCGCTCCGCGTCGGCGGCCCAGGCCGCGAAGGCCCGCTCGTCGGCCTCGTCCAGCGAGGACGGCTCGAACCAGGCGGCCGCACCGCCCGCCGAGGCCAGCGCGACCTCGCTGACGCTGCCGGCGCCCAGCATCCAGCTGTCCACGGTGGACACGCCCAGCGGACCGCCCCCGTGCGCCTCCAGCCACGGCGCGAGCTCGCCCGCGCCCAGCACCGACCCGTCCAGCTCCACGCCGGCCGCCGGAGCCGGGGCCTCCTCCGCCCCGGCCGCGCCCGGGTCCACGGCCAGCAGCCGCTCCCGCAGCGAGGCGTTGCGGATCTCCAGCACGTCCAGCACCCCCGTGACCGCGGCCCGGTCGTACGGGGCGCGCACCAGGTCCGCCGGGGTGCTGGGCAGCTCCACGTCCTTGACCATCTCGGTCAGCACCCGGTTGAGCTTCACGGCCTCCAGGTGGTCCCGGAAGTTCTGCCCGGCCTTGCCCTTGACCTCGTCGGCCCGCTCCACCAGCTCGGCGAACGACCCGAACTGCGTGATCCACTTGGCGGCCGTCTTCTCGCCGACGCCCGGGATGCCCGGCAGGTTGTCCGACGGGTCACCGCGCAGCGCCGCGAAGTCAGGGTACTGCTGGGGGGTGAGCCCGTACTTCTCCACGACCTTCTCCGGAGTGAACCGGGTCAGCTCGGAGACGCCCTTCGTCGGGTACAGCACCGTCGTGTGCTCGGAGACCAGCTGGAAGGAGTCCCGGTCGCCCGTGACGATCAGCACGTCGAAGCCGAGGGCCTCGGCCTGCGTCGCCAGCGTCGCGATCACGTCGTCGGCCTCGAAGCCGTCCACCGCGAACCGCGGCACCTTCATCGCGTCGAGCAGCTCGCCGATCAGCTCGACCTGCCCCTTGAACTCGTCGGGGGTCTTCGAGCGGTTCGCCTTGTACTCGGGGAACTCCGTCGTGCGCCACGTCTTGCGGGACACGTCGAACGCCACCGCGAAATGCGTCGGCGCCTCGTCACGCAACGTGTTCGCCAGCATCGACGCGAAGCCGTAGATGGCGTTCGTCGGCTGGCCCGTGGCCGTCGTGAAATTCTCCGCGGGCAGCGCGAAGAACGCCCGGTACGCCAGGGAGTGCCCGTCCATGAGCATCAGGCGGGGGCGGTCCGCTGCGGTCGGCTGGTCGGTCTTCTTCGATGCTGTCTCTGCCACGCCCCCGATCCTAGGCGCCCCCACCGACAAATCCGCCGTCGGCGATGGCGGCCGGGCGTGACAGGATCGGACGTGCACGCGAAGACTGCTCGAAGGGGAGCGACATGGCCACCAAGCCGCCCGCAGGTGATCCGGTACAGGACGCGCCGCACGTCGGTCCCCCGCAGCACGCCGCCGCCGGCCTGCCCGCCATCGCGCACACCCTGAAGGCCGGGTACGAACAGATGGGGCTGCGCCGCACCGCGCGGACCCTCCTCAAGGTCAACCAGAAGAACGGCTTCGACTGCCCCGGCTGCGCCTGGCCCGAGGGCGACGAGCGGCACGCCGCCGAATTCTGCGAGAACGGTGCCAAGGCCGTAGCCGAGGAGGCCACGCTGCGCCGGGTCACCCCGGACTTCTTCGCCGCCCACCCGGTGTCCGAGCTGGCCGCCCGCAGCGGCTACTGGCTCGGCCAGCAGGGCCGCCTCACCCACCCCATGTACCTGCCCGAGGGCGCCGACCGGTACGAGCCCGTCAGCTGGAAGAAGGCCTTCGCGATCATCGCGGAGGAGCTGGGGGCCCTGTCCTCCCCCGACGAGGCCCTCTTCTACACCTCCGGCCGCACCAGCAACGAGGCCGCGTTCCTCTTCCAGCTCTTCGCCCGCGAATTCGGCACCAACAACCTGCCGGACTGCTCCAACATGTGCCACGAGTCCTCCGGCTCCGCGCTGGGCGAGACCATCGGCATCGGCAAGGGCAGCGTCTCCCTCGAGGACCTCCACCGCGCCGACCTGATCATCGTCGCCGGCCAGAACCCGGGCACCAACCACCCCCGCATGCTCTCCGCGCTGGAAAAGGCCAAGGAAGCCGGCGCGAAGATCATCTCGGTGAACCCGCTGCCCGAGGCCGGCATGGAACGCTTCAAGAACCCCCAGAGCCCCCTCGGCATGCTCAAGGGCACCCCCCTCAACGACCTCTTCCTCCAGATCCGCATCGGCGGCGACCAGGCCCTCTTCCGCCTCCTCAACAAGCTCGTCATCGAGACCGACGGGGCCCTCGACGAGGACTTCATCCGCGAGCACACCCACGGCTACGAAGCCCTGGCCACCGCCGCCGCGAACGCCGACTGGGACGAGACCCTCACCGCCACCGGCCTCACCCGCCCCGAGATCGAACGCGCCCTGGCCATGATCCTGGCCTCCGAGCGCACCATCGTCTGCTGGGCCATGGGCCTCACCCAGCACAAGCACTCCGTCGCCACCATCCGGGAGGTCGTCAACCTCCTCCTGCTCCGCGGCGACATCGGCCGCCCCGGCGCCGGCGTCTGCCCCGTCCGCGGCCACTCCAACGTCCAGGGCGACCGCACCATGGGCATCTTCGAACGCCCCGCCCCCGCCTTCCTCGACGCCCTCGACCGCGAATTCGGCATCACCTCGCCCCGCGCGCACGGCTACGACGTGGTCCGTTCCATCGAAGCCCTGCGCGACGGCAAGGCCAAGGTCCTCTTCGCCATGGGCGGCAACTTCGTCGCCGCCACCCCCGACACCGACGTCACCGAAGCCGCGATCCGCCGCGCCTCCCTCACCGTCCACGTCTCCACCAAGCTCAACCGCTCCCACGCGGTCACCGGCCGGCGCGCCCTGATCCTCCCCACCCTCGGCCGCACCGACAAGGACGTCCAGAGGAGCGGCCGCCAGTTCGTCACCGTCGAGGACTCCATGGGCATGGTCCACGCCTCCCGCGGCAACCTCGCCCCCGCCTCCCCCCACCTGCTCTCCGAACCGGCCATCGTCGCCCGCATGGCCCGCGCCGTCCTCGGCACCGCCTCCAGGACCCCCTGGGAGGACTTCGAGAACGACTACGCCGCCATCCGCGACCGCATCGCCCGCGTCGTCCCCGGCTTCGAGGACTTCAACACCCGCGTCGCCCGCCCCGGCGGCTTCCAGCTGCCCCACGCCCCCCGCGACGAACGCCGCTTCCCCACCGCGACCGGCAAGGCCAACTTCACCGCCGCCCCCGTCGAGTACCCCCGCGTGCCGGCCGGCCGGCTGCTCCTGCAGACCCTGCGCAGCCACGACCAGTACAACACCACCATCTACGGCCTCGACGACCGCTACCGCGGCATCACCGGCGGCCGCCGCATCGTCATGGTCAACCCCGAGGACGCCGCCGAGCTCGGCCTCGCCGACGGCTCCTACACCGACCTCGTCGGCGAATGGAAGGACGGCGTCGAGCGCCGCGCCCCCGGCTTCCGCGTCGTCCACTACCCCACCGCACGCGGCTGCGCCGCCGCCTACTACCCCGAGACGAACGTCCTGGTCCCCCTGGACTCCACCGCCGACACCAGCAACACCCCCGCCAGCAAGTCCGTCGTCGTGCGCTTCGAACCGGCCTGATAGAACGGCCCCGACACACTGGTTAACGACCGTTGACGAACGGAGCAGGCCCATGGGCGACGAGCAGCACGCCGTGAAGTTCCCCCAGGAAGTCCTCGACGAGTACGAGGCCCTGGGCATAGACCTGCCCGCCCTGTTCTCGGCGGGCGACCTCGGCCGGCGCATGGAGATCCAGATCCTGGAGGCCTCCGCCGAACGCGTCGTCGCCACCATGCCCGTCAAGGGGAACACCCAGCCCTACGGACTCCTCCACGGCGGCGCCTCCGCCGTCCTGGCCGAAACCCTCGGCTCCGTCGGCGCCATGATGCACGGCGGCATCAACAAGATCGCCGTCGGCGTCGACCTCAACTGCACCCACCACCGCGGCGTGCGCGACGGCCGGGTCACCGGCGTCGCCACCCCGGTCCACCGCGGCCGCTCCACCGCCACCTACGAGATCGTCATCTCCGACGAACAGGACCGCCGCGTCTGCACCGCCCGCCTCACCTGCCTGCTGCGCGACACGGAGTCTTAACAGCCGGGCCCGTACGAGCCGTTGTGCCGTCCGCGGCGCCGGTCTAGCGTTCCCGCATGGGATCCGGACCGGCGCCGCGCGGCGCCACGGCCACATGCCGGGCGACGGCAGCGCGCACCGCCGCCGCGGCCCGTGGCGACGCCCCCGCCACCGTCAGCGCTCCCGTCGCCGCCGCCTGCCGTACCGCCGGGTCCCGGCCGTGAGCGCCGGCATCGGCCCCGTGGAGCCCGGGGAGGGCACGCAGGACGGGCACGTCCCGCGCACGGGGCCGCGTACCCCCCGGGCCGCCGCCTGGATCCGCTCGCGCTACGCCCGCCACCGCAGGGCCGTCCTGGCCGCCGCCGCGGCCGCCGTACTGGCCGCCGCCGCGGCCGCCGTACTGGCCGCGGGCGCCGCGCGGCTGTACGCCGCACGGCCCGACCCGCCCCGCCCGCAGGCCCCGCCCGCCCCCTCCCAGGCCCTGTCCCTGACGTACGGGGAGCCGATGGAGCCGCCGCCGCCCGGCTACGCGTTCGCGTTCACTGTGCGTGTGCGGACCGGGTGGGGACCGGCCATCTCGGTGGAGCGGATCGGCCAGCCCTCGCAGGCGCTGAGCGTGACGATCCGGCCACCGCTTCCGGCCGCGGTCGGCGCGGGAGAAGAACGCGAGCTCCTGCTGCTCATTCGGGCAAAAGACTGCGTGCATGTAGCACGGAATTCCGGGCTGCCCTTTTTGGAGGTGACCCTGAGTAATGGATTCCAGAAAGAGGATCACAGTTACATCCCCGGTGACCGATATGCGCGAGATCTTTCCGTCGCCCTGACCAGGGCATGTCCCGTAGACCGAGACACGGTCCCCACCGGCCCGTCATGAGCAAACACCCCCAGAGTCCTGGCACGACAGGACTCAAACCGCCCCAAGGTCCTGCCGCGTCTCACCATGCGGACAAGACGAACCGGCCTGAATTCCCCCGTTCCACCCCGCGTGAACCGCTATGTATTACGCCGTGGCATAACAAGAGAGTCACATCATTGGCCTCAGCCCTCCATATCCCCCGAAGAGCCGCCTAGAGTCACCGCCAGTTACCGCGACCGCGCCGGATTTCCTCAGTTCGGTTCCCCGCGTTCGACTCGACGCGTCCCACGGGGGGACGCGGCGCCAGGAAAGGACTGATCGTGCGTTCTCGTCAGCTCATCGCCGTGACCGCCGCCCTCGCCGCGGGCGCTCTCACCCTCACCGCCTGCGGATCCCGCGACGACAAGGGCGGAGCCACCGCCGACGGCGGCAACACCACCGTCGTCATCGGCGTCGACGCCCCGCTGACGGGCGACCTCTCCGCCCTCGGCCTCGGCATCAAGAACTCCGCCGACCTCGCCGCCAAGCAGGCCAACGAGAAGAAGTACGTCAAGGGCGTCACCTTCAAGATAGAAGCCCTCGACGACCAGGCCCAGGCCTCCTCCGGCCAGCAGAACGCCACCAAGCTCACCGCCAACAAGGACGTCCTCGGCGTCGTCGGCCCGCTCAACTCCTCGGTCTCCGAGGCCATGCAGAAGGTCTTCGACGACGCGAAGCTGGCCCAGATCTCCCCCGCCAACACCAGCCCGTCCCTGACCCAGGGCCCCAAGTGGGCCGAGGGCCAGAAGACCCGCACCTACAAGAGCTACTTCCGCACCGCCACCACGGACGCCATCCAGGGCCCGTACGCGGCGCAGTACCTCTTCAACAAGGCGGGCAAGAAGAAGGTCTTCATCATCGATGACAAGAAGACCTACGGCGCCGGCCTCGCCGCGACCTTCAAGGGCGAGTTCACCAAGCTCGGCGGCGCCGTCGCCGGCGAGGGCCACATCGACCCCGAGTCCAAGGACTTCTCGGCGATCGTGACCCAGGTCAAGAGCTCCGGCGCCGACGTCGTCTACTACGGCGGCGAGTACCCGGCGGCCGGCCCCCTCAGCAAGCAGATCAAGGCCTCCGGCACCAACATCCCGCTCGTCGGCGGCGACGGCATGAAGGACAAGAAGTACGTCGAGCTCGCCGGCGCCAGCGCCCAGGGCGACCTCTGCACCTCCGTCGGCGCCCCCGTCGAGAGCCTGGCCTCCGCCAAGGAGTTCGTCGACAACTACAAGAAGGCCGGCTACAAGGACGACTACTCCGCCTACGGCGGCTACTCGTACGACTCCGCCTGGGCCGTCATCGAAGCCGTCAAGAAGGTCGTCGACGCCAACAACGGCAAGCTCCCCTCCGACGCCCGCGCCAAGGTCCTCGAGGCCGTCCAGGGCGTCAACTTCGAAGGCGTGACCGGCAAGGTCTCCTTCGACGAGTTCGGCGACGCCACCAACAAGCAGCTCACCGTCTACAAGGTCGACGGCGACGACTTCAAGACCGTCGAGTCCGGCACCCTCGCCGGCTGACCTCCCACCGGCTGACCCCCTAGCCTCACCCCTCACCTGCCGCGCGGGGCGCGCACCATTGCGCCCCGCGCGGTGTCACATCCGTCGAAAGACTCGGAGGACCTGCGGTGCACGAACTGCCGCAACAGCTGGTCAACGGCCTGCTACTGGGATCCATGTACGGGCTCGTCGCCATCGGCTACACGATGGTCTATGGCATCGTCCAGCTCATCAACTTCGCCCACGGCGAGATCTTCATGACCGGCGGGTTCGGAGCCCTCACGGTCTGGCTGATGCTCCCCGGCGGCACCACCATGTGGCTCGCGCTGCCGCTCATGCTCATAGGCGCCATCATCGTCGCCACCCTCATAGCCGTCGGCGCCGAACGCTTCGCCTACCGGCCGCTGCGCAACGCTCCACGCCTCGCCCCGCTCATCACCGCCATCGGCCTCTCCATCGTCCTCCAGCAGGTCGTGTGGGCCTGGTACCCCGACGCGAAGTCCTCCGTCGTCTTCCCCGAAATCCCCGGCGGCCCCTTCCACCTCGGCAGCATCACCATCCAGACCGGTGACGTCTTCCTGCTGCTCGCCGCGCCCATCTCCATGGCCTTCCTCGGCTTCTTCGTCAAGAAGACCCGCACCGGCCGCGGCATGCAGGCCACCGCGCAGGACCCCGACACCGCGAAGCTCATGGGCATCAACACCGACCGCATCATCACGGTCGCCTTCGCCCTCGGCGCCGCCTTCGCCGCCGTCGGAGCCGTCGCGTACGGCCTCAAGTACGGCGAAGTCAACTACCGCATGGGCTTCATCCTCGGCCTCAAGGCCTTCACCGCGGCCGTCCTCGGCGGCATCGGCAACATCTACGGCGCCATGATCGGCGGCATCGTCCTCGGCCTCGCCGAAACCCTGACCACCGCCTACATCGCCGACGTACCGGGCATGCAGCAGCTCGGCGGCCAGTCCTGGGGCAACACCTGGGCGTTCGTACTCCTCATCCTCGTGCTTCTCTTCCGGCCCCAGGGTCTGATGGGCGAGCGCGTGGCGGACAGGGCGTGAGAACCATGACGACCACCACCACAGACACCACGCCGCAGAAGGCCACCAACGGCCGAGCGGGAATCTCCCTCCCCGAGAAGACCGCCCGCGCCCTCGCCACCGCCGGCGGCGCCCTCACGGTCATCTCCTGCTTCCTCGCCTGGACCTGGACCTCCGCCTTCCCCGGTGACCTCACCGTCTACGGGTACCCCGGCGGCCTCCAGTGGCTCGTCCTCGTCGGCGGCGCCCTCACCGCGCTCTTCGGCCTCAGCTCCTACGGCATCAAGGGCCTGCGCTGGCTCGCGCCCGCCGGAACCGACGCCGCGATCAAGCTCTGCGCCCTCGGCACCCTCCTGACCGTGGCCTACACCGTCTGGGCGATCAGCAACACCCTCGGCGGCCTCGTCAACCTGGAGCCCGGCGGCATCGTCGCCCTCGTCACCGCCCTCGCCGCCTACCTCGGCGCCCGCTCCCTCCCCTTCGAGCGCCCCGCCACCGAACCGGCGGACCCCGAAGACACCTGGTGGGAGCAGACCAAGCACAACATCGGCAACAGCTGGGCCGTCACCAAGGCCGCCCACGCCAGCGGCACCGCCAAGCCGGCCCGCGAACTCCCGGCCTACGCCGAGATCCTGCTCATCACCGCCGTCCTCGCCGTCGCCCTCGGCGTCTTCACCTACGGCGTCACGACCCCCTACCAGGAACTCTTCCTCGGCTTCCTGATCACCGCCGGCTTCGGCTTCACCGCCCTCAACAAGGCCGGCCTGGTCGCCCGCTTCACCGCCCTCACCGCCAAGCACCGCAACGTCGCCCTCGTCGGCGCCTTCGTCGCGGCCGCGGCCTTCCCCCTCACCCAGACCGACGACCAGTACGCGACCCTCGGCGTCAACATCCTCATCTTCGCCACCGTCGCCCTCGGCCTGAACATCGTCGTCGGCCTCACCGGCCTCCTCGACCTCGGCTACGTCGCCTTCCTCGGCGTCGGCGCCTACACCGCGGCCCTGGTCTCCGGCTCCCCCAACTCGCCCTTCGGCGTGCACCTGCCCTTCTGGGCCGCACTCCTCGTCGGCGCCCTCGCCTCCATGGTCTTCGGCGTCCTCATCGGCGCCCCGACCCTGCGCCTGCGCGGCGACTACCTCGCCATCGTCACCCTGGGCTTCGGAGAGATCTTCCGCATCTCGATGAACAACCTCGACGGCGTCAGCGGCCCCGACCTCACCAACGGCCCCAACGGCATCGCCGGCATCCCCAACGTCAACCTCTTCGGGTTCGACTTCGGCGCCAGCCACACCATCGCCGGATTCACCGTCGGCCGCTTCGCCAACTACTTCCTGCTGATGCTCCTGGTCACCCTCATCGTGATCATGGTCTTCCGCCGCAGCGCCGAATCCCGCATCGGCCGCGCCTGGGTCGCCATCCGCGAAGACGAAACCGCCGCCGAAGCCATGGGCATCAACGGCTTCCGCGTCAAGCTCATCGCCTTCGCCCTCGGCGCCACCCTCGCCGGCCTCGCCGGAGCCGTACAGGCCCACGTGAACTACACCGTCACCCCGGACCAGTACGTCTTCGCCAACGCCGTCCCCCCGAACTCCGCCTTCCTCCTCGCGGCAGTCGTACTCGGCGGCATGGGCACCATCTCCGGCCCCCTCGTCGGCGGCGCCCTCCTCTTCATGATCCCCAACAAGCTCCAGTTCCTGGGCGAGTACCAGCTCCTCGTCTTCGGCATCGCACTCGTCATCCTGATGCGCCTGCGCCCCGAAGGCCTCATCCCCAACCGGCGCAACCAGCTCGAACTCCACAAGGACCTCGAAGCGCCCACAGTCCTCGGCAAGACAGGGGCCTGATCCATGACCACCACCACGACCGCAACGGCGACCGAAACGGTCCTCGACGCCCGCGGCGTCACGATGCGCTTCGGCGGCCTCACCGCCGTCAAGAACGTCGACCTCACCGTCCGCAGCGGCGAGATCGTCGGCCTCATCGGCCCCAACGGCGCCGGCAAGACCACCTTCTTCAACTGCCTCACCGGCCTCTACATCCCCACCGAGGGCGAAGTCCGGTACAAGGGCACGGTCCTGCCCCCCAAGTCCTACAAGGTCACCGCGGCCGGCATCGCCCGCACCTTCCAGAACATCCGTCTCTTCAACAACATGACGGTCCTGGAAAACGTCCTCGTCGGACGCCACACCCGCACCAAGGAAGGCCTCTGGTCCGCCCTCCTCCGCCTCCCCAGCTTCGGCCGGGAAGAGCAGGCCAGCCGCGAGCGCGCCATGGAACTCCTCGAGTTCATCGGCCTCGACCACAAGGCCGAGCACCTCGCCCGCAACCTCCCCTACGGTGAACAGCGCAAGCTCGAAATCGCCCGCGCCCTCGCCAGCGACCCCGGTCTCATCCTCCTGGACGAGCCCACCGCCGGCATGAACCCGCAGGAGACCCGCGCCGCCGAAGAGCTCATCTTCGCCATCCGGGACAAGGGCATCGCCGTCCTCGTCATCGAGCACGACATGCGTTTCATCTTCAACCTCTGCGACCGCGTCGCCTGCCTCGTCCAGGGCGAAAAGCTCATCGAAGGCACCGCCACCGAGGTCCAGAGCGACGAACGCGTCGTCGCCGCCTACCTCGGCGAGCCCTTCGAAGGCGCCCCCGGCGCCGAAGAAGCCGCCGAGGTCGAAGCCGCCGAAGCCGCCGCCGAGGCCGAGCCCGAGGCCGAGGCCGCCTCCGAAGCCACTGCGGAAGAGGCCGCCGAGGGCAGCACCACCAGCACGGACGGAGAAGCCAAGTGACCGCCCTCCTCGAGGTCGAGGACCTCCGCGTCGCCTACGGCAAGATCGAAGCCGTCAAGGGCATCTCCTTCACCGTCAACGAAGGCGAAATCGTCACCCTCATCGGCACCAACGGCGCCGGCAAGACCACCACCCTGCGCACCCTGTCCGGCCTCATCAAGCCCAAGGGCGGCCAGATCAAGTTCCAGGGCAAGTCGCTGAAGAAGGTCCCGGCGCACGACATCGTCTCGCTCGGACTCGCCCACTCCCCCGAGGGGCGGCACATCTTCCCGCGCATGTCGATCGAGGACAACCTCCTCCTCGGCGCCTTCCTCCGCAACGACAAGGAAGGCATCCAGAAGGACGTCCAGCGCGCCTACGACCTCTTCCCCATCCTGGGAGAGCGCCGCAAGCAGGCCGCCGGCACCCTCTCCGGCGGCGAACAGCAGATGCTCGCCATGGGCCGCGCGCTCATGTCGCAGCCCAAGCTGCTCATGCTCGACGAGCCCTCCATGGGCCTCTCCCCGCTCATGATGCAGAAGATCATGGCGACGATCGCCGAGCTGAAGGCCGCCGGAACCACCATCCTGCTGGTCGAGCAGAACGCCCAGGCCGCGCTGTCGCTGGCCGACCAGGGCCACGTCATGGAGATCGGCAAGATCGTCCTGTCCGGCCCGGGTCGCGAGCTCCTCGTCAACGAGGACGTCCGCAAGGCCTACCTCGGCGAGGACTAGTCCCGCCGGCCCCGTGAAGCCGTGAGGCCCGTCTCCCCTCGGGGGGAGACGGGCCTCACGCGTTCCGGACGCCGGACGCCTTACTTGCCGGCGTTCTGCTTCTTCTCCTCGGCGTCCTCGATGACCGCCTCGGCGACCTGCTGCATGGACATGCGGCGGTCCATGGAGGTCTTCTGGATCCAGCGGAACGCCGCCGGCTCGCTCAGCCCGTACTGCGTCTGCAGGATGCTCTTGGCCCGGTCGACCAGCTTGCGGGTCTCCAGACGCGCGGAGAGGTCCGCGACCTCCTTCTCCAGCGCCTTCAGCTCCGCGAAACGGGACACAGCCATCTCGATCGCCGGGACGACGTCGCTCTTGCTGAACGGCTTCACCAGGTACGCCATGGCCCCGGCGTCCCGCGCCCGCTCCACGAGGTCGCGCTGCGAGAAGGCGGTGAGCATGAGCACGGGGGCGATGGACTCCCCCGCGATCTTCTCGGCGGCGGAGATGCCGTCGAGGACCGGCATCTTCACGTCGAGGATCACCAGGTCGGGCCGGTGCTCCCGCGCGAGCTCGACGGCCGTCTGCCCGTCCCCGGCCTCGCCGACGACGGAGTAGCCCTCCTCTTCGAGCATCTCTTTCAGGTCAAGACGGATGAGCGCCTCGTCCTCGGCGATGACGACGCGGGTCGTCAGCGGCGGAACGTGCGACTGGTCGGCGTCGGGCATGGGCGTCGACTCGTGCTCGGCGGTCACGGAGGCTCCTCTTTGCGGGGCATAACAAGCTCCCCCGAGCCTACCTAGCTGCGGTAAGGTGGACACGCAGCGGGTCGGGGGTAACCTTTGATTCGTTGGGCCCCGGTAGCCCAATTGGCAGCAGGCGATGGATTCAAAACCCATACAGTGTCGGTTCGAGTCCGACCCGGGGCACTTTTCCTTCTTTTCCAAGGTCACGCGAGTATCGCGTGACCTTCACTCGTTTCAGCGAAGCGTATCCAATTGCGGCACGTGAGCGAATTCCGTACGGCAGCGTCGATCACATGTACGACATGGCCACCCGTCGCCACACCCTGCAGCTGCTCGCCCAGGGGCGGAGCCTGAACTCGGTCAGCAAGGAAACCGGGATATCCCGGGCCGCCATCCGGGAATGGCGAATCCGCATCGATCCACTCCCCCGCCTCAATCAGTCGGTGCCGTGTTCCGGACCGGCCGACGATGCCGCCTACGCCTACCTCCTCGGCCTCTACCTCGGTGACGGCTGCATCAGCCCGCACCCCCGCGGTGGGCACTACCTCCGCATCGCGTGCGCGGATGCCTGGCCCGGCCTCATCGAGCTGTGCCGCACAGCGATCCTGGCCGTACGGCCGACGGACAAGGTGTACGTGCTGCAGCGGCAGGGCTGTGTGGCCGTCACCAGTTACGGACGGCACTGGACGTGCCTCTTCCCCCAGCACGCGCCAGGCAGGAAACACGAGCGTCTCATCGCCCTCGAACCCTGGCAGCAGGACATCGTCGACGCGCACCCCTGGGAGTTCATCCGCGGGCTGGTCCACTCCGACGGGTGCCGGACCACCAACTGGACCGTTCGGAACGGCAAGCGGTACGAGTACCCCCGGTACTTCTTCACCAATAGGTCCCAGGACATCACCGGGCTCCTGACCCGCACCCTGGACCGGATCGGCGTCCGGTGGAAACAGGCGAACACGTACAACGTGTCCATCGCCCGGAAGGAATCCGTCGCGCTCATGGACGCCCACGTCGGGCCGAAGTACTGAACCTAGCCTTGAGTCTCCAGTGGGTGGAGACCTCAGGGTGGGGGCATGGACGGCGCGGCGGAGTTGTATTCGATCGGGGAGCTGGCCCGGAGGACCGGGTTGGCGGTGCGGACGATCCGCTTCTATTCCGATGAGGGGGTCGTCGTGCCGGCTTGTCGTAGTAGTGCCGGGTACCGGCTGTACGACGTCGACGCGCTGGTGCGGCTGGAGCTCGTACGGACGCTGCGGGAGCTGGGGGTGGGTCTGCCCAGTGTGCGGCGGGTGCTGGATCGGGAGCTGTCGGTGGCCGAGGTCGCCGCCGTGCAGGCCGATGCGGTGGAGGTGCAGATCCGGGCGTTGCGGTTGCGTCGGGCGGTGTTGCGGCTGGTGGCGGAGCGTGGGTCGGGTCTTGAGGAGGTTCGGTTGATGCACGAGGTGACGCGGGCGTCGGAGCAGGAGCGCCGGCGGTGGGTGGAGTTGTTGGTGGAGGGTGCGGATCCGTCGGTGGCGGCGATGGTGCGGGCCGCCGCGCCGGATCTGCCGGAAGATCCGTCGGTGGAGCAGGTGGCGGCGTGGCTGGAGTTGGCGGGGCTGGTGGGGGATGCCGGGTTTCGGGAGGTGTTCCGGCGGGCTCCGGGGGTGGAGGGGCCGGTTGATCCGCGGGTGGAGCGGTATTGGCGGTTGGTGTGGGTGGTGAACGGGTGGGAGGTGGTGCCGGGGTTGGTGCCTTAGGTTGGGGGGTCGTTGGTGTGGGTGGGAGGTTTGGGTGAGTGAGAAGGCTCGGCGGCTTTTCGAGGCGCTGGATTTGAATCATGACGGGCGGTTGACGCGTGCGGAGGTGATTTCGGCGTTGCGGACGAAGGGGCCGACGTTGGCGGCTCAGGGGGTTATGCCGGTGTGGGGCGTGGGGGACGCGGATGCGTCGTCGGCGTTGTTCGACGCGGCGGACCAGAATGGTGATGCGGTGTTGTCTTTGGAGGAGTTCGAGGCCGTGGTGGATCGCCGCTTCGGGTGGTGATCCGGGTGTGAACGTGGTCGCCGGGCCGTCCCGTGGGGGCGGCCCGGCGGTGTTTTCCGGGGGTGTCAGCGGACGGGGTCGCCGATGTGGTGGATGCGGACGAGGTTGGTCTTGCCGCTGACGCCGGGGGGTGAGCCGGCGGTGATGACGACGATGTCTCCGGGGACGCAGCGTCCGATGCGCAGGAGTTCTTCTTCGACCTGGGCGACCATGGCGTCGGTGGAGTCGACGTGGGGGCCGAGGAAGGTTTCGACGCCCCAGGTGAGGTTGAGTTGGGAGCGGGTGGCGGGGTCGGGGGTGAAGGCGAGGAGGGGGATGGGGCTGCGGTAGCGGGAGAGGCGGCGGACGGTGTCGCCGCTCTGGGTGAAGGCGACGAGGAATTTGGCCTCGAGGAAGTCGCCCATTTCGGCGGCCGCGCGGGCGACGGCTCCGCCTTGGGTGCGGGGCTTGTTGCGGTCGGTGAGGGGTGGGAGTCCCTTGGCGAGGATGTCTTCTTCGGCGGCTTCGACGATGCGGGCCATGGTGCGGACGGTTTCGACGGGGTACTTGCCGACGCTGGTTTCGCCGGAGAGCATGACGGCGTCGGTGCCGTCGATGACGGCGTTGGCGACGTCGGAGGCTTCGGCGCGGGTGGGGCGGCTGTTGTCGATCATCGAGTCGAGCATTTGCGTGGCGACGATGACGGGTTTGGCGTTGCGCTTGGCGAGCTTGATGGCGCGCTTTTGGACGATGGGGACCTGCTCGAGGGGCATTTCGACGCCGAGGTCGCCGCGGGCGACCATGATGCCGTCGAAGGCGGCGACGATGTCGTCGATGTTCTCGACGGCTTGGGGCTTTTCGATTTTGGCGATGACGGGGAGGCGTCGGCCTTCTTCGTCCATGATGCGGTGGACGTCGTCGATGTCGCGGCCGGTGCGGACGAAGGAGAGGGCGATGACGTCGGCGCCGGTGCGCAGGGCCCAGCGGAGGTCTTCGATGTCCTTGTCGGAGAGGGCGGGGACGGAGACGGCGACGCCGGGGAGGTTGAGGCCCTTGTGGTCGGAGACCATGCCGCCTTCGATGACGCGGGTGTGGACGCGGGGGCCGTCGACGGCGGTGACTTCGAGGGTGACGCGTCCGTCGTCGACGAGGATGCGTTCGCCGGTGGTGACGTCTTGGGCGAGGCCGGTGTAGGTGGTGCCGCAGGTGTGGCGGTCGCCCGGGTGCTGTTCGGTGGTGATGGTGAATTCGTCGCCGCGTTCAAGGAGTACGGGGCCTTCGTGGAAGCGGCTGAGGCGAATCTTCGGGCCTTGTAGGTCGGCGAGGATGCCGACGCTGCGGCCGGTTTCGTCGGAGGCCTTGCGTACGCGTTGGTAGCGCTCCTCGTGTTCGGCGTAGGTGCCGTGGCTGAGGTTGAGTCGGGCGATGTCCATTCCGGCTTCGACCAGGGCTTTGATCTGGTCGTATGAGTCGGTGGCGGGGCCCAGGGTACATACGATTTTCGCTCGGCGCATGGGTCGAGGGTATGCCCTACCGGGGGGTAGGAAATGTGGTGCTGGTGTCTCGTCAACGAGCTTTGGGGGAAGGCTTGTTGACATTTATTGAATGTGCGTGGGGGTGCTCTGATGAGCACCCCCACGGGTGTTTTCAGAGCCGCGGCGGGGTCATGGTGAAGCGGGCGTTGACCTGGGCGTGGACGGTCTGGCGCTGCGGTTCGAGGTCGAGGGGCGGGGCGCCGGCGTCGTCGGCGGGGGCGGCGAAGGCCATGGTGCGCATTCCGCTGCCGCCCGGGAGGTAGGGGGTGGCGTCTTCGGCTCCGAGGTCGGCGAGTTCGACGAGGGAGGCGAGGTCGGCGCCGAGGGCGTGGGCGTATTCGCGGGCGCGTTGGACGGCTTCGAGTACGGCTTGGCGGCGGGCTTCGCCGTGGGCGGGTGAGGTGGGGCGCAGGGCCCACCAGGGACCGTCGATCTGGGTGAGTTCGAGGTCGGCGAGGCGGGTGGTGAGTTCGCCGAGGGTCGTGAAGTCGTTGAGTTCGGCGGTGATGTGGACGCGCCCGTGGTAGGCGCGGACGCGTTCGCCGCGGCCGTGGCGGGTGAGTTCGGGGGTGATGGAGAAGGCGCCGGTTTCGAGTTTTTCGACGGGTTCACCGTAGCTTTTGACGAGTTCGAGGACGGTGTTGTTGCGGCGGGTGAGGTCTTCGAGGGCGGTGCGGCGGTCGGTGCCGCGGGCGCTGACGGTGATGCCGATGCGGGCGATTTCGGGATCGACTTCGAGGTGGGCTTCGCCGCGGACGGCGACGCGGGGGACTTCGGGGGTTCCGTAGGGCTGGTGTGTGGTGCGGGTGGGTTCCTGGGTCATGGTTTCACTGTTGCATCCGGGTCCGTTCTGGTGTGGTCATCGGATCGCAACCTGTGGGGGGTGTTGCGGCTTGTTACTCGTGGGTCAGAATCTACGCGCGTTGTTCACGCCTCGATACACGCCTCACAAGGGGAGATGGCCATGGCGTTTGACCGTAGGACTTTCATGGGGGCTTCGGCCGCGACGGGCGCCGCTGTGGCGATGGCGGGGGCCACGAGCTCTCCGGCCGCTGCCGCGGCCGTGCCGTCGAAGGGGGCGAAGACGTACGCGTTCACGGTGATGGGTACGACCGATCTGCACGGGAACGTCTTCAACTGGGACTACTTCACGGACAAGGAGTTCGACGACAAGGCGCACAACGACGTCGGTCTGGCGAAGATCTCGACGCTGGTGGAGCAGGTCCGCGCGGAGAAGGGGCGCGGCAATACGCTTCTGATCGACGCGGGTGACACCATCCAGGGGACACAGCTGTCGTACTACTACGCGAAGGTGGATCCGATCACCGCGCGGCGGGGTCCGGTGCATCCGATGGCGCAGGCGATGAACGCGATCGGGTACGACGCGGCGGCGCTGGGGAACCACGAGTTCAACTACGGCATTCCGGTGCTGCGCAAGTTCGAGGAGCAGTGTGATTTCCCGCTGCTGGGGGCGAACGCGCTGGACGCGAAGACGCTGCGGCCGGCGTTCCCGCCGTACAGCATGCACCGGCTGCGGACCCCGCACGGGCGGGACGTGAAGGTGGCGGTGCTGGGGCTGACGAATCCGGGCATCGCGATCTGGGACAAGGCGAACGTGCAGGGGAAGATGACGTTCCCGGGGCTGGAGGAGCAGGCGGCGAAGTACGTGCCGCGGCTGCGGTCGATGGGTGCGGACGTGGTGATCGTGTCGGCGCATTCGGGGTCGAGCGGCACGTCTTCGTACGGTGACCAGCTGCCGTACGTGGAGAACGCGGCGGGTCTGGTGGCGGAGCAGGTGCCGGGGATCGACGCGATCCTGGTGGGGCACGCGCACACGGAGATCCCGGAGTACCGGGTGCGGAACAAGGCGACCGGCAAGGACGTGGTGCTGTCGGAGCCGCTGAAGTGGGGGCAGCGGCTGACGCTGTTCGACTTCGAGCTTGCGTGGGAGCGTGGCCGCTGGTCGGTGGCGAAGGTGTCGGCGAGGGTGCTGAACTCGAACACGGCCGCCGAGGACCCGAAGATCACGGGATTGCTGTCGGACGAGCACCGCAAGGTGGTCGCGTACGTCAACCAGGTGATCGGGACGTCGACGCAGGCGATGGCGTCGGCCGAGGGGCCGGTGAAGGACGTGCCGATCATCGACCTGATCAACCACGTGCAGGCGGAGACGGTGAAGGCGGCCCTGGCCGGTTCGGAGTGGAGCTCCCTGCCGGTGCTGTCGCAGGCCTCCTGTTTCTCGCGGACGGCGGCGATACCGGCCGGCCAGGTGACGATCAGGGACGCGGCGGGGCTGTACCCGTTCGAGAACACGCTGGAGGCACGGCTGCTCACGGGGGCGCAGCTGAAGGACTACCTGGAGTACTCGGCGCGGTACTTCGTGCGGACGGCCGCGGGTGGTGCGGTGGATCCGGCGAAGCTGACGAACGCGGAGGGCATCCCGGACTACAACTACGACGCGGTGTACGGGCTGACGTACGACATCGACATCGCGCAGCCGGCGGGTTCGCGGATCACGGGGTTGTCGTTCGAGGGGAAGCCGGTGGATCCGGCGGCGCGGTTCGTGTTCGCGGTGAACAATTACCGGGCTTCGGGTGGTGGGGCGTTCCCGCACGTGGCGCAGGCGAAGCAGTTGTGGGCGGACTCGGACGAGATCCGCAACACGATCATCCAGTGGGTGAAGGCGAAGGGCACGGTGGATCCGGCGGGGTTCGCTTCGGTGGACTGGCGGCTGACGCGGGCGGGCGTGCCGGTGTTCTAGGCGTTCTGGTCGTCTCGTGCGGTGTGTGGCCGGGTCCTGCTGTGGCGGGTCCCGGCCGTTCGCGTCAGGGGTGCTCGACGAGGGGGCGGAGTTCCACCCGGGGGCGGGCGGGGGTGCGCTGTTCGAGGCCGAAGGTGGTGAAGGCGGTGCGGTGGGGCTGGGGGTAGGGGTCTTTGCCGGTGAGGGTGTTGAGGATGGCGGCGCTGCGCCAGGCGGCGAGGCCGAGGTCGGGGGTGCCGACGCCGTGGGTGTGGCGTTCTCCGTTCTGGACGAAGACGCTGCCGCTGACGGAGGGGTCGAGGATCATGCGGTAGCGGTCGTCGATGCGGGGGCGGCCGGAGGAGTCCTTGCGCATGTAGGGGTCGAGGCCGGCGAAGAGGCTGGTGAGGGAGCGTTCCTTGTAGCCGGTGGCGAGGACGACGGCGTCGGTGGTGAGGCGGGAGCGGGTGCCCTGCTGGGTGTGTTCGAGGTGGAGTTCGACCTTGGTGGTGGCGACGCGGCCGGCGGTGCGGACGGTGACTCCGGGGGTGAGGACGGTGTCGGGCCAGCCGCCGTGGAGGGTGCGGCGGTAGAGCTCTTCGTGGATGGCGGCGATGGTGGCGGCGTCGATGCCCTTGTGGAGTTGCCATTGGGCGGGGACGAGCCGGTCGCGGACGGGTTCGGGGAGGTCGTGGAAGTAGCGGGTGTAGTCGGGGGTGAAGTGTTCGAGGCCGAGCTTGGAGTACTCCATGGGGGCGAAGGAGGGGGTGCGGGCGAGCCAGGTGAGGCGTTCGCGGCCGGCGGGGCGGGCGCGGAGGAGGTCGAGGAAGACTTCGGCTCCTGACTGGCCGGATCCGATGACGGTGACGTGTTCGGCGCCGAGGATGCGCCGGCGGTTGTCGAGGTAGTCGGCGGAGTGGATGACGGGGACGGTGGGGGCGTCGGCGAGGGGGCGCAGGGGTTCGGGGACGTAGGGGGCGGTGCCGATGCCGAGGACGAGGTTGCGGGTGTGGGTGCGGCCGAGGGCTTCGGCTTCTCCGTCGGCGTCGAGCTGGGTGTAGTCGACTTCGAAGAGGTCGCGTTCGGGGTTCCAGCGGACGGCGTCGACCTGGTGGCCGAAGTGGAGTCCGGGGAGGCGGCCGGCCACCCAGCGGCAGTAGGCGTCGTATTCGGCGCGCTGGATGTGGAACTGCTCGGCGAAGTAGAAGGGGAAGAGCCGTTCCTTGTGCTTGAGGTAGTTGAGGAAGGTCCAGGGGCTGGTGGGGTCGGCGAGGGTGACGAGGTCGGCGAGGAAGGGGACTTGGAGGGTGGCTCCGTCGAGGAGGAGTCCGGGGTGCCATCGGAAGTCGCGGCGCTGGTCGTAGAAGACGGTGGCGAGCGGGTCCGCGCCGCGTTGGGGGAGGCCGTGGGCGAGGGCGGCGAGGGACAGGTTGAAGGGGCCGATGCCGATTCCGACGAGGTCGTGGGGTGCATCGAGCTGGGCGGTCATCGGTGGGTGCTGCCTTCCAGGAGGGCGACGAGGGTGTCCAGGTCCCGCGGGGTGGTGTGGGGGTTGAGCAGGGTCGCCTTGAGCCAGAGGCGGCCGTCGGCGGTGGCGCGGCCGAGGACGGCGGTGCCGTCGTGGAGGAGGGTGCGGCGCAGGGCGGGGAGCTGGTCGTCGTCCGTGGGGGTGGGCCGGAAGAGGACCGTGGTGAGGGTGGGGCGTGCGTGGAGTTCGAAGCCGGGGTGTGCGTCGAGGAGGTCGGCGAGCCGGTGGGCTGTGGCGCAGGTGCGGTCGATGAGCCGGGCGAGGCCGTCGCGGCCGAGTGAGCGGAGGGTGGCGGCGATCTTGAAGGCGTCGGGGCGGCGGGTGGTGCGCAGGGAGCGGCCGAGGAGGTCGGGGAGGCCGGCTTCGGTGTCGTCGGTGGCGTTGAGGTAGTCGGCCTGGTGGGCGAGGGGTGCCAGGTGGGTGGTGTCGGGGACGGCGAGGAGGCCGGCGGCGACGGGTTGCCAGCCGAGTTTGTGCAGGTCGAGGGTGACGGAGCGGGCGCGGTGGAGGCCGGTCAGCTTGGCGCGGTGGCGGGGGCTGAAGGCGAGGGCTCCGCCGTAGGCGGCGTCGACGTGCAACTCGGCGTGGTGGCGTGCGCAGACGTCGGCGAGGGCGTCGAGGGGGTCGATGAGGCCGGCGTCGGTGGTGCCCGCGGTGGCGGTGACGAGGGCGGGGCGGGGGGTGCGGGTGAGGGCGGCGTCGAGGGTGGCGGGGTCGAGGGTGCCGGTGGGGGTGGGGAGGGTGGTGGTGGGTGGGAGGCCGAGGAGCCAGGCGGCGCGGGGGACGGAGTGGTGGGCGTTGGCTCCGTGGAGGACGGCGAGGCCGGGGCCGTGGCGTTCGCGGGCGAGGAGGAGGGCCAGTTGGTTGGCTTCGGTGCCGCCGGTGGTGAGGAGGGCGTCGGGGTGGGGGGTGTCGTAGAACTCGGCGGCGAGGGTGCGGGTGAGGAGGGCTTCGATGGCGGAGGCGGCGGGGGCCTGGTCCCAGGAGTCCAGTGAGGGGTTGAGGGCGCTGACGGCGAGGTCGGCGGCGGCCGCGACGGCGAGCGGGGGGCAGTGCAGGTGGGCGGCGCAGAGGGGGTGGGCGGGGTCGGCGGCGCCCGCGGCGAGGGTGTGGACGAGGGTGGCGAGGGCTTCGTGGTCGCCGGTGCCGTGCGCGGGGAGGAGGCCGGTGTCGCCGAGGGTGGCGTGGACGCGGGCGGTGGTGGTGGCGGGGCCGCCGGCGGGGAGGGGGCCCTTGCGTTCGGCGGCGCCGGTGCGCAGGGCGGTGAGGACGGTGTCGAGGAGGGGGCGGAGGGCGTCGGCGCCGTGGGCTCCGCCGGCGAGCGGGGGCGCGGGTGCGGGCGCGGGCTCGGTCATGGGGGCCTCCGGGGCGGGCGGACCGGCGGATCCGCTGCGCGGGGGCCGGGGGTGGGCGGAACACCCTGCCGGTACAACGATGGAGACCCGAATGGGGTAACCGGTTGGGGGCCGGTCGTTGCCGGCGGCCTGCCGGGCGATGCGGGGGGGCTGCCGGTGGCTGCCCGTCGTGCCGGTGGCCTGCCGGGCGTCGCGGCGGAGGCCTGCCGGGCGTCGCGGCGGGCTGACCGTCGTTGCCGTGGTGTGTCCGGCGTTCGCGGCCGTTCGCCGCGTGCCGCTGTGCTGGGCCGAGTCCTGCCCGTGGGCGCGTCGTTCCCCGGGGTGGGCCCGGGCATGGGTGAGCGCCGCAGTTGCCAGGTCAGAACCAACTGCGGCGCTCGGTACGAAGCCCCTGAGGGGGCGGGCGGGTCAGCTCGTGGCGAGCAGGGTGAGGGTGTCGATCACGCGGTTGGAGAAGCCCCACTCGTTGTCGTACCAGGCGACGACCTTGATGTGGCGGCCCTCGACGCGGGTGAGCTCGGAGTCGAAGATCGAGGAGGCGGGGTTGCCCGTGATGTCGGAGGACACCAGCGGGTCGTCCGAGTACTCGAGTACGCCGGCCAGCGGGCCCTCGGCCGCGGTCCGGTAGGCCTCGAGGACCTGCTCGCGGGTCACGTCGCGGGCGACGGTGGTGTTGAGCTCGACGATCGAGCCCACGGGCACCGGTACGCGGATCGAGTCGCCCGACAGCTTGCCGTCGAGGTTCGGCAGGACGAGGCCGATGGCCTTCGCGGCGCCCGTCGAGGTGGGCACGATGTTGACGCCGGCGGCGCGGGCGCGGCGCGGGTCGCGGTGGGGGCCGTCCTGGAGGTTCTGCTCCTGGGTGTAGGCGTGCACCGTGGTCATGAAGCCGTGCTCGATGCCGGCGAGCTGGTCCAGTACGGCGGCCAGCGGCGCGAGGGCGTTGGTCGTGCAGGAGGCGTTCGAGACGATCGTGTGCGCGGCCGGGTCGTAGGCGTCGGTGTTGACCCCGTAGGCGAGGGTGACGTCGGCGCCGTCGGAGGGGGCGCTGACGAGGACCTTGCGGGCGCCGGCCTTGATGTGGGCGCGGGCGGCCTCGGCGGAGGTGAAGCGGCCGGTGGCCTCGAGGACGATGTCGATGCCGAGGTCGGCCCAGGGCAGCTGTGCCGGTTCCCGTTCGGCGAGGACGGTGATGCGGTGGCCGTCCACGACGAGGACGTTGCCGTCGACGCTGACCGGGCGGCCGAGGCGGCCGGAGGTGGTGTCGTAGGCGAGCAGCCGGGCGAGGGTGGCGGGCTCGGTGAGGTCGTTCACCGCGACGATCTCGAGGTCGCTGTCGCGTTCGAGGAGCGCGCGCAGCACGTTGCGTCCGATGCGGCCGAATCCGTTGATGGCGATGCGAGTCATGTGAGCTGTCCCTTCTGTTCGCGCCATCAGGTTCGCCTTCCGCGTCCGGCGGTGACAGGGGCGTGATCGCCACGGTTCGAAAGGATCTCGCCATCGGGCCTCCGTCCCTTTCGCGGGGGCCGGTCAGGTGCCGTGGGTGAAGGTGCGGCGGTATTCGGTGGGGGTGGTGTCGAGGATGCGCTGGAAGTGCAGGCGCAGGTTGGCGCCGGTGCCGAGGCCGACGTCGGCGGCGATCTGCTCGACGCCGCGTTCGGAGCGTTCGAGGAGTTCGCGGGCGAGGTCGATGCGGGCGCGCATGACCCATTGCATGGGGGTGTAGCCGGTGTCCTCGACGAAGCGGCGGGAGAAGGTCCGGGGGGATACGGCGGCGTGCTGGGCGAGGGCTTCGAGGGTGAGGGGTTCGCCGAGGCGGTGCAGGGCCCATTCGCGGGTGGCGGCGAAGCGTTCGCCGAGCGGTTCGGGGACGCTGCGCGGGACGTACTGGGCCTGGCCGCCGCTGCGGTAGGGGGCGGCGACCAGGCGGCGGGCGGCGTGGTTGGAGGCGGCGATGCCGAGGTCGCGGCGCAGGACGTGCAGGCACAGGTCGATGCCGGAGGCGGCGCCGGCGGAGGTGAGGACGCTGCCCTCGTCTACGAAGAGGACGTTCTCGTCGACGTGGACGAGGGGGTGTTTGGCGGCGAGGGCGCGGGCGTAGTGCCAGTGGGTGGTGGCCCGTTTGCCGTCGAGGAGGCCGGTGGCGGCGAGGGCGAAGGCGCCGGTGGAGATGGCGGCGAGCCGTGCGCCGCGGTGGTGGGCGGCGGTGAGGGCGTCGAGGACGGGGCGGGGCGGGTCGTCGCGGTCGGGGAAGCGGTAGCCGGGGACGAAGACGATGTCGGCCCAGGCGAGTGCGTCGAGGCCGTGGGTGACGTAGTACGAGAGGCCGTCGCCGCCGGTGACGAGTCCGGGTGCCGCTCCGCAGACGCGTACCTCGTACGGCATGCTCGCGCGGGTCGTGAAGACCTGTGCGGGGATGCCGACGTCGAGGGGTTTGGCGCCCTCGAGCACGAGGACGGCGACGCGGTGGAGGGGGGAGGACGGCACGGGACAAAGGGTACGCGGGTGGGCCCGTCGGGCGGCGGCGCGGTGCGGTGGCCGCCCGACGGGAGGGGCCGGGGCGGGGTCAGGCGCCGCGGACCCGCAGGGCGCGGGCGAGGTCGTCGAGCTGGTCGGTGAGGGCGCGGCGCAGCATCGGGATGATCTCGGGGTCCTGGAGGCAGGTGTGGCCGGCCCGGAGGTTGGCCCGGTCGACGGCGTGGGCGGGGAAGGCCCAGCGGCCGGCGGCTTCCGCGATGGCGGGGCCGCGGCGGGCGGCGAGGGCGACGGCGTCGGGGTAGTAGCGGGGTACGTAGTCGCGTACGAGGTCGGCCTGTTCGGGTTGCCAGAAGCCGTGGGCGGTGGCGGTGAAGAGGTAGTTGGACAGGGTGTCGTCGTGGAAGAGGCGCTGCCAGGCGGCGGCCTTGGCTTCGGGGGTGGGCAGGGAGGCGTGGCAGCGGGCGGCGCCCTGCCGGCCGGTGGCGCTGGGGTCGGCGGCGAGGGCGGCGTCGATGGCGGTGGCGTCGGCGGCGCCGAGTACGCAGAGGCGGGCGAGGATGCGCCAGCGCAGTTCGGGGTCGAGTTCGGGGCCGCCGGTGACGGTGCCGTCGGTGAGCCAGGCGGTGAGGGTGCCGGGCTGGGTGGCGCTGTCGATGAGGGCGCGTACGGCGGCGAGGCGCAGGCCGGGGTCGGTGCCGTCCTCGGTGCGGCGCAGGAGGGCGTGGGCGATGCCGGTGAGGGTGGTGAGGGCGGCGGTGCGCTGGTCGGGGGTGGTGTAGGCGTCGGCGATGTGGTGGCGGGCGAAGGCGAGGACGCCCTGGACGACGGCGAGGTCGGTTTCGTCGGGGAGGTGGGCTTCGGCGGTGGCGAGGTAGGCGGCGGGTTCGAGTTCGCCGTCGCGGACCATGTCGCGCAGGGAGCCCCAGACGACGGCGCGGGTGAGGGGGTCGGGGATGCGGGAGAGGTTGCGCAGGGCGGTTTCGAGGGAGGTGTCGTCGAGGCGGATCTTGGCGTAGCCGAGGTCGCCGTCGTTGAGGACGAGGAGGGCGGGGCGGGGGCCGGCGGCGGAGAGGATCTCGTCGGTGGGGACGTCGAGGTCGAGGAGTTCGGTGCGTTCGAGGGTGCCGTCGGCGGTGTGGTCGTAGGTGCCGGCGGTGATGCGGTGGGGGCGGCTGCCGTGGCGGTCGACGGTGAGGGTCCAGCCGCCGGTGCTCTCCTCGATGCGGGGGGTGAGGGTGTCGATGCCGGTGGTGCGCAGCCAGGTGTCGGCCCAGGTGTGGACGTCGCGGTCGGTGTGGGCGGCGAGGGAGTCCACGAAGTCGGCGAGGGAGGCGTTGGCGAATTTGTGGCGGGTGAAGTGGGTGTTGATGCCGGCGAGGAAGTCCTTTTCGCCGAGCCAGGCGACGAGCTGGCGCAGGGCGGAGGCGCCCTTGGCGTAGGAGATGCCGTCGAAGTTGAGGAGGGCGGAGGCGGTGTCGGGGACGTCGTCGGGGCCGGGGGCGACGGGGTGGGTGGAGGGGCGTTGGTCGGCGGCGTAGCCCCAGGGCTTGCGTTCCATGCCGAATTCGGTCCAGGTGCCGGTGAAGCGGGTGGCTTCGGTGAGGGTCTGGTAGCCCATGTATTCGGCGAAGGATTCGTTGAGCCAGATGTCGTCGAACCAGGCGAGGGTGACGAGGTCGCCGAACCACATGTGGGCCATTTCGTGGGCGATGACCATGGCGCGGCGCTGGCGTTCGGTGTCGGTGACGGCGGAGCGGAAGACGAATTCGTCGCGGAAGGTGACGAGCCCGGGGTTCTCCATGGCGCCGGCGTTGAATTCGGGGACGAAGGCCTGGTCGTAGGAGTCGAAGGGGTAGGGCTCGGCGAACTTCTCGTGGTAGCGGTCGAAGCAGGCGGTGGTGACGGAGAGGATCTCGTCGGCGTCGGCGTCGAGGTGGGGGGCGAGGGACTGGCGGCAGTGGATGCCGAAGGGCAGTCCGGCGTGGGTGGTGGTGACGCTGTGCCAGGGGCCCGCGGCGACGGCGGCGAGGTAGGTGGGGATGAGGGGGGTGGTGACGGACTGCCAGAGACCGGCTGCGGCGGTGTCGCCGGTGGCGGGGCGGTCGGTGACGCGGGTGGTGACGCTGTTGGTGAGGACGGTCCAGTGGGTGGGGGCGGCGACGGTGAACTCGAAGACGGCCTTCAGGTCGGGCTGGTCGAAGGCGGGGAAGACCCGCTGGACGTCGTCCAGGAACATCTGGGAGTAGACGTACGTCTCCCCGTCGGCGGGGTCGGTGAAGCGGTGGAGTCCCTCGCCGGTGCGGGAGTAGCGCATGCGGGCGTCGATGCGCAGCTCGTGGGGGCCGGGGGTCAGGCCGGTGAGGGGGAGGCGGTTGCCGGTGAGGGTGGCGGGGTCGAGGGGGGTTCCGTCGAGGGTGGCGGAGTGCAGTGCGTCCGGCTTGAGCTCGATGAAGGTGTCCGCGGCGGTGCGGGCGGTGAACCGGATGACGGTGGCGGATTCGAAGGTCTCGTCGCCGGTGGTGAGGTCGAGGCCGACGACGTAGTGGTGGACGTCGAGGAGCTGGGCTCGGAGCTGCGCTTCGTTGCGCGTCAGTGCGGTCATGGGGCCATGCTGCCGGATGGCCGCGGCGGCTCCCAGGGCAGGCGGGGCCGGGGGGCGGCCGGGCGTCCGCCGGGGCCGGGGGCGGCCGGGCCGGGGGTCGGCCCGGCTGCCGGCCCCGGTGGGTGCTACTCCTCGCCCGCGGCGATGGTCTCGTGGTGGCGGATGACCTCGGCGATGATGAAGTTGAGGAGTTTCTCGGCGAAGGCCGGGTCGAGTTTGGCGCTCTCGGCGAGCTGGCGCAGGCGGGCGATCTGGCTGGCCTCGCGGCCCGGGTCGGCCGGGGGCAGCTGGTGCTTGGCCTTGAGGTGGCCGACCTGCTGGGTGCACTTGAAGCGCTCGGCGAGCATGTGGACCACGGCCGCGTCGATGTTGTCGATGCTGTCGCGCAGGCGGGACAGTTCGGCGGTGACGTTCTCGTCGATCTCGTCGATGTCGCTGTTGTTCATGGTTCCCGAGAATACGTGGCGGGCGTCGCCGTCACCTCTGCCAGTCGGTCCGTGAGACGCGGGGTGCGGCCGGGGGCCCACGGCGGCGGCCGGGCGGGGGCGGGCGGCCCGCCATCGGGGCGGGGCCGGCGGTATCGGCCGGAGCTCCGGGGCCGGTGACGGTACCCGTGGCGGGGCCGGTCACGTGGTGGTGTCCGGGTGTCGCGCTCGTCCTTCCGGCCGGTTCCGTCCGGCCGGAAGGACGAGTGGAGGGGCCGGGACTACAGGGTGGCCGCCGCGGCCTTGATGTCGGCGGCGAAGGTGGACACCTCGGTGTACACGCCGGGGTAGCCGGCCCGGGCGCAGCCCTCGCCCCAGCTGACGATGCCGACCTGGATCCAGGCGTTGCTGCTGTCGCGGCGGAACATGGGGCCGCCGGAGTCGCCCTGGCAGGTGTCGACGCCGCCCTGGGAGTAGCCGGCGCAGATCTCTTCGCTGGGCACGAGGTCGTTGCCGTAGGCGCTCTGGCAGGACGCGTCGGAGACGAAGGGGACCTGGGCCTTCAGGAGGTAGCGCTGCTGGCTGCCGCCTTCGCGTGCGGCACCCCAGCCGGCGACGGTGAAGGTGCCGCTGTCGTAGGCCTTGGTGTCGGCGATCTTGAGGGTGGCCAGGTTGATGGGCTGGGCGAGCTTGATCAGGGCCCAGTCCTTGCCCTTGCCGTTGTAGCCGGGGGCCTGGAGCACCTTGGTGGACCTGACCTTGATCGCGCTGGAGCTGTTGAGGTCGACGACGCCGGCGGTGGCGGTGATGGAGGTGTTGTTGCCGGAGCCGCTGACGCAGTGGGCGGCGGTGAGGACGATCTGCTGGGTGTAGAGGGACCCGCCGCAGCCCATGGAGAGGCGCACCATGAAGGGGAACTCCCCCTGGGCGGCGCGGGTTCCGCCGACGACGGGGGTGGGTGAGGCGTTGGCGCCGGCGGGCTGGAGGCTGACGGCGGCGAGGGTGACGGCGCCGACGGCGAGGGC
Source organism: Streptomyces sp. NPDC034043 (assembly GCF_055575675.1). Classification (NCBI taxonomy): domain Bacteria; kingdom Bacillati; phylum Actinomycetota; class Actinomycetes; order Kitasatosporales; family Streptomycetaceae; genus Streptomyces; species Streptomyces sp. NPDC034043. Next base: position 209,943 of record NZ_JBVISF010000012.1, read on the forward strand.
GCGCTTGACGATCCGGCCAAGGGTGGTCACGGTCAACACACTGCCTTTCGTGGGGGGTTGGGCTGTGCGTGCCATCGGGTGAATGACGCGTCCATGACACAACCGGCGGGACGGCGCCATCAAGACCGCCTTTTCGGACAAGTTCCGGCCCGCCGCCCGGGGGGACGGAACACCATTCATCGGGCGGCCACGAAAAGTTTCCTACCGGCCAGTAGACAGGGGTCCGGTTCTGGCCAACCCTGGTCAGTACATGTCAAGCCGTGACCGAGGAGCGCCCCCCATGCGCAGCACCCGCCGCATCCCCATGTCCCGTACCGCCGCCGCCGGCGTGGCCGTAGCCTCCGCCGTGATGACGCTGCTGCCGGCCACCGCCGCCGAGGCGGCCCCCGCTGCCGCCCCGGCCGCGGTCACCGCCTCCGCACCCGGCGGCAACGCGGCGATCCTCGGCATCGACTACGCCACCTGGCAGCGCGACGTGGCCGCCGTCATCGACGCCGCGCGCCCCGCCATCGAGCAGCGCATCGCCGCCTCCCCGGCCGGCGAGAAGCCCGCGATCGTCCTCGACATCGACAACTCCTCGCTGGAGACGGACTTCCACTGGTTCTGGACCTTCCCCACGCCCGCCATCGAGAAGGTGCGCGCGCTGACCCGGTACGCGGACGACCGGGGCGTGGCGATCTTCTTCGTCACCGCCCGCCCCGGGATCGTGTACTCCCTGACCGAGCACAACCTGAAGGCCGTCGGCTACCCGGTCGACGGGCTGTACGTACGGGACCTGCCGGCGCTGTTCGAGCAGGTCAGCGCGTACAAGACGGCCAAGCGCGCCGAGATCGAGGCGCGCGGCTACACGATCATCGCCAACATCGGGAACAACGAGAGCGACCTCGTCGGCGGCCACGCCGAACGCACCGTCAAGCTGCCGGACTACGGCGGCAAGCTGTCCTGACCTGGGCGGCCCGACCGGCCGCACCGGTTGGCGCCGCGGTCGGCGGACAACATGGTGGGCCGGCCGCGGTTCAACGCGCCGGCGTAGCGGGTAGTCATATGGCAACGCACGAGTGAGACCGCGGGCCCGACCCCTCGCCAGGGGGCCGGGCCCGCGGCCTTTTCGCGCTTGCCGACAAGTCCTAGCCCTTCGGGCCGCCGCCGGGGCAGACCTGCCAGGCGAGGTGGTAGAGGGTGTTGACACTGGCGTCGGTGGAGTCCATGGCCATGAAGCTCGTGGAGGTCTGCGGGTTGGAGGTGCCGGCGTTCACGCGCAGTTCGGTGTTGATGTTGAAGTTCCGCTTTTCACCGCACGGGGCCCAGACGAGGTCGGCGTATTCGGTCTTGTCGCTCGTCTGCCAGTTGTCGTTGAGGGGGCCGGTGAACTGGTGGGTCCGCTGGGACGTCTGCGGCATGCCCTGGAAGTAGTAGCTCGCCCTCTCCTGGCCCCAGGCGCCGGGCTGGAGGAACGCGAATCCGCGGTAGTCGGCCTGCACGATGGCGTAGGTGAAGCCGGACGGGACGTGGACGCGGAGATTGAGCTGGCAGTTCTTGCGGAAGGCGGTCGGCGGGGCGCCCGGCCCGACCTGCGCCATGTAGTCGCTGTAGGTGACGGTGAAGGCCGTGTTGTCGGGGGCGACGGCGACCTGGGCGGTGCCTTCGCGGCAGCCGGAGCCGTTGACGGTGGCGAGTTCGATCACGATCTTGTCGGGCGGGGCGGTGATCGGGCCCCCGGCCACGGCGGGAGTGGACGCGGTGACCAGGGCGGCGGCCGCGGCGCCGGTGAGCAGGACGCGGGTGCGGGTCCGGGAACGGGTGCGGGTGCGGGTGCGGGACAGGGGCTGAGACATCGTTGTCACTCCTGACCTCCGGATCGGTCTCTGGCGCTGGCGTCAGCTGGCGGGGCATTCCTTCCACTCGAAGTGGTAGACGGTGCTGACGCTGCCGTCCGTCGAGTCCATGCTCATGAAGCTCAGCGCCTGCGGGCTCGACGTGCCCGCGTAGACCCGGAGTTCGGTGTTGACGTTGAGATTGCGTTCCTCGCCGCAGGGGGCCCAGACCAGGTCGGCGTACTCGGTCCGGTCGCCGGCCTGCCAGTTGTCGGTGAGGGGGCCGTTGAACTGGTGGGTGGTGCGGGCCGTCTGGGGCTCGCCCTGGAAGTAGTAGTTGGCGCGCTCCTGCCCGTAGGCCCCGCGCTGGAGGTGGGCGAAGCCGCGGTAGTCGGCGCGGGCGATGGCGTACGTGTACCCCTGGGGGACGTGGATCCGCAGGGCCAGCTGGCAGTTCTTGCGGAACTCGGTGCCGCCGGAGCCGCCTCCGGTCTGCGCGAGGTAGTTGCTGTACGTGACGGTGAAGGCCGTGTTGTCGGAGGCTGCGGCGACGTTGGCGGTGCCCTGGGGGCAGCCCGAGCCGTTGACGCCGACGACGTCGACGGTGACGCGGCCGGGCGGCGGGACGTAGGACGGGCCGGCATGGGCCTGGGCGGGCAGGGCCACGGCCGACACCACCGCGACGGCGGCACCGACGGCCATTCTGCGGAGCGGCATGTTCGGTTCTCCCTTTCAGGGGGACGGGAACGTCTGCCGGATTCGGCGTGCACATGCCATCACGCCGGCACCGGGCGGGGAGGACGGGATACGGCCAAGGCCGCCGTCGCCCGCACCGCGCCCCTTTCCTGGCCGGAACGGGCCCGGCCCGGCCCGTGTCCGGGCCCGCCCATCAGCGCGCCTGCGAACGGGCCGCTCCGCCACGGCCCCGCATGATGGCCCTTTCGGTACACCACCCACCCGGGCCCCGACCGGCCCACCGCGCGGGGCGCCCCTGGCACCGGCCGCCGCCGCGCGCGTTCCGGCTCCCCGGACCCGGGGCTCAATCCCGAACCCCCGAACCCGTACGGTCACCCGCGCCCGCGCCTCAAAGTCGCCGTACGGGAGGGCCGTTCGCAGCTCGGGGAACGAGCGAAGGGAGGGGGCGCGGCAGGCCCCCGCACGGCCGGACCACACCACAACGCCCCGTCAGGCCGCGCCGGGGGCCGGACGGGACCGGCCCACGCGGAAGCCCCCGGACAGGTCCGAACCCGCGCAGGGCTGGACCGCACGGGCCGGACCATCCGGAGCCGGCTGACCGAAGCCGGCTGACCGGGGCCTGATACGGCCAGACCCCCGCCCAGCCGAACCTCGCGACGGGCGCAGGCGGACGGCGAGCCGGACCACGCCCGGCAAGGCAGCCGGAGGCCGCACGGATGGACCCTCGCGGGGCCGGCCCCGGCAACCGCCGAGGCTGACGTCCGGACGGGCGGGACCAGATCCCGCAGGGGCCGGCCCCTCGAACCGCCGGCCCGCGCAGGGCCACGCTGCCCCTGGGGCCCGGCGGCCCCGGCGGCCCCGGGGAATCGCGGGACCCCCGGGGCCGGGAGCGTCGACGCCCGGGTCGCGGCGGGTCCACTCGGCGCCGGGAGCCCGGGCCCCGCGGCCAGGAGCCCTCCGCAGCCGCCGCCGGGCGCTGCCCCCGGACACCGGAAGCCCGAGACCCGTCGTCGGAGGCCCTCCCCCGGCTCAGGCCGCGCCGCGTGCGTTCCCTCACCGGGAGGGTCGACGCCCGGCCCCGGCGCGGGCCGGTCGGCGCGACACCCGGCACCGCCCCCACAGGCCCTCCACCATGCACCCCCGGGGCCAGCGCCACCCGGCCTACCGGGCTCCGTACACCGGGAGCGGTGGCTGCGATGCCGCCAGGAGTTTCGCCGCCGCCTCGCCCGCTTCCGACGGGGTCCAGCGGGCGCCGCGGTCGGTGGTGGGGCCCGGGCGCCAGCCCTCCATCACCGTGATCCGGCCGCCCTCCGCCTCGAACACCCGCCCCGTGACCCCCGCGGAGGCGTCCGAGCCGAGCCACACCACCAGCGGGGACACGTTCTCCGGGGCCATCGCGTCGAAGGCGCCTTCCCCCGGCGCCGCCATCGACTCGGCGAAGGTCTCCTCGGTCATCCGGGTCCGCGCCGCCGGGGCGATGGCGTTGACCTGGACCCCGTACCGGGCCATCTCGGCCGCCGCCACCAGGGTCAGGCCGAGGACGCCCGCCTTGGCCGCGCTGTAGTTGCCCTGGCCGACGGAGCCCAGCAGCCCCGCGCCCGAGGAGGTGTTGACCACCCGGGCGGCCCGCTGCCGCCCGGCCTTCGCCTCGGCCCGCCACCACGCGGCCGCCGACCGCAGCGGCAGGAAGTGTCCCTTCAGGTGCACCCGCATCACCGCGTCCCAGTCGGCCTCCCCCCAGGTTGACGAGCATCCGGTCCCGCAGGAACCCGGCGTTGTTGACCAGGGTGTCCAGCCCGCCGAAGGAGGAGACGGCGCAGTCCACCAGCGAGGCCGCGCCCCCCTCCGACGCGATGTCCCCGCCGTGCGCCACCGCCTGCCCGCCCAGCGCCCGGATCTCCTCCGCGACCAGCGTCGCCGGGCTGTCGGGCCCGGGCCGCCCGTCGACGTCCACGCCGAGGTCGTTGACGACCACCCGTGCGCCCTCCGCCGCGAAGGCCAGGGCGTGGGCCCGGCCCAGTCCCCGTCCCGCGCCCGTCACGATCACCACGCGTCCCTGCGCGATGCCCATCTCAGCTCGCCTCCCCGACCGTCGCCTTGTTGACCGTCGCCGCGTCCAGGAACGCCGGGCGCTCCCCGCCCCCGTGCACCAGCAGGCTCGCGCCGCTCACGTACGCCGCCCGGTCCGAGGCCAGGAACACCGCCGCCTCCCCCACGTCGGAGGGTTCGGCCAGCCGGCCCAGCGGCACGGTGGCGCCGACCGCCGCGATGCCCGCCTCGTCCCCGTAGTGCAGGTGCGCCAGCTCGGTCCGCACCATGCCCAGGACCAGCGAGTTGACCCGTACCCGGGGCGCCCATTCCACCGCCATCGAGCGGGCCAGGCTCTCCAGGCCCGCCTTGGCCGCGCCGTAGGCGGCCGTACCGGGCGAGGGGCGGGTCCCGCTGACGCTGCCGATCATGACGACCGAGCCCCGGCTCTCGCGCAGCCACGGGTAGGCGGCGAGCGAGGCCGTCATCGGGGCCACCAGATTGAGCTCGACGACCCGCGCGTGCCGCTCGGCCCCGCCCTCGCCCCCGCCCCCGCCCTCGTCCAGCAGCCGGTACGGGGTGCCGCCCGCGTTGTTCACCAGGCAGTCGAGCCGCCCGTACCGGCCGGCGACCGCGTCGAAGAACTCCCGTACGGCGGCCCCGTCGCGCAGGTCCACGGCGGTGAAGGCGGCCTGCCGCCCGTCCGCCACGACCGGTTCCCGCGGCTCCCGCCGGGCGCAGACGACGACCTCCGCCCCGGCCGTGAGGAACGAGCGCGCGATCCCGGCGCCCACGCCCCGGGTTCCGCCGGTGACGACCACGACCCTCCCCTTGAGCTCCATCGGCTGCTACCTTCCTCGCCTAACAAATGTTTGGTGGAAAGGTAGCTGATCCGCTCATGGGTGTCTCCACCTCCGGCCCCGCCAAGGGCATCGCACTCGTCACGGCCGACTTCCCGCCCGTCAACGCGCTCCCGGTCCAGGGCTGGTACGACCTCGCCGACGCCCTGCGCGCGGCGGGCCGCGACCCCGCGGTGCGCTGCGTGGTCCTGGCTGCCGAGGGCAGGGGCTTCAACGCCGGGGTCGACATCAAGGAGATGCAGCGCGACACGGGGCACGGCGCCCTCGTCGGCGCCAACCGCGGCTGCTACGAGGCCTTCGCCGCCGTGTACGAGTGCGAGGTGCCGGTGGTCGCCGCCGTGAACGGCTTCTGTCTGGGCGGCGGCATCGGCCTCGTCGGCAACGCCGACGCGATCGTGGCGGCCCAGGACGCCGTCTTCGGCCTGCCCGAGCTCGACCGGGGCGCCCTCGGGGCCGCCACCCACCTGGCCCGGCTCGTCCCGCAGCACCTGATGCGGGCCCTGTACTACACCTCGCGCACCGTCACCGCCGCCGAACTGCACGCGCACGGCTCCGTCTGGAAGGTGGTGCCGCCCGAGCGGCTGCGGGACGCCGCCCTGGAGCTGGCGGCCGAGATCGCGAAGAAGGACGGCTACCTGATCCGCCTGGCCAAGGCCGCCATCAACGGCATCGACCCGGTGGACGTGCGCCGCAGCTACCGCTTCGAGCAGGGCTTCACCTTCGAGGCCAACCTCAGCGGGGTCGCCGACCGGGTCCGCGACACGTTCGGGAAGGGCTCCGCCCCCGGGAAGGAATGGGGAGACACCGCATGACGGACAAGAGCATGACCCTCGAAGAGGTCGTCGGGCAGCTGCGCAGCGGGATGACCCTCGGCATCGGCGGCTGGGGCTCCCGGCGCAAGCCGATGGCCCTGGTGCGGGCACTGCTCCGCTCGGAGGTCACCGATCTCACCGTGGTCTCGTACGGGGGCCCCGATGTCGGGCTGCTGGCCGCCGCCGGCCGGATCCGCAGACTGGTGGCCCCCTTCGCCACCCTCGACTCCATCGCCCTGGAGCCGAACTTCCGGGCCGCCCGCGAGCACGGGACCCTCGCCCTCACCGAGTACGACGAGGCCATGTTCATGTGGGGGCTGCACGCCGCCGCGAACCGGCTCCCGTTCATGCCCGTGCGGGCCGGCCTCGGCTCCGACGTGATGCGGGTCAACCCCGAACTGCGGACCGTCACCTCCCCGTACGCCGACGGCGAGGAGTTCGTCGCCGTCCCCGCCCTGCGCATGGACGCGGCCCTGGTCCACCTCAACCGCGCCGACCGGCTCGGCAACGCCCAGTACCTGGGCCCGGACCCCTACTTCGACGACCTCTTCTGCGAGGCCGCCGACACCGCGTACGTCTCCTGCGAGCAGCTCGTCGAGGGCGCGGAGCTGGCCAAGGCGGGGCCGCCGCAGTCCCTCCTCGTCAGCCGGCACTCCGTCACCGGGGTCGTCGAGGCCCCGAACGGCGCGCACTTCACCTCCTGCGTGCCGGACTACGACCGCGACGAGGCCTTCCAGAAGCTGTACGCGTCCACCCCCTGGCCCGAGTTCGCCGCCCGCTTCCTGGCCGGCGCGAGCGAGCACGACTACCGGACCGCCGTCCGGACCTGGCACGAGGAGCAGCAGTGACCGCCGCGACCGCCACCCGACCGGAGTACTGCGTCATCGCCTGCGCCGAGGCCTGGCGGGACGACGGCGAGGTGCTGGCCAGCCCGATGGGGCTGATCCCCTCCTTCGGCGCCCGGCTCGCCAAGCGCACCTTCGCCCCCGACCTGCTGCTCACCGACGGCGAGGCCATGCTGGTCGGCCTGGACGGTACGGCCGAGGGCTGGCTGCCGTACCGCCGCCACCTGACGATGGTCACCGGCGGACGGCGGCACGTGATGATGGGCGCCAGCCAGATCGACCGGTACGGCAACCAGAACATCTCCTGCATCGGCGACTGGGAGCGGCCCTCCCGCCAGCTCCTCGGGGTGCGCGGCGCGCCCGTGAACACCCTGAACAACCCGGTGAGCTACTGGATCCCGAGGCACTCCCCCCGGGTGTTCGTCGAGCGCGTCGACATGGTGTGCGGGGTGGGCCACGACCGTGCGGAGGCGGCCGGGGTGACCCGCTTCCACCGGCTGCCCCGGGTGGTCAGCGACCTCGGGGTGTTCGACTTCGCCGGCCCGGGCCGCTCGATGCGGCTGGTGTCGCTGCACCCGGGCGTCACGGTCGGGCAGGTCCGCGCGGCGACCGGGTTCGAGCTGGCGGTCGCGGACGGGGTCCCGTACACGCGGGAGCCGAGCGCCGGAGAACTGCGGCTGATCCGCGAGGTGATCGACCCCCGGGGCCTGCGCGACCGGGAGGTCCGGGTCTGAGGCGTCGGGGACGGGGACGGGGAGTGGCGGAAGGGCGGTGACGGGGACGGTGGAGACGGCGTTGACCCGGCTGGTCGGGGTCCGGTACCCGATCGTGCAGACGGGCATGGGCTGGGTGGCCGGGCCGCGGCTGGTGTCGGCGGCGGCGAACGCGGGGGCACTCGGCATCCTGGCCTCGGCGACGATGACGGTCCCGCGGCTGCGGGCGGCCGTGCGGGAGGTCCGGTCGCGTACGGACGCGCCGTTCGGGGTGAACCTGCGGGCGGACGCCGGGGACGCGGCCGAGCGGGTGCGGCTGGTCATCGACGAGGGGGTGCGGGTGGCCTCGTTCGCGCTCGCCCCTTCCCGGGAGCTGATCGCGCGGCTGAAAGATGCCGGGGTGGTGGTGATCCCCTCGGTCGGGGCGCGCCGGCACGCCGAGAAGGTCGCGGCCTGGGGTGCGGACGCGGTGATCGTGCAGGGCGGGGAGGGCGGCGGGCACACGGGGGACGTGGCCACGACGGTGCTGCTGCCGCAGGTGGTCGACGCGGTGGACATCCCGGTGGTGGCGGCGGGCGGCTTCCGTGACGGCCGTGGGCTGGTGGCGGCCCTGGCCTACGGGGCGGCGGGCATCGCGATGGGTACGCGTTTCCTGCTGACCTCCGATTCCACCGTCCCGGACGCCGTGAAGGCCGAGTACCTGAAGGCCACGGTCAAGGACGTCACCGTCACCACGGCCGTGGACGGGCTGCCGCACCGGATGCTGCGCACCGAGCTGGTGGCGTCCCTGGAGCGGTCCGGCCGTGCCGGGGCGCTGGCCAGGGCGGTCCGGCACGCGGCGGGTTTCCGGAGGCTGTCGGGCCTGAGCTGGACGCGACTGGTGCGCGACGGCCTGGCGATGAAGCACGGCAAGGACCTGTCCTGGAGCCAGGTCCTGCTGGCGGCGAACACTCCGATGCTCCTGAAGGCGTCCATGGTCGAGGGCCGTACGGACCTCGGTGTCATGGCATCGGGCCAGGTCGCGGGGGTGATCGAGGATCTGCCGTCCTGTGCGGAACTCGTCTCCGGCGTCATGGCCGAAGCACAGCAGGTACTCGAAGCACTGCACTCGCTCCGCACCCTGCCACCACCAGGGTGATCCCCTTCTCCGTTACGGGAGTCGCACGATGAGCCGTGCCCGAACCCGCCTGGCCACCGCGGCGGTCGTCGCCGCCCTCGCCCTCGGGGCCCTGCCCGCCTCCGCGTACGCGGCGCCGGCGGACGGCGCCGCCTCCGCCGGGCACCCGCACCACCGTCCGGCGCAGCACCGGGACCCGCTGGCGGAAACGATCCGTCAGATCCCCCTCCAGGGCGCCGTCAACGTCCGGGACGTCGGCGGCTACCGCACCTACACCGGCGGTCAGGTCCGCCAGGGGCTGGTGTACCGCTCCGACGCGCTGAGCAGGCTGACGGCGGCCGACGTCACCGCCGTCGCGGGTCTCGGCCTCACGAAGGTCGTCGACTTCCGCATCCCGCTGGAGCTCCAGTACGACGGCGCCGACCGGCTGCCGTCCGGGCTCTCCGTCACCTCCCGTCCGATCAGCGACCTGGGGCTGTACGGCACCCTGGTCGGTGCGATCACCGCGGGTGACCCCGTCAAGCAGGAGCAGATGCTCGGCGGCGGGCGCGCCGAGGCGTACATGCGGGACATCTACCGCACCTTCGTGACCAGTCCCGAGAACCGGACGCAGCTGGCGACGACGCTGCGGGAGATCGCGGACGGGAGCCAGGGCCCGCTGCTGTACCACTGCACCTCCGGCAAGGACCGGACGGGCTGGCTGAGTTACGTCCTGCTGCGCGCGCTGGCCGTGCCGCAGGAGACGGCCGAGCGCGACTACCTGGCCTCGAACACCTTCCGGGCGGCGTACGACGCCCAGCTGCGCGCGGTGCTCAAGCAGTCGGGGCGGATGCAGAACCCGGACCTGCTGATCCCGCTCCAGGAGGTCCGCCAGGACTACCTGGACGCGGCGACGGGACAGCTGGAGGCCGACTACGGGAGCTTCTACGGCTACCTGACGGAGGGGCTGGGCCTGGACTTGCGGACGCTGGTGAAGCTCCAGGACAAACTGGTCCGGTAGCCGCCCGGCAACCCTCCGGCAGCCGTCCGGGGCCGGACGTGCCGACGCCGGGCGGCACGTGCTGCGTGCCGCCCGGCGTCCTTGCCGTCGTGCCGGGGGTCAGACCGCCCGGCGGCGGCCCTGGCCGCCGGTGCCGACGCGGCTGCGCGCGGAGGCCGCGGCTGCGCCGCCGGAGACCGAGCCGCCGGAGCGGCGTCCCTGGGCGGGGGCACCGCCGGTGCCCTGGCCGCCGCCCTGGCCGCGGCGGGCCTGGCCCGAGCCGGAGGCGGTGGCCTGCCCGGAGGCGGCGCCGCCGGATCGCCGGCCGCGACCGCCGGCCGCGGGGGCGGAGCCGGTGGCGGAGCCGCCGCGGGGACCGCCGGAGCGGCGGCGCGAGGAACCGGATCCGGAGCCCGAGCCGGTGCGCTTGGGCTGCGGGGGCTGCGGCACCTCCAGTACGACGGGGATGCCGGAGGGCTCGCGGGCGCCGGTGAGGCGGGACAGTTCCGCGTCGGAGGACTTGACCTGCGCGGTGCGCGGGCTGATCCCGGCGTCCGACATCAGGCGGGTCATGTCCCGCTTCTGCTCGGGCAGGACCAGGGTGACGACGCTGCCGGACTCGCCGGCGCGGGCGGTGCGGCCACCGCGGTGCAGGTAGTCCTTGTGGTCGGTCGGCGGGTCCACGTTGACGACGAGGTCGAGGTCGTCGATGTGGATGCCGCGCGCGGCGACGTTGGTGGCGATCAGCGCGGTGACCTCGCCGGTCTTGAACCAGTCCAGGGTCCGGTTGCGCTGCGGCTGGGAGCGCCCGCCGTGCAGGCCGGAGGCGCGGACGCCGTCGGCGAGCAGTCGCTTGACCATGCGGTCGACCCCGCGCTTGGTGTCCACGAACATGATCACCCGGCCGTCGCGGGCCGCTATGCGGGTCACCACGGCCTTCTTGTCGGTCTCGTCCATGACGTACAGGACGTGGTGCTCCATGGTGGTGACCGCGCCGGCCGACGGGTCGACGGAGTGGCCGACCGGATCGGTCAGGAACATCTTGACGAGCTTGTCGATGTTCTTGTCGAGGGTCGCCGAGAACAGCATGGTCTGGCCGCCGGGCTCGACCTGCTTGAGCAGGGCGGTGACCTGCGGCATGAAGCCCATGTCGGTCATCTGGTCGGCCTCGTCGAGGACGGTGACGGAGACCTGCGAGAGGTCGGCGTCGCCGCGGTCGATGAGGTCCTTGAGGCGGCCGGGGGTGGCGACGAGCACCTCGGCGCCGCGGCGCAGGGCGCCGGACTGCCGGTTGATCGACATGCCGCCGACGACGGTCGCGATGCGCAGGTTGACGGCCGTGGCGTACGGGCTCAGGGCGTCGGTGACCTGCTGGGCCAGCTCGCGGGTCGGTACGAGGACCATCGCGAGCGGCGCCTTGGGCTCCGCGCGGCGGCCGGCGGTGCGGGCGAGCAGGGCCAGGCCGAAGGCGAGCGTCTTGCCGGAGCCGGTGCGGCCGCGGCCGAGCAGGTCGCGGCCGGCGAGCGAGTTCGGCAGGGTGGCGGCCTGGATCGGGAACGGCTCGGTCACACCCTGGGCGGCGAGGGTCTTCAGCAGCGCCTCGGGCATGTCCATGTCCTCGAACGCGGCGACCGGCGGGAGGGCCGGGGCCTGCGGTTCGGGCATGGTGAATTCCTGGGGCCGGGCGACGGGTGCGGACTTCTGCCGTCCCGCGCCAGCCTTCGGACGTCCCTGGGCCGCACCTCGGCCCCGAGTGGGGCGGCGGCTGGGTCGTGCGGAGCTGGAGCTGGTCATGCGGAAAAGCCCTCCTGAAACCGGCAGGTCGAACAAACGGTGGAGACAGCAGACAAGCCGGGGCCCGCACCGTGCGGTGCGGACCCCGGCATGCTGAAGAACTTAGGCGGGGAGGATGTTCTCCGCCTGGGGGCCCTTCTGGCCCTGGGTGACGTCGAACGTCACGCGCTGACCCTCGGTCAGCTCACGGAAGCCCTGGGTGGCGATGTTCGAGTAGTGGGCGAAGACGTCCGGGCCGCCACCGTCCTGCTCGATGAAGCCGAAGCCCTTTTCCGAGTTGAACCACTTCACGGTACCGTTAGCCATTTGGATCTCCTGAATAGGCGGCAAGGGCCCCATCCGGGAGATTCCGGGAAAAACAATAAAAGCGCCTGCGGAGCAATCCCGTCAGGCGCACATAATGTTCATGGGTACCACAACTGCAACGGCTCCAAAGCTAGCACACCTCCGGCCCGCCCCGCTGCGACCTGCGCCACTCGAACCGCGGCGCGGCCGCGGCGGGGCCCGCCCCGAGCCGGATCACGACCGGATCGAGGCCTGGTCAGAGCCGGATTCGGGGCCGGGTCAGAGCGGGATCGGGGCCGAGACAGTGCGGGGTCAGAGCCGGGGTCAGAGCCGCTCGATGATCGTCACGTTCGCCTGCCCGCCGCCCTCGCACATGGTCTGGAGCCCGTAGCGGCCGCCCGTGCGTTCCAGCTCGTGCAGCAGCGTCGTCATCAGCTTCGCGCCCGTCGCCCCCAGTGGATGACCCAGGGCGATGGCGCCTCCGTTGACGTTGACCCGGTCCGGGTCGGCGCCCGTCTCCTTCAGCCAGGCCAGCACCACCGGCGCGAAGGCCTCGTTGATCTCGACCAGGTCGATCTCGTCCAGGGTGAGGCCGGTCTTCTTCAGGGCGTACGCGGTCGCCGGGATCGGGGCCGACAGCATGCGGACGGGGTCCTCGCCGCGGACCGACAGGTGGTGGACGCGGGCGCGGGGCGTGAGGCCGTGCTCGGCGACCGCCCGTTCGGAGGCGATCAGCAGGGCGGCGGCGCCGTCCGAGACCTGGGAGGAGACGGCCGCGGTGATGGTGCCGCCCTCGACGACCGGCTTCAGGGCGGCCATCTTCTCCAGGGTGGTGTCCCGGCGCGGGCCCTCGTCCACCCGGACCTCCCCGTAGGCGACGGTCTCCCGCCGGAAGCGGCCCTCGTCGATGGCGCGGACCGCCCGCCGGTGGGAGCGCAGGGCGAACTCCTCCATGTCCCGCCGCGTGATCCCCCACTTCTCGGCGATGAGCTGCGCCCCGTGGAACTGGTTGACCGGTGCGTCCCCGTACCGGGCGCGCCAGCCGCGCGATCCCGCGTAGGGGCCCTCGGTGAGGCCCAGCGGCTCGGCGGCCTGGCGGGAGGCGAAGGCGATGGGGATCATCGACATGTTCTGGGTGCCGCCCGCGACGACCAGGTCCTGGGTCCCGGACAGGACGCCCTGCGCGGCGAAGTGCACGGCCTGCTGCGAGGACCCGCACTGCCGGTCCACCGTCACCCCGGGCACCTCTTCCGGGAGGCCCGCCGCCAGCCATGCCGTGCGGGCGATGTCGCCGGCCTGCGGCCCGACGGTGTCCAGGCAGCCGAAGACGACGTCCTCCACGGCGGCCGGGTCGACCCCGGACCGCTCGACCAGCGCCTTCAGGACGTGCGCGCCCAGGTCGGCGGGGTGCACGGCGGACAGGCCGCCGCCGCGCCGCCCCACGGGGGTGCGTACGGCGTCGACTATGTAGGCCTCGGGCATGGCGGGCTCCTCCGGGTCAGGGGCGTACGGCGATCCCGTCCAGCACCATCGACAGGTACTGGCGGGCGATCTCCTCGGGGCTGTGCCGGCCGCCCGGCCGGTACCAGGACGCCGCGACCCACACCGTGTCGCGGACGAAGCGGTAGGTGAGGCGGATGTCGAGGTCGGCACGGAAGACCTGGGCGTCGACCCCCCGCTCCAGCGTCCCGAGCCACGCCTTCTCGAACTTGACCTGCGAGTCGGAGAGGTAGTGGAAGCGGGGCTGCGCGGAGAGGGTGCGGGCCTCCTTCTGGTAGATCGCGACGGCGGCGCGGTGCCGGTCGATCTCCCGGAAGGACTCGGTGACGAGGGCCTCGATGGTCTCCCTGGGGCCGAGGCCGGCGGCGAGGACGGTGTCGTACCCCGCCCACAGCTCGGTCAGGAAGGCCGAGAGGATCTCGTCGAGCATCGATTCCTTGGAATCGAAGTGGTAGTAGAGGCTGCCGGCGAGCATCCCGGCGGCGTCGGCGATCTTGCGGACGGTGGTGGCGTTGTAGCCCTGGGCGGCGAAGACCTCCGCGGCGGTGGCGAGGAGTTCCCGTCGGCGCTCCGGTGAGGCGGTCACCTGCGCCTTCTTCTTGGCGCCCGGCTGGGCGTCGGGCTGGGCGTTCGGCCGGGCGTTCGGCTGGTTCGTTGGCACGGGCCCATTGTCGGCCTAGGTCCTGTCGTCAAAGTAGCGCCGGTCAGGCCTGCGGCGTCCGGTGCCGTGCATCGCAAGGCGGAGGGGCGCCCGAGTACTGGACGTA
>NZ_JBVISF010000013.1:0-199492 GCF_055575675.1 Streptomyces sp. NPDC034043
AGGGCCACACCCCCGCAGCAAACCCGCAGGTCAGACGGCGCAGCATCCACTGAAAACGAAACACCGAAGCACTGAACAACCACCGCCGAATAGCATTCAGTGAGCCAGCACAGCCGCCAGCCAGCTCAGCCAACCTGCACAACCCCAGGCCAGAAGCATGACGACCGCTCAGATTCACTGACCGGCGACACTAATGCCGACAGCCATTGAGACTGGTCATGCGGGTGATCGCACTGGGAGCTGGGCTCATCACTCGGCTTCGCCGTCGAAGTCGTAGGGCGGAATTGTCCATCGCATCACCATCTCTCCCGCCTCATCGGCTTCGAGCGTGACTGGATAGACCTGGCCGGCGGCACGCTCGCCGCGGTGCCTCATCGAGTGGTCGCCCTGGTCCCATTCAATGCCGAGCACCTGGCAACCGCTGACCTCGATCGCACCGACACGCAGTGCGTGCTGCCATCCGGCCCGCCGGAAGCGATGATCGTCGGTGTGCTTGTCGACCGAAACCACGAGGCCCTGGCCATGGAGTCGGTCGCGTCAGGCAGTGAGCTCGGCCGCGCGCGCGGCCGCCTCGGCCACGGGGAGATCCAGCCATCCGCGCGGTCCGTCGCTACCGAACCGTCCGACGTACTCACCGCCGAACCGCACGTGTGCGTCGTCCTTGTACCGGCCCCAGTAGGAGACATCGGCGAGCCCGTCGGCCGACTCGCCGTCCATTCCCGTCCACGCGTCCAGCGCCGCGGCGTCCCCGAGGACCATGCCGCAACGGTCAACGGGCAGGTCCCCGAGCCGGACCGGCACCAACCGGTCCGCGGCCCCGGGCCACGAAAGTCCGAGCCTGATCTCCAACGTCGCGATGGTCACCTCTCCGCCGAACGGGGACACACAGGTGCTCGCCTGTACGGTCAACGGCCGGTCCGCGGCCACTGGGACGGCGACCGCCTCGCACAACCACTCACGAAGATGGCCTCCCCCAGACGCCGCCGCCGTCCGCGCGCGCTCGGACAAGGGCTGACCGAGCTCCCGCCACTGGTCGATCCACCCGGCCATGCCGAGCACCAGCACACCAGAGGGCACATCGACATCACCCAGGTCGACGAAGATCTCAGACATGCGCCGATTGTGCCTCCCCCGTACGACAACAGCCCGCGCAGGGAGAGTGCGCAGCGCACCGGGCAAACACGCACCACACACCGAGGACCAGTGAAACTGCGCAGCACTCAACCAACCTGCACAACCCCAGGTCACAAGCGTGACGGATACGCAGTTCTACTGACCGGCGACACCACGGTCGGCGTGTACCCAGTGAAGGGGTGTGCCTGTGGTGGTGCCCTGGGCTCTACAGAGGAGGCGGGGTGCATCCGCGTCATGTGAATGTGCGGTTCGTGGGGCCTGACGGGGGCATGGTCCAGCGGCCGTGGCGAACCACAGCCGGAGAGCTGCGGCCCATGGACTGCCCGGCCGTTCGTGGCTTTCCGGTGCGGCGGGGGCGGCGGTTGGCTCCGGGGTGGTGGTCTGCGACCACTGGCCGTCTGGTGGGGTACGGGAGCACGGCGATGCGGGATGCAGTCATGATGCTGGACCAGGATCCGTCTTCCGATCCTGCCCGAGCCGGGTCACCCCTCCGTGGTCCGCCCTGCACAGTGCCGGACGACAGAGGCCAGGTCCCCCTCCGAGCCGAGCAGGGCTCGCTGGACGCGCGCTCCGTTGCCGCGCTCCAGGAGGCCCGCGATGCCGGCCCGTACGACTTCCTGGTCGCCGGCGTCGGCCAGCGCGTCGCCGACGTGCCGGTACAGCGCCTCGACGGCCGTGGCGGGCGCGGTCTCGCGCATGGTCTCGGGGTGCAGCAACGGGCCGTCGAGGCCTGAGCGGCCGGCCTGCCAGGAGGCGAGCCGAAGCAGTCCCGTACTCACCCGCGGCGCGGGCTCGCCTGCCTTCCAGGACCTCGCCGCGGTCTCCACCAGGCCCCGTACGAGGGCGGCCAGCAGGACCGGCGTGGACGCGTCGAGGCAGACGTCCGCCACCCTGACCTCCACCGTGGGGTAGGAAGCGGAGAGCCGTGCGTCGAACCAGATCATGCCCTTGTCGCGCAGGACACCGGAGTCGACCATGGCCTGCACCTCCGCGTGGTAGCGGTCCGCAGAACCGAAGACGTCCACGGGGCCAGCGGCGGGGAGCCTGTTCCACACGCGGCTGCGGTAGCTCCCGTAGCGGGTGTCCTCGCCCTGCCAGAAGGGGGAATTCGCGCTCATCGCCGTCAGGACGGCGAGCCAGGGGCGGATGCGGTCCAGTACGGCGACGCCCTCCTCGTCCGACTCCACCGACACGTGGACGTGGCAGCCGCAGGTCAGCTGCTCCTGGGCGGTCATGCCGAACTGGCGCGACACCCAGTCGTAGCGGTGGCCCGGGGAGAGGGACGGCCGGACGGCCAGCGGGGAGGTGCCGAGCGCTGCCACGACCGCGCCGGCCGTCGCCGCGTGCTTGGCGGCCTCCGCGCGCCACCGGACGATCTCTTCGTGGAGCTCGCCCATCTCCGTCACCGGCTTCGTGGCGAACTCCACCTGCTCTTTCTGGAGCTCCGCCTCGAAGGTGTGGCTCGGCTCCTCTCCCTCCTCGGCGGCCCGGTCCGGGCCGGCTCCGGCCCGGTCGGCCGCAGCGAGAACGGCTCCCGCCACGGCTCGCGGCTCCCCCGTCTCCGCGTCCGCCAGCAGCAGTTCTTCCTCTACGCCCACGCTTCGCATGCAGCAGCCCATCGCCTCGTCGTGCTGTTCATCAATCGGTCAACGCCTGCCCCTGCCCACTGCCGGTATGCGGAAGCCAGCTCGCCGGGCCGGGGTCTCCAGCAGACCAGGCGCGAGCGTCGCCGCCGACGAGGCGCGACGGGCGGGCCGGGCTACGGCTTGGCGGCGTTCGAACCCTGCCCGACGCCCTTGGTCTCGCTGTCTTTCGTCGCCGGCAGCTGGGAGCCGTAGTCCACCGGTCTGGCCCCGGGCGGGCGGATCGAGCGGGAAGGCCGGGCCCCACTCCGCCAGCTCGACCCGGCCGGCGCCCCGGCGTGCTCCAGGAGCAGCCGGTACGGGGTGCCCTCCACGGAGACGGCGAGCTTGCCGCCCTGGCCCCGCCAGCAGTGACCTGAACCGCGCAGGTTCCCGACCCTCGTGTTACGAGCCTTTGGCGAGCTTGCCCTCAGCAGGCCGTCCATCAGGACGTACATGTCATGACCCACGGAACTGCTTGTAGGGGGGGTCGCCTGCGGGGACCCTCACGTACTTGTGCAGCGCCGGGCTGTCCGGCAGCCGTTCCTGAGTCTGCCGAGGACCCGGCCTGTCCTCCGGATGCAGCCGTGCGCGCGAGCCCGCCTGATCTTCACTCCGAACGCCACCGAGCTGCTACCGGGCCTTCCATCAGCGCAGGGAGGCGTGGTCTTCGGGGGGGTGCCGCCCCGATCACCTGGCTCGGGCGGGCGAAGCCAGGGAACGGCGCATCGGGGGCCGCCGCCGTGGAACACGTACGGAGAACGACCGGCACCCCCAGGGAGGCATTCCGTGCCCGACCACCTCGACCGTTCCGTCCCCGGCCACCCCGGCCCGGTGTCGTCCGTCGCCCACCGGGAGGACCGGCTGGGCGCGGTGTACGACCGGATCCACCAGGAGGTCGCGGCCCGCGCTGACCGCCTGTGGGACACCGCCCTGGCCCTCCATCGCGACCCCGAGCCGGCGTACGAGGAACACCGGGCGGCCGGGCTGCTCACGTCGGAGCTGGCACGGGAGGGCTTCCGTGTCGACCGCGGGTCGGCCGGCCTGCCCACCGCGTTCACCGCGTCCGCCGGCAGCGGCTGGGGGCCCCGGGTGGCGCTGCTCATGGAGTACGACGCGCTGCCGGGGCTCGGGCACGCCTGCGGGCACAACCTGATCGCCGCCGCCGGCCTGGGGGCGGCCCTCGCCCTACGGGCCGCTGTCGGCGAGCCGCAGGGCTCCCTGCTGGCCGTCGGCACCCCGGCGGAGGAGCGGGGCGGCGGCAAGGTCACGCTGGTGGAAGCCGGCGTGTTCGACGGCGTGGACGCGGCCTTGATGATGCATCCCGGCGTATACAGCTGGTCCTCGGCGCCGCTGACGGCCAGTGCGCAGGTGCGCGTGGGCTTCCACGGTCGCGCCGCCCACCCCACGGGCAACCCGACCGAGGGCATCGACGCGCTGAGCGCCCTGATCCAGCTGTTCAACACCCTCGGTGTGCTGCACCGCCGGCTCCCGTCCGGGTCCCACATCCAGGGCATCATCACCGACGGCGGACGGGCCACCAACATCGTGCCCGACTACGCCGAGGGGCTGTTCGGGCTCCGCGGCGCGACCACGGCCGCACTGGAAGAGCTCGCGGGCGAGTTGGAGCGGTGCGCCGCGGGGACGGCCACGGCCACCGGGACCGAGGCCACCGTGGAGCGGGTGGGCGGTCGCTACGAGCACTTCCGCGACAACCCCGAACTCTCCGGCCGGTTCGCCGGGCACCTGGCGCGAGCCGGGATCCAGCTGACCGAACCGGAGCAGGGCGTGTACCTGGGGTCGTCCGACATCGGCAACGTGAGCACGTACGTACCGGCCATCCACCCGTTCATCGCCATCATGGACGCCACCGACGGCTCCGACCACACGCCTCTCTTCGCCGCCGCGGCCGCGTCGCCGCGCGGGCGACACGCCCTGCTCGCGGCAGCGGAAGCGCTCGCCTGCACAGCGGCGGACGTGCTGCTGCGCCCCGAGGTGAGCGCGCGGGCCTGGGCGTCACTACGGGAGAAGGCCGCGGCCGGCCTGTGAGGCCCTGGGAGCCGTCCGCGCCCGCCCACAGCAGCCCGCCCCTGTTTGACATGGACTTCCCCGCCCCGCGCTTGCGAAGACTCGTACGACTGATCACGATCGACAGCCACGCACGGATCGCGCTTGTTCGGCTCACACCTCCTCGACCCCAAACCTGAGCGCTGCCCGAGCGCGAGGTGCCCACGCGCGGGTCCTACGCCCACACCACCTCTGCCTTCGCCCTCGATCGCTTGGGTGGGGCAGACCAGGCTCGGGCCGACGTACGGAGGTGCACTACTTCATCGCCCGGACGAACTCCCAGCCCGCCGACACGAGCCTCATGTGAGTCTCACGGCTGCACCTCAACAGCCACCGCACCGGCCGGCTCTTTCAAGACACCTCGAACCTCACCGACGGCTACCTGGACGGCTGGCTCCCAGGCGGCCCCATCACCCTCGGCTGAAGCCGGGCGCCCCGGAGCCGCCTGATCCTCAGCCGCGCCCTCGCACTCCTGGGCCCAGGGCAACCGCCGATGGAGGGTCGTCCAGCAGAGGCCTGGCCCGGGGTCCCACCGGCGGTCATGCCCCTTGGCATGGTGTAACTGACCCGCCGCTTGCCGCAATCGCCGATGCACTGACGCTGCCGTCAAGCCGGAAGTCGAAGCGAGGCCGCGCGGCGGCTTTCGCTCCTGCGCTGATCGGACGAGAGCAGTTGATCTTCCCTTAGATCGGCCGGCCACTGGCGAAACAGGACACCCCTCTGCGGCGCACCCTTGGCCTGACACGAGGTTCGGGTGCCAGGCGATGTATCCAACGGCGGTGACCCGGCCGCCGCTGACGGGGACGTCCACGTCGGCGCGGGGCGGGGTGCCGGTGCCGTATCCAACAGCGTGCGCCGACCACTCCCTTGGGATGATCGTTTTCTCTGACGGCGTGCCACAATGCCTGCTGAGGTCTGACACAAGGAGCCGAAAGACAATGCTGACGGAGACGTCGGGCCGCACGGCCCAGGACCTGGCCGCCGAGCTGGCGGGCCTGCGTGGTCTGGACTGGACCTCTGTGTGGCAGGGCCCGCCGCAGGGCGGCTCGTCGGAGTGCCGTACGTGGTGCCAGCGTAACGGCTGGGAGCCGCAGACGGCGGATCGCAACCTCGTCGTACACAGCAGCGCCGGGGGCAGGTGGACGCTCGAAGCGAACGGCAACTGGCACCCGGTCGAGAGTCTCACCCACTGGGCGTGGCACGTGGGTGCGACCGACGCGGCGGAGAACCCCGAGGTCCTCGCGCACGCCGCCAGGATGTGGCCGGAGTTTCTCATGGCAGCCGAAGGGGTTCTGGGGCCGGCGGCCTGGAGCGGGCCCTGGGACGCACAGGACTTCCCGGAGCCGCCGGTGACCGGTTTCTGGCCGAGCCGGGACTACCGCCTCAAGACGCGCACCCCGTATCGCATGGCGTTCTGGCAGCCTACGGGTGGTCACCCCGGCCAGCCGTGGTTCGTGCTGGTCCAGTCGGTCTCCTTCGCGGCGTGGACCTCCGACACGCCCGGCGGCTCACGCCTTCGACTCAGCGTGAACGCCCCTGAAGGGACAGGGCGACAGCTGTGAGGCCCGATGCTCCTCCCACACCGGAGGAAATAGCCAGGGCCTTCGCCTTGCAGAAGCAGCATGCTGAGGCGACTCCCAAAGACCAGGAGGCAGGGGCCGAGGTGGCGGAGAGGATATACAGGGACTACCAGGCGAGCTATCCGGACGGTGGTCTAACTCTGCCGGACTTCATCGAGGGAATCGGGCGAAACGAATCGGTCACCAATGACGCCCGGGGCCCCCACCGGGCCTTCTGGTCCTACGAGTCCGAGCTCGAGGGCGCGGATACCCCGGTGCCGAACCGGTTCCTGGCGCGGGCATGCGGCGAATCGCGCGGCCTGCAGGTCTTGGAGGACACTCCGGCCGGGCACCAACTGAATTCCTACGCACTGGACAATCGTTATGTGCTGGAAGGTCTCGTCGAACACTTCGACTTCGATCCGATGGAACTGGACACCGTCCACGGCCAGGCATGGGATTCGCTTTCGGACCGGTTTGCCCAGGCGACCGAGGGCCTGGCGATCCCCTTCGCCGCCGACGTCACCAGGGGCTCGGTGCTCGGCAAGACCGAGATGTCAGCGCTCCTCAAGAAAGCCAACGTCGGCAAGGAGGGCATCAAGTTCGCGACGCCGCTACCTCCGCACGAACATCTGCCGAAGGAGATCCACGAGCTCATCTCTGCCGACCCCGTTCGCTGCCAGCTGTTCAAGGACGACTACGCCTCCACAAAGTCTCCGCAGAGCTTCGCTGGTGCACTGGCCGCCATTGACGTGCCCGAGAGCCACAAGGCGGCGCACAAGCAAGCCGTGGACCGGCTGGCAGGGGCGAAGAGCTACGGCGAACTGAAGCTCAAGGCGCAGGCCAGTGCCTTCCTGCCCGGCGTGACGCTCCCGGCCAGCGTCACCCAGGCCGCCACCCGTAGCCGTGGCGGGCACGGCGTACTCAACCCGGTGACTGCCGAACTCGCACCGAAAGTCAGTGGGCTCGAGCGATGAGTGCCGACCACGGTCTGCCGTCGCGGAGGGGGCAACTGCGGCGTCCGAGGCTTGGTGGTCTGGGGTGGGTCGGTTGGGTCGGTTGCTCGGATATTCCTGGCCGCGATCGACAAGGACTGGAACTGCCCCTGGCCCCTGGACTGGCAACGCCACCACCGCGTCCTCGCGGACCTGGTCGACGCCGACGGACAGCTGCCCGACATCGTCCCCGGCGTACTCATGGACGGCAACGACATCGGACGATGGCTCCAGCAACAGAAACAGCCAGCCACCTGGGCCCGGCTCCTGCCCGAACAGCAGGCGCGACTGACCGCACTGGGCGTGGAACCCGCCCCGGCGCCGCCTCCCGCCCCCGCGGGCGGCCGTACGGCCAAGGGGCCGAGCAAGGCACAGCAGGCGTTCCAGCGAGGCCTGACAGCCCTCACCCAGTGGATCGAACGGGAAGGCACCCACCGGCCCGTCCCACGCGCCCACGGCGAGGAAATCACCGTCGAAGGCGCGACGAGCTCCACGGAACGCTCCCGGCCCCGCGGCACTCCACCGCCCTCGACCGTCCCGTCGGGCAGTGGCTCACCAACATCCGCCGCCCCGGCGGCCTCGGCGAGGACCCTGTACGCGCCCGCCGGCGGACCGAAGCGCTCTCGGCGATCGACAAGGACTGGAACCCCGGCGCGCGCGGCTGGACGGTGGACTGGCAACGCCACTACGCCTACCCCACCCAGTTCCTCGCCGACGGCGCCCGCCTCAGCGCAATCGTCCCCGGCGTGACCCGGCACGGAGAGGACATCGGCCGGTGGCTCGCCACCCAACGCCGAAACTGGAGCGCGCTCAGCGACGAGCAGCGCGAACGGCTCGGGGAGCTCGGCATCAAGGCCGTACGGGCCCCCAGGGCCACGGCGAAGACGCCCGCGACCGCCACGTCCGGACGGGGCGCAGCGGCCTTCCAGACCGGCATCCAGGCCCTCATGCAGTACCGGGAGCGAGAAGGCGGCGGGACGCCGGGGCGCGGCCACGTCGAGCCTCTCCCCGACGGCGCGGAGCACCGGACCGGGGTGTGGATCGTCAACCAGAAACAGCGCCGCGACCCCCTCACCCCCGCCCAGCTCGCCGAAGTCGGCGTCCACTGGGCCCGGTAGAGGGGTCGGTGGCTGTTCCAGAAATCTGGAACAGCTGGGCCTGGCCGGGCCTCCCCGCGGGACAGTCCGGTTCGCGCCTGCGGGAGCCGGGGCCGGCTCAGCGCCTGTGCCCCAGCCCCGGCACGGTCAGCTCACCCGGGCCGACCGGATCACGCGGCTCTCGGCCTCCGATCAGCCTGGCCGTCATCCGCAGGCCGCGACGACATGCGCTGCACGAACTCTTTGCCGACGCGGGTGGTCTGTTCGGTCAGATGCCGCACGAGGAGCTTGCCGTCCCGGTTGACCGGCCGAATCCCGTGGTCTCCCGTTGCCTCGTTGTGCAGGAGGAGGGCCATGGCGACCTCCAGGTCAGTGTTCGTCGCTACACCGGTGACCGGCGCCGTTACGACCCGCTCGTACGCCGTGCCCCACCGATCCGCCAGACGGTCGGTAAGACCGCAGGCGGTCAGGAAGGCGACTCACTGCTGGCGGCTGGCCGGCAGCGCCTCCCGGTTGACGATCCGCGCGGCCGAACTGACCGCCAGCAGATGGGCGCCACCCGCCCGCTCCTGGAGCCGGCGCAGCGAGGGGGCGCCCGCCTTCTCGTAGAAGTACTCCATCGCCTCGCTCAGAGCCCCGCGCGTGGTCACCAGCTCCGGCGAACCAGGCCGGCGCAGTCCTACGAGACGGCCGCGGTCGGCGATCCGGGCGGTGAGCCACAGCCGGTAGAAGTCACCCGGCACGCTCCCGCAGGCCCTGGCGATCGCACCGACCGTCTCGTAGGACGGCACCATCCGCCCCGAGGCGGCGCGCTTGAGCGTGGCCTGCGACATGCTGGTCTTCTCGGCCAGCCCCGCATAGGTCAGCCCGGCCACCGTGCGGAGCTTGCGCAGTGCCGCGGCGAGCTCGCCGCGGGCCGGGACCGTGAAGTCCACAGGCAGTTCAGGACGTCCCATCCCCGCCCCCGTTACCGACCGGCCCGGAACGCGGCCACCGCCGCGCGAGAGGCCGCAGCCACCTGGCCGCGCCCGCCCGGGACAAAGGTGAACACGACCACCACCCCGATCGCGGCGGCTCCGCCCAGGAGCTGGAAGATCTCCCTCATCGGCAGCTGCCCGTACAGCCGCATCACCACGGCCAGCACCATGACCACGCACACGACCGCCGCCTGCGCCGCCGTCATGCCGCCCACGGGCCCCGGCAGGACGCCCGCCTCACGCCGCCCCTGCGGGCGGTCCGTTCCCTGCTGCACATCTATCTCCCCTCGCGGGAGACACGGGAGAAGAACCCCCGGCCCCGCTGTTGTGCGAGGGGGCGCGACGAAGCGCGCCCCCTCGTGCTGGTGACTCCAACTGGTGTTCATCGGGAGGGGATTGCAGTCGCCACACCCGATGCGTCCATGGTGGCAGGGCCCGCCCGTCCGGCCTAAGCGCGATCGGGCACTCGGGGGTCGAGATGCCCCACATGTCCGTTCGTTGGTTCGTTTCTGTCCAAGGGGTTCACTGGCTTACCCAACAGGCTCTGACCAGCAAGAACGCCCCGTCCCGACTCGTATCCCCCCCGCGGAATCCCGCCGAACGCCCCAGCACCACCCAGGATTGTTGGAGTGACGAGCCGTTGGTCCACCGCCGTCCAAACGAAACTTGCCTCCCGTGACCGCCCAGGGCACCGTGGGTGCAGAACCGACCGGGAGACCGGCGGAACCCCTCGAATTGCTGGTGACTCCGCAGATCAGGGACACAGCGGCACCCGCGTTGCAGCGCGAGTGCCGCACGCGACAGGGCCGACCCGCACCCGGGCCGGCCCTGTCTGTGTTTACACGCCGCCCGCTCCGTAAGGCGCCTTACGGAGCGGGCGGCGTCCTCACGTACGCGGGTAGCCGTGGCCCGGCGGCGGGTACTCCCGGCCCGGCAGCTCGGCCACCCCGTAGAGAACGATCCGCTCGAACTCCGCCAGCTCGCCCGGCAGACCATCGTCGATCGCCTGCCACCGCCGCATCGACCGCTCCTGGTCCGCCTTGGCCCCCGCCGAGGACGGCGGCACCGGCGCGGTGTCCGGCGCGGGTTCGGCGGTCTGCGGAAGGTGCAGGGCGCCGGAGCGCCACGCACCGCCCAGCACCACGGCCCCGGCCAGCAGGGTCAAGGCCATGCCCACGGCCTCGTACCCGGACCACTGCGCCCACCAGCCGGCCGCGGCCAGCCCGGTCCCCGCCAGCGCACTGCCACCGGCCCGGCGCTGCCTGCCCGTCATCACCATCCGTCTTCCCCCTTCCTCTCAGTTCTCCCCGCTCAGACTGTGGGCCCGGCGCCAGCCTCGCGGGCCGCGTGCTGCTGGACTTCCTCCGAGGGCGCCACCAGCGGCCCGACCGGAGCCGGGGCGGGCTGCTTCCGGTACACGGCACCCCGGCACAAGGTGGCCGCGCCCGCCGTGCCACCCAGTACCGTCAGGACGAAGTCCGCCTGCACCAGACCCAGGTAGTCCGCCCGCCAGGCAGCCGCAAGCAGAGCCCCGGACAGCAGCAGGCCATCGACAGCGATCCGGTCCCGGGCCGACAGCGCCCACCAGGCCGCCCGTACCCGGTCCGCCCACGCCCGAAAACCGCGCCTCGGGCGCCGGCTGCCGGGCTTGGCTGCCGTCGCCACCGGGCGCGTCCCGTGCCCTTGACCCGTGAGGCCGGCTGCCGGTGGGCGGGGACCGCGGCCTCCGTCGAGGCCGGCTGGCCGGGAGCCGCGGCGGCGGGCATGGTCGTGGAGCGGAGACGGGCCGCGGCCGGGGACACCCTGACCCGGGACACCGGCACAGCCGATGCGGACGGCGGCGTCGTCAGAGCGTGCAAAGTCGCCTCCACGAGCCGTCCCACCGCAGAGGAGGACGGGCCCTCCTTCCACGAGGCGTTCTCACCGAGGCGGGCCATGTGCGCGGCAACGAGACCGGTACCCCCCTGATCCCGGATCCGGTCCATCCGGGCGGCGAGCAGGGGCCACTGGCGGGAGCCGACCAACAGGCCCGCCTCCGACTCGGACAGGACGTCCTTGACGACTCCGACGATCGCGGCGTGCGCGAGCCGGTTCACACCGAGCTGTTCCAATGCCTTCGCCCGGTCGCCGAGGTCCAGGTCCCGGGGCACGGCCAGGCCCTCGGTCAGTGGACCCCAGGAGCGCTTCGCGTCCGTACTCGCGGGTGGCGCCCAGGGGTCGGCGGCCTCCCGCACCGGCGCAGCAGCGGGGGCGGGGGTCAGAGCGGGTGAGGTGGCAGTGCCCGGAGCCGGGGCCGGGGCGGGCACGGGTGCGGGTACGCGTCCTGCCGGAGGCGCGCCCCACGGGTCGCCGGAGCTGCCCATGCGCGAGGCCAGCTCGTCCCGGGCCGGCGGCGCTACAGCACCGGGAGCAGCGGGGGCGGGAGCGGGGGCGGCGGTGGGCGCCGGGGTGGCCGGGGCGGGCGCGGGTGCTTTGGGGGCGGCCGCGGTGGTGACGGCGGCGACGGCCTGGTCGACGCCCGCTCCGGCGGCGTGCGCGTCGAGGAGGATCCGGGCGACGTCGATACCGCGGGCGTCGAGCTGGCCCATCGCGGCCGCGATGTCCGGCCAGGCCGGGGACGCGAGGATCGCGTCGCGCACCAGGCCCTCGGGCATCGTGGCCTTGAGGAGGTCGGCCCACCGGTCGGTGCCCTCCGCCTTCGTCCGCGCGATGTTCGCGGTGACGGCCTGGTGGACTCCTGCGGTCATGCGGCCCATCTGCGGCTCGGCCGGCGCACGGCCAACGAGACGAACACCGTGCGGATCGACGGGGTGCGGGCATGCGCGACGAACCCAGAGCGCTGGCCTGATGACTACAGAAAGGGAGTCGTTGAGGACCTGTTCATAAACTGGGACAATCAGGACGACGCATACCCAGCGGCGAGCCCGGACTGCGCTGCGGAGCTGCTGCAGCACCACACAGACCCCGTCACGGTTATCTCCGAACTTCGCGAGCTGCCCCCCACATGGGCTCGGGCGTGACCATCATCGCCCTCGTGGTCGCCAGCTTCGGCCCTCGATGGACACTGATCTTTGCAGGTGCCTTCACGGCCTGGTTCATCCTTGCACTGACAGTGATCCACATCGGCAGCGGCCGTGGCTGGGACGCCACCCTACGGGCCTACCTCGCAACGTTCGGTCGGGGCAACTGGATCTGACGTCCCTCACTGCCCGCCCCCTCCACCGAGGCCGCACCATAAACGACAAGCTGAGGTGGGCCCGCTGCATCGCCTGTCCGAGCGCGGACCTGAAGTAGGCGCCCGTGTCCCGGTAGTGGCCCCACTCCAGGTCACAGGGCACCACCAGCGGGCACGGTATCCGCGGCGCCGGTACGGCTGCGGACCGGGTCCGCACACCGCAGTCCGCCGCCGGGGTGCCACTCCATCACCGGGCCGGCTGCGTCCCCGTGTTCGGCGCACAAGGACACCGGGACCAGGCCCCCGCAGTCGTACCGGCGGCACAAGCACCCCTCCCCCGAGCCGGCGAACGGCACCCCATGCCGGACCACCCCGCCCGCCGACCCCTCCGCGACGGGTGCCCCGCAGGCCCGCCGGCCACGCCAAGGTCACCCGCAGGCCACCCGACCCCGAACGGAACCGCTCGATCACCCGCACCTCCCCCAACACCGCCAACGGCGCCGTACCGGGCGCCGTCAGCCGGCCCACCGGGGCCGCGAGCGGGGACCGGGCGCCCGCAGGGACGGCGTACACCGCCCGCCAGTCCACTGTGGGCCGGACAACGGGGAGCAGGGCGACGTCCTCGGCGGAGTACAGCGGGACCGTGGTGACGCCGCCCTGCCGCTTGTAGTCGATCTCCACCGAGCCGACCGGGGCGACCCAACCGAGCCTGACCACCTGGTCGAAGTCGACGCGGCGAACACCGAGCCGGCGGGCGGCCCGGTCCGGGCCGAGAGGGACGTGCCGGTCGAGGAGAACGGCCAGGTCCCGGCTTGAGGCGGCCCGGTGGTACTGCCCCCCAGAACGCACTGGGGCACCGGACCTTGCCCGTGCACGCCATATCGGCACGGGCTACCCGCACCCTAAACGGGCGTTCTAGGGAACGTCGCCCTGCCACACGAACGGCCGACGTCGCCGGGCCGGCCGGGTTCGGCCGCGACGTACTCCGAGCGTCCCGCCAGCCCGAAGTGCCCGTGCTCCGACATCAGCAGCGCCCCGTCCACGATCTCCTGAGGGGGCCAGCCGGTCACGTCGAGGAGCGTGCCGTCCTGGGGGCCGCCGACCAGCTCCACGTAGTCGTGACCCGGCCTGGGGCCAGGCTCCGGGTCATCCGGCTCCGACCCGTACACACGCCGGTCCCACCACGCAGCATCCATGCCGACAGCCTCCCACCCCAGGGCCGGCGACCGGGCGGAGATGCCCTGCCCCTCTTCTCCACGGCCTCGGTCTGGTGTTGTCCGAGCCGTAGGCTCAGCACATGCCGACCGAAGACAGCCCGCAGAGCAGCGCCAAGCACTGGCAGAAGTGCACAGACGTGTACGACTTCCTGGAGCAGATCCGCCTCCGCCCCCCGGCATGTGGCTGCCCGGTGGTTCGTTGATCCACCTGCAGTCGATCCTCGTCGGCTACCGAGTCGCACTGGGCGTGCACTCCATCGACGAGCCCTTCGCCTTCTGGCCCGACGACCACTTCACCCAGTGGCTGCATGAGCACCACGGCATGTCCATCTCCCTCGGTTGGGCCGCGGAGATCGAACGCAACACCCCGAACGGCTCGACTCCGATCGAGGAGTTCTTCCGACTCCTGGACGACTACCGCAGTCACGCTGCCTTGAATCCGACGCCGAACACCTCAATGGCCCGCTTTCCCGGCATCGAGTACATGGGCAACACGTTCGTCACCCTCTTCTGGCGCCAGCGACTCCTCAACCAGGCCGTGCAGAGTCTCGAAGACCGCGATTTTCCGTATCGTCCGGCTGGCAGCAGGCCAATGGAGCACGGAGCAGGACATGCACCGCGCCATCGCTGCAGCTTTGCAGTTCCCCGACTACTACGGACACAACCTTGACGCACTCAACGACTGCCTCGGCGACGTCGCCTGCTACGGCGGTCACGACGACTCAGAGGAAGGCGCGGGGCTGGTCCTCGCCTTCACCGACTACGACCGATTCGCAGGCGCCTGCCCCAGGGCCGCGCAAGTTGTACTCGACATCATCGCCGACCGAGCCCGACGGGCGGCCGTGCTTCAGCGCCGGCTGATCTGCCTGGTCCACAGCAACGACCCCGACATCCAATTCGACCCGGTCGGTGCCATGCCCGTCATGTGGAACAGCGACGAATGGATGGACGCCAACCGCCGAGGCTGAGCAGGCGACTGCGAGCATGTCAGAGCCCACGGCTTGCATCCGCCCGTGACCCCTGAGCTGCTGTCGACCATTGCCGGCCCCCTCCCACCCGGCCGATTGATCACGTCCGATGAAGGCGACGGAGACGTCCAAGCTCTGTGGCTGAGTGACGGCGCCGTACCCGCAGAGACGTGGAAGCGGATCCGCGACCATCACCCCCACACAGGCGTGTGGCCCCTGCTGCTCGACGCGCTGGATCCGAATGATGGCGAGTTCCGTCCTTGGGCATCCGGGGAGGTCTTCCCCGAGCGGATGTCCTCCCCGGCAGACCACGACCCAGCTGACCTTCTCGCGCAGTGGTGGGCGACCTACACGGCCGACGATGAAGACGACGACATGCTCGACTCCAAAAGGCGCCTCGCCGTCACCGCCCCCTTCGGACAGACATGGCCCGGCCTCGCACCCAGCCGGGGAACGGTAGCCAGCCCAGATGAACTGGCCGCCGAGTTCGTCCGCGCGTTCCTCGTCGACCGCCCACACACACGTCTGCCGTCGCCCGACGGGAGATCGTCCAGGACATCCTCGCCCGTGCCCTGATCGACGCGGGGGACCCCTCGCGCGGCCGCCCTGCAACACGAGCGGGTCACCGCCCGCCGTCATCACCTGTACGAAGACCTCCCCCATTTCCGCGAGAGCGATGAAAGATCTCCAGCATGGCCGCGGGTCGCCCGGCAGCGGGTGCGACCCATGGTCGAAGCCGGGCTCCTACACGGAACGCGGACGTGCGGTGGCCGCGGGCCGTCTTGTGCCCCACCGAGCGCGGCGCCCGAATCGCCTGCACTGACCTGAGCGCACTACGGCCGCTGGGGGAGCAGCTGCTGCACCGCCTGGCCGCCCGGGCGGGCCCGGCTGCCGCGAGGCCGGCCTTCGGCCGCTCCGCAGCTCCGCTTCGCCTTCCGGGCCGGGGGCGGCGTCGGCTGTGCGGGCCGCGCGCGGGGGCCAGGCCCGGGTGCTCGCCAGCAGCGCCGTCTGCCGATCGGAGCCGGCGTAGTCAGCAACGACCGAGGCATGAGACGCCTTGGTGACCGCGTCAAGATCAAGTATGGTCAGCGTCGATTTCGTGTGGGCCGTGACCGGCCCTATGGGGGGATTTCTTCGTGCGCCTGAACATCATCAAGTCCGTCCGCCGCGCCCTGGGCGCAGCCGTCGGAGCCGTGCTCATCTCCGTTGCCCTGCCCGCCTCTCCCGCCGCCGCCGTGGACCTGTCCAAGTGGGACCTGCTGCTCAACCTCAACAGCAGGCTGTGCCTGGAAGTGAGCGGCTGGTCCACCGCCAACGGCGCCGGGGTCGCCCAGTGGGACTGCCATGGCGGCGCCAACCAGCAGTGGTACGGGGCCGCTTACGGAAACGCCAGGCTCATCTACAACGCCCAAAGCGGCAAGTGCCTCGAAGTCAAGGGCTGGTCCACCGCCAACGGCGCGGCCATCGACCAGTGGGACTGCCACGGGGGCGCCAACCAGCTGTGGCAGCTGCGCGCCACGAGCGACTACACGGTGGCCCTGGTCAACGTGAACAGCGGAAAATGCCTGGAGATCGGCGGCTGGCGCACCGACAACGGTGCCCCGGCCACCCAGTGGGACTGCCACTGGAGCGAAAACCAGCGTTGGTACTAGGGTCCGTCTTCAAATTGATCTTGCCCAGAGCAGTAGTGATGCGAGTGTGACCGCTGCTTCGAAGGAGGTGGCGGTCTTCTCGTAGCGGGTGGCGATGCCACGGAAGCCTTTGAGCTGGTTGAAGCAGCGTTCGACGGTGTTGCGGCGGCGATAGATCTCGCGGTCGAATCCTGTGGGCCGACCGCCTCGCCGGCCTCGGTTGCGGCGGTGCTGCTTCTGGTCGTTCTTCTCCGGGATCGTGTGCCCGATACCGCGTCGCCGCAGGTAGGCGCGGAATCCGCGTGAACTGTAGGCCTTGTCGGCGATCACGTGATCCGGGCGGCATCGGGGCCGGCCCAGGCCGGTGCGGGGCACCCGGATGCGCTCGAGAAGGAGGCGTGCGCACATACCGTCATGCCGTTGCCCGGGAGTCAACAGGATGGCCAGGGGGCGGCCACGGCCGTCGCAGGCGAGGTGGATTTTGCTGGTCAGGCCTCCTCGGGATCGGCCGAGGGCGTGATCGTCCGGTTCGTCCGTCCGGTGCTGCCCCCTTTTCGGCCGGTTGCGGCGGCGTGCTGATGGGCGCGGACGATGGTGGAGTCGACCTGGATCAGCCAGTCGATGTCACCGGCGGCGTCGGCCCGGGCCTGGATCTGCTGCAGGGCCTGGGTGAACACACCCGCGATGGCGTAGCGGCGGAAGCGGGTGTAGACCGTCTTCCACGGGCCGTAACGTTCCGGCAGGTCACGCCAGGAAACCCCGGTCCGGATCTTGTAGACCATCCCGTTGATGACCCGGCGGTCCTCCGCCCGAGGCCGCCCTCTGTCGGCACTCGGTATCAGCGGAGCCAGCAACTCCCACTCAGCGTCGGTCAGTTCATGACGGCGAATCACGACACCATGATCCATCATCGAACGATCATTTGAAGACGGACCCTAAGACCGTGTCCTATGTGGTGAGGCGGACGAGTCGCTTGTAGCAGCAGATGGCTGCGGCGAGGCCGAGGAAGGCCAGGTAGTTGCGGGGGTGACGCTCGTAGCGGTGGTTGAGTCTGCGGTATCCGGTGAGCCAGGACATCGTGCGCTCGATCACCCACCGGCGGCGGCCGAGTCGTTCGGAGGACTCGATGCCCTTGCGGGCGATGCGGACGCCGATGCGTTTCCCGCGGAGCCATTTCCGCAGCTCAGGGATGTCGTAGGCCTTGTCGGCGTGCAGGCGTTGGGGTTTGAAGTGTCGGCCGCGGTGAGGGTCGTGTCTCGTTTGGTGACCGAGCACCATGGGCTTCAGGGCCTGGCTGTCGTGGGTGTTGGCGGCCGAGATGCCGACGACGAGGGGCAGCCCGTTCGCGTCCGACAGGACGTGCATCTTGGAACCCTGCTTGCCCCGGTCTACGGGGCTTGGACCTGTGAGTTCGCCCCTTTTTTAGCCCGGACGTGGGCGGAGTCGAGGACTGCACGGGAGAGGTCGAGGAGGCCGGCGTCGTCGAGCCGGTGCAGAATCTCCTCGTGCAGCCGGCCCCATACGCCGGCTCTCGACCAAATCAGGAACCGGCGATGGGCTGTCGACTTTGATATCCCGAAGCAGGGCGGCAAGGCCCGCCAGGCGCAGCCGCTGACCAGGACGTAGATGGTCGCGGCGAACAGCGTCTCATCAGGCGTGTCCTGCGTCCCACCGCCCTGCGGCCGCACCGTCGGCGGCGGGATCAGCGGCTCCGTGATCTCCCACAAGCCGTCCGGAACAATCCAACTCCACGTACCCCACCCCATGACCGGCTCAACGACCGCCTCACCACATAGGACACGGTCTAAGGCTGCAAGCCAGTTCAAGCAGACCTTGGTGGAGGTCAGCGCGTCGTTCGTAGCGGGTGCGGAGCCGTTTGAACTGGTGCAGCCAGGCAAAGGCTCGTTCGACGACCCAGCGCACCTTACCCAGTCCGGAGCCGTGGGCGAAGCCACGTCTCGCGATCAGCGGCTTGATCCCGCGCTTCCACAGCAGGCGGCGGTACTTGTCGAAGTCGTAGCCCCGGTCGGCGTACAGGCGCCGGGGTTTGCGGCGGGGGCGTCCTCGCCTTCCCCGGATCGACGGCACGGCATCGAGCAGCGGCAGGAGCTGGGTAACGTCATGACGGTTGCCGCCGGTAAGCGTTACGGCAAGCGGGGTTCCGTGGCGGTCGACGATCAGGTGGTGCTTGGAGCCGGGGCGGGCACGGTCAACGGGTGAGGGCCCCACGAGGTCCCCCCTTTGAGGGCCCGGATGTGAGAACCGTCCACGGAGCAGTCGTCCAAGTCCAGCAGACCCGCGCGGCGCAGCTCGGTGAGCAGGGTAGCGTGCAGGCGGGCCAGATGCCGGCCTCGGTCCAGTCCCGCAGCCGGCGCCTGGCCGTGACTCCGGAGCAGCCCACGGTCCTGGCGGGGACGTCACGCCAGGCAACGCCAGTCCGCAGGACGTACAAGATGCCAGCGAGAGCTGCCCGGTCCGGAACACGACACCGTCCAGGATGCCGGTGTTGTCGTTCGGGAGCTGGCGGCAGCAGCGGGGCCACCCGCTCCCACAGGTCGTCCGGAACAAGATCAGTACGCAGCGGGACACCCTGCCGACCGCGATCGGCGAGCGCAAGACCATGGTGGCGCCACGGGGGTGAGCCCCGGCAGGTGGTGCCGGGGCTCACACGAAGTGGTTTGTCAGCGGTCCATCAGGACGAAAACGCCCCACCCGAGGTATTCACGCTGGTACCTGGCGTGCTGGACGGGTGCCGCGGTCAGTTCCGCGCGTATCTCGTCGGCAAGCTCGTCATCGGGATTGGCGTCGAGCCAGCGCCGGATGTTGAGCCACTGAGCCGCGACGTACCTGTCCCAGCTGTCCTGGTCGGCGAGGACCATCTCGACGACGTCGCAGCCCAGGTCCCCGAACTGCTGCAGCAGTTCCGGCAGGGTGAGCAGATCGTCCTTGCGGGCCATGTGGCAGCCCTCGACGACCGTCTGATCCTCCGGTTCGCGGCGCCAGTACGGCTCGCCGATCAGCATCATGCCTCCGGGAGCGAGGTTGCGCCGCAGGAGTTCGACGGTACCGGCGACGCCGGAGCCGATCCAGGTCGCGCCGATGCAAGCGGCGATGGCGACGGGCTCGGCGGCGACGTGGCCCGAGGCATCCGCATGCACAAAGTCAACCCGGTCGGCAACGCCCAGCTCCGCAGCCCGCTCACGGGCGGCGTCGAGGAAGACGGTGCTGATGTCGACCCCGGTGCCGGAGACACCGTGGTCCCGGGCCCAGGTGCACAGCATCTCGCCCTTGCCGGAGGCGAGGTCGAGCATGCGCGTGCCTGTCGCCGGGCTGATGGCCTGGCCCAGGAGCGCCAGTTTGTCGCTGGTGAACGGGTTGCAGATGCGGTGGCTGCTCTCGCGGATGGTGAAGCTACCCGGCAGATCCATGACAGGGGTTCCTTCGGTTCGTGGAGGTCACAACGGTGGGGCTGAGCGGCCGACGGGAGCTGACCGCGAGAACCTGAACCGTCATCAAATACACCTCTTCGAACGTATGAAGGCTGGGACCGATCGAGGCTACGGCCACCGTGATCACCGTGTCCAACACAATTGCGCCCTGCTGGCGGGCGCCTCATGCGACGCGGGTCGCTGGCCTGGCACCGTCTGTGTCACGAACGGCGCATCCCGCAAGTCCTAGACAAGCTCGGCTGACAACCCCGGCAGGAACACAGGTGCCTTCTCGAACCTCATTCTGAAACGATCAGTTAGGGGCCTGGGCGCAGTCCCAGAGTGCTGGTCCTCGACGGCGACAACATCGTGGGCCCTGGTGCCTCCGAGAATCCGCAGAGCTCGCCCAACAGCCGCGCAGCGTCGTCACGCAATCCCTGGTGTTCTTTCCGATTCTCCTGACCCGTGACTCCGGCGGGCATCAGGCCGTTGCCTACTTGAAGCCCGATACTGGTGGGGTGAACGTCTCGCACATCAAGCCTCACCTGCGGTGCCTGTCCACCAGCGGGTCCGATCTCGGCCATGCGGTGGTGGAGCGGGCGGTGGAGCGTGCTGCGGGGGTCTCGGACGTGGTGCCGTTGCCGGTCGGCCCGCCAGTGCACGTGCTCGTGGTCCATACCGGCCGGTCGGCAAATCTGCGCTGGTCGGCAGACGGGACGGCACGCCGGGAGCGATTCCATGCCGGACAGGCGCTGATCAACCCGGCCGGCTGGGCGTCGCGGCCCCGCTGGCAGGACGAGGTGGAGCTGTTGCTGCTCGGCATCGATCCGGTGTGGCTGGAGAAGCTGGCGGCAGAGGGCGGGGCCACGGGCCACGTCGAGATCGTCCCGCAGTTCCACTTCACGGATCCGCTGCTTAGGATGCTGCTGGAGCGGCTGGTGGCGCAGTACGCGGGTCCCGGCCCGGCGGACGCGCTGTATGCGCAGTCGCTGGTGCAGGCCGCTGCGGCGGTGATGCTGCGCCTGGCGGGCGAAGGCGGCGTGACGCCGGCCCGTGAGGGTGGGCTGCCGCCCCGTCGGCTGGCCCAGGTGGGGGACTTCATCCACGCCAATCTGTCCCAGCGGGTCACGCTGGCGGATCTGGCCACCGTGGCGGGGGTGAGCGAATCCCACTTCACCCGTGTCTTCAAGGTCTCGACCGGGCAGTCCCCGCACCAGTACGTGATGCAGAAGCGCCTCGAACATGCCCGGCGCGAACTCATGCACACCGGCAGGCCGATCGCGGAGATCGCCGCGGAGGCGGGGTTCGCCGACCAGAGCCATCTGACGCGGCTGATGCGGCGCCACGAGGGTGCCACGCCGCAGACACTGCGGGACGGCGACGGCGGGCGCTGAGGGGTCTGCGGGATGTCGTGAGCGGTTTGTTCCACCGCTGATCGGATCGTTCAAGATGCACACACCTCGCTGCGGTGATCCTATGTGGCACGTGGCATGGCCCTCGGTGTCCGCCGGGGCCGTGCCGTCCCCGTTCGGCACACCGCAGGAGGCCGTCATGGTCAGGACCCCGGACAAGACGCTCAACGGCAAGGTCGCCTTCGTCGGCGGCGCGTCCCGCAACCTCGGCGGGCTCATCAGCACCACCCTCGGCGCGGAGGGCGCCCTGGTCGCGGTGCACTACAACAGCGACTCCTCCCGGGCCAAGGCCGAGGATGTCGTCGAGCAGATCAACAACGGCCCGGGCAAGGCGTTCGCGATCCAGGGTGACCTGACGAAGGTCGCCGAGGTGGAGCGGGTCTTCGACGAGGTCCTGAACAGGTTCGGGAAGCTCGACTACAGCATCAACACCGCAGGGATGGTGTTGAAGAAGCCGCTGACCGAGATCACGGAGGAGGAGTACGACCGCATGTTCGCGGTCAACTCCAAGGCCGCGTTCTTCGTGATGCGGGAAGCGGCCCGCCGCATCGAGGACGGCGGGAAGATCATCACGATCGTCACGTCCCTCCTCGCCGCCTACACCGGCCTGTACTCCTCCTACGCGGGCAGCAAGGCCCCGGTCGAGCACTTCACCCGCGCGCTGTCGAAGGAACTGTTCGGCCGGAACATCGCGGTCAACAACATCGCTCCCGGACCGATGGACACCTCGTTCTTCTACCCCGCGGAGGACGACGACTCCGTCGCCTACCACAAGTCCTCCGCGATGAACGGCGACCTCACCAAGATCGAGGACATCGTTCCGTGGGTGCGGCACCTGCTGACCGACGGCTGGTGGGCCAACGGCCAGACCCTCTTCCTCAACGGCGGCTACACCACCCGCTGACCAGACCCGGCCCGGCGGACGCGCCGCGTCATCAGCCATCCGCCGGGCCGCCGGCGCCCTGGGCAGATCCATCCATGCGGAGGCAACCCCATGACCGCTCAGCTCACCGACCCTGCCGTGGCCGCGTTCGTCGCCGCCGTCAACACCGGCGACAAGGACGCCTTCTTCGCCACCCTCACCCCAGACGCCACGATGTCCGACGACGGCACCGACCGCGACCTGTCCTCCTGGGCCGAGAAGGAGATCTTCTCCTCAAGCGGTCGCATGGACGTGGAGAGCGCCTCCGCCGACGGGCGCACCCTCACCGCGACCTACACCAAATCCACCTGGGGAAGCATGCGCACCCGGTGGACCTTCACCGTCACCGGCGGCAAGGTCAGCCGCTTCGAAACCGGCCAAGCCTGAACCAGGACACTGGACCGGCATGGGACGCCCCTTTCACGGACCGCAGAGAGACCACACGCTCATGAGCCCGTCATCCTCCACCGTCAGCGCGTGGCACCGGCCGATGATCGCCCGTCTCCCCGACGAGAAGCACCGCACCGCCACCACGCTGGAGCTGTTCTTCGACCTGTGTTTCGTCGCCGCTGTCGCCCAGGCGGCTGCGGCGTTCGAGCACGAGCTGGCCGAAGGACACATCGGCCACGGTGTTCTCGGCTACGCGCTGGTGTTCTTCGCGATCTGGTGGGCCTGGATGAACTTCACCTGGTTCGCCTCCGCCTACGACACCGACGACGTGCCCTACCGGCTTCTCACCCTGGTCCAGATCACCGGCGCCCTGATCATGGCCGCCGGCGTCGCCCAAGCCCTCCAGCACGATGACTTCACCGTCATCACCTGGGGCTACGTCGTCATGCGCCTCGCCATGGTCACACAGTGGCTGCGCGCCGCCCGCTCCGACCCCGAGCGCCGCCCCTGCTGCCTGCGCTACGCCTTGGGAATCTTCGTCGTGCAGGTCGGCTGGGTTTCCCGCCTGGCCCTGCCCGACAACGGCGGCCTCACTGTGTTCGCGATCCTCGCGCTGGCCGAACTCGCAGTTCCCGTATGGGCGGAGCGCGCGGTCAACACCACCTGGCACCCTCACCACATCGCCGAACGCTACGGCCTGTTCACCCTGATCGTCCTCGGCGAATCCATCACCGCCGCCACCGTCGCCGTCCACAGCGCCCTCGACGGCGACGCGGCCCTCGGCGACCTCATCCCCCTCATCATCGGCGGCATCCTCACCGTCTTCGCCCTGTGGTGGCTTTACTTCGCCCAGAACGCACCCCGCCGCCTCACCAGCCTCACCACGGCGATGATGTGGGGCTACGGCCACTACGCCGTCTTCGCATCCGCCGCCGCCGTCGGAGCCGGACTCGCCCTCAACGTCGCCCACGCCACCGGCCACGGCCACCTCACCGACCACACCGCCGCAGCCGCCTACACGATCCCCGTCGCCGTCTTCATCACCCTCGTATGGCTCCTGCACCGCCGCCCCTCCGAGCGGCACACCGTGAGCGACATCATCCATCCCCTGGCCGTCCTCGCCGTCATGGCCGCCACCTTCACCCCCGCGCCCCTCCTCATCACCGGAATCCTCGCCGCGATCCTCATCACCGCGATGCTCCTCCTGTCCGCACGTACCACCGTCACAAGCGGTGAGCCTGAAACGCCCCCGTCCCCGGGGGATCACCGCTCCGAACGCCGGCCCTCGAAGGCAGATTCCCCATGACTCCCCTCACCATCCTGGTCACCGGCGCCGGAACCGGCATCGGGAACCAGACCGTCCGCGCCCTCGCCGAAGCAGGGCACGTTTCCGCCCTTTCGCTCCTGTCTGATCCCAAGACGCCCCCACGCACTCCCGTTTGCGCCCTGTGGCGGGATGCCGCTCGGCGGAACTATCGAAACATGTCTCGACAGCGCCCGTATCCGAGTGACCTGTCCAATGCCCGATGGGAACTGCTCGAGCCCATTGTGTCGGCCTGGCGGGCCGACCGGCGAGGGAAGGGCCTTGGATATCGGGCGGCCGCCCGAGCACGACCTGCGCCGGATCATGGACGCGGTGTTGTATGTGGACCGGACCGGGATCCCCTGGCGCTACCTTCCCCACGACTTCGCTCCGTGGGAAACCGTCTATGGATACTTCGCCGCCTGGCAGAAGGACGGCGTGTTCGACCAGCTCAACGGCCTGCTCCGCCGACTTGTCCGGGAGGCTGCAGGCCGGGACGCCGAACCGAGCGCATGCGTCCTGGACGCCCAGAGCATCAAGACGTCCGCCAACGTCCCGGCCACTGGCCAGGGCATCGACGCGGGTAAGAAGATCGCGGGCCGCAAGCGCCATATCGGCGTCGACACCCTCGGCCTCCTTATCGCGGTCTGGGTCACCGCGGCCAGCGTCTCCGACAACGCCGGCGGTATCCATCTGCTCTCGCACATCGCCAAGGCCCACCCCAGAATCACCAAGGCATGAGCCGACAGCGGTTATCGAACCAAGGCCATCGACCACGGCGCCACCCTCGGCATCGACGTCGAGGTCACCCGCCGCGACCCGGGCCAGAAGGGCTTCAAGGTCATCCCGCGGCGCTGGGTCGTCGAGCGGACGTTCGGCTGGCTTACGAATCACCGCCGTCTCGCCCGCGACTACGAAACCCACCCGCACCGCTCCGAAGCCATGATCCGCCTCGCGATGATCGACCTGATGAGCCGCAGGCTCACACGAGAGTCGACTCCGAACTGGAAGGACTCATAGCCGCCGGGCCACACTGACCCGCGCGTCCTCGCCCCTCATAGCCTGCGGCCAGCGGTCATCAATGACACCCGCCGCTTCCCGGCAAGCGCGACAGGCATTCCCCAGCTGCGGCAGCCATCCGTAATCAGACGGCGACATGCCGACTTGCTGGACTCCGCACAGCGTCCTGTCGAAGATGCCGAAGGCGTGGGAAACGTCGAGGGGAAGGCCGTCCGCGACCGCCCTTTCCCAGCGCATCTCTACGGGCAAATACGGCTGGAAGCCGATGGCCAGGCCCTCATCGGGCAGGTTCGGGGCGGTGCGGGGGCTCACGTCATCGGCTCCATACGGGTCGCTCGGGCAACAGGTGCCACCCCATCTACGCCCGCCCACAGCCGCCTCGGGCCCCGGCCGCCGAGGACGCCGTGGGGCGGGAGGATGCGGCGCACAACCAGGCTGCGCCTCCCGCCCCACGGACTGGGCGGCCCCGGGCAGTGCCGCCACGCCGGGCACCGGCCGCCTCCCGGCCGATTCCGCCTGCGGGGAGGGCGGGGGCAAGTCGCGGAGCCAGAAGGTGGGACCGCGGCCACCTGCAGGCCCCGGCACTGCTGTTCCCGCTCTGCGGACCGGCACCCCAAGTTGCCGTTGCAGGCCGCGGGAGCCGGGCGGCCGAGCCGATCACCGGCCGCGACCAGATGCGCAGCTTCGACCCTGCCAGGCCACTTCCGCGCCACATTCCTCGAAAGGCTCCTCGATGATCCGTGCTACGCGCCGCGCCGGTGTGCGGTCCGCCGCCAGTGACACCCCGTGGACCGCGTGCGGTGGTCGGGGCGAGTACCGCTCGCCCCGCCGGTTACGCGCAGTTATGGCCCTCCGGGATGGCGAAGCAGCGGGGCTGCCAGCTGGTCCAGTAGCCGTTGGAGTGGCGCACACGGGCCCAGTCGTTGCCGTCCGAGCCGGTGGCGATGATGTAGAGGAGCGAAGTGCTGTTCTCCTGCTCAGGGGTCGCGTAGATGCGGCTCTGGACCCACCCGCCCATGGACATCCAGCCGTTCCAGGATCCGTCGGACCTGGTCCAGTTCGTCCACACCGCGTGATCGGCACCGACGACGAACTCCTCCTTCGTCCCGTTGGCGAATCTCATGGTCGAGACGCCGTACTCACAGATGTATGTCTGCCCCTTGGTCGAGCAGTAGGTCGCCGCCTGTGCCGGCGACGCCGCGACCCCCACCCCCGCGAAAGCGGCCAAAGCCGCGACTGTCGCGAGGGCACTCTTGAATCCGCGCATGTCCATATTCCTTTGCCGAGTGGCGTGGTCATGTCGGGGAGCGGGAAGAACCAACCCCCCTGCCACCCGACGTGGATATCCTCGCCCTCTCCTCTAACGTCCCACTGGCGCTTCGCTTACGTCCTCGAGATGGAGGGCGGCCTGCCGCAAGCCAGCTAACCGCTTGTGCGATACAGAGCCGGCTACACCCTCGCCGTACTGGACCGCATCCTCAGCGAGGACCCATCACAGCCGGGACTCCTGAAGGCCCAAGACGACAAGGTCACAGACCCCACGGGCCGCATTCCGACGCCGCGAGGGCCCGTGACGGTCGAGTCTCTTCGATCCCCCCGGCCATCAAAGGCTTCCCATCACTGATGACGAAATCGTCGACAGAGCTGTGGCAGCTCAGACATTGGCGGGCAGCCCAGTCACCCTGATCACCTACGACACCGGACAGGCCATGCGAGGACGCGCAGCCGGCCTCAAGGTGTGCAAGCTCAGGCTCGAACTCGGGGAAGAGCCTCCCTCGAACCAGAAGTAGCCAACGCCTGTGGCACGCCGACAGCGTCCTCGTGAGCGGTCACTTTCTCCCCAGTCGGAATCGGTCAGCGATTCCTCCGAAGAGGGCTTCGGCAGCGTCGACGTGGGCGGCGTTGCGCTGGCCCCGCTCTGCCGGGTCGAGCCCAAAACCGTCCCAGGCCGAGCCGTACTGCTCATCCAGGCCCAGCATCACCGCAGGGGGCCGCTCCCGATAAGCGACGAACGATGGCACATTCCGCACCCCCTCAGACGTGTTGCAACTGGTGCACAGCAGGCCCCGCACGAGACCAGTCCGGTGACAGTGGTCGACCAGTAGCCGCTCAGGGTGCGCGCTGCACATCGCGCAGGCGCCAGCTTGCCAACGCCGGACCGCCTGCGTGGCAGAAAGGTGCACTGGCACCTCTTTGCCGGGGACCCTCCATGTGTGGCAAGACGGCACTCCCTGGCGATCGAAGGTCTCGGCTTCCGAGAAGGTCAGCCGGCCCCGCGTTACGCCTCCCAGCCACTCGCGCTCGACTGCTTCTCGACGGCGCATCTCCTTCATCGCCGACTCGTGGTCCTTGCTCATGAACGCTCCAGCTCGGCGCGCGATGCAGTGGTTAGCTGCTGTCGGCGTACTTGCCTATGTGGCTCTGGCAAGATTTTCGTAGGCAGAGATCATCGCGGTGCCACGGTCGGCCGGTCCGCAGGATGGGCAGCCTGTGACTGTGCTCTGATGAACTGGCAAGCTTGTTACCGCAGTTGTCCGATGTACAGGTGGTCTCGGTTGAGGTTTCCGATGCGGTGGTGGCGGTCCGCGCCCGCACGAGATCCGGTGAACCAGCGGGCTGCACGGAATGTGGCCAGCTCAGCGAGTGGTGCCACAGCCGCTACGCACGGCGCCTCGTCGACGTCACGCTCGCAGGCCGCCCTCTGCGCATCGACCTGTCCGTACGCCGCCTGTACTGCGAGAATACGATCTGCCCGAAGACGACCTTCGCCGAGCAAGTACCGGGTCTGGCCGTGCGCTGCCAGCGGCGGACACCACGACTGCAGCGCCTGGTGGAGGACATCGGCGTGGTGCTGGCCGGCCGCGGCGGATCCCGGATGCTTCGAATCTTGAATATCAGGCTCTCGCGGGTCGCCGTCTTGTCCCAGCTGATGCGGGTGTCGCTGCCACCACTGGTCACGC
Organism: Streptomyces sp. NPDC034043; assembly: GCF_055575675.1. Lineage (NCBI taxonomy): Bacteria > Bacillati > Actinomycetota > Actinomycetes > Kitasatosporales > Streptomycetaceae > Streptomyces > Streptomyces sp. NPDC034043. Next base: position 27,878 of record NZ_JBVISF010000013.1, read on the forward strand.
CCCGGGTCCTGGGGGTCGACGACTTCGCTCTTCACGGCGGCACCTACGGCACCCTCCTCGTCGACGCCACCACCCGGCTTCCACTCACCCTCTGGGAAGGACGTGACGCGGAAAAGCTCGGCCGCTGGCTCCGTGAACACCCGGGCGTCGAGGTCGCCTGCCGCGACGGCTCCCTCACCTACCGGCAGGGCATCACAGCCGGCGCCCCCAAAGCCGTGCAGGTCAGCGACCGCTTTCACCTCTGGCAGGGCCTGTCCCGCCGAGTTCAGGACATCGCCTCTGCCCACCGCGGCTGCCTGCCCGCAGCCCTGCCACCGGTCAGCGAGGATGATCGCCCGCCGGCCGAGGAGACCACCGAGAACGCCGCGGCGGGCAGCAGGGCCGGGCGCCATGCCCAGAGTCTGTTCGAGGCGGTCCAAGCCCTGACCCGCACCGGCCGGAGCCACAGCTCCGTGGCCCGCGAGCTCGGCTTGGACCGCCGCACCGTCGGCAAGTACGCCCGTGCCCGCACCTGGCAGGAAGTAATGCGTCGGCCGCCCCGCAAGCCCTCCACGCTGGACCCCCTACCTCGACTACCTGCGACAACGCTGGGACGAAGGACAACACAGCGCGAAGATCCTGCACGAAGAACTGCAGTCCAAGGGCTACCTCGGTCACTATCAGCGCGTGAAGATGGCCGTCGCACCGCTCCGCCGCGGCCTGCCCATCGACGAGCCACGCGAGCGCCCACCCTCACCTCGCGAAGCGGCCCGCTGGATCACCATCCACCCGCACCGCCGCAGCCCGCACATCAACGAGCACCTGCCCCGGCTCCTCGAACACTGCCCCGAACTCAAGCTCACCCACGACCTGGTCCGCCGCTTCGCCACCATGATCGACAACCAGGACGCGGCACCTCTGCCGGGCTGGCTGAGTGACCTCGCACAGAGCGGACTCGCTCCTCTCACCGGCCTCGCCGGAGCCCTGCACGAAGACCGACATGCCGTCGCTCAGGGAATCACGACCCCTTACAACTCCGGAGTCAACGAAGGCCGCATCACCGACGTCAAGCTGCAGAAACGGATCATGGCCGGACGTGCCGGCGTCTCTCTTCTCCGCCACCGCGTCGTCCTGATCGCCCACCTGCGCCGACGCTACACGGACCGGCCGACCGTGGCACCGCGATGATCTCCGCCTACGAAAATCTTGCCAGAGCCACGTTCACGTGTACGCCGACACCGCCGACATTGGGCGACTTACCAAACACCCCAGAAGGGATAAAACGCTCTTTAAGGCCGGCTCTCCCTGAGGCTGTCCGTCCCGCCCCGGAAGTGGGGCCGGTGTCCGGCGTAGAGCTCGGTGGCCAACCCGGTGCGGTGCGGTCGGGCGGTGGGAGTGGTGTAGGCGAAGTTCAAGACGGTGCGGCGATGGCCCGGCCGGACTGGCGGCGCCACTACGCCTACCTCGCCCATTTCCTGGCCGAAGGAGCGCGGCTGTCGGCCATCAAGCCCGGAGTGACCCGGCACGGTGAGGACGTCGGGAGCGGGAGTTCGGGGGCTGGATCGACGCCGACAAGGACGGCTGCAACACCCGCGCCGAGGTGTTGATCGAGGAGGCCGTCGAGGCGCCGCAGGTCGGCGAGCGGTGCCGGATCACGGGCGGGAAGTGGTTCTCGCACTACGACGGCGAATACCCCACTGACCGGGTCGACATCGACCACCTCGTGCCCCTGGCCGAGGCGTGGGACTCCGGCGCCCGCAACTGGGACAAGGCCCAGCGGGTCGCCTACGCCAACGACCTATTCGTCGATCACCACCTCGTTGCGGTCACCGCGCGGTCGAACCGCCAGAAAGCCGACAAGGACCCCGCCGAGTGGGTGCCCCCGTCGAGGCGGTGCGCTGCCTGTACATCACCGAATGGATCGCCGTCAAGACCCGCTAGGACCTCTCCGTCGACGAAGCCGAGAAGACCGTCCTGCCCCGGTACGCCTCCACCTGCCCCAACGCCCCCTCACCTGACCCCAACAACGCCCGCCCCCGGCGGGCGGGCGCCCCTGAACGGACCGGCCAGCGGGCGCTGCGCCGCACCGCCCGAGGCACTCGCCGAGCCGCGCAGATCATGGCGACCGGGAACGTCATACGCGCCGCTCGGGGCCGCGTGTTGCGGGTGCAGGCGACCCCCGTGGTACGCCGCCCCGATCCTCGGCCTCAGGCCCTTCGCTGGCTCCACTCCGGCGAGTCGGTCACCATCTTCGCCCCGGTCGGGGTCGGAAAGACGCACGTCGCCCAGGCCCTCGACCACCTCGCCGTCCGCCACGGCGCCCACGTCCGCTTCGCCAAGATCAGCCGGACCCTCGCGGACCTCGCCGGCGGCCACGCCGGCCGCACCTGGGACAAGCAGATCCGTGAACTGGTACGGCCCGACGTGCTCATCCTCAACGACTTCGCCATGCGCCAGCTCGGAGCGTCCCAGGCCGATGACCTCTACGAGCTGGTCAGCGAGCGGCAGGGCCGGTCCCTGATCATCACCAGCAACCGGGCGCCTTGCGACTGGTATCCCCCCTTCCCCAACCCCGTCTTCGCCGAGTCACTCCTGGACCGGCTGATCAACACCAGCCACCAAGTCATCATGAACGGCCCCAGCTACCGCCCGAACAGGCGCCCTAAGAACCGACGGAGAAGCCAGCCAAGCCCACGATCACCTAGGACCGCGTCCCGGAGGGCCAGGCTGACGAGGATGTCGGTCGCGGGATGAGATCGTTTCCCGCATGGCCGACACAGACGAAGCAGAAATTGACGTTGAGCATGGCGTCATCGCTCACTACCGACTGGACGATGGCAGCCTCGGCGAGCCAAGCCAACGGGAGGTCGTCCGTCAGGCCCGGTCCCTGCTGACCGAGGCGATCGAGCAAGCCGACGTCGGCGAGTTCGACGGAAACGAGTACGGAGGAGGCGAGGTGGCCCTCTACGCCTACGGACCGGACGCTGACGTACTCTTCGCTGTCATGGCACCCATCCTGATCGGTCTGCCGTTCCGGCCGGCGCACGTCGTCTTGCGCTACGGCTCCGTCGATGACCCATCAGCTGTAGAGCATCGCGTCGACCTCTGACGAGACGAGTCATCAGCCCCCGCCGGACGGGCACTGGGGAAGCCCGCCCGCGCGTGCTAAACGAGTCATTCCGCTGTGGTCAGTGGCCGTAGGCGGCCGCTGCTTTCCGGGTCGAGTCGGCCTTGGAGATCGTTCACCGGCTCGATCAGGGTGCGTCGGTCACCTGCGCAGCCACCCCTTCTTGGGAGGCTCGGCGGGCTCCCGCGCAAAAACAAGCTCGGCGACGCAGATGCGCATGAGCTGGGAGAGTGTGTAGGGGCTGTCAGAGCGGTCGTACCGGACCAGCCAGGTCTGCTCCACAAGCCAGCTTGTGGGGGAGGTACGGAACACGAGGCGGCCGTACTTCTCGGGGTCAGCGCCCCGCACATAGGTCCGGCTCATCTCCTCGGCGCGGGCGAGGGCTGCTTCCCTCCCGCCTTCGACGGGGATCTTGGCCACCAGTTCCCGTCTCTCGTCACTGCTGTACGACTCGTTGGCCTCCACCAGCACGTACCAGCTCATAACCCCGTATCCCCATGTTCCGTGTACCCACCCAACCCAGAGAAACATTCTGGATGCTGAGGCGTCTGGAAACGCAAACAGGGCGTCCAGGATCGCTTCTGTGACGAATCCCTGTGATGGGATGGCCTGATGATCGCCACAGTGCTGTGGGAGCGGGAACTGCACCAGCGGGGCAGCGTTTCCGTTTTCGTCGTGGGGCCGGACTGTGTGGTCCTGCACGAACGGCACAACCGGCTGGTCTGCCTGGAGCGCTCTGACGGCACGGTGCGCTGGGACGTGCCGCTCGGTACCTGGCCGCGCGGGATCGTCCTCGCGGGGAACCGTGTGCTGGTGTTGCCCCAAGCACCGAATTCGCTCTCCTGCATCGATGTGCGGACGGGTGCGTCGTTGTGGAGCACCCCGACACCACGGTGGACGGGGAATCTCGCGGTCCACCGGCACACCGTGGTGATGGGCGGCTGGCGCGGCTACACCCCGATGAGTGGCCTGAACCTCGCCGACGGGAGCGTCCGGTGGACGACGCCGTCACCGGTGACGTCCGTACGGACCCTGGCGTGGGCCGGCGGGGTACTGACAGGCAGCGGGTACGAGGCGGTGCTCCTCAATCCGGCCGACGGGAGCGACCTGGCGCGATGGCGGCTGCCGGAGCGGCTCACTGGACCCGACGCGAAGGCGTTCGTCCCGGTGGATTCGCAGCGGGTGGTGGCGGTCTGCGAGGCCTCTTCACTGGTGACCTTCGGGGTCGGCGTGGACAAGCCCGCCCGGCTCGCATCCTACGATCCGTTCGGGACGGTTGGGTACGTCCACGGGTCTGTCTGGATGCTGCGGCCAGGCAGGGGGCTCCTCGCGGTGGATCCCGCCGACGGAACGACGCGCTGGTCGGTCGAGGGAGATCGGCGACTGGTGGCCGACCCGCTGCCGTACGCCGACGGACTCCTGGTGGGGGACGCTAACGGCGGCCTCCGGCGGCTGGGGCCCGACGGCCGGACCGTGGAAGGGTGTTCCCTGCCGCGTCGGCGCCTCGACACGCTGGCCGCCGCCGGCGACGGCGGTCTGTTCTTCGCGGCGAAGGGCACCTTCGGCTCCTTCACCCTCACCCCGGAAGCCTGACGGCCGGTCACATGCGCAGCCCGCGCGGGAACCCTCTTCGTCCGCGAGACCACACGGCAAGATCCGAAAGAGACGGCATAGGTCGGGCAGGCGTTCATGGAGTACGGGCGGATCGCCAAGACCCTACGACCTGCTGCGGTCGGCCCGGTGGACGGCACCTACCGGCGGCAGATGAACCGCCAGCTCACCGTCCAGGAGTGCCGGCACAAGCTCGCCCGGGACTTCTGCCACGGCAAGCGCGGGCAGACATGCAGCGTACCGCGACGGCCAGGAGGACCAGCTCGGGGCGTTCGGCCTGGTTCTCAACGCCGTCGTTTCGTGGAACACCCGCTGCCTGGACGCCGCTGTCACCCAGCTCCGCGCCGAGGGCCACGACATCAAGGACGAGGACATCGCGTGTGACGACGGCGTCAGCCGCGGCGCCATCTGCACGGCCGTCGCCGACCTCATGCCCAGCCACATCGCCGTCGAGGAGGACGCCCCCGCCCAGGAGCTTCCGGTTGCCATCGACATATACCGGGCAAGGTCGCCTGCTTCCTCGGCACCGCCGAGCTGGAGCCCGCCGAAGCGGGCGGCGCCCGATCAGGGGGACCGTACGGTGCGGCCAGGGCTATATCCTGCGCACGCGGACGCCGAAGAGGTCCAGCCGCCCCCGTCTCACCGCCGGGGAGCGGGTACCTCCAGGCCGTCACGATGCGTCCTCGCAGCTGGTTTCCGTGAGGGGTCCAAGTCCAGAGGCGCCGGAGCGGGCCAGGCCCAAGCAAGCAGTGAGCGCGCCCTGCCTGCGCTGAACCGCAAGGGCCGATACCGACGGCGGGTGGTCAGGGGGCCTTGGCCGCCTTCGTGCTCACCGGGGCCCGCCGGGCCGCGGTCCGGTCCGGGCGCTACGCGGCACCCAGAAGCGATGGTCGCCGTCGGCCGGGACGGCGTCCCACCACGACTCGTCCACACCTCCACAGTGGCCCGTCGGCACGCGACAGAGCGCGCCGCACGAGGGTGGCGCCGGGTCTGCTCGCGTGGCACCCTGATGACCGTGATCATCAGGGTGAGCGAGGCACGCGTACGTCCTGAACGTTTCGAGGCGTTCCGCGACGTGATCGTCTCGGCGGTACGGGAGTTTCCCGGCCGGTACCCGGGGCTGGTGGACCACGAGGTCCTGCTCGCGCCGCCCGACTCGCTGCTGTACGTCAGTCGCTGGCGCAGCGAGCAGGACTTGGTCGGCTACGCCGGCGAGCACTGGCGGGACCAGCCCGTGGTCCTGCCGGGCGAGGACGAGTACCTCCTCGCGCCCCTTGCCGTGCGGCACTTCACGCTTGCGTCCCTGGGCTGATCCACCCTCAGGGGGACCGGCTGCTTTCCCATGCGCTTTCCCCTGCGCGCTACGGCGAAAGCGCCGGCTTCCCTCCGCCTGTCCTCCGGACTGCGGATGCGACTGCTTGACTCCACGCACCCCTGTAACAGAAGCTGTTGCAGCAGGGAGGGGTGCACATGGCGGCGAACAGTCGACTGACCATCGCGACGCACGCGCTGGCCTGGCTGACGTTGGCGCACCGCCGTGGCCAGGAGGTCCTCACCTCGGAGCAGGTCGCGGCCAGCGTCAACACCAACCCCGTGATCATCCGGCGCAGCCTCGGTGACCTGCGGCGAGCCGGCCTGGTGGAGGTCCGCCACGGCGCCGGTGCGGGCTGGAGTCTGGCTCGTGGGCCGGAGGAGATCAGCCTGCTCGAGGTGTACGACGCCGTCGGTGCGCAGCCGCCGTTCGGCCTGCACCACACCGAGCCCAACTTGGAATGCCCGGTCGGCCGGGGCATCCGGCCCGCCCTGGGCGAGGTCTACGGTCGGGTCGAGCAGGTCATGCGACAGGAGTTGGCGGACACGTCGATCGCCGATGTGCTTCGCGAGACGCTGGTGAACTAGCTGGTGAGCTAGCCGCCTGGCCGGTACCCCGGACGACCGGCCGCCGCCCGCGCTGCCGCTTGTTGTAACAAAAACTGTTCCGGCAACTGAACGAGGAGTAAGGCTGATGCAAGCCCCACGGTGTCCGGTCGTTGAACTGCGGCAGTACACGCTGCACGCAGGACAGCGGGACGCACTGATCGACCTGTTCGACCGGGAGTTCGTCGAGTCCCAGGAGGCAGTGGGCGCGACCGTGCTCGGGCAGTTCCGCGACCTGGACGACCCCGACCGGTTCGTCTGGCTCCGCGGCTTCGACGACATGCCGCGCCGCGCCGAGGCGCTGGGGAGCTTCTACGGTGGGCCGGTCTGGCGGGCGCACCGCGACAAGGCGAACGCGACGATGGTCGACTCCGATGACGTACTGCTGCTGCGGCCGGCCTCGGCACACGGCGGGTTCCCGGTGCCGGCCGCAGCCCGGCGAGCCCCCGGCGAGCCGGCGACATCACCACCATCGCTGTTCCTCGCCACGATCTGGTACGGCCACGGCCCGTTCGACACCGCGTTCGTCGACTTCTTCGAGCGGCGGGTGCGGCCGGTACTGGCCGAGACCGGCGGCGAGCCACTGGCGTACCTGCAGTCGGAACATGCCCCGAACACCTACCCCGCGCTGCCGGTACGGACGCACGAGGAGGTCTTCGTATGGTTCGCGCGTTTCACCGACGAAGGCCGCATGGCCGACCACCTGAATCGCCTACAGCACTCGGAACGCTGGCGGGAGGAGGTACTGCCGGCCCTTCCCCAACGGTGGGCCAGAACCCCGCAACGGCTGCGGCTGGCACCCACGGAGCGGTCGATGCTCCGGTGAGTCCCGAGGGGGCCGGCGGCATGGGAGACGCCATCGGCGCCGGGGTGCGCGCGTCGGGACGACGGCCGGGGCGGGCGCGTCGTTGGGGCCGGGGAGTTCGTTGGCCAGGGTGAACTGCCGCAAGGGTCCGAAGCGGGCTTCGATGGGGTTGGCCCAGGACGCGTAGGTCGGGGTGAAGCACGGCTCGATCCTTTTCCGGGTCGCCCACCTGCGGATTCGCCAGTTCAGGTGGGCGGAGAGGTTGTCGAGGATCACGTAGATATGGGCGGCGTCCGGTGGAGCGGCGCGGATTGATCGCAGCGCGGCCCAAGTGTGGTCGATGCCCTTGCGACGCCGGTTGGTCCCCCACATGTCGTCGTCGCCGACGGAGTAGCAGCCATGGAAGAAGGTGATTCCGTGGGTGCGGCGGTAGGTCGTCGGCAGCCGGTCTGGCCTGCCTTGTTCTGCCCAGCAGGAGCCGGCGGTGGGGCGGATGCCCAGCGGGCCGAACTCGTCGAAGGCGAACGTGCGGTCCGGCCGCTCGTTGATCGCGTACCTGCGATTCCGGCACCCTACAGGGCCGCCGGCCCGGCGGTTGTGGCCGGGCCGGCGGGTGTTCCCTGTCCGATACCGCCGGGTCTGGGTTTCCGGGGTTGCGGTGGGGCAACTGCGGGGGCGTAACTGATGTCGGTTGCGGGGCAGCGGCTGTGGTCAGGCTGCGGTGCAGGTCCTGCCGCTGAGGGTGAAGGTGGTCGGGGCGGTGTTCGTGGCGCCCCTGTTGGCGATGAAACCGAGAGTGACGGAGCCGCCGGCGGTGATGGTATTGATGTAGGAGGCGGGGATGACGCTCACGGAGCTGCCTGTCTGGGTGGGGGTACCGCCCCACATGTTGTTGATGGTCTGGCCGTTGGTGAAGATGAAGTCGAGCTTCCAGTTGCTGACAGCGGCGGCGCCGGTGTTGCGGATGGTGATCTCGCTCTGGAAGCCGCTCCCCCAGTCCCCCACCAAGCGGTAGCCGACGGAGCAGGTGCCCGCCGGGGTGCCGGTGGTGGTAACGGTAACGGTGGCCGAGCGGGTGGAGCGGTTGCCGACCGCGTCCTTGGCGTAAACGGCGAAGGTGTAGGCCGTGTTGTCGGACAGCCCTGTGACCGTGGCCCGGTTGGACACCGAGCCGGCCACCTGCGTCTCGGTGCCGCCGGTGACACGGACGACGTCGTAACCGGTGACACCCACGTTGTCCGTGGAGGCCGCCCAGCTCAAGGTCGCGGAGGTGGCCGTCACCTCGGAGGCGGTGGGAGTCCCCGGAGCGGTGGGCGCAGCGGTGTCACCGCCGGGATCACCGGGGGTCTGGCTGAGCAGGTGCGCCTTGAACCCCTCACCGTAGGTGCTGGTCGGTGTGCCGTTCCAGTCCTCGATGAGCACATTGCCGCCGCTGCAACCCCAAGGGTTCCAGGTCCAGGCCGTGTACCCGACCTTGTTGGCGTCCGCCCAGGCCATCACCTGGTCGATGTAGTCATGGGCGCAGGTGTTCTGACCGATCTCGCCGGCATGGACCGGCACCTGGGCGGCGACCGCTCCGATGTTGCTGTCCCAGCACGAAGTGGTCACGCAGCCGTTGAAGTTGTAGGAGTGCCATGAAGCCATCAGATTGCCGGTGGGGTCGGCCGGCTTGAATTCCAGCCACCGACTCAGGTTGTTCGTCCACTCCAGACCGCCCGACATGATCACGTTGGTGGCACCGGTGGCGCGTACCGCGTTGACGAGGGTCTGCATGCCGGCGACCGGGTAGGTGATCCCGGCGCAGGTGCCGCCGTCACGCAGACAGGTCCATGCGGCCGTGGCGTCGGACCAGTTGTTGGCCGCGTCCGGGTACGGCTCGTTGAACAGGTCGAAGATGACTGCTCCGTTCCCCTTGAACATCGTGGCCACCTCGGACCAGAACGTGGGGGTGTAGCGCGCGTCCGGCATCGGCTTCTGACAGGTGGCCGCGACGTCCGGGCAGCCTCCGCCGGGACCGGTGTACTCGCCCCAGGTCCAGTGCAAGTCAAGGATCACGTTGATGCCATTGGCCACCAGGAGGTCCGCGTAGGTCTTGACCGCCTGCTGGTACGCCGCCGCGCTGGGCGCTGTCGGAGGTAAGTTCCCGGTGCCCAGCCAGCACTCCTCGTTCAGCGGGAGCCGGACTGAGTTGATCTTCCATGCCTTCATCGCGTCGACGGCCGCCTGGTCCGTCGGCCCGTCGAATATCTCCTTGCCCTGGACACATCCGAACTCCCCGCCGGACCGGTTGACGCCCAGTGGGCGGAACGTGGAATTGGATCCGGTGACCAGGCGGTTGCCCGACACGCGCAGTGCCGGCGCCGCGGCGACCGCTGATGCCCTGCCGTCTGCGGCGGACTGACCGGCGGCCGGCGAGGCGACCGCGGAGGCCGGGCCGCCGAATCCGGCCACCGAACCCGCCAGAAGCACTCCGACAACGCCGAAAGCCCGAAGGGCTCTTCGCATGCTCATCGCGCTCTCCCTCAACGCACGTATATGACCGATCACGCCATATGGGCGCCGCCCGGCGAGAGACCAGCCTCAAAAGCGGGTTCCACAGTGGCAATGCACCTTTACCTGGCTGGATGACCTCCGGTACTGCACATGACGCTGCTTCGACAGCTATGGGAGCGCTCCCATAGCCAGTGAGCGTATACGCGCCGCGCAACCGGACGGAAGCTCTCTGCAGGACTTGTTTCCGACGTCGAACCCTGAGGCTTCGGAAGCGGGCAAAGGAGGATGCGAAGGGCCTGATCACGTGGGATGTCAGTGTGGACTCCACGATCGCCCGCGCCCACCAGCACGCCGCCGGGGCCCGCAAAAGGGCGATGTGCAGAAGGAGCCTCCATGCCGGCCCAGGGCAGGCGGTCGGTCCAACAGTTGGTGCCTGCCGCCCCCATCAGGGGCGGCGCCCGTGGTGGTGTCTACTCGCAGGCGACGCCGTCGCCGTCACGGTCGAGATGACGCCCGTATCCGGGGCGGCGGATCGGGTCGGCATCAGCGGATCGGACGTCAGTGCAGTTGCGGTAGCTGACCGCACTGCTCGAACCGTCGTCGGCGTCGGCTCGGCCGCCGCTGCCGGAACCGGATTCCGGGCCGCCGAGTGCGGGGGGCGCCTGGCGGGGTCCCGTGGTCTTCGCCGCGTCTTGGGACGGCACGGCGGGTGCCGGCGTGGACGCGGCGGCGGAAGAGGCCGACGCCGTAGCCGGAGCGGGGGCCGGGGTGAGCGTCACCGTTACCGTGGCAGTCGCGGTCGTGGCGGCCGTGACAGTCGGCTGCGGGGCGGCCTTGGCGTCGTCCCGCGGCTTCTGCGCACCTGGATCCGCGGCCACCAGCACGATGAACCAGACACAGGCCAGGGTGACCGTGACGGCCCTGGCCGGCTTGCCCCAGCGAGCCCAGAACGCCAGCACCGCACCCAGCGGCGGAAGCACGGCCGTAGCGGCGATCACGACGGGAACAGCAAGGGCGGGATGCCAGCGGCGGCCCTCGCCCCGCGGCGGCACATCGGAAACATGAGGCTGGGACACGACTCTCCCCTGGTCGACATTCACACGGGCCCGGCCCACTCCTCCCAGCGTGATCAAGACCGCCCGGAAGCCGGAGCCGCACCCGCCTCCTGCACTCCCAACGACCACACCCCCGCCAGAACACGCACCCCGTCGGCAAGCTCTACGCCCTGTACGTGTAATCCCCGCCGGACCAAAGCCACCCTGCTGCTGGGCCCGCAGCTGGTACGCACAACCCAGCACTGAGTGGCTGAGCTACTCAGTGCTGGGTTGAAGCCAGGGAGGCCGGCGTGTGATTGTCGTCATGATGGTGTTGCCGTACGGGGGTCCGTGGTGTCGCACCGTCCAATACGCCCTGCTGTGCCACACGCGGGGCCCGGGTCGCTGGCTGTTCGGACGACAGCCAGGACGGGCGCGTGATCGGGGCCGGGGAGTTCGACGACCCGGTGGTCGAGGCTGCCTGTGATCATCACCGCGAGCGTGCCAGGTACTCGCGCTGCAGGTCCGGGCTGAAACCTTCCTCCCCCGGCATCGCCACCAGCGCCTGGTGGCCCTGGGCGAGAAGCCCGCAGGTGTCCTGCACCGCCCGGACAACCGCCTCGAACCGTGTTGGGGACAGCCGGGCACGCGCCATCTCCAGGTGCAGGTCCAGGACATCTGCTCCGCCGGCCTCTTCCCGGCCGCCCGCATCACGTTCGATCACGAGCACCAGCCTTCCCGACCCCGAACCATCCACACCGCTCTCGGCCGCACGGCAAAGCGCCCGGGGCGCATGACGGTCCCGACCGGAAAGCGCACACCAAACCGCCCCCCCCTGTCACGCCCGCACCCGGACGCCCCGCCCTCGCGCCCCAGGCGGGCGGGTGCCCTGGCAGGCGGCGGTCCTGCCCCGCGCCCTTCCCCCAGGCCACCTGCTGCCGGTACGCGGCCACGGCCGGCCCCGCAGGCCTGCCCCGGCGCGGCGCCGATGGGGGGTGGTGGAGCGGGAGCGGCCGGAGGTGGCTGAGACGCGCCAGGTGCCGCAGTGTTGTTGTCACCGACGGTCGCCTGCTTGAAGAGGGCAGGGGGCCGGCTCCGTCGTTTCATTCACTGGAGCCTGTGTGGCAGGCGCATTCGAGGACGGTGGCGCGGAATCAGCCAGGGGCCGGGCGTCGCCGTGGTGCGCTCCGCACAAGGGGCAGCGATCGCCTGGATGCGGTGAAGGGCGTGAGCTTGTCTGGGGTGCGGACTTCGACGGCGTCAGCACATGGTGACGGTGACTGAGCGGTCGGGGATATTCATCTCCGGCTGGGCCCAGAAGCCGAGCAACCGGCCGACGGCATAGCCCGTGTCTCGGCACCCATGCCGTGCCCGAGCCCGCCAACTTCGGCAGCCGTGGACGCGCGGGGCCGATGCCAGGAAACAGGACGGCTGCTGACCCCCACCGACCCGCACCGCGTCCCCGAAGGGAGCTGAAGACTTCGACCTCATGCCGGAGTGTCGAAAGCCACCAGGCCGTGCCGGTCCTGCCCGTTGACCTGGACGAGGAGTCCGTCCTTCGCGAGCAGCCGCTCGGGGTGGCCGTCCATGTAGCCCGCCGGCAGGCCGCCGCTCTCCGTCACACGGCCGTCTACCAGGGACCGGCGGCGTACCGTGTACCTCAGCCCGCTCACGCCCTGCACCTGCTCGCTCTCCACGGTGTACAGCGAATCGCCTCGGATCCGAAGCAGTTCGGGGATGACGTTGTCCTCGCGGACCGGTGTGTGCCAGCGGACCGTCCCGGTGGCGAGGTCGACCGCGGCCAGACCGGTGGCGCCGATGCCACGCTGTTCTACTGGCAGGACCAGCACCCCGCTGCCCGCAAGCGTTCTGCGGGCATGGACGTCGAACGTTCCGTAGGACTGGGTCGTCAGCAGGTCCAGTGGCTTCTGGCCGCCCGCTCTGAGGATGAGCATGTGGTTCGCGCCGGAGGCGTCGGAGTATCCGGCGATCACCGGCTCGGCCGCCACGAGGGACATTCCGCCGAGGGTGTAGCCGAAGTCGAGCAGGTCGTGTGCTGTGCCGATGGTGCTGTCGAGTTCCACGAGGCGTGCCGAACTGCTTTCGTCGGCCTTTCGGCACGTCTGGGAGACGACCACCGTCCGCGAGCCGGGGAGCACCTGGTCCACGGTGCAGCCCCCCTGGCTCCAGCGGTATGTCCACATCGGCTCGCCGGTCGTCCGGTTCAGCCCCATGATGCCTTCCTCGCCACCCGCCACGAGGACGTCGCGGGACACCGCTGCGAGCGGACGTCTGGCCTCGCCCACCTGGCGGTGCCACAGGAGCCTGCCCGTGGCGGTGTCCAGGGCCGCGGCGGTGTCGCAGACGGCCGGTGTGGTGTGGGGTTTGCCGAACATGACCAGCCCCACCCCGCCGCTGGTCGCCGTCGAACCGTCCGAGGCCCGACAGGGCACGAGGCCCTTGGCAGGCGGCTCGACCGTCCACCGGGCGACTCCGGTGCGCGGGTCGAAGCTGCGGACCGACGAGGCATCGACGCGGACCAGGGCCGTCGGCGTCAGCCAGGCGCCGAACACTTCCATGTACGCGTCCGAGGCGCCGGGCAGAGCGGTCCACACCGCGCTGCGGTCGCCCTTCGCGACGACCTCGGGCAGTGGGTCGGCGCCGTCCGGAGCGGGAGAGGCCGGCACCGGCGCGGGAGTGGCGGACGCACCGTCGGCGCTTCCCCGGCGGTCGTCGAACAGCCCCGGCAGGTACGTCAGTCCCGCGACGGCCAGGGCGACGACCGTGGTCGCCGCCGCGGCGACGGCGCGCACCCTGCCGCGCCGCGCCGGGCGGGGAGGCGTAGGCCGCGCAGCCGCCCCGCGACCGGGCGCGTGCGACGGGGCGGTCCTCCGTACGGGAGCCTCCGCAGGGGTGGGTGACGGCGGTGCGAGACGATACGAGGTGGGTTCGCCGGCGGCACGCCCGGGAGCCCGCCGCCCGCGGCCCGGGAGCCGGGACTGGGCGGCACGCGCGGCGGCGATGACCTCGCGCGGGGCGGGCCGGGCTGCGGGGTCCTTGGACAGGCAGCGCCGCACGAGCTCCGACAACTGCGCGGGTACGCCGGTGAGGTCCGGCTCCTCGTGCACCGTGCGGTACGCCAGCACCGCGGGCATCCCCTCACCGAACGGCTCGCGGCCCGTCGCCGCGAACACCAGCACGCACCCCAGCGAAAAGACGTCGCCGGCCGCGCCGACGGTCTCCTCGGCGACGACCTGCTCGGGGGGCGCGTAGCCGAAGGTGCCCAGCACACGGCCCGCGCGCGTCAGCTCGTCCGACTCGGTGGCCCTGGCGATACCGAAGTCGATCACCCGAGGACCGTCCTCGGCCAACAGGACGTTGGACGGCTTGAGGTCGCGGTGCACGATCCCCGCGGAATGGATGACGATCAGGGCCTCGCCCAGCGCCGCCGCGAGCGAGCACAGCCGCTCGACCGGCAGCGGCCCGTCCCGGTGCACGGCGGCGCTGAGCGAGGGCCCCGGTACGTACTGCGTCGCGAGCCACGGGGTCTGCGCGTCGGCGTCGGCGTCCACCAGAGGCACGGTGAAGAAGCTCAGCACCTTCCCGGCCGCGTCCACCTCGCGGCGGAAACGCATGCGGAACTCGGGGTCGGCCGTGAACTCCTCGTGCACCAGCTTCACCGCCACCCGGTGTCCCTCGGCGTCCTCACCGAGGAACACCCGGCCCATACCCCCGTGCCCCAGCTGTCCGACCAGCCGGTAGCCGCCGACGCGTTCGGGGTCACCGGGGCCCAGGGGGGCCGTACCCGCGTTCACTGCGGACCGCCCGGGGCACGGAACATCATCAGGCCCTTCGTCAGCAGGTCGTTCTGGTCCGTCAGCAGGGCGATACGGCTTCCGTAGGCGCGGACGGCGCTGAACGCCGCCCGGTCCGGCAGCACGGGAAGCGAGCCGGCGGCCGAGGACACGCCGTCGTCCACGGCGTACCGCACCAGGGTGGTCGGACCCTGGGTGTTCTCGTGGAGGACGAGAACACCCCGCTCGTCGACTCCTGCGATCACCGGGTCCGAGCCGAGGGGCGCCGGACGGTGCCAGCGGATCTTCCCCGTGCGGGAGTCGATGGCGACGACCTCGTCACCTCCCGTCCCGTTCAGGGAGTCGCGCGAGGTAAGCGTGATCACGGTGTCGCGCCACCCGTGGACCCTCGGCGACAGCTGGATGCGGTTGCGCGACGAGGAACCGAGGATGCCGAGGGGCTGCGCCTCCCGCAGCTGCGGGGCGGGCCTGCCGGCGTTGTCGAAGACGAGGAGCGGTCCGCCGCTGCCCGGTGGGCCCGCCAGGCTCAGGGCGGCAGGTTCGGCCGTCTCGATGTGGGTGGCGGGCACGTCTTCCGGTATCGCGGACGTCCAGCGGACGGTCCCGTCGACGGCGTTCACCGAACGGATGGTGGTGGGGCGGGCCTTGTACCGGGGACCCTCTGCCGCAGGGCACGTCAGCGCCTCGACGAGGCTGGACTGGCCGACCGCCATGGCGTCCAGGTGACAGGTGTCCTGCCGGCCCGCGTGCGACCAGGCCGGCGCCCCGTCGCGCAGCCCCCAGGCCTGCATCCCGTCGCCGGTCTTGACGACGACACGGTCCGCGGCGACCCCCACGACGTCCGAGGCGACTCCGAACGACGCACTGGGCTCGCCCGGCCGGGAGCGTTCCCACAGCACGGTACCCGTGGCCGTGTCCACGGCGACGACGCGGTTGCAGGCGGTGCTGTTGGGGCGCGGCACGTCACCCTCCTCGACCGCTCCGAAGAGCACCGCCCCGACGCCACCGGGAGCCGTGCGGGATGCCGCGCACGGGACCGTTCCGGGCGTCGGCGGCTTGAGCGTCCACAGGACCCGGCCGGTGTCCGGGGACAGCCCCTCCACTCCGGTGGGCCGGACCCGGACCAGCACCGCGTCGGTGAGCCACACCTCGGCGGCGTACTGATTTCCTTCCGCCGTCGCCTTCTCGAATTCGGCCCCGTTCTCGTCCTGCCGGATGATCGTGTCCTGCCAGGCGGACGTCCAGACACCGACGGGGGCGGCCGGACCGAGAGCGCCGACGGGTGCGGCGAGCGGCGGAACCGAGGGGGAGGCACCGGATGGTGAGGGGTCGCGCGCGTCGGCGCCGCGGGAGTCGTCGCGCAGTGCGAAGGCAACGGCGGTGAGACCGCCGGCCACGGCGACGGCGATCAGCGTGCCGATGACGAGGACACGGCGACGGGCGGGCCGGCGGGCCGGGCGCACCCCCTGTGCCGGACGCGTGGCCGGGTTCGCGAAAGAGCCCGCGAGGGCGTCCCTCACCTGCTGCGGAGCCGGCCGCTCGGACGGCTCCTTGGCGAGGCAGGAGACCAGCAGGGGACGCAGGCCGGCCGGCACTCCCTCGAGATCCGGCTCCTCCGTCATCGTCCGGTAGCCGACCCGGTGCGCGGGTCCCACTCCGAACGGTGGCCTGCCGGTGGCTGCGTACGCGAGCAGTGCGCCGAGTGAGAACACGTCGCCGGACGGATGCGCCGCCCCGGTCCCCTTCAGCTGCTCGGGGGCCATGAAGCCGGCCGTGCCGACCACGAGGCCGGTCCGGGTCAGCTGCGTCCCCTCCATCGCCCGTGCGATGCCCAGGTCGATCACCTGGGGGCCGGTGCGCGGGTCAAGCAGCACGTTGGAGGGTTTGAGGTCCCGGTGGACGAGGCCTGCGGCGTGGATGTCGACCAGGGCTCCGCTCACGGCCCGGGCGAGCTCGTGCAGCCGGTCCTGGGGCAGTGGTCCCGACCGGGTGACCGCTTCTTCGAGCGTTGGACCGGGTACGAAGGCGGTCGCGAGCCACGGTGGGGCGGCCTCGGTGTCGGCGTCGACGAGCGGCACGACGTAGTCACTGACGACCGCCCGCGCGGCGGCGACCTCACGCCGGAACCGGGCGGCGAACTCAGGATCGCGCGCCAGCTCGGCCCGGACGACCTTCAGCGCGGCCGGGGGACCGTCGGGCGAGCTCGCGATCCGAGCCAGGTAGACCTGCCCCATGCCCCCTTCCCCGAGTAATCGCTGGAGTACGTACGGCCCGACGCGCCGCGCCGCGGACCCCGCCGCCCCGCCTTCCGCCTGTCCCTCACCCAAAGCCGCAGCCCCCGATCGCTCCCCGGCAGACGAGCGTAGCCGCTGCCGGGCCGCAACCGTAGGGCCTTGCGGTCGGTGACGGACCGCAGGAGGAATTCCCCGTGCCGCTCACGGAGCCTGGGTGCGTAGGTGGCTGCCAGGGGCTCGAGTCATGACTGACCACACCCCTTCGATCGCCGCCTGCGGGGATGCCGGCGCGGGGACGTCGACCAGGTCGTCAGGGTCAGTCGGATCACCCCAGCCGGCTCGGTGGAGATCGACCACAAGCACCACGGTGGCGTCACCGTGGTCCCGCTGTACCGCACGCAACCACCCCGCGGCCTGCTCCTCGTCGTAGACCTCACGCACCACACGCGTCATGAACCGCACTCCAATCACACATCGACCGGCCCGACCTTCGCTGACGATGCCTTGGGCGCGATCTGCCGGGGGGCCGGCGCCAGGCATGCGAAAAGGGGCCGTCAACCCTTGGCTGACGGCCCGTCGATGAGTGCCTGTTCCCAAACTCTGACCCGGCGGATTGCACACCAGGACGGCTCACCCGGTGACGCGGGCGGCCGGCCTACATCAGCGCCGACAAGACGCCCGCCGCCCCACCGGGGAAGACCAGCAGCCCACCACCCACCACCCCAGTGATGCCCAGGTACGTGAAGGCGGCCCGGAAGTGGGCGGCGCCCCACTCATGAAGCACAATAGCCCCTCCCCCCCAGGACCACGAGCACGGCCCACACCTGCACAGTCAGAGCCGGCCTGGCCCCACAGCCCCGCGACTCCGGCCGCATCAGCGGCAACCTGCGCAGGCCCCGCCGCTACCACCGCGGCCTTCTGCGAGCTATGTACTTGTCGGCGATGGCCAGCCTCAAATCCTGCCCCGCCTCCAAGGCCTACTACCAACGGAAGCGGAGCGAAGGGAAAGGACGCAAGCAAGCTGCCCTGGCTCTCGCCCGCCGACGGATCAACGTTCTTTGGGCAATGATCCGTGGCAGAACGTGCTACGGCGCTTCACACTCCGTCGCAGCACCGGCTTGACATCAGCATTGGGAAGTCCCGTAACGATGTGCATGGGACGATCGGTCTGTGGCTGTTGTGATCACTGCGTCTGAGCTGTCCTGGATACGTCCGTTCAGCGGTCTTACCCCTCGACAGTTCAGCAAGCTGGTCATAACAGGAGCCTGGATTCCCGACGCCCGACTCCACCACGTACAGCACGGCGCTGCCCTCCCGGCACCGGGAGGCCAGCGCGGTGTCCCAGGCAGCGGCCTTGCCGACTGGGCCCGGGGCGTGGGGTGGGCGCTGCCACCAGCAGGGAGCGGGCAGTACCAGACGGCCGATGAGAGAGCGGTGCTGGCGGCCGTGAGGTGGTGCAGGTCGGGCATGGTCTTGGACAACATCCGTAAGCGTGCCGACAAGCGCAGCGACGAACCAGGGGCTGAACTGGACGCGCTGGGAATGCAGTGGACCACGGCGAAGAAGGCGGCGGCACGATGAGCACGGACGCGTACGCCAGCGGACCGGTTGACCGGGCAGCGGAGGGGACGTACGGGAAGGCGGCGCGGATGCGGTGCTGGTGGTCGCGGTGTGCTCCTACGCCGTCTTCGCCGTCCAGGGGCGGTCCGACAACGGCATGACCGAAGACGTCCTGCCGGTCCTGGGGTCTGCGATCCCGCAGGAGGAACGGGAGGCGTATCCGGCCCGGCGGGAGAAGTTGATGGACGCCCACCGGGACCGGCTGACACGGCTTTACGCGGAATACGGGCCACCGTCCCCGACAGCCAAACACGGGCGCGCGAGAGTTCCTCGCGCATCCGGTGTCGCTGATCGTCCTGCAACAGCTGTCGGCCGTCCGCCCCGGTACACGCTCGCCGCGCTGTGGCACGGGGCGCTGCCGGACCGGTGGCTGAACGACATCAGCACCACCTGGGGCACGGCGAGGTGCTGTCCGCAGGGCATGCCGATAGGAACGGGCTGTCGCCTTACCCGCCGTGATAAGAGGCGAGGCGCAGGTGGGAGTGCTGCTCCGTTTCCAACCCCGGTCGTAGTCCTCCCAGCAGACTTGAGCGTCAGGACGTCGCGATGTCCCAGGTCACCAGTGCCATCACGATAAGGAAAACGCCCACCGTCACACGAAAGCGCAACTGGTGATAAGTCATACGCCTGCGCTGAGCTGCCATGCATCCCACCCCCGGCTCAGAACTCACTGGCCGTAGTGTCATAGGCAGACGCCCCGCCGCACAAGGGGAACAGGGTCCCCGCGTGCGGCGAGTTTCCCGAGCAGCCGCTCGGCCTGCTCCTGCGCCTAACGCTGGCGCGGTGCGGCGGGGCACGCCGTCTTTGCCAGCACGATCGGATCACGCTGTGCCACGAGGTCACACAGTGATCGATGCACCCAAAACAAATCAGTTCCGCGGCGCTGACGTCGGCATACGCTGCGAGACCGTCGTGTCCTGCGTGGAACTGGCGACGACCGTCTGCCGCTGCGGGTGACGGCACCGTGCAGGACGCTGTGCGCTGGCGGCGCGGTGGAACGGGGAGCTGCCCGATTGGTGGCGCAACGACATCAGCAGTCCACAGAACGTCGACGATGTCGCGGCTGGGTGGGGCTTTGTCTAGGCACGCTGCTGCCCTTGAGTTAGCGTGCTGCAGGGGTGCTGATGACAGATATACCGGGTGCACGCGAAGAGCTGGAGCGGCTGGGTCTGTTCATGCACGTGCAGGTGCGTGAACTGGTGTCCCGCCTGACGCCGGAAGCAAGGGTCTCTCCGCAGGAGTTGGGAGTGCCCTCCGTCGCTGACTGGCATGAGCCGCTTCAGTTTCACCACACGATGACCTTCCGTGGTGCCAGGCCTGAATCCGTGTCTCCCGCGGAGATGGGACAGCGGGCGGCGAAAGCTCTGGCCGCCGCGGGCTGGGCTGTGGAGGAAGAGGTCACCGAGGCGCACTTCATCACCGGCAGGCACGACGGCGTCGTCGTCCAGGTGCGGATCTCCAAGATTTCCAACGTGGTGCTCTACCAGGCGAAAACCCCGTCCTTGGCCTTTCGCACGGCCGAAGTTATGGTCAAGCCCGACCCCGTGCGGACACCCGACACGCTCAGGCCGGGGTATGTGCTGTGCTACGAGTGCGATGGCCTGGGCTGGTGTTCGTCGTGCTGGGGACGTAGCTGGATACCGGACGTCGAGCGGGGGCGGCGAAGGTGTCCGGAGTGCCATCAGGACCGGGTGTGCCCGATCTGCCGTGGTGCCGGCGAAAAGCACGCGGCCACCCTGCAGTACTACGAACGCGGCTACTATCCCGGGCTTTCCGGGGAGTGACCTGTCTGCCGGGCCCCATACGAGTCTGGGGGCGGCAGGCCTGGTGACTTTCCGTTGCAACGGCCTCCCCTCGCGTTGCCTCCGTGGCCCCGGTCAGGGCGGCCTTGAGGAATATCGCGAGCGTCAGCAGGCAACGGGCGCAGCCACGTCCCGTGCTGTTCCCAGTGCCGGCCGACTGGGAACTGTCGCGGGGCCTGGAGGGGGAGGTGGGGCGTCTGGGTGGGGTGCGGGTGGAGCGGGAGATCGTCCGGCTGGAGCCGCTGGATCAACGGCAGCGACATGGGCCGGCTGTACTTCGCCGACATGGATCGACCGCCGGGACCTCGGCGAGATCCGTTTCGGCGACGCCACCGGGGACAACAAGGCGGACATGTTCGTCTACGAGGTTGGCACCGGCAAGGTATCCGTGCGCACCAACATGGGCACGTACTTCAACAGCGGCACCGTGATGATCACCCTCTGACGCAAACCCCTCTGGCCGGCCTGGGCGGGCCGGCCAGAGGAACTCCCATAGCGACCGAAGTCGCCCAGTGGGGGATGACGTGGGGCCTCACGTCTGGACAGCTCACAATCGGGGCTGGTCAGGCCCTTCATTCGCACCGAGGCAGCTGCGGGCGGCTGAGGGTTCTTGTGATGGCGCCGATGATCGCTTCGGTGTCCGGCGCGCCTTGGTCCAGCCTCGATATGCCTACATGTCGGCCCATTCCTCGAGCCACTCTCGCGCTGTGGTCACGTCGGTGGGCATCGGGCACAGCGTCCACGGCGAAGTCAGCCCCCGCGCCGCGAACAGAACCTCAAGCATGCGCCTGCGCTCCCGGTACGGCATCGAGAGCAGCTCGGTAGCGGGGGCGGCCGGAGGTGCCGACGGGGTGACGGGCGGCGCCGCGGCCGACGCTCCGGCGGCGGCCACAGCGGCGGGGGCGGCGGCGAGTGAGGCCCCAGCCGAGGCCGACACCAGCGGCACCGCCGTCTTGGATGCCTGGCCCATAAGGAGCCCAAGAAACGGAAGGCTCCTTGCGGAGCGGACGCCTGCGGGCTGCTCCCGCGGTTCGAGCTGCGGGAGAGGTACGTCACACCGCACCCCTGTCACGTTACGCGGGGCTGTCCGGTCACAGGGGTGTACCCGCCACCAACGGCACAGGAGCACATCATGGACGCCCGTCTGAACATCTTCGGCAGCCCGATCGCCAGCAAGTTCCTGAAGCAACTCATCGTGGCCAGCGCCAGCCTGAAGGACACCGGACTGCCCCTGTCGACGCAGGAACTGGTGAAGATCCGCGCGAGCCAGATCAACGGCTGCGGTTTCTGCCTCGACATGCACACCAAGGAAGCCGCCGCCGCCGGTGAGAGCCCCACGCGCCTTAACCTGGTGGCGGCCTGGCGAGAGGCCACGGTCTTCACCGAGGCCGAACGCGCGGCACTGGAACTCGCGGAACAGGGCACCTGCATCGCGGACACGGCCGACGGGGTGCCGGACGCGGTCTGGGCGAAGGCGGCCGAGCACTACGACGAGGAGCAACTCGCCGCCCTGACGTCGCTGATCGCCTTGATCAACGCGTTCAACCGGGTCAACGTCATGGTGCAGCTACCCGCCGGCGACTACCGGGTCGGCCAGTTCGCCTGACGGGCGCAACCCGGTCCACGGGCCAGCGGACCACGGCACGCGGAGGGGCCGCCACCCAGTCTGCGGGTGACGGCCCACCCGCCCGCCTGCTCGGCCGCCCCCGGGAAGCCCGTCCAGCCTCCGCCCCGGGCCCGTCCGGCATCTGCCTCAGCCGAACCAGACCACCAGGCGGAACACGGCACCACCCAGGTGGACCTCGCCGCCCGGCGGCCACTCCGGGGGGCCTCAAGCTCGATTGGGCCCGTCCGGACCGGGGCACCCTGCCGCCCTCTTCAGCGACGAGGCGTCCGTGATCTGCAAGCCCTTAGGCTGCGGAGCATGCTTGTGGCCGCTGCCGTCTGTCCCTGCCTGCCGTCGCTCGCGCTCGAGGCGGACGTGGGCGCGCCCGCGGCGCCGGAGCGGCTGCGCAGGGCGTGCGCGGAGGCGGTGGCAGCCGTACTTGCCGAGGATCCCGAGATCGTGGCCGTGGTCGGTCCGGGTGCGCGGTCCCTTCTCCACGAGAGGGGCCCCCTGTGGGCTTTCCGGGATCTCGGGATCCCCGTGGACGTGCGGCTCGGACAGGGCCGGGCCGCGGAGCCGCTGGCGAGAACGCTGCCGATGTCGCTCAGCATCGGTGCGTGGCTGTTGCAGCGGGCGGGCTGGACCGGTCCGGTGCGTGCATATGAGGTGGACGACGCCCGCGTACCGCCGCAATCCGCGGCCCGATCGACGCTGATCTCCGCCCCGACCTCGGGGCGGACCAGGATAACGTCCAAGACCTCACGCGACCCCCACGACGCGGCGAAGCGCACCCCTCCCACGGATGCCCGGGCGCGGCAGCGGTGAGATGCCCTGGGACCTGGCGGGCCTGATCCGGATGCAGCGCGACGGTGCACCCGACCGTGCGCAGCCGGCCCTGGGTGTCGTGGCGGCCGAGGACTAGGCACTGTCTCCTTGATTGTCTACAGGCCGGGGTGTTTGCGGGTGGTTCATGGTGGTGCCGTCAGAATTCCGCCCGAAGGCGGCTTCTAGAACGGTGGGGAGGTCTTCCTCAGGGACCGTGGTGCGCACGTCCGCCAGAACCTGGGGAAAGTCGTCATCATCGATGACGCCCATGTGCTCCTGACGGAGTTGGTAGATGATCTCGACGAGCTCTGGTCTCAGTTGCATCCAGGCACGGGAGCTACGGATCTCTTCATCGACCTGGTGCATGAACCAGCGCATGACCTCGTACGGGACGTCAGTGTGCCCTGCGTTCGGGTTGAAGCACACCGTCGGCTCCCGTGCCGGATCCTCGTCGGGGACGATTGCGATCACGAGAGTCCGTTGCCCGGCCACGAGATCCAGTTCCATATACCAGGCGTCATCGGGCACGGAGTACATTGTGGTGATCGCGTAGTCGCCGTCGGGGTGTCGAAAGACCATTGCCGCATGCTGCCACGCTGGGCTGAGGACGTGCCTCTCCAAATTGTGCGGCCCGACGCTTCTACGCCCGGGCCCAGATGAGGATGGCAGCAAGGTAGAGCGCTGCCCGGTAGGAGATGGCGAGCTTGTCGGTTCGCATGGCCAGACCACGCCACTGCTTGAGCCGGCTGATGCATCGCTCAACCGGGTTGCGCTGCTTGTATGCCTCAGCGTCGAAGCCAGGCGGGCGGCCACCGGCGCGACCTCGCCGCAGTCGGTGACCGACCTGGTCGGCGGGCTGCGGGATCACGGCACGGATACCTCGCTGCCGAAGATGCTCACGGATCGCGCGAGATGAATACGCACGGTCCGCCAGGACGGCGTCCGGCCGGGTCCGCGGCCTTCCCGGCCCGCTTCGCGGAACACGGATGCCTGCCATGACCACCTCGAAGGCCGGCGCGTCGCCCGCCTGTCCCGCCGTGACGCGGAGGACCAAGGGCCGTGCATGGCCGTCGCTAACGAGATGGCCCTTCGTACTCAGGCCGCCGCGGGAACGTCCGAGCGCATGGTCGTCGGGCTCAGCCCGAAATGGCGCCCCTTTTTTCCTGGCTCCGGCGGCGTGCTGGTGGGCCCGACAGACGGTGGAGTCCACCGACACGGTCCAGCCGATGTCGTCAGCACCGTCGGCCGCCGCCAGGAGCGCGGCGAGGATCCGTTCCCAGGTGCCGTCCACAGCCCACCTGAGCAGCCGTTTGTGAGCGGTCTGAAATGAGCCCAGCTCGTCCGGGAGGTCCCGCCAGGGCGAGCCGGTGCGGTACTTCCACGCGATGGCCTCCAGGGTGCGACGATGGTCGGCCCATCGCCGACCGCGGACCGGATCGGCCGGCATCAAGGGCTTGATCCGGTCCCACATCGCATCAGTGATCACTAGTCGGACGGGCATATCCGATCAACCGACAAACAGATCAAGGAGGGACACGCTCTAGCCGGGCGGGCCGGAGCTCGGCTGGCTGCCCAGCTGGGCTTTGGCGTGGGACGGATGACGTTGTTGCGCCGAGTCATGGCACTGCCTGATCCGCAGTTCAGTACCCCGCGGGTACTGGGCGTGGACGACTTCGCGATCCGTCGTGGTCAGACCTACTCCACGGTCTTGACCAGCGTCGAAGACCATCGTGTGGTCGATGTGCTCCCCACCCGTGAAGCCGGACCGCTGGCCGCGTGGCTGGTCCGTCACCCCGGCGTGGAGAAGATGAGCCGATGACGCGACCGGGCGCCGCGTCGTCGACCCCGCCTCACGCGTTCGGGTCCCAGGCGAAGAGCCGCTCGAAGATGACCCGGTTGCCGTCGATCTTCACCGAGTCCAGCGGGGTGCGTCCATAGAACCACAGGACCAGCTCACCGGCCGTGCCCTGGGCGGAGGCGTCGGCCGGGGCCTCACCCTCGCCAGCAGCCGGGAGGCGGACGGCGCGGGCGCCGTCCGCCTCGACCGTGAAACGCCAGGAGCGGCCCTCGGTGGCGTGGTAGTCGACGACGGCCGGCTTGTGCGGCCAGACGCCCGACCACGCGCAGCAGGTGAACAGGAAGTCCTCGACGCCGTCCAGCGCCACCTCCGCCCGCAGCGGCTGCGCGGCGCCCACGGTGAGCTGGGCGTCATAGGTGTGCATCGCGATCTCCTGAAGCTGGTGCCGGGCGACGGCACCGCTGGTCCGCGGCGACTGCGAGGCGCCCCACCACGTCCAGCACTCGGCGTCCGGGCCGACCTCCCGCAGGGTGTCCAGCAGCTCCTGCGTCGACTCGGCCAGCCAGGCCACCAACGCCCCTCGCTCCCGGGGCGCCTGCGCCTCGGCGCGCGCCGCCACGGCCTCGGCCGGCGGGGCGTCGGCCGGACCGGCCTCGACGACGGCGGCCCAGAACGGGCGGCCCGAGCCCAGGTGCCGCGCCAGGTCGAACAGCGTCCATTCTGGACAGGTCGGCACCTGCGCGTCCAGGCTGGGAGCGGCGGCGATCGCGGCGCGGAAGGCGCCCGACCGTTCGTCGATGAGTCGCAGCAGGTCAGGGAAGTCCAGAGTGTTTTGCACGCCGGATGTCTATCACTGCGCCCCGTGCGACCGCACGCGGATTTTCACAGCCGACGCGGTGGGCGCGCGGCACGGTCCGCGCACCTTCGGATGGCGCGGTGCCCTGCTCTCATGCACAGCATCGGTCGAAGTCGCCCGATCGGGGATTCCCGTTCGACCGACACCCCTCGACATCGGAACAACGGCAACAGCCACTGATCTCTGAGACAACCCCCAGGCACTGCACAGGCCAGTTCGCGGCAGGCCGAGCGATCCAGGCCTTGCCTGCAACGAGGCCGAGGCGCTGCAACGGCCTGTCGGCGGGCGGCCCGCGGAAAACGAGTTGCTCGCGGGTCGTGGCCTCGATCATGATCGCCTGCATGGACCTGTAACGGCTGCCACGTAGCAAAGCCAACCTGTCGCGCGGTTGACCCCGGAGCCTGACGACTCGGCCCCGAGGCGATGACCCGCGCCCTCGTGTGCATCCGTCATATTCCAGGAGCCCGCAGCCTCGTCTGCGAGAGCTCCTGGTCAGTCCTGAAAGCAACCACCTCCATGAATACTGACCGCAAGGCCCTGTGGGCCGTGCGTGAGTCCGCGCTGCCCACCGTCGTACGCCCCTGCCCGGACTGCTCCGGCAGCCGGCACCGTCCCTCGGGCAAGATCCGTGTCAACGCGAGCGGCAAACTCCTCGACGTCTGGCTTCTCCTGAGCTGTGCAGGGTGCGACCGGACATCGAAGGTGCCCGTCCACGAGCGCGTCCACGTCTCGTCCCTGGAGCCCGCTCGCCTGATGGCGTACGAGAACAATGACCCAGCCGTTGTACGGGAGCTGACGATAAGTCAGTCGCTGGCCGCGAAGAACGGATACCGCCTCGACTGGACCGGTACGTGGGAGGTGGAGACCCGCACGCCCCTCTACGCACTCGACGACCCGGCATCGCTCAAGGTCCTGGTCAGCTTCGAGCTGCCCGCGCCGGTCAGGGTCGAACGCCTGCTCATGCTCGGGCTCGGGCTCAGCCGCAGTGGGGTACGACGCATGGTCGGGGACGGGCGTATCCACCTGCCGCTGGCCCTGGACGCCAAGGCGCATCGTGACTTCGAGCTCACCATCTACGATCTCGGTTCCGTCGAAGCTGCGAAGCACTCGAAGCTCCTTGGCGCTCCGACCGACGTGCGCACCGACCTGAGCCGTGTCGGGTTGCACGACACGCCGCAGCACGTGTCGCGATCAGCGGCGGGAGCGTAAGAGCGGCAGCAGGGCCTTCTGGACAGCCTGTTGGCATAGACAACCTTCGAGCTGCCAGGAGGCCCTGCTCAGTGCGGCACCAGCCACGGTCACCCGATCGAGACTCCCGTTCGACCAACACCCCACAGGATCGGAACGGCAACAGCCGTTCGAGATTCGCTGTCGCTGGTCACCTGTGCAACGCACGGAGCCGAGTATGCCTTATGCGACAGAACGCCTGATTTCTCTCTGGCCAGCGAGTTCCGTCGGCCTGAAGCCGGATCTCCTCACGAAACGCCCGACGCTCAGCGGTCAGACCCTCACCCTCCGAATACCTCACCCCACCGGCATACCTCAGGGGTCACGAACCGTCACCACCCAACGACAACATGAAAACCTCAGTAACCCGTCTTGTGCTGGCCACCCCTGGTGCCGGGCAGATGGGGCCGCGGGCCGTTATCCGCTGCGTTCGTGTTCCGGAGCGGGATGGTCGGGGAGGTGCGCGTCGGTGGTGTGGGACGGATCCGAGGGGGTCGCCTCGGGCTTGGGTCCGGGTGGGCGCGGCTGTCCGAGCACGACCGCCAGGAGGATGACGGCCATGCCGACGATCTGCAGGGCGGATAGCGTCTGGTCCTTGACGAGGTAGCCCAGCAGGGTCGCCACGACCGGGCTGCCCAGTGCGAGGAAGGCGACTGCCACGGCCGGCAGGCGTTCGATGCCCCGGAACCAGACGATGTAGCTCAGGACGGCGCCCAGGGTGATGAGGTAGGCGAATCCGATGACGTTGGAGCCGGTGAAACGGTCGGGCAGGTTTTCCAGTGACATCCAGAAGGGCAGCAGGACCAGGCCGCCCGCTGTGAGCTGCCACCCGGTGAACGTGAGCAGGCTGACGCCCTGCGGCCGGCCCCACCGTTTGGTCAGGGTGATGCCCGTCGCCATGCACAGGGCCCCGCCGACCGCGGCCAGGACTCCGATGGTGTCCAGGGCTGCCGCGCCATTGAAGACGAGCAGCGCCACGCCACCGGTGCCCATCGCGCAGGCCAGGGCGTGGACCGCTCTGACCCTGTCGCCGAGGAACAGGGCGGCGAGGATCACGACGAACATGGGTTGTGCCGACATGATCATGGCGGCGATGCCGCCCGGCAGTCGGTAGGCGGCGACGAAGAGCAGGAAGTTGAAGGCGCCGATGTTGAGGACGCCCAGTACCAGCGCGCGCCACCACCAGGTGCCGGCCGGAAGCTTCTGGCCGAGGGCCAGCAGGATCAGGCCGCCCGGCAGGGCCCGCATGGTGGTGGCCAGGAGCGGCCGGTCCGGTGGCAGCAGCTCGGTCGTTATCAGGTAGGTGCTGCCCCAGATGGCCGGAGCCAGGCCGGTCAGGGCCGCTGTGAGTCCGTTCTGTCTGCTCGTCATCTTGCCTCGAATCCCGTAATACAGCGTGGTTCGCGATGTTCGTGCGTCGTCCGGTCGGCTCAGTCGAAGATCGGGTCGCGGTTCCGGCCGCGCTTCAGCTCGAAGAAGCCGTCGGTGCCCGCCACGGCGAGCACGCCGTCCCAGAGCGTTCCGGCGGCTTCGCCACGGGGGGCGGGGGTGAGCACAGGGCCGAAGAGCGCCAGCGGCTTGCCGTCGGAACCGGGCACGTGGATTACGGGAGTGCCGACCTCGGAACCGACCGCGTCCATTCCCTTGTGGTGCTCGGCCCGCAACGGCTCGTCCCAGGAGGTGTCCTCTGCGGCCTCGATCAGGTTGGCGGGCAGACCCGCCTCCTCCAGGGCCGCGCTGATCATGTCGTGGCCGAGCCCGGCCTTCTCGTGGTGGATCAGATGGCCCATGGCGTGGTAGAGGGGGCGGAGCACTTCGTTGCCGAACCGGTGCTGTGCCGCGACGCACACGCGTACGCAGGCCCAGCCGTCGATCATGGCCTGGCGGTACTTCTCCGGGACTTTTCGCCCCTCGTTGAGGACCGACAGGCTCATGATGCGGAAACGGGTCTTCAGGGGCCGGACCTGCTCCACCTCCAGCATCCAGCGTGAGGTGATCCATGCCCAGGGGCAGCGGGGATCCACCCAGATGTCGGCGACGGTCGTGTCGGTCCGCGGTGGCGTGGTGGTCATGGTGCTCGCTCGTCCTTTCGGCGTCAGGGGGCGCGAGGGCGTGCGCGGGCATGCCTCGGCGGTGTGCGCCCAGGTGCGGGAGGTAAGGCAGGGGATGCGGAGGAGCGGCTCCCGGGCATGCCGGAGAGGCATCGGATCGAGGCCCGCCGGGCGGAGTTGGCGCCGGGGATGTTCCTGCCGTGTGCGTTGTCACCAGTGTCGGGGCCGGGGTATCGATGAGTCCAACACATGCTTGTCACGTGATGGATCTCGAATCATGATGGATTAATGGAGCTCCAGCAGATGCGGTACGTCATCGCGGTGGCAGAGACGAACAGCTTCACGAGGGCTGCCCAGCGCTGTCTGGTGGTCCAGTCCGCGCTCAGCCACCAGATCGCGCGCCTGGAGAAGGAACTGGGTGCGCGGCTCTTCGAACGCACCAGCCGCCGGGTCCGGTTGACTCCGGCGGGCGCGGCCTTCCTGCCCGCCGCCCGCCAGTGCCTGGACGCGGCGGAGCGGGCCGCAGCCGAGGTCGCGGCGGCCGTCGGGGAGGTGCGCGGACGCCTCGCGGTCGGGCTGATCCCCACCGTCGCCGCCGTGGACGTTCCCAACGTCCTGAAGGAGTTCCACCAGCGTCATCCGAAGGCCCGGATCAGTCTGAGCGTGGGAGCGAGCGACGAGCTTGTCGAGCGGGTCAGGCAGGGCGAGCTCGAGGTGGCCTTCCTCGGTGTCCCGGTCACGGGCCGCCCCCGGGGGGTCATGGCCCGGGAGCTGGCCCGTGAGCGGCTGGTCGCCGTGGTCTCCCCGGACCACCCGCTCGCCGACGAGACCTCAGTCGACCTGCGCCGGCTGTCTTCGGAGGTCTTTGTGGACCTTCCCGCGAAGACCGCCGGCCGGGCCCAGTCCGACCTCGCCTTCTCCGCTGCCGGCCTCACCCGCAAGGTCGCCTTCGAGGTGACCAACGCGGACTACCTGGCCCGCCTGGTCCAAGCGGGCCTCGGCGTAGCCCTGCTCCCGCCCGGATACGCTGCGGGCCTGGCCGGGATGACCACGATCGAGGTGACGGACGCACCGGCCCGCGCCGAGTACGTGATATGGGGCAGGGAGAACCGCACGCCTGCAGCCGAGGCCTTCCTGGAGCTCTTGGGTAGTAGCGAGGAGGAGTGAAGCAGGCGCCCAAGCTCCTCCCCGACCGTTGCGGCAGTGGCTCAGGCCCGAACCAGCGGGACGTGTGACGACGGGCCGCCCGCAGGTGGCCGGCATGTCGCGCAGAGCGAAGGCAGAGGAGAGCACCGGCCCGGGCAGCGGAGCCGACGCCATGCGAGCCTGATCGACCGCGCATCGACGGGGTCCGGATCCGCGGACCGCGCGGGGGCCGGCCGCGGATGAGGCCACTGCACGGGCGATGGCCTCGGGTGTCACGCCGGCTGCGCGGGCGGTGGTGTCGATGATGCGGCGCGCGACATCGGGCCGCGGACGGGACAAGCGCCACCTGGCCCGTCTTCGGCGTTGGAGCCGCGATCGGAGTGCTGGGCGAAGAATGCGGGCCGACGCCCATGTCTGGCGCGAGTCCGACGTGCCCGCCCAGGCCGTCGGCACGAAGGTCGTCGCAGACGGCGCCTACTTTGGGCACCGGGCTGATCGTGCCGCATCACAGAAGAGCCGGATGACCTTTCCTGCGCGGGCAGGAGGAAGACAACGCCGCACCCCCGGGCCCGCGGCCGCGTCGGGCCCACCTTCGCCCGCAGGAAGAACCTGGAAGATCCTGCGCGACTGCCGCCAGAGGGGCGACGGCCTCCACCAGGCCGTCGCCACCATGCACAACCTCGCCCTGGCAGGATGAAAACAGCAGGCCGGCCGACACTCAGGCCACCTGCGCGAGACCAACCTCCTGCAACACCCTTAGTTCCGCTCGGGCCAGATGGGGCCTTGATCGGTCCAGCTGACACCCTTGTTGCGGCAGAGGCAGAAGGGGTGGCCGATCGGGTCGGTGTAGACGCGGAAACCGTAGCCCTCGGGTCCGGCGCAGTCCCGCTGCAGGGTCGCGCCGAGGGCCAGCACGCGACGCTCTTCGGCTTCGATGTCGTCGACTTCGAAGTCGAGGTGGAACTGCTTGGGGTGCTCGCCGTCGGGCCACTGCGGGGCGCGGTAGTCCTCCACCTGGATGAAGGCCAGTTCGATGTCGCCCAACTGAATACCGGCCCAGTTCTCGTTACTGCCCTCCTTGACCGGAAGCCCCGTCACCTCGGAGTAGAAAGCTGCCAGCTTCATCGTGTCCGGGCAATCGATGATGAAATCGGTTAGTCGTAGCATCCCGCGATCTTGCCACGAGATCAAATGAGCCTCACCTGCGACAGCTCGCCCCGCTCTGCGGGATCTTCCCGGCCACCGCCTGCCCGGTCATTGCTCGCGCTGGAGCCGGCCCCGCGGCGCGGCGCCGGTCTCGAGCGGTTGTGGATCGCGGGCACACCCCGGTCCCGGTCCGCGGCCGCACTGCCGGTACCTCGAGCCGCAAACTACCGGTTCTCGGCAAACATGGAGGTCATCATTGACACCGACACCCGGCTGGTCGTCACCTCGGCCCGGTCGGTGCCGGGACCAAGGCCGATGCGTACGTGTGGCGGGAGTCGGAGCTTCCGGCCGCGGCGGCCGGGACGACGGTCATCGCGGGGGGCGTCTACCTGGTCACCGGTCTGATCGGCCCGCACAACAGTAGGCCCAGACGGCTCATCATGTCTGCGAGGTCAGGCAGAGGACAGCGCCGAACACCACCGCGTCAGGGCCCGCGTCGAGGACGCCTTTGCCGACAGCTTATGCGGGGCCGGGAACCTTGTGCGGGTGGTGGCGGTCGCGCGGCGGATGGGGGCTTGGCCAGGGTGTGCAGGTGACCCAGGACGGCCGTCAGCTCCGTTCCGAAGTCGCCGCCAGCGCGCCCCATCATGCCGAGCAGGTCGACAGCTCCTGGTCGGTGAACAGCACCGAGGTGAAGGGCCGACGGCCGGCCGCGGCGGGGGCGCGGCGCAGCGTGAGGGCGGCGAGGGCGGCCGGGCCAGCGGCGAGGGCGCCGGGCGCGCCAGGACGGTGATCAGCGCGGGGATGTCGGCGGTCCAAGCGGCCGGTGCCGCCTGGACCAGGCGGTCCAGCGCGATGGCGTAGCCGCCGGTGCCCGCGTCCTCGGTCCCACGGCGGCGGCCGCGAGCGGGCCGGCATCGGCGCGCCGCCGTCCGTCCGGTACCGGCCCGCTCCTCCGTCCTCCTGGAGACGGGGGAACTGCTGGAACTGGCCAGCAGAGGGGCGAAGGCGGTGAGCAGCGGGTCGGGCAGGACCGGCAACCAGTTCCACACGCGCAGACCAGGACGCGAGCGGCTCGCCATTGCGTCGATCTCTTCGGCGCCGGTGCCCGCGGGCAGGACCTGGTCGGCCTCCTGGGCGGTAGGGCCAAGTCAGGCGCTGCGGCCGCCCACCGTTCCAAGCTGGCGGCCCTGCCCAGGCGGGCCGGCCGCGACAGCTGACCGCGCAGCACCGCGGCCGCCTCCCGCAGACCGCCCGCTCAACGGTGCCCTCAGGTTCCGGTGTCACAGCGGGCCAAAACCGTCTCCGGTCGGCTGGCGGGCACCGGTCCGGCCGACGGGACGGGGCCTGGAGGGACTGAAGTCTCCCCGGGCGGGGCACGGTCGGTGGTGGTAGGTACCGCTGCCGGGCCGGCGCCGTACGGCCCGGCAGCGGCAGACCCGGCGACGGCCGGGGCGCGGCCGGTGACATCCGCACGGCTTGCGAGACTTCTCTTGGACTTACGCGCGACTACCAGCGGCAACGTCCCGAACACGCCGCAGCGTTGGCCGCCGGAAGTTCGGCCGCAACGGCTGCCGCCGGTTCCGTCTCGCGGCGCGCGAGGCGTTCGCTATCGGCGACCAGTGCGGAGTCCGCAGGCGTTCCCGCTCAGGGCGGCTGACAGTCTCCTGTCACTTAAGCCGTTGGACTCTCACTATGCCGCATACGACGCGTGTCGGTTCTCAGCCAATCGAGGCATACGCTCGGGCGGGAGTGCTGGCCTCGGCTCATATCCGATGGGCTACGCTGTGCGGCTATGAATACCGGGACGGCCTTGCGCCACACACGGATTGGTGACCCGGTGCTCTTCTGAGCGCCGTACGGGCTGCTTGGGGCCCGCTGTTCGATCGAGGCTCTTGCGCTGCCGCGCGGGCTCCGCCTCCGTCGTGTTGATCGCAGACTCTGCACATCAACCACGACAGGAGCATTCATGCCCACCAAGACCCTGCAGATTCCCACGGCGGACGGCCAGGCCGACGCCTTCGTCGCCTTCCCCGACCACAGCGAGCGGCACCCAGGGGTGCTGATGTACGCGGACGGCTTCGGCATCCGCCCAGTGCTGCGGGAGATGGCCCGCGAACTGGCCGGGCACGGCTACTACGTGCTTGTCCCCAACTCCTACTACCGGCACGGCCCGACACCGCTGGTCGAGCTGCCCGAGTACATCGGAGAAGAGGTCCGCCCTGCGCTCTTCACGCAGCTGATGCCTCTGATCGAGGCACACACCGCCGAACGTGTCCTGAGCGACGCCGACGCCTACCTCGGGTTCCTCGCCGCCCAGCCCGAGGTCGGCGCCGGACCGGTCGCGGCGACCGGCTACTGCATAGGCGGCCTCTACGCGATGCAAACCGCCGCGGCACACCCCGACCATGTGGCGGCCGTCGCCGCGTACCACGGCCCCGTGGGTGTCGATGGGGTCGATCTCTTCTCCAAACTCACCGCACAGGTCCACCTGGCCCACGCCGAAGGGGACATAACACCTGAGGCCCTCGGCGATCTCAACTACGCCCTGGATGCGGCAGGCGTCAACTACACCTCCGAGATCTACCCCGGCACCACCCACGGCTTCACCATGTCCGACACCGACGCTTTCAGCGCCTCCGGCCTGAAGCGCCACTGGGATCGCCTGCTCCCCCTCCTGGACCGCACCCTGACCAACAGCTGAAGCTCCACCCCGGAAAGCAAACTGAAGCGGCCACGACCAACAGACGGCACGGCGGGCCACACCGATGTCTCCATAGCCGTGGCCTGCCTCCATCACGAACGAGAGTCCTGTAAAAGCCAGGTCGCTTGAGAAACCCGACCCTCCGCGGTCACAAGCGACCTGGCATACCGGCTCGTCAGCGGCCCACCAGCTGTTCAGCCGCATTGCGGCAGGACAGACGGGATACCAGGGAACCCGCAGCCTGGCCCGGGGCCCGCGCGTCCGAGCGACCAGACATCACCGCCGTGGCAGGCGGTCAACGGAACGCCACCGCCCGGCAGGAAACACCGCTCCGACGACGGCGACGTCCCTGAGGTGACGCCAGCCCCGATCCAGCCCGTCGGTGTCAGTCGGTGGAGAGGCCTGGAGGAGGTCGCCGACCTGGGGGTCGGGCAGAGCGCGGGCGACATCGGCCTGGGCGACGATGCCGACCAGCCAGTGGCCGTCGATGACCGGCAGGCGCCGAGCATGCCCTTGAGCTTGTCGTCCGTCCCGCAGACCGGCAGCGCGCCGACTCCCATCTCTTCTTTTCACCGACCGCGACATCGTCGTGAAGGTCCTCGGAGTCGGCAAGGACCCGGCCCACGGCAAGCACGAGGTGATGCGGCGGCGTCAGGACGCCGCGCGGGCGCAGCGGGAGGCCCGGCAAAGGGAGCAGGAGAAGGCTGCGGAGCGGCGCCGCCAGGAGGTGGAGGAGCAGGAGCGGGCGCGGAAGGCCGGGGAGGCTGAGCGACGACGACTGGAGCAAGAAACGGTGGCCGGGCGGGCGCCCAGCGCCGTACGCAGACGCTCCGCGACTGGTGGTCGGCGCCGCTACCGGGCCGGCGCGGTACGGCGCCGGATCTGCCTCCGTCAACCGCTCCGCCGCCCACCCCGCACCCACCAGCCCCGCAACGCCGCCCGTACCGCCTCCGGGTCGGCGGCCTCCACCACCGCCCACGACCACAACCCCCAGCCCGCGTCGGCCGGCGGGACCAGCCTGCAGCCGACCGCCCACCGCCACCGGCACCCGCAAATGCCGCCGACCACAGCGCCGGGTCGCGGGCGAGCCTGGGCTCGTCAAAAGGGGCTCCGGTCGGCGAGCCGGACCATCATGCCCTTGGACGGTCCCGCGGCGGGCTGACCACCAAGATCCACCTCGCCGCCGATAGCCGCTGCCGCCCGCTCGCGTTTGTCCTCACGCCCGGCCAGGCCGGCGACGCACCGGCATTCCCCGAGGTCATGGCCCGCTTACGGGTGCCGCGGCCGATCGGCCGGCCCAAGACCACGCCGGAGGCGGTCCTGGCCGACAAGACCTACTCGTCCCGCGCGATCCGGACCCATCTCCGACGGCGCGGAATCCGGGCGGTGATCCCGCAACCCCGCCGACCAGACCGCCAACCGCAAGCGACTTGGCAGGCTCGGTGGCCGTCCGCCGGCCTTCGACCGCGAGGCCTACAGGCAGCGCAACACGGTTGAGCGGTACATCAGCAAGCTCAAGCAGTGACGCGGTCTGGCCACCCGATACGACAAGACCGCCACCGTCTGCCTCGCCGGGCTCCACATCGCCTCCATCTTCATCTGGTCGGCGAGGTGATCCGTCAGAAGCGGCCTTTAGCTGCAGTCCCACATGAACCGGCCTTCAAGGTAGTCGGAGCTGAGGAAGAGGAAGCCACTCCCGTAGCCGAAGTTGAGGAAGAATGGGTCTGACTCCGCCTCGCCCCGGTCCTCGAACTGGCAGAGGAACAGCCAAGAGGAATCGATGCCGAAGAACCGGTGGTTTGGGTAAAGGGCCTCGCCCCCCAGGAAGTCCTTGGGTCGCTCCTCGTCGGGGTATTCGACCTCTCGTCCCTCGCTTCGCAGCCACCGGGACCAGGCAGCGGCCTGGTTCGCCGCCTCGCCGAGTTCCGGTGGCATCGGAGTCAGGTCCGTCAGCCATTCGACGGGAACCTCCGTATCGTCCGGACCCCAACGCCACAGGGTTCGCCCCTGAGTGCCGGGAGACCCGATCGACGCGAAGGGGGGTATCCGCCCGCCCGGCTGGACCAGAACGACAGCCTCGCCGTCCTCCGCTGCGTTGCCGCCCATGTCCATGCCGTCCTCGTGCAGGAACAAGGAGGCGAGGCGTACCTCGTTCCCTGGCACCCGGAATTGGCCGATGAACACAAGCGGCTCTCCCGTTCCCGGATGCACCGGCCACGCCGGACCGTCCAACCAGACCGGCTGCCCGCCGAACTTCGACACCGGGTCCGTGACCGGCCCGGGTGCAGCCCGGAAGGACATGCGCAGCCGCGGCAGGAAGGCTGCATCGTAGGGGCCCTTGGCCTGGCTCGTCGGCTCGGAGATCATGCTGCCGACGCTACGGCACCCCGCCGACGGGAACCCAGCTTGAGCCGTCGTCTTTGAATCCTGCCTGACCTACAAGATCCGGAAGAGACGGCCTAGCCGTGTGTCGAAAGTGGATCTTTGACTGTGAATGATCACGGTTTATGGGGCGGGGAGATCTCACGGACGAGCAGTGGACAGTGCTGGCGCCGTTGTTGCCGAAGGGTGCCAGGGCGGGACGGCCGCCCGTCTGGCCTCGGCAGTCTCCGCGTGATGCCCCGCCTCTTCGTCCACCACAGCCGGGCTCTGAGTACTGACCCCCGGTGAACCTTCCCGGTCAGAGCACTAGACGCCGGACAGCCATCCGGCCTCGAAATCCGGGAGGTCGCGTGCCCGCTGCGCCCGTTCCTCGATCAGCCGACGGAATCCTGCCACGGCGTACCGCTCACCGGTGGATGAGTGGCGCCCGCGAATGCCCGCGACATCGGCCATGAGCTGCTGGGGCTGGGGTTGCCAGCCGACGACCAGGACGCGCAGGCCCAGACTCTCAGCCCGACGGTGCAGGGCCAGGAGGTGGAGCAGCCCGTCCGCGTTCATGGACTGCGCGCGGTGCAGGTCGACCATGAGGTCCCGCTCGTCGGCGGTGACGTCATCCAGCGCCCGCTGGAGCGCCGGGCCCGTGCTTTCGTCGAGTGCCCCGGTGACGCTGACCAGGACCGTGCCGTGGCGCTGGATGTTCGTGGTGATCAATGTGTTCTCCTCCCGCCCGGGGCGCCGGGGCCCTCGGGCTCTCCATCCTGGCGCGGCGTTCCCTCGGACGGGTGTGAGGCTCGCTGAAGCTCCGGCACCAACCCGGCCTGATGGTCACCAGCCGGCTGTTCGCCGCCGCCCCACGCCGAGCCGCTCCAGTTCCGTTGTCGTGCCGGTCCCTCAAGGACGCTCATCACGGTCCGGCCGGACAGGTCCAGGTCGTTCGGAAGGGTCAGGCCTTCGGTCAGCGGCCTCACACGTGGGCCTCCGTTCGATAGCAGCGGGCGGGGGGGCGGGGGGCGCCGCGTACGGGTGTGGGTGCGGGGGCGCGGGCGCAGCCGGGCGACGGAAACCCGGCCGTGGTCGCGTCTCCGGCCGCTGGCGCGGCAGCGCCCTGCTGGGGTCAGGGGACCGGTGGCGACACCTGCATGCCCGTCACGGTGGCGTTGACGTGCGGGGGGGTTCGTGGGGACGTCGCGGCATCCAAGCTGCCGGGCACCACGGGGGTTCCGGCTGGGTCATGCCCCGTTCTGGCGAGGGGGTCTGAGTCCACGGATGGCGAGTTCGACGACGTCCTCGACGTATGCCTCGTCGCTCGGTCCGCGTACCACGAGCAGCCTGTAGTACAGCTGGGCGTAGACCAGCTCGATGGCACGGTACGGGTCGATGTCGGCGGCGACCTGCCCGTCCGCCTGGGCGCGGCGGATGCGCTCGGCGACGAGCGTGCTGGCGGGATCGATGAGGCGTTTACGGAACTCCGCGGCGAGGTGGGGGTCGTGCTGGGACTCGGCGACGATCGAGGCGAGCACACTGCGGGTGTCGCCGATCGTGTCGATCCAGGCGTCTTTGACCATGAGTTTCAGGTCGGCCTCGAAGTCGCCGGTCTGGGCGGCTTCGAGGCGTCGGTGCAGGCGCTCTTCGAGCTGTTGCGCCCACGCGTCGAGGACGACCGCGCCTTTGGAAGGCCACCAGCGGTAGACGGTCCGTTTGCCGACGCCCGCGCGAGCCGCGATCCCCTCGATGGTGACACGGGCCAAGCCGGTTTCGCGGGCCATGTCGAGCGCGGCATCGAGGATCGCGGCGGTTGCCTGCGGGTTGCGCCGGGCGGGGTCGGGCGCACGCGTCGTGCTCATGTCGCCTCCATGGTGTTGACGAGCTCACGCTACCGCACCGGGGAGACGATCCGGTTCGTGTTGACACCAGCCCGATGCCGCGACACGATCCGTATCGGTTCGCGACACGACACGGACCGTCTCCTAGCGTCCAGCTCCCCTGCCGTCCCATGGACGGCTCCTGCGAAGGGAACCCCATGCACAACGGCCTGTACGACTACAGCCCCATCACCGAACGCCCGCCCGTCCAGTGGCCCGACGGCGCCCGGGTGGCCTTCTACGTCGGCCTCAACGTGGAACACTTCCTCCTGGGCAAGCCGTCCACCAGCATCAACCAGGGCACTGCGGCGCTCGTGCCCGACCCGCTGAACCACGGGTGGCGCGACTACGGCCCCCGGGTGGCGATCTGGCGCATGATCGAGTCGTTCGACCGGCACGGCGTACGCCCGAGCGTGCTGCTCAACTCCGATGTAGCCGAGCACTACCCACAGATCGTCGAGGCCGGCCGGGCACGCGACTGGGCCTGGCTCGCGCACGGCAAGAACAACTCCACCCTGCAGGCCGAGGTCGAGGCGGACGAGCGCGCCTACCTGACCGAGGTCGTCGAGACCATCGAGAAGGCCACCGGGCAGCGTCCCCGCGGCTGGATGGGACCCGCCCTCAGCGAGACGTTCCAGACCCCGGCGCTGATCGCCGAACTCGGCCTGCGCTACGTGCTCGACTGGACCGCCGACGACCAGCCGTTCCCGCTGAACGTACCGGGGCTCCTGAGCGTCCCCTACACCCTCGAACTCAACGACCTGGGGCTGTTCACCGCCCATTCCATCAGCGGTCCCGACTTCGTGCAGATCGTCAAGGACCAGCTCGACCAGCTGTACGCGGACTCCGCGCACAGCGGCCGTGTGATGGCACTGGCCCTGCACCCCTTCGTGACCGGCCAGGCTTTCCGGATGAAGTACCTGGACCAGGCACTCGAATACGTCGTCAACCACCCCGGAGTGTGGACCACGACCAGCGACGACATCGCCGAACACTACGCCCGCACCACCACCGACCCCAGTACCGCCGCCTGACCGGCAGGCCAGCGGCTCCAAGGCCCTGGCCCGGCCGCGCTTCACCCGCCGTACACCGCCCGGGGCAGCGGCGCAGCCCGATGAACGGTCCGAGGAATGACACGGCCGAAGACCGCTCGGTCAGTCTTCCGGCCGAAGTCGCCGACGAGCGCCTCAAGCCACTGGTCATGGTCAGGTGCGAACAGCCACGGAAGCGTCTCATCGAGCGCTTCAGCGATCCGATGGACCGGTGCCCAGACCACCGCAGCAGCTCGGTCTCCTGCCACACCGCGTCCGCGAGCTCCCACACGCCGGCCGCCATCGCGTCGAACGCCTCCGTCCGCACCGACCGGTCAGATCATGGGTGGCTCCGGGCAGAACGGGCGAGGCCCACAACAGCCGTCTGAAGGAGCTGGTCTGGACTTGGACGTCAATGCCGTTGTCGCTTGCGGCCACCTAAGACTTGTCGGGCGATCAGACAACCCAGTTCGGACCACCGGCCCGAACGCCCCATCGGAACCTCTGGTCCCGATGGGGCGGATGGTCTCAGACGGAGGCGAAGCAGGCGAGGGCGCTCTGAAGGTGACGGACGGCATCCTCGGCTTCCGCATATTGCTGAGGCGTCGGTGCGACGGCGCCGAAGGTGTGGCCGTCTTCGCCAGGCAGGGCGCGCCAGTGCAGGACGGGCGTGAGAGCCGTGGCGGCAGCGCCGAGGAACCAGGCTGTATGCCCGTGGACGTGAGCAAGGGCGATGGCCACGGCGGCGAGTGCTTCCCGCAGGTGCTCCAGGCGGTCGATCACGGGCAGCGCTTCTTGGACCTGGGGAGCGCCGACGGCGGCGTGCAGGTCGACGGCGGCCTTCGCGATGACCCTGCGATGGGCGGGTGTCAGAACCCACACGTCATCCCGGATGAGCCCTTCGGCTTCCCTCACCAGGTCCTTGATCAGCGTCCTCATCCCCATGCCCGACACCCTATGCTCCCGGCGGAGGCTGCCGATCCGTGCCGTGTGATCGGCCTGACAGGGTCTTCACCGCATCCGCCACCAGTCAGCGAACGCAGTGCGCGATTACTGAACGGTTGAGGATGTTCATTGGTCTTCAGGTGGCGGTATCGCGCATTGATCGCTGCCCAGTCTTTTCCCGCCCCTGCCCACCGTCACCCGGCCGGCGCGCGATCGTGCTGGTCACGGCCATCAACCAACGGCTTACCGGCGCCTTCACAACACCCCCAGGCGAGATTGTCGGTCACGCGCTGGAGCACGGAGACCGCGGTCGCGTACTCCTCCTGCGTGATGTCGCCGAGGAGTTCCGCGCGCACCCGGGCCATGTGTTCCTTCGCCGTCGCCAGGCCCTGGCGACCCTGCTCTGTGAGGGTCAGCCGGCCGTCCGTGGCGGTGCTGAGCCAGCCGCGGTGGACGAGGGCGTCGGAGGCGTGGACCATCACCTGGGCGCCCATGCCGTAGGGCACGGCCAAGGCGCGGATCTCCTGCCTGGTGAGGCCGTGCTCGGCCCGAACGATGTTGTTGAGCGCCCACCACTGGGGCTGGGTCATGTCGATGCGCGCCAGGGCGGCCTGCGAGTGCCGCAGGATCGCCTCGGTGGCGCCCCAGGCGACCAGGGCGATGGGCCGCTGGCCGAGCGGGGTGGTGCCGTTCTGCGCGGTGCTTACGGTCGTCACGATCGCTAAGCTAGAACCTCTACTGCGGTTGATGTCAAGGCTGGTTCACCTCATCACGGCTGCCACGGTGCAGCGCCGCTGGGTGCACATGCGGTGGGGGTATCCCGAGGGATCTGCTGGAGTTGCGCAACGGCTTCCCGCTAGGGCGTGTCCCTCAGATCATCGGATCGTTGGTTGATGTGTGTCGTTGACTGACGCCCAGTGGGCACGCATTGAGCCGTTGCTGCCGGACAGGTCGCCGAAGCGGGTGGTCGGTGGCGGGATCACCGGCAGGTAATCGACGCGATCGCGTTCAAGTACCGCACGGGCACGCCGTGGATGGACCTGCCAGAGCACTTCGGTTCGTGGAAGGGCCGCCCACAACCGGCTGCGGAAGTGGGCCGCCGACGGCACCTAGGAGAGGGTCTTCACCGCCCTGCTGGCCCAAGCCGACGCCGAAGGCGACCTTGACTGGGTCGTCGCGGTCGACTCCACGATTGTCCGCGCTCACCAGCACACCGCCGGGGCCCGTCAAATGGGGCCC
Organism: Streptomyces sp. NPDC034043; assembly: GCF_055575675.1. Taxonomy (NCBI): domain Bacteria; kingdom Bacillati; phylum Actinomycetota; class Actinomycetes; order Kitasatosporales; family Streptomycetaceae; genus Streptomyces; species Streptomyces sp. NPDC034043. The sequence continues at coordinate 69,133 of NZ_JBVISF010000013.1, forward strand.
CGGCAGGCTAGCCGGTCGACCATGCCCTCGGACGCTCCCACGGCGGGCTGACCACCAAGATCCACCTCGTCGCGGACGGTCACTGCCGTCCGCTGGCGTTCCTCATCACCCCCGGCCAGGCTGGAGACGCGCTGCCATTCCCGCAGGTCATGGCCCGATTACGGGTGACGCGCCGGATCGGCCGTCCAAGGATCACGCCGGACGCGGTCCTGGCGGACAAGGCGTACTCGTCCCGGGCGATCCGCCGTCATCTAAGCCGGCGCGGGATCCGGGCCGTGATCCCGCAACCTGCGGACCAGGCCGCCAACCGCAAGCGGCTCGGTCGGCTCGGGGGCCGCCCGCCGGCCTTCGACCGCGAGGCCTACAAGCAGCGGAACACCGTCGAACGGTGCATCAACAAGCTCAAGCAGTGGCGCGGCCTGGCCACCCGCTACGACAAGACCGCCACCATCTACCTCGCCGGACTCCACCTCGCCGCCATCTTCATCTGGTCAGCAAGGTGATCCGAATCTGCGACCTATCGGTTCCGCCAGTTGACGAAGGACACCTCACCCTGAAGGGCGATGCTGATCTTTCCCTTTCGAAACACCGCGTCATTCAGGAGCCGATGAAGGAACTCCGCCATCCCCAGAGGGACCAACCGCATAACGTCGTTGCCCCTTGAGAAGATCAGGACCGGCGATCGATCCGGGTCGTCGTCCGCGGTCACCCAGGAGTAGATGTCTGCGCCCGAGGTCACGCCCCACGCCACGATGGACCCAGGGTCCACGTCGAAGTCGGTCTCGTCGCGGAGCATCTCCCACATCTCGCGGGCGACGTCGGTCTCGTCCTGCAGGCCCGGGCCAGCCCGGTAAGGCACCCCTCGACATGCGGTGCCGGCAGCAGAATGCTGATCGTCTCGCTGATGTCCCCCGCCCCGTACACCTCCATGAAGCGGACGTAGTCCGAGGGGAACCGGGTCCCCCAAACTGCCTCGACGTCGCCCCAGTCGACGCGCTCGTCGACCCCGTCAATCACCGGCATGAGGTCGGCAAGTGCCGCCACCGCGTCCGTCCCGCGCATGTCCCACCCTTCATTCCGCCACCCACACAGCGCAGTGCGCCTTCTCCGAGCGCCCATCTACGAGGAGCGGCTCTGCAGCGGGCTCCTGGGGCGCCGCCTCCTGAGCCCTACCCGATCCGAAGGAAACGGCCTAGCCGCGTGTGGTTCGGCGGTATCACGGCACGCCCTCGGCGCCGCGGCGGACCGGGGCCACACCGCTCAGAAGCTCTACGCGGTGGCGCCGCCGCCATGAAATGTGAGGAAATCAACGCGCATCAGGGCAACCATGCTGGTCACAATCCTCGCGGGCGGCTGTGACCAGCACTTTCGCTACAGGCTCAGAACGTGAATTTCCTAGCCCGTGGGCGTTCTGCGCTCGGTTGAGTGCGGGCCGTGAGAGGTGCCAGTGATGTCTGGCAGAGTTCTGGCCATGTTGCAGGTGTGTCTGAACGGAGCACGGAGCCAGAGCGGCAGCCGATGGGTTCCCGTGACCCCTGGGGAGTTGGCGGCCGAGGCTGCGCGTGCGGTGGCGGCTGGAGCGGAGGACGTTCACCTGCACCCCAAGGGGTCCGATGGTCTCGATTCGCTGGAGCCCCAGCTAGTGGGCGCGGCGGTGAGCGCGGTGCGTGCCGTCGTGCCGGAAAGGGTGCGCGTCGGGGTCACTACCGGGGCATGGGCGTTGCCGGACCCGGGGCGGCGGGTCGAGCTGATCCGGTCTTGGACGGTGCTGCCCGACCACGCCTCAGTGAACTGGCACGAGGACGGCGCTGAAGCAGTGGCCGGTGTTCTGCTGGAGCGTGGCATCGGTATCGAGGCTGGTATCTGGTCGGGTACAGATGGGGCCCGCCGGTTCCGTGCCTCGCCGCTGGCCCCTCGGGTGCTGCGTGTGCTCGCGGAGGTAACCGATACCGGCCCGGGCACAGCAGCGGCCACGGCCGCGGCCCTGGTGCGGGAGATCGGAAATGGACTCACGGTGGCTGTGCTGCTGCACGGCGAAGACGGCGGGGCCTGGCCCGTGCTGCGAGCGGCAGCCGGCCTGGGACTGGACACCAGGATCGGTTTGGAGGACGTGCTGATGCTGCCGAATGGCTCGGTCGCAGCAGGCAACGCGACGCTTGTGCAGGCCGCGCGGAAGATCCTTGACCAGCACCAGGGGCCCGCGAATCCGGGCAGCTGAGGGGTCATTCATCACCGCCGTGCCGGCCGTCGCCGCAGCGGCACCGCCCGGGCAGGCGATACCGCTCCGGCGACGGCGCCGTCACTGAGGCGCCCCCCGAGCCTGTGGGTGTCAGTCGGTGGAGAGGGCCTGGAGGAGGTCGCCGACCCGGGGGTCGGGCAGGGCGCGGGCGACATCGGCCTGGGCGACGATGCCGACGAGGCGGTGGCCGTCGATGACCGGCAGGCGCCGTACCTGGTGCTCGCTCATGGTGCGCAGGATTTCGGCGGCGTCGTCGTCGGCGCCGATGGTGACCGCTTCGCCCTGGGCCAGTTCGCCGGCCTTGACCTGGGCCGGGTCCTTGCCGGCTCCGAGGACCTTCACCACGATGTCGCGGTCGGTGAGCATGCCCTTGAGCTTGTCGTCCGTCCCGCAGATCGGCAGCGCGCCGACTCCCATCTGTGTCATCTTCTTCGCGGCCTCAAGGACCGTCTGCTCGGCGCCGACGCACTCCGCGCCGCCCGTCATGATCTCGCGTGCCTTCGTCATCAACTGGTTCCTTTCACGCAATGTCGTCGGTGCCCGCCCGCCACGGTTGTCGGCCGGGCGCAGGGACATGGAGCCGGGTGCCCGCTGCGGGGTATCCGAATCAGGTGCGCAGGCGGCTGTTGGTTCCGTCGTGACCGTCGGCGTGGTCCTCGTCGTACACCCTGGTCGTGGGCACGACGAATGTGACTGGTAACCGTCAGACGCGGCGAGGTTCTCGCTGCGCGACGGTCCCCAGACCTCGGCTACCCAGGGGTCGCGTGGCCTCGGGGCAGTGCCTGCCCTCTGGCCCCCGGGCGTGACAGAGCCCGGCCGGGGTGACTACAGGTGGCCGGCCGGGCTCTGCGTCGGGGGAGGCGATGCTGTCAGAGTTCGTCGTCGCGCAGGACGTCCTCGTCGCGCATCATGTCGTCCTCGCGGCGCTGCCGCAGCTCCTCGGGGCTCTTTCCACGCCCCGGCTGGCCGGCCTCGGGATGGACCGGGTCCTGGCCGGGCTGCCGGCGTTCATGCTCCTGGCGTCCCTTGCCCGACTGCCGGTTCTTGTCCGGGGTACCACCCATGACGGCGACTCCTTCAGTGTGGGTACTTCCTCTCCGTCAAGTTGCCACAGAAAGCGACAGGCGGCGCGGTCTTCGTAACGGAGCGTGGCATACGGGTGACTTCCTTGCGCCTGTTGGGCGGTGTCGGGCGTGACCTCGCAGGGCTTGCCTCAGCATGGGCCGGTCACATTCGCCCGCCCGCCTGATCCTGATGAGGAGTCCGTCCCGTGCTGGAACGCAAAAGCCGCGAGGGCCGTACCGAGGTCACCTTCGTTCTGCCCGCCGACACCCCGCCCGGGCCGGTCAGCGTGGTCGGCGACTTCAACGACTGGCAGCCCGGCACCCACACCCTTCAGCCCCGCAAGGACGGCAAGCGCGCGGTTACCGTGACCTTGCCCGGCAAGAGTGTGCACTCCTTCAGGTATTTGGCCGCCGGTGACTACTGGTTCGACGACGAACACGCCGACAGCCACGACGGCATCAACAGCCGCCTGCACACCTAAAGCCCCCCAGCACCCCCTGCCCGGGCCCAGGCACTCCTCCGACCGGCTTTTGGCCGTCTGGCGGCGGGCGTACACCAGAGGGGCCGACGTCTGCGAGTCGCGGCCGCCGCGGAAGGGAACACGATGCTCACTCACGTCATCGACCACGGAGTCCTGACCGTCTCCTTCCCCGCCGGCATCAGCATCAGCGACCGGGCAGCGGCCGCCGCGCACACCGAATACCTGATCACCCTCCACAAGGCCCGCGATGTGGTGGTCGAGATCGCCGCGGAGACGCTGACGCCCGTGGTGGTGAGCCTGGTACTGCGCGCTCAGCGTCTGTGCCAGGCCTCGGGGACGGCCCTGTCCGTGGTGACCGCCGCGCCCGAGGCCAGGCACCTGATGGCTACCGCCGTCGGAACCCGCGGCCCGACCGTCTTCGAGACCCGGGCGGAAGCCGTCCTGCACGCCCGAAGCCACGAGCTCGCCTCCTGACAATCTGCCGACGTCCAGCGACCCCCAGGCCAGCTACCGGTCCTCCTCGACGCCGGCACATCCGCGCCCACCCGAAGGAGATAGACCCCGGCACGCGGGTAACCCGGACAAGCCGGCAGCGTTGAACGGCCATGAGCACGATGACGATGCGGTTCGGTCCGGCCATCGGCGTTCAGCGAAGCGGTGGCGAAACGGTTCCGCGCCCTGACCTGGAGCCGATCTTCACCGACCTCGCGCGGCGGTGGGCGGCTGAGGGGCGCCTCGTGCCGGGCCGGCACGACGAGGAATGGACGATCCTCGTACGCCGCAGCCCCTGGCCTGGCTACTGACGCCCCGGTGACCAGCTCCTGGAAGAAGTGCAGTGACGAGGAGCGCTGCCAGATGGAGTGATCACGGCCTGAACGGCCCTGATGGGGAAACTGCTCTCCATGAGGCGCATCCTTGCGGGCGGGCGAGAGCACGCTGACCAAGCGGATGGCCTCCTGGACTCGGCCCGGGCGCGCGGCGTGCTGCCGCTGGTCGAGGACGCGGGTGAGCACACCAAGCTGTGGGGCTGCGGTCAGTCGGCGGCGCTGCCGCGAGGGTTCGCTGGAGCCCACGTCGCGGAGCTGGCGAGGAAGGTCGCCCGCGTGCTGGAGGAGCCGCAGCCGGCCACCGCGTGACGGCGAGGGTCGCAACGCGTTGGATGGTGCGACCCGGGCCCCGGGGACTGATCCCCCGGGGCCCGTTGGTGCGTTGAGATCAGACCGCCCCGGCCGCCGTGGCCGTGATCCAGTCAGCGGCTTCGGCGTCGGTCATCAGCACGGCCTGCGCCGGCTGGGCCTCGCCGTCCTGGACGACGTGGACGCGGCAGCTTGGCTCACCGACCTCAATCACATGTTCGCTTTTCTGGTCGCCTGGACATGACCGTGGACGACGTCGCCGGGTTCGGGAAAGGACCGGCCGCGGCGGCCGGCTGACCGCTGACAGGGACAGCCCGCCATCTGGTCCCCGAGTCAAACCGGGCCGTGCGCGAAGTGCCACCTTCCGACAGTGAGATCGAGGCTGTCATCGAAGCGCCGGCCGAAGGCCTCATCACGTTCCGACAAGTCCTCACCCAGGTGCTCGGCTACGGACGTGCGGGCGCCATACCCACGCGTGTAGGCATCTGATCGGCCTCTCCTTGAGGCTCGGAAGCGCCCTGCCCAACGAGCCAGCGATGATGCAGTGGACACCCCAGCATCTCGCGGGTGGCCGGCCGCGCAGCCACACACTTGACCTTCACCACCCGCCTGCGCTTTCTATTTGTATCGCCAGCCAAACGAGCGGTGCCGCTGCCAGAACGATCAGCACCAGACAGCACGGTACCTGGGACGGCCCCTTGAGTGGCTCGGCTGCTACCTGGGGGGCCACTCGGCGCACGTCGTCGGCGTGATACCACATCTTGCCGGCATAGCCCGTAGTGGTCATCCAGCTCTCCGTACGGGTCCGCACCCCATGGGCCAGCGCATTCACATACACCGAGTTAGTACCGACGCCCAGCCACAAGGTGCTCACCTGGCGCTCCGTCAACCAGCCGTCCCCCTCGTCCGCCATATTCCGCCCTTCCCCCAGCAGCCGGTGACACGACATCATGAACTGTCCCATAGCCAGGCGTAGTTCGCCCCCTATCGTTCCCCGGGGTTCCGACGCGGCGATATCCGCTTCCCGGGCCCCGAACGCCTGGCGCGAGCGGGTTGGCCCAGCCACCGCGTCGCAGGAGCGACCCGATCCCTTCGACCGGGTGATCGTGTCCGGTCGGTGGGTCAGGACATCCGCAGGGTGGTGAGGATTTCGGGCGCCTTGTCGAACAGCCGCTGTCCCATGGTCCGCAGGGTGACCAGGACGACGAGCAGGCCGTACGACGTACCCAGAGGCAGCAGCAGCCACAAGGAGGCGGAGCCGTTCAGGGCGATCGCGCCGGCGATTGCCGGGGCGATCGCCACCACGCCGAGGATGGAGCTGAAGAAGTTCGCCAAGTGGTAGCCGCCGCTCTGGCCGGGCGCACTCACGCTCCACGGGTCCTCGGGGTACGGGTAGGGGTGCAACACGCTGATGACCATGCCCATCGCGAAGGTCACCCCGAGCAGCGCGAAGCTGACGCCGAGCGCGGCCGCGAGCTGGTCGGTGCGCCCGGTGACGAGGGCGGCGCCGGTGGCGACGGCGGTGAGCCAGGGCGCGATGACCACCAGCTGGGGGATCAGCCGGCCGGCGAGTTCGGCGCGGGCCTGCGCCACGGTGCGCAGCGTGGCGACGTTGCTCCAGAGCGCGGAGCCGTCGAGGGCGAACAGCACTCCGGGGGCGGTCAGTCCGAAGACCCAGGCGCCGCCGACGGCGGCGTACGGGGTCCGCATGCCGACTCCGGCCATCACGACCGGGAACAGCAGCGCGTACGCCAGCGCCGCGATCATCGTCATCCGGTGCCTGGGCGACCGTGCGAAGGCGCTGAACTGGTGGTGGGCTACGAGCAGGGTCCGGCTGGAGGTCAGCAGCCGGGCCCGCAGGCCTGTCGTCCGGCCCGCCCGGACCTTGACGGCCTGGGCCGTGGAGGCGTCCGTCGTGGTCATCAGCCGGGTCAGGGAGCCGTGCCACCACACCATCAGCAGGCCGATCAGGGCGGCGGTCCCGGCCAGTTCGAGCAGGGCGGCGGCGGTCCTGCCGTCGGCGGCGGCCCTGATCGCGTCGGCCGGCCAGCCCGGCGGGGTCCAGCGCAGGATCCGTACGGCGAGGGGCGGCAGAGCGAGCCCCGAGCTGGCGGTGGTCAGCAGCATGTAGGTGGCGTAGCCGCCGACTGCGGTCAGTACGCCGCCGAGGGCGGCGGCGTCCTTGCCGCGGCGGCCGGCCAGCGCGCGGGCGAAGGAGGCGAGTACGGCCCGGGAGGCGACCACGCACAGCAGCAGCATGAGCGGTACGGCGAGGACGGTGACGACCGCGGCGGGGAAGCTGCTGAACGCGCCCTCGGCGGCGCCGACGACCGCTCCGGTGATGAGGATGAGCGTGCACAGCGGCCCCGGGCCGATGAGCGCGGAGGCGGTGGCCCCGGCGATCAGCCGGCGCGGCCGGACGGGCAGCACGGCGAGGCGGGTGGGATCGGAGCTCTCGTCGCCCCCCGCGCCGAAGGACAGCGGCAGCGCCAGCCATGCGACGGCCAGCCCGGCGAAGGCCAGGACGGCGAAGCCGGGCGCGTCCGGCTCGCCTTGGGCGCGGGCCAGGCCGATGGCCGCGTAGCAGGACCCGGCCAGGCTGATGCCCGCCCCGGCCACGAAGCCCACGGCGCGGGCGGTACTGCGGCGCAGACTGCTGCGCAGGAGGGCGAGTTTCAGCCCGACGAAGACCCCAACCATGCGAGGCTCCCTCCCTTCGCCTTCCCGGCCGGGGCGCCGACCAGTTCCATGAAGCGCTCGTTCAGGCTTCGTCCGGCCCGTACCTCGTCGAGCGTGCCGTCGGCGACCACACGGCCCTTGGCCAGGATGGCGACGTGGCTGCACAGCGCGGACACGAGCTCCATGACGTGGCTGGAGAAGACCACCGTCGAGCCGGTCGCGGTGTACTGGCGCAGCACCTCGCGGATCGCCTCGGCCGATACCGGGTCGACGCTCTCGAAGGGTTCGTCGAGGAAGAGGACCGGAGGGTTGTGCAGCAGCGCGGCCGCCAGGCCTATCTTCTTGCGCATGCCGGTGGAGTAGTCGACGACCAGCTTGTCGCCGGCCTCGGTGAGCCCGAGCACGTCGAGCAACTCCTCGGCGCGCGCCTCGGTGTCGGCGGCGGGGAGCTCCCGCAGCCGTCCGGTGTAGCGCAGCAGTTCCCGTCCCGACAGCCGCTCGAACAGGCGCAGGCCGTCGGGCAGGATGCCGATGCGGTGCTTGGCTTCGTATGGGTCCTGCCAGACGTCGTACCCGGCGACCCGCACGGTGCCCGCGTCGGGCCGGAGCAGGCCGGTGATCATCGACAGACTGGTGGTCTTGCCCGCGCCGTTGGGTCCGACCAGGCCGTAGAAGCTGCCCCGGGGAACGGTGAGGTCGACTCCGCCGACGGCGACCTTGTCGTCGAACTCCTTGCGGAGTCCGCGCACTTCCACGGCCGACGGGACCGCGTCGCCTTCAGGGGGGTGTTGCATGGTGCTGTCTTCCTCCGGGGTAGGGGATGTGGGGCATGGGGCGTACGGTCGGATCGGCGGGGGGGCAGCGCGCTCGGCGGGCCGGGACGGCCGGAAAGGCCAGGTTAGCCGTTGGGTATTGGGCGCTGTGCGAGCGGTATGCGGCATGCGGATGCCGCCGAGGCAGTCGATACCGGAGGCGGCCCCTGTGCGGCTGGTTCCTGCAACCCGCAGATGGGCGCGCTGTATCCGACTGGCACAGCGACAGGTCCCATCCCGCCGCAGCGAACAGGACGGCGATTCCCACCACCGCCACGACGAAGGCGCCGATCGCCGCGAGCACGACCGCCAGCACCCGACGGCGGCGGCCGGCGGCCAGCCACCACCAGGGGTCGCGGGCCAAGGCGGCTTCGAGTCCGGGGCGGGCTGCCGGCGCGGGGGCCCAGCCCGGCCGCTGTTCACCCGGGGGCGGGTACGGATTCGACATCACGACCCCCTGACCGGTCGCGCACGGGCGCGCTCACCTGGCCGCTGGAGACCTCCAGCGTCATCCGCCGCCCGCCACCGCGCACCCCCACGCCCCGCCCGCCCCGGGCCGGGTCGGCGCCGCCGGGACGAGTGCGGCGGCGGGATGTCGTGAAGTGCGGGCTTCAGGGCACCTCGAGCCGGGACTTGTCGCTGTTCAGGACGCAGAGCCTGGCAGAGGGCGCAGAGATAGCCGCCCTGACTGTTCTATTCGGAGCTGGGGAGCCAGGCCCGCTGACCGTTGGGGACCCCGGCCGAGTCAGCCGCATGCTCGACCGCATGCAACAGCTGGCCCAGCGCCCGCGCCGCAGCCACGAGCTGCGGATGGCCGCCCCAGGCGTTCGCTCGGCCATTGGCGCGCTCATCCAGCCCGGAAAGGTGGGCGGCGTAGAAGTCGCGGCCTGCTGCGGTGGCCTCGTAGAACTGGCAGCCGTCGTCTCGCTGCGCGCCTGCCGGGATCGGGGCGATCAGACCGGCCTGGAGCATCAGGTGTGCATGCCGGCCGAGCGCGAGCAGCGAGCCGAAGTAGCCGGTGTCGTGCCCCTCAACAGCCCCGCGCGACAGCCCCAGCTCGTGAACCGGCAGGTTCTCCACGGTGCCCTCCTCGATCGCGTGCCAGCGTCCCATGGACGGACGGGACGGATGACCGCAGCTTCGAGGCATCGCCGTTCAGAGGTGACCTGGTCATGTGACGAATAACGGGGGGACACCGAGCGGGGAGGTCGCACACAATGCGGCCATGGTTGATCACGTTCCAAGTGCTCCGCGCCCCGACTTTCTCAGCAAGCCCACGCTGAGGGGAGAACGGGTGCTGCTCCGGCCGGTCACGGTGGATGATGTGCCCGCGCTGCTGCCGATGTTCCGGGACACCGAGGCGTCACGGCTGACTGGCAGCCATGACGACGGCGAGCCCGATGAGGCGCGGGTACGCACCTGGTACGAGACGCGAGGGGACCAGGATGACCGGCTGGATCTTGCCGTGGTCGAGCAGGCGACGGGGAGCGTTATCGGCGAGGCGGTGCTCAACGAGTGGGACCCGGGCAACGAAAGCTGCAGCTTCCGTATCTGCCTCGTGCCCGGCACCTACGGGCGCGGTCTAGGGACGGAGGCGACCCGGCTGATCGTCGGATACGGCTTCGAGGAACTGGGTCTGCACCGCATCTCGCTGGAGGTCTACGCGTTCAATCCGCGGGCTCGCCGCGTCTACGAGAAGGTTGGCTTCGTCGCCGAGGGAGTACTGCGCGATGCGTTGCTGTGGGATGGCAAACGGGTGGACACGGCGGTGATGTCGATTCTGGCGCCAGAATGGTCCCAGCATCGTGGGCGGCCGTAAGCATCCGGTCACATGTCGGTCGGACCGTGCCAGCGGGTCTCATCAACCTCAGCCGGGTCTCCTTCGCCGACTCCGCACTCGTACACGCTCTCCTGGACGCACGCATCGGACACGACCTCATCCTCACCGGCCCGCTCCCCCACCTCCTGCTCGACAGCACCGGCACCCGCCACTGCTTCACCCTCGCCACCGCCACCGCCACACCTGACCCACACTGCTGGCCACCGCAGGCCGCCCAGACCGTGCGAACCAGGCATGGCGCCCCGCCGCGGTCCCCGCTGGCCGCAGGCGGCTCATCGCCACGGAGCCAGGTGAACGTCAACGGTCTTCTCACCGGAAACGCTGCGGACCTCCACCCGGCCAGGCGCCGCGCCAGAAGCCATCCACGAACGGCGCGACATCTACTTCGCAATCGAGAGGTAGGGCCAGCAAGCCGGTCCTGAGGCTCCGGCCAGGAAGCATGTTTCCTGGCCGGAGCCTCACCAGCACAGGACCGAAAGGGGTACCGGCTCGGCCGCGAGCCACGTCAGTCCTGCCGAACGGGTCCCCGGGCGCTGCGGGCGAGGGGAGACACCGGCCCTAGCTGAGAGAGCGGACGGGCGGCCAGTCCACCCCGGGGTGTTTCTGAGGGGATCCGGTCGACGTCGGCGGCCCGGTACAGGGGAACCTAGATCGGGCGCCCCGAACGTCACCCTCAGAACCCGTTGTTCTATCGAGCGTGTGGGTGTTTCGGCTCGAACAGGGTTCTGGGTTGGGTGATGTTCGGGTGGTCCGGGCATGAAGGTAGGGCCTCTTGGTAGCTCGGGGTGCGACCCCATCCGAGCAGCTCCAGGAGACCCTGTTGCCGAGGCGGCCCGCGCGGGGCTGGCCGAGACGGAACGGCTGGAGGCGGAACAGGCCGCGGCACGGGAACGGGCCGACACCACGGCGGCCGCCCTGGCAGCCGCCGACGATGGGGTACGGGAAGCGAGGGCGCGGCTGGAGACGGCACCCACGGCGAGCGCGGAAGCAGCGGCCCGCTCGCGGGAAGCCGCGGGAGCGGCGGCTAAGGTGCAGGCCCAGCAGCAGAAGGCGGCACGGAACGTCGAGAAGCTGACCAGCCCCGACGGGTGAACTACCACGCGCAGGCCCGAGACGGTGTACCGCGTGAGGCCAGGTCGGCGCTGCTGATCAGCCCACCACGCCAGCGAGGCACTGGGCAGATGGCAGCTGGCGCGAAATGGACATGGCCCCACGCGTCGGGCTGGCCCAACGTCCAGGCGACGTACCCAGCGCCAGGAGTCCGCGATCGGGCGCTGGGCTGCCAGCGTGGAGAACTCAACAGCCATAGTCACCGCCACGAGTGAACGGACCCTAGCCCGATGACGAGGCTGGCCGCGCGGCCCATCCTCCCAGGAGAGGAAGCTGCGATCTTTGCCCAGGCGGACGAGCTCAACGCCCACATCGCTCGGCTCCTCGAACACTACGGGTAGCCTTGTAGGTATGGGAATTGACTGGGAGAACATACTCGGCGCAAGCGGTAACGGCCTCGACGATGCCTACGACAGCGCGGTCTCCGCGGTCATCTACAGCGATGACCCGGGGGAGGACCGTCGGCCATTCCCGGTCGGCGAAGAGCACGACGACACAGACGGCTTGCGCTGAACTGAGCGCACGCACGAAACGCCCCGGCAAGCCGCGGCGTTTCGCCGTCTCAGAACCCGTTGCTCCATCGAGCGTGTGGGTGCGCCCTATCCCTGCCTCACCACAACGGAACCCACTCCCACGAGCAGGAATCCAGCTACCACGTTCGGAACAACAACGGGTTCCAAGAACTCCGCAGGCCAGACGATCTGCAGGGCCACTACCTGCGCAAATTCAGTGAGCCAGTCAGTCGGCAACCCCCTCAACCAACCTGCACAGCCCCAGGTCGGAAGCATGACGCCTTCGCAGACCCACTGATCAGCGACATCGGCGATCAGTGAAGCTGCACAGAACCTGCTACACCGCGTCTCCCTGTCCAGCTCAGCTCATCCCGGTGACACCACTTGCACCGCACCAGACTGCCCCGCGAGCCGCCCTTCTGCCCTCCTGGCCACCCCCAACCGACACCGCACGACAGGACGCCTGTCTGCGGCTTGCTGGACAACCGCCCGCGGTGTCGGTGTCCAGGGCAGCGAGCAGGTCGTCTCGGCCCGGCTGGCCGAGACTTCCGGGCGGCTGGGGCCCGGTGTCCATGCGCGGTCGTCCTTCAGGCGGCGCCGGTGGGGGCGTAGCCGGGGAGGCGGATGGGTTCGGTGCGGGTGTTCTCGGGGGCGTTGGCGGCGAGCATGTCGAGGATGTCCTGGGTGGGGGCCGGCAGGAAGAAGCGTTCGGCGCCCTCGCGGCCCAGGGCCTGGTGTTCGGCGACGTAGGGGCGCATCTGCTGCTCGTAGGCAGCGAAGGCGGCCGTGTGGTCGCCGTCGCGGGTGGCGAGTTCGCCGGCGAGGAGGTAGGCGCCGATCAGCGCCTGGGAGGTGCCGCGGCCAGAGGTGGGGCCAGCGCAGTAGCCCGCGTCGCCGAGGAGGACGATGCGGCCGGTGGACCAGGTGTCCATGACGACCTGGGCGTTGGCGTCGAAGAAGAACTCCCCGGCGGCGTCCATCTCCTTCAGTAGGCGCGGGATCTCCCATCCCCCGCCGGTGAACCGTCCGGCGATGATCCGCTTGTGGGAGGCGTGGTCGCGGCGGTCGTACTCCAGGTGGTCGGCGGCGAAGTGGAAGGCCGCGCGGGCCTCGGTGTTGTCTCGGGCCGTGAAGATGTTGGCGGCCTTGCCCGGGGCTGCGTAGAGGTGGCCGGTGTTCTCCAGGCCGAGGTAGTTGTCCAGGTTGAAGATCGCCGTGTAGATGCCGAGGTGGCGGACGAACTCCTCCTCGGGACCGAAGGCCAGGGCGCGGGTGTGGGAGTGCAGGCCGTCGGCGCCGACGACCAGGTCGAAGCGGCGGGGCGCGCCGTGCTCGAAAGTGACGAGGACGCCGTCCTCGTCCTGGTCCAGGGTGGCGATGGAGTCGCCGAAGACGTACTCGACGTTCTCGCGGGTGGCCTCGTAGAGCATCCGGGTCAGGTCGCCCTTGAGGACCTCCAGGTCCCCGGCGAATGCCGCCGCCGGGAGGGTGGCGTACTGGTTGCCCTCGGCGTCGACCATGGCCGCGTCGCCCATCTGCGTGTCCAGCGCCTGGATCTGGTGGAGGAGGCCCATGCGGTCGAGGACGTCGAGGGCCTCGCCGCGGAAGTCGACCGCGTAGCCGCCGTCGCGCAGCTCCGGGGCCCGCTCGACGATCGTGGGAGTGAAGCCGTGGCGGTGCAGCCAGTAGGCGAGGGCCGGGCCTGCGACGCTACCGCCGGAGATCAGCACGGTCCGGTTCGTCGTCTGAGGCTGGGGCGCGTTCACTTCTGGTTCCTCTCTCGGGGTGATGTGTACAACGTACAGCCGGAAACACCGTAACTGAGTTGGTGAGTTGAGGAAATCGACCTAGTGCACTACAGTGCACCCGTACTAGTGCACCAGGAGGGGTGGGATGACGGAGCGGGAGCAGGCACCGTATGCGCGGATCGCGGCCGAACTGCGGGGCCGCATCGAGCGCGGAGAACTCCGCCCCGGGGACCGGGTGCCCTCGACGCGGGCCATCACCCAGCGGTGGGGGGTCGCCATGGCCACGGCCAGCAAGGTCCTGGCCGCGCTCAAGCAGCAGGGGCTCGTCCGTGCGGTGCCGGGGGTGGGCACGGTGGTCGCGGCCCGGCCCGTGACGGGCGCACCGGACCGCCGCACCGCCGTCGAGGACGACACGGCACAGCGCGCCCGTATCGTCCGCGCGGCGGTCGCCGTCGCGGACGCGGAGGGACTGGCCGCCCTGACCATGCGCCGGCTCGGCGCGGAGCTCGGGGTCTCGGCCATGTCCCTCTACCGGCACGTCAGCAACAAGGAACAGCTCGTGGTGCTGATGGCCGACGCGGCCTTCGGGGAACAGACCCTGCCGCAGCGGCCGCCGCCGCACTGGCGGGAGCGGCTGGAGCTGTCGGCGGCCATGCAGTGGCGGCTGTACCGGGCCCACCCCTGGCTGGCCGGCGCCATGAACCTGAACCGCCCCCTGCTGATCCCCAACGGCATCCGGCACATCGACTGGGCCCTCGCGGCCCTGGACGGCCTCGGCCTGGACGCCGGTGCCCGGATGCACGCCGCCGTGACCCTCTTCGGGTACGTCCGGGGCCACGCCGTGGACCTGGAACCGGAGTCGGCAGCCGAGCAGTCCAGCGGGGTGAGCGGGCAGCAGTGGATGCACGTCCAGGAAAACCGGCTGGCGGCCCTCGTCGACAGCGGTGCCTTCCCCGCCTTCGCCGCCGCTCGGACGGACGCCGACCTCTCCCCCGAATCCCTCTTCCGCTACGGCCTGGCCGCCCTGCTCGACGGACTCGCTGCCCGCGTCACCACACCGCCCAACTGACCACCCTGCGCCCCAGCCTTCACCAGCGGAACAGCTCCAAGGCAGCACAGCAGCCGCCCGTCACAGCCGCCACCAGTGAAAGCCGTCGACCCACACCCCTGAACATCACACGACATCTCGACATACCTGAATGCCGCCGCGATCACGCAATGGGCCAAGACGGGAAGCCAGGGGGCCTGTGGCGGCGGCGGATGGTCCTGGCAGCGGGCACAGTGCGGCGGAGGGTCGAGGAGCACCAGGGGGAAGAGCTTGAGGCTGTGGCGAGCGTTGCTGTGGTCGGGGGGTGGGGTGTGCGGTATGGGTGTACCCCTTCTCAGGTGGGCAGGTACCCCTACCTTCGGCCCGAAGAAAGATCCCATGCAGGGGTGTTGGTAGGGGCAGACTGGGGCGCATGGACATCGGGGAGTTGATCCGGGAGCTACGAGGGGCTCACGGTTGGTCCCAGGTCCGGCTGGCCGACGAGATCAACCCTCATCGGGACCTACCACCCTGCCCCTGATCACGACTCCGCACGGGCTGGCCACCCTGCCCTTGCCGGTCCGGCATGGAGAGCCCGCAGGGGCAGCGCAGGTGGACATCGCGCAGTTGTGCAGTCCTCCTTAGGATCGGGGCATGGTGAATACAGAGCGCATGCGGTGGGACGGCGTCACTAGCCGCGACGTGTACCCCGAGGACGTCCTCGCCCGGCGGGACCTGCTGGCCGACGCGGCCCGCGACGGCGACTGGCCGCAGGTGTTCGAGCAACTGGCGCAGAACCCCGACTGGGTCAACGCGACCAGGGTGGGCGGCCCGAGCAGGTTCACACCGCTGCACCAGGCGGCCTGGCACGGGGCAGAGGCCGCTGCCGCCGTGCTCGTCGGCTGCGGGGCCTGGCGTACCCTGCCGACCGCGGCGGGGGAGCGAGCCCTGGACATCGCCCTGGCCCGCGGTCACAAGGAGGTGTCGGGCCTGCTCCAGCCCGTGGTGCGCCACCCCGTGCCGTCCCCGACGCTGAACGCGCTGGAAGGCCGGCTGCACGCGCTGATCCGCGCGGACAGCCACGGCCTCGCGGACCAGCACCGCCTGAGGCTGCCGACGCTTGCCGTCCTGATCGAACTCGCCGAACCTCAGATGTACTTCCCCGTTCCCGGCATGTACGGCGGCTTCCGCTACCGGCTGGACGGAGACAGCCTCGTCACCGAGAGTTCCAGCCGCGTCGTCGGCGGCTCGGGCCGACGTCACCGCATCACCGTCCGGTCGACCGAGCTGGTCGCCGAGGGGTTCGACTGACCCGACAGGTCGGTGCCCGCCCGTACACACACGCTGGCAAGTCGGTGGCCCAACTCGGGGCGCCACTCGGTGAGCTCCACCCGGGGGACATCACGTCCGCTGCACAGTGCACGGCGGGTGGCCGGCTGGTGCAGGCCGGCAGGCGACCGCGGCACGCACCCCTCGGGCAGCCGGCGGATCGCCGGTGAGCACAGGCCGAGCCCGAACCCGCGCCAGGCTGGCTTCACGACGACGCGGTCCTTCGCCCCTGCGCCAGCTCATGTTCCCTGAGGCCCCGCGGCAGGGAAGTGACGGATCTTCACCGCGGCGTACGGTCACCGCATCCATCGCTGATGCAGCTCGGCAGTGGAGGACCCCAGGAACGAGCGCCCGCAGCAGCAGGGCACAGCCGACCGTGAGGCCTGGACCGGGAGGGCATGGGCAAGGCGTACGGTCCGGCCCCGGCAACGGCCGCCGGTCGGCGCGGCGGCACAGCACGGTCGCTGCCTCGGAAGGGTGGCCCGGCGGGGGCGCGGCCGTTCCTCACCACCGCGTACGGCAACCCCAACAGCGCCCACGCCTACGGCCGGGAAGCGGCCAAGGCCGTCGCCACCGCGCGCCGACGCGTCGCCGACCTCATCGGCGCGAACAACCCCGCGGAAGTCGTCTTCACCTCCGGCGCCACCGAGGCCAACCACCTCGCCATCATCGGCGGCGCACTCGCCAAACGGCCCCACGGCGGGCACATCGTCACCAGC
Source organism: Streptomyces sp. NPDC034043 (assembly GCF_055575675.1). NCBI lineage: Bacteria > Bacillati > Actinomycetota > Actinomycetes > Kitasatosporales > Streptomycetaceae > Streptomyces > Streptomyces sp. NPDC034043. The sequence goes on from NZ_JBVISF010000013.1 coordinate 85,830, forward strand.
GCGATCGAGCACAAATCCGTCCTGGCCGCCATCCAGCGGCTCATCGACCACCACGGCTACACCAGCACTCGCGTAGCCGTCGACGCGCACGGACGCGTCCCCCCCGGTGACATCGCCGCCGCCCTCACCCCGAACACCGTCCTGGTCTCCGTCATGCACGCCGGCAACGAAATCGGCACCCTCCAGCGCCTGGTACGGGCCGTGCCGGGGTGGGCACGGTGGTCGCGGCCGCCCCCGCGGCCGGGCCGGCGGGCCGCCACCCGGCGGACGATTCGGCGTACCGCGCCCGGATCGTCCGCACGGGGATCGGCATCGCGGACACGGAGGGGCTGGCGGCCCTGACCATGCGGCGCCTCGGCGCGGAGCTCGGGGTCTCGGCGATGTCCCTGTACCGGCACGTGCGGGACAGGGAGCAGCTGGTGGTGCTGATGGCCGGCCCCCGGGCGGCAGGCGAATGTGCACGGACCGGCCGGCGACAGCACTCAACCAACCTGCGCAGAGCCCCCAACCTAGGAACTACGCAGGTCAGAAGGCCAACGTGCCCTCATCCTGCCTCGGCCGCCCGGAGATGACGCCGATGCCGGGCATGGGCAGGACGCGGTCGCCGGTGAGGACGAAGAGGATCTCGCGCGCCAGGTCCCGTACCGCCGCCCAGGCGGGATCAGTAGCCAGAGCCTCATAGGCCCACGGGTAAGCCGGCCGGTCACCGCACATCTCCTGGAAGTAATCCCAATCATGCGGAGCTCCCCCATCACAGCCACGGCGTCAATCTCATCCCCCTCTTCGTGCACGAACACCGGCAGAGCGTTCTCGAAGTCGTACAGCAGATCGTCCGTGGCCATGGGGAACGACCTCAGCCACCTCTGCTGAGCCGCGGCATCCGCAGCCAGCGGGATCAGGGCGGCGATGAGAAGGCGGCGGGCACGGGAACCGTGGTCGTCGTATACAACCACAGTCTCTCGCAGCGTCCCCCAACCGGCGTCAGGCGCCCTCGCCAGTCGGCGGGCGCAGGTAAAAGACGGTGACACCAGACCTCGAAACCAGCCCCGACCAGCACCAACACACCAGACCCCGCTGTCTCTCACCCCACGCCCCCGGCGACGGCTCCGGTCACGGCGAAGGGCCGGTGGGACACCCCGTGGAGGGGTAACGGCATCCACCGGCCCTGAAGCCTCCACCAACACCGGCCGACAGGCCGCCGAGCTGACCGCGCTGGCGGACCGAATGCTTAGAACCAACCGCACTTCCCTTGTACCAAGGCCGATCACAGGCGCCGTGAACCTGGCTGACCGGGCCTCGGTCGCCCGGCACCCCGACGTCAGGATGTCGGCGGCCGTGCTGCGCGCAGCCCTGGAGGACCTGGCCGTCATCCTCGACAACCACTTCCTGCACACCGGGGGAACCGCACACGAGGTCTTCGCGGCCTTCGCCCGCGATCACGGCCACCCGGAGCAGGGCTGACCCCCTCGCTCACGCCGGACGGCACGTCAACGGCCTTCGACGCGGTCCGTACGCCGCCCCGCCGCCCGCGGACGTCACTTCCCTCGTGCAACGGCACGTAAGGGAATCGTCATCAGCCAATGCTGGGGGCCAAGGCGGGGGCGGGGTTGAATCGGAAGAGATCGCAGTTCAGCCGAGGGAAGGGTGACGTGGTGGCACGGAACGGGAAGCGGCGGACGCTGGTGCTCGGCGCGCTGTTGCTGGCTGTGGTGCTGGCGGCCGCCGGAGCGTACTGGTTCCAACCGTGGAAGCTGTGGACCGACGAGAGGGTGGACGAGTCGTTCCCGAGCGTGTCGGCGGCCGCGCCGTCGCCCGGCTCCACCGGTGCGCCGTCCGCCCCCGCCGGCCCCCGTACCCTCGCCCAGGGAGGGCTGATCAGCCACGAGCACACGACCACCGGCACGGTCAAGATCGTGCAGCTCCCCGACGGGTCACGGACGCTGCGCCTGGAGAACCTGGACACCAGCAACGGCCCGGACCTTCACGTCTGGCTGACCGATGCCCCGGTGAAGGAAGGCGTAGCGGGCTGGCGGGTGTTCGACGACGGGAAATACGTCAGCCTCGGCAAGCTCAAGGGCAACAAGGGCGACCAGAACTACCCGATCCCCGCCGACGTACAGCTCGCCGACTACACAAGCGTGACCATCTGGTGCGACCGCTTCGACGTCTCCTTCGGCGCGGCGGAGCTGGGCCTGGCCTGACCGACCCGGCGGCCCGAGGGCCCGACCACCGTCGGGACGCCGCCATCGGGATGGTCCGCCACTCGGCAACCGGGCTGCCGGGGTGCGGCCGCGGGGTGGTGCTGCCGCGGTGCTGACGTCGGGTGCCACTGTCAGGGTGCAGCCAAGACGTCGCCACCGCCTGCGAGCTGTCGATCATGGGGCCCGGGCCCATCTCCGGATCGTTGGTGCCGTCGCCCCCCCGAACTCCTCTCCTGGCACCACCACAGAGACCGCGGGCCGAGTACCGAGGCTTGTGAACGCGACGTGCGGACCGGGGTGTTCCGGCACCATGAGCCGCGGGTTCGTCGCCAGAGTGCGCCAGGAACCGGGAACCCGTCGGTTTCCCATGGTCGGCACGGCGATGATCGCCGCCCAAGCGGTGATCTTGCGCATGTCCTCGCTCCGGACATCCGTGCGTACTTCCGCGACGTGACCGACCACCTGAGCCGCACCACCGAGCAGATCACGTCCTGCGACGCCGGCCCGCCCACGTCCGTTTCCTGGTGCGCGAGCGCCACGGCGGGGTACCGGCGGTACGCGAGGCCATCGCCGGGCAACTCGACGCCTTCGCCGAGGAGACAGGGGCCGCGCTCGGGGCCGATCCCCTGAGCGCGCACTGGGACGCCGACGACGTGACGATGCTCTCCCGGCTCCTGGTGGACCACATGTTCATGACGGCGTCGGCGTTCCTCGCCGCCTCGCTGCGGGGCGAGGACTGGGCGGCCGCCCTCGGCACGGCCCGCCGCCAGCTCCGCCTGATCCATCTGGGGCGGGTGCACTGGGCCGGGTAACGTGGCGGGGCGGCCCGGAGACGCCCATTACGCGGCCGGGTTCCGCGCCGCCTCCGGGTCCGGGGCCACGACCAGGAAGGCGTCCCTCTCCAGGTCCATCACCACGGTCGCCCGCTCGCCCCGCTCCCGGCACCGGGCCGCGTACTCCTCGGCGAACCAGCTTCCGTGCGGATGACCGGCGGGAAAGGAGTCCAGCACCTTCGTAGCGCGCACCGCCACCACCTCCTGAGCGACGAACCGTCCTCACAGGCCGGTGCCCCGAGCCCCGGGGCCCATGCACGTCGCCCGCGGGCCGGTCTCGTTCCACAACCGGGGGTTTACGGTCGCCGGACGCGAGCAAAAGAGCGTTCACGACCGAGCCGGTACATCGACGAGGAGGTCCCCATGTCGGGCGAACAGAAGGCCAAGGCACACGCCGAGCAGGCCAAGGGCAAGGCCGAGGAAGCCGTCGGCCGCGCCGTCGGCAACGACCGTATGGTCGCCGAGGGCCGCGCCGACCAGGCCAAGGGCGACGCACGCCAGGCCAAGGAGAAGACCAAGGACGCCTTCCGCCACTGATCCGGCGCAGGTGCCCTTGCCCGGCCGGGCCCCCGACCCCCTCCCCCTGGGTCGGGGGCCCGGCCGTGTCCGGGGGCACCCCGCAGCCGTCGGGCCCCGCGCCGCGGCTACAGCAAGCGCGCCTCTTCCACGCTGTCCACGACCCGGAAGAGGTCGCCGGCCCGACAGCTCATCAGGCGGGCCCTGCTGCCAGACGCGGGCGTCCGTCAGACCGCCTGCAGCCGCTCGCGCAGCCCCGCCTCGCCGCCTGGTCAGGCCACGGCGTTCGTTGCCTTCGAGCGGCTGGGTTTCGTGCCGACTTTGTGGTGTGCCGGTCGGCTGCATGACTCGCCCAGCCAGGTCCACCGGTCGACGGCTTCCGAGCTGCGGGACCTTGGTTCAGCCGACGGTCTGCTTGAACAGGCGGAATGTGTGCTCGATGCCGAAGCGGCGGAGGAAGGACTGCCAGCAGCGGTCGACGTCCGCTTCAGACAAACACGCGAAGCTCCTGGGGGACACAGGTGATCTTGGTTGAGAATCCGTCCACCAGGAGCTTCGTCGTTACGTATAGCCCTCCCGCGTCAACATCCCTGCTGCCGTCAGGCTGGAAAGGGCTCAGCAGTAGGCCGACTGGTCACCAAGGCCCTGTCGTCATGTGCGCCGCCATGTGGTGCGCTCTCAACCAGAGCACCAGACATGGTGACGGCCACGAACTAGTTCTGATTTTCCCCTGAACGAGTCGAACTCACTTTGTTCAGCAACAGAACGTAAACGCCTCCCAGGACAAACGTGGCGGCGTATTGCGCCCATTCATTGCCGCCCAGCAGGCGGTTCACTCCGACAAGCACGCCCGCCCAGAGGAGCGTAATAATGACCTTGGCCGTCATTCGATTCCCCAGTTTTAGACGAGACCCGACAGGCAGGCCGTCGCTCCACCGGCAACGACCTTCGCCGCAATGTCCTTGGCGACGTCCTTGCTGACGTACCTGCCCACCACGAACGCACCCGCCCCACCGATACCCGCCTTGAGCAGGCAGTCCTTAGCAAGCTTGGTCATCTTCTTGCTACCCATCAGCGAAGCGCAGGCGTTCTTGCTCTTGTAGACGGTGCACATCGCCCTCTGGTCGCCGATGGGGTCGACCATCACGACGGCCGGCCCATCCTGAACGTCAGGCTGCGGAACGGTAGCGGCCGAAGCCGTGCCGGCGCCTACAAGAAGCACACCGCCGAGCATGGCGGCAGACAGCGTGCTTGCAATAACGCGCTTCATTATTGAATTTCCCCGATTCTCGTTAGTGAGGGGCTGTTCTGGTCAGGAAGCGCCCCTCGGTCGCCTAGAACGTTAACTTCGCGCATCCGACACAGGAAGAGATTTGAGGATCTTCTGAGCTGGGCGCGCCAAATGAGCCAACGTCAACTTGGAGACGCAGTTCCAAAGGATGGCGTGACGGTCTTTCGGGGCGCTCACGCTGCTCTGGGATGCAGCGACCCTTCCCCAACTTCGTTGCGGTGACAGCGATTTGAACGTTCCACTCGCTCTTCACCACGCCTCGAGCTGAGGTCGGAAAGGGCTCCGTGAACCCCGCCGTACACACGGTCGGTCGGACACCAGGGACATACCGTCGGCGCACCCACCCGGTCCGCCTCGACGGTGACGTCCTCCAGGACGGTGACGCCGAGCCGGCTGGAGGCCCGGCACAAATGTCCGGCAACAGGGCGTGGAGGCAGGACCCCAGACGACGACCGCTGACGGAGGCCCTCCGCCGCCCCCGCCACCCAGACGCCGTCGGTCATCAGACGGCGGTCCGGGAACTCGGGGTACTCATGCCACGCCTCGACAGTCGCCGGCCGGCTCCGGAACCAGCGGTAGACGGGCCCGGCGGCACGGGCGTCCCAGCGGAAACCCTCGGCCACCGGGGCCGGAATGTCGTCCTGGGTGTAGGCGACCGCCTCGCCGCCGACGAGAACGACACCCCGGGTGGTACCGAGGCCGAGCCAGGTCCGGCCGCCGCGCTCCATCGGCGCCGACCGCAGCAGCACTGGATCCTCGACGAGACACGTGCTCTCGTGATCAGGCAACGCTACGGCCACGGCCCCCAGCACCGTGCGGACCGTCCAGCCACCGCCGGGGCACCACCACAAGGCCAAGGCCGTGGCGGTGGCTGGGCGGTCCGCACGGCGGTGGCGGACTTCGGTGTGACAACCGGGGCCAGGGACGGGGCCCTGACCAGGTCAGCCGTGTGACACAGGCCCGATGTGACACAGCCCGGCCACCCGCAATCACAGGACCGTGCTGACACCGCTGCCCGCCACCAGAACCCGCCCCTGACGCAGGTCAGCGCCCGTCCTGACGTGTCAGGCGTCAACGCTCATGCCGATGTCGGTCCGGGCGTTGTACTCAGCGACCCACTCCACGACATCGCATCCCGCCGGGGGGAAACAGACGTCGGGCACGACCTGGAGCACCGCCAGGCTGACGCCGTGGTGAGCCCGGCGGACGTGCGCGCCGGCCGTCGCCATCGCCTGCGCGAGCAGCTGGTCCTCGAGGACCACCTCCCCCATCGCTCCGCACACCGTGCACCGGACGTACGTCACCGCCACAGAGGCCTTCATCCGGAACGGCAACCGCTCCTGCTTCTCCATGCCCAGCCCAGCGACCCAACCACACCGACGACTCCCCCAGCGCACGCATCGCTCCGCCCTGGCATGCAGGCGTGTGCACGAGCACGCGTGCACACATTTCTCGAGCGACCCCGCAGCGTCCGGCCGGATCGCCCTCGGGATGAGCCCGGGACGCTGGCTGGCAGCGCGTGTCCTGGGCCCAGCACCTGCTGGAGACCACGGACCTGAGTCGACGACATCGCGGGACGGTTCGGTTTCGCCACCGGCACGTCCTTGCGCGAACATCTACACTCCGCCATCGGCGTCTCACCCACGGCGTACCGCCACACTTCCAGAGGCGCCGCCGCTTCGGCGTGCGCAACCCAAACGCCAGGCACCCCGACGTGCTGGCCGCCCAGCGGCGCGAGCGTGCCCGCGTTCGCAGTGAGAAGGGCATTCGCCGGGGCGGACGTCTCCTGCCGCCCCAGCCCGGCAGCCGCCTCACACCGTCTTGATACCGCCGCCCTCGATGACGTAATCGGCGCCGGTCACGCTTGTCGCGCGGTCTGAGGAGAGAAACACGACGACGGCCGCGACCTCGTCGGCCTCGACCATGCGGCCAGTGGTCATGCCCATCATCGCGGGCACCCCGGTTACGAATTCGCGGTGCCCGACGCCGTTCGCCTGCGCGAGGCGGGCACCGAAGCCGTCGGCGTCTTCCCACATACCGGTACGCGTCGGGCCGGGAGAGACAGTGTTCACGCGTACACCCTGAGGGCCGAACTCCTCGGACAGCGCCTTGCCGAACGCGTTGAGACCCGCCTTCGCGGTGCCGTACTCGATCGGGCCCGTGCCCGGCAGGCGGGCACTCATCGACGAGATGTTCACCACCGAACCGCGGCGCTGCAAGATGCTCGGCATCAGCCGGCGGGTGACCCGGACCGTGCCGAACAGGTTGACCTCGAAGGCCTGCGCCCACAGGGCATCGTCGGTGTCGAGGAACCCGTTCAGGGTGAATGCGTCGCCGCCGCCAAGGTTGTTGACCAGGATGTCCACACCGCCGAGTTCCGCGAGGGCCTGTGCCCCCAACTCCTCGGCACCCTCCGGCGTGGTGAGGTCCACCGCTATGGGGTGGGCACCGGCCTCCTTCAGTTCGGCCGTGATCGTGCGGGCCGCACCGACCACGCGGACCCCCTCGGCGACGAGCTGCCGGGTGATCGCGAGGCCGACGCCTCGGCTGGCCCCGGTGACGACCGCGGTCTTACCAGCGAGATCGAGCTCCATGTCAGACTCCTCGAATGTATTTGAATTACAGGTACAAAACTAGGCCGCAAAAGAGGGCGACGCCCAGCGGCGGCGCCGGTCTACAGTGACGCCATCGCCGCGTCCACGACCCGCCTCAACTGCCCGGCGTCCTCAGCCGTCTTCGCCAGCACCCGCATGCCGATTACCGTTGCCAGCAGCCAGGCGGCCGTCGCCGCCGCGTCGCGGTCACCGGCGATCTCGCCGGCCCGCTGGCCTTCCTCGACGGTCGCCCGGAACGCGCTCTCCGTACGGGCAAACATCTTGCGCACCGTGTCAGCTGTCCCGGCATCCGAAGTGGCCAGCTCGGCGGCAGTGTTGACCGCCATGCAGCCGCGCCGGTCCGGGTCGCTCAAGTCGAGTTGAACCAGTGCCTCCAGTGCACCCCTCAGTCGATCCTTCGCTGAACCGGGGTGATCGAGAAGCGCCTCCAGCCACGCGGCCTGTGAATCGCGGTAGCGCGCAAGCGCCCGTTCGAACAAGGCATGCTTACTGCCGAAGGTGTTGTACAGACTGCCCTTGCCGATGCCGATCTCGTCCACGAGATCCTGCGGCGTCGTCGCCGCGTACCCCTTGCGCCAGAACACGCCCATCGCGCGCTCCACCGCCACGTCCGGATCGAACTGCTTCGGCCTGCCCATGACGCCACCGTAACACTGTTTTTGACCTTGAGGTCAAAAGAGCCCACCGCCGCCACTGGGTGCCGACCTGGTAAAGGCTGCCGGTCAGCACTAGGAGGGAGGGGCACAGCGCGCAGAGCCTGGCCGGCCATGCGGGCCGGCAGCTCGCCGGGCGGTGCCCTGCTGCCAGGCGCGGATGTCCGCCGGCCCGGTCTTCAGCCGCTCGCGTAGCCCCGCCTTGGCTTCACGGCCGCGGGCGGCGTCGCCCATACGGGCCGCGGACGAGGAGCGGCGGACTGATGCCGGGCACTCGGGCGCGGCCCGGCGGCGGGCGTCTTGGCTGGCGTGGCCTTCCCCCGAAGCGCGCGCCGGAGGAGATGCGGGCCGGCGGTCCGCCGGCTTCTCCAACCAGTGCGGCAGCCGCCCCCGCAGCTGGTCGCGCACGCCGGTGCCCGCGCGACCAGCGGGAGGTCTTCGCCGTACCAGTGGGCCGGGATTGGCCGTCAAACCGGGGCGTCTTGCTCAGGCTGCCTTTGGGCTTGCCGGCGATGACGCTGGGAGCAGCCGTTGTCGGAGGCCCCTGGGGTCGCACGCTGGCGGCCGGGCGCCGGGGACGGTGACCAGGGGGCCGCCGGTCAGGCCGGGCAAGCTGCTGTCCGGTGAGCTTGCCCAGGGGAGCCTTGGTCTTGGCAGCCATGCGCCCAGCCTGTTCCCGCCCCTCCCCACCGTCACCCGGTCGGCGCGCGACCGTGCTGGTCACGGCCACCAAGGAATGGCTGTGACGGGCGCGTTCAGAACAGCCCCCGGACGAGGTTGCCGGTCACGCGCTGGAGCACGGAGACCGCGGTCGTGTACTCCTCCTCCGTGATGTCGCCGAGGAGCTCCGCGCGCACCCGGTCCATGTGTTCCTTCGCCGTCACCAGGCCCTCGCGACCCTGCGCCGCGAGGATCAGCCGGCCGTCCGTGCCGATGCCGAGCCAGCCCCGGTGGACGAGGGCGTCGGAGGCGTGGACCATCACCTGGGCGCCCATGCCGTAGGGCACGGCCAAGGCGCGGACCTCCTCCCTGGTGAGGCCCTGCCCGGCCAGAACGATGTTGTTGAGCGCCCACCACTGGGGCTGGGCCCGGCACGGTCAGATACCGACATCGGAGCCAGCCGATCACGTCTATTCGCGGCCATCCGCCTCCGGGGCAGCGAACGAGACGACGGCCTCGGCGGTCCGCCTCGCGAGAGCACACCCCTCCGGTGGGCGGCGGGCGGGGGCGCACGGGCGGCCGGCTCAGGCCATGCCGTCCAGCGGCGCCGGGGTTCGCCGTCCACCCCCGCCCGGCTCGCCGCCGCAGAAGAACGCACCTGCGCCGACTACCAGGCCGAGCGGAGAGACGCTGGCAGGAGCTGAGCGAGGCGAATAAGCGCCTAGACAGAGGCGAGGAAGTCGATGGCACGTTCATCGAGTTCGGCCGCGCACCGCAGGCCACGGGTCCTGAACGCGGCGAGGCCTCCGCGCATGTCCCTGACGGCTTTGCGGGTGCGGACTGAACGCACGCCGTCCATGTGGTCCATCGCCTGGCCCCAGGTTGAGCATGCCTGCTCGATGCTGCCGCGCTTCAGTAGCATCTCCGCGCCGGCCACCAGGTCCAGGGCGACGATACGGGCGTAGGTCTCGGCGGGGCGGGTGGCGGCGGCGCGGGCGTATTCGTCGGCGGCCCTCGATGGTCCGAACCCCGGCGCCGAGCCGGGAAGCGAGGCAGATGATCGGACGCCGCGCCCTGGGCACCGGCCCTCGCCCCGCAACTCCCCCTGCACCATCCGCACCTGATCGCCGGGCCCGCCTCGCCGCCGAGACGGACGAAGTGCCACACCCGGCCGCCGAGGAGCCCGCCGCCGCCCCCCGCTCCCCCGGCCGCCGCCAGCTAGGCACAGGCCCGGACGCGGCCGAGCACTGAAATAGGCACCGTCCGCGATCACCCTCCTCCCGACCGCCGCGGCCGGCAGTCACGAAGTGCCGAAGCCGTTGCAGCCGTCAGCAGATGAGTTCTACCGGGCATCGACTGACACCGCCTTTCCGGCAACCGTCCGCGGGGCGGCGGCGGCCAGGTAGGTGATGCGGAGGGCGCCGGTGGTGTGTTCTCGGTCGACGAGCACGTTGACGCCGTAGACCGACTGGATCAGCTCCGGAGTCAGCACCGCCTCCGGGGCGCCCGCGGCGGCCACGTGCCCGTGCTCCATCACCACGATGTGATCGCAGTACCGGGCGGCGAGGTTGAGGTCGTGCAGGGCGACGACGCAGGTGACGTCCAGTGAAGCCAGCAGATCGAGAAGCTCGAGCTGGTGACGGATGTCGAGGTGATTGGTGGGTTCGTCCAACAGGATCTCCCGCGGCTCCTGAGCCAGGGCGCGGGCAAGTTGGGTGCGCTGCCTCTCCCCTCCGGAGAGGGTGTGCCAGCTGCGATGCTGCTTGCCGGTGAGGTCGGTGCGTTCCAGTGCCGCGTCGATGATCCGCCGGTCGTGCTCGGTCAGGGCGTCGAAGCGGCCACGGAAGGGGGTGCGGCCCAGTTCCACGACCTGGCGCACGTTGACGTGGTGGTGGGCGGCCACGTCCTGTTCGACGACGGCGAGCCGTCGGGCCAGCACCCGGCGGCCCAGGTCGTCCAAGCTGGTGTCGTCGTAGCGGACGGTTCCGGTGTCGGGGCGTCGCAGTCCGGCGAGCAGGCGCAGCAGGGTCGATTTGCCCGAGCCGTTGGGGCCGAGGAGGCCGACGGTCTTCCCGTCGTGGGCCGCCATCTCGATGTCGTCGAGCAGCCGGTGGCCTTTGACCGACCAGGAGAGGTGGGTGGCGGTGATGCGGCCCATCAGGACTCCAGACGCTTCAGGACCAGCGCGAAGGCGGGCGCACCGAGCAGTGCGGTGATGACGCCGGCGGGCAGCTCGTGGGGAGAGAACGCCGTCCGTGCGAACGCGTCGACCCAGATGAGGAAGGTGGCGCCGGTGATCGCGGACAGGGGAAGCAGGGTGCGGTGCGTCGGGCCGGCCAGGATACGGACGGCGTGCGGGATGAGGAGCCCGATGAATCCGATGGCGCCGGAGGCCGCCACGGCGGCCGCCGTGATGACCGAGGTCAGTACCATCAGCCAGATGCGGGCCGCGGTGACATTGATCCCCAGGGCGGCGGCGGAGTCCCACCCGAAGGTGAAGGCGTCGAGGGCGGGCGCGAAGAGCTGCACGGCGATTACCCCGGCCAGGATGATCACGACGGTGACGGTCACCCCCTCCCACCGGGCTCCCCCGAGGGTGCCGAGCAGCCAGTAGGTGAAGCCGCGGGTGGAGTTCGCGTCCCCGCTGACCATGAGGATGACGGAGGTGACCGCGGCGAAGAACTGGGATACGAGTACGCCGGTGAGGACCACGCGTGAGGGGCTGGCGACGCGCCCTCCGCCGAGCAGGGCCAGCAGCAGGCCGAAGGAGACCAGGCCACCGACGAAAGCGCCGGTCGACAGGGAAATGCTTCCGCCGATGCCCAGCAGGAGCACGGCGACCGCGCCGGTGGAGGCGCCGGAGGAGACTCCCAACAGGTAGGGGTCGGCCAGGGGGTTCCTGGTGACCGCTTGCAGGACCGCGCCCGAGACGGCCAGGGCCATGCCGACGGCGGCGGCCAGCAGCACCCGCGGGAAGCGTGACTCCCAGATCAGGGCGTCCAGCAGTGGCGGCAGCGGCGGGGTGGGGGCGAGGCCCCCCAGACCGGCATGGCGAAGGATGGTGGAGACGACATCCAGGGGATGGATGTCGGCACTCCCGAACAGCGACGCGGCGACGACCGATACCAGCAGGCCGGCCCCGGCCAGGAAGAAGAGCGCCACCGTCGAGGCGCGCCGCCGGCGCACCGGAACGGTTTCACGGCTGGTGATCGTGGTTCCGGTGGGCGCGGCGGTCTTGTGTGAACTCGTCGTCATGATGGTGTGCGGGGTCAGCCGAGCCGGTTGAGGCCGTCGACCAGCGCGGGCACCACAGAGGCGCTGCCGTAGCTGGGATCCATGTGCGAACCGGGGATGGATATGAACCGCTCGCCCTTCACCGCGCCGAGCTTGCTGGTAAGGGGGTCCTTCTTGAGCAGGTCGATCTTCTCCTTCGCGGTGTCGTTGGGCTCGCCCCGGGTCAGGTCGGCCAGGATGATGACGTCCGGGTTGCGGGCGGCGACCTCGTCCCAGCTCACCTCGGCCCACTTGGTCTTCGCGTCGGCGAAGATGTTCTGGACCCCGACGAGTTCGGAGATGTGCTGCGGCAGACCACCGGGGCCCGCCGCCCACGGAGTGCCCTCATAGGTGGAGTAGAACCACATCACCTTCAGCGGCCTGTCCCGCTTCTTGACGTCGCCCAAGGCCTTGTCCACCACAGCCTTCTGCTCGGCCGCCAGCTTCTCGCCGGCGGCGGGAACGCCCATGATCTTGCCCAGCCGGCGGTACTCCGCGTACAGCATGTCGAAGTTGGCGCCCGCCACGCTCTCGTGGGACGAGCAGTCGAACTCCGTCAGGTACGTCGGCACCCCCAGCTCGTGGAGCTGCTTGCGGTCGCCGGACTGCTCGGCGGTGAACATGCTGGCGAAGGAGCCGTAGACGAAGTCGGGCTGCGCTTGGAGGAGCTTCTCGTGCTTGATCTCCTGCCCGGGCGCCGAGAGCTGCGGAATCTTCTTGTACTGCTCGGCGATCACGGCCGGCGCCTTCTCGATCTCGTAGCCCGACCCGGCGATCCGGTCACCCACACCGAGGTGGATGAGGATCTCGGCGGCGGTCTGGTTGAGGGTGACGGCCTTCTTGGGCGCGGCCTTGTACGTCACATCGGTGCCGCAGTTCTTGAGGGTGAACGGGTAGGCCGTCGCTGCGGGCGCCCCCGTCGTCGTTGCCCGCTCACCGGTATCGGCAGCCGGGTCGGCTGTGCATCCCGTGACCGCGAGTACCCCCAGAGCCGCAATAGTCATGGTTATCGTTTTCATTTTCATGGCAGGAAGGTACCAGTTTCAGGTTGGGGTGTAGGGGCATTGGCAGCTCAGGTGGATCGCCTGGCGTGACCCGATGGAAGAACACTGCACGAGAGCGGCGTCCGCGGACGCGGACGCGCAGCGCCGCGTACGGCACGTCAGCGAATCCGGGCGGCTTCGCCGGGTGTTCAGAGCATTCGTGCGGCGGGCGCTATCGCAGCATCGCGGCCAGCCGGCGGACGACCTGCTCGTCGAACAGGCCGTTGGCCGCCATCCAGTCGTGGTTGAACACGGTGTCGAGGTACTTGTCCCCGCCGTCGCAGACCAGCACGACGATGGTGGTTCCCGGTCCGGAGCACTGCGCCTGCTCAAGGGCCTTGTAGACCACGCCGCCCGCCGAGCCGCCGATCAGGATGCCGAAGTTCCGGGCCAGGTAACGGCAGGTCTCGAAGGCTTCCGAGTCGCTGGCCTTGACCCCCTCGTCGAACAGCTCGTAGTCGACGACGCCGCCGATCTCCGACCCTTCGGGCGTACCGGTGCCGGACTGGTGGTACGGCGCGCCCTTGCCGCCGAAGACGACGGAGCCCACCGGCTCGACGCCGATGATCTTCAGGTCGGGGATGCGTTCACGCAGGACCCGGCCGGTGCCGCAGAGCGAACCACCGGTGCCGACGGCCCCGTACAGGTAGTCGATGTTGTCGCCGAGGTCGTCGTGGAGCTCGCGGGCGAGGGGCCCGTAGCCGTTGGGGTTGCCTTGATTGCGGTGTTGGGCGGTCCAGTACGCGCCCTGTTCGGCGGCAAGCCGCTCGGCGACGGTGTCGCGTTCGGCGGTGGCGAGGCCATCTTCGTCCCCGGCGACGTTGAGGATGTCGGCGCCGTAGGCGAGCATGCCGCGCAGCTTGTCGGTACTGGAGTGGTTGTCGACCACGGCGGTGAACTTGTATCCGCGTTCGGCGGCGATGAGCGCCAGGCCGAGTCCGGTGTTGCCGGAGGTGGACTCGACCAGCCACCCGCCGGGGGCGAGCAGTCCCGCAGCCTCTGCCTCGTCCACCATGTTCCTGGCCATGCGGATCTTGGCGGTGCCCGTGGGGTTGAACTGCTCCATCTTCAGCAGGACGGCTGCCGAACCGTCCGCAACCGACAGTTTCAGTAGGGGCGTCCGCCCGATCAGGTCGGATATCTTGGATTTGATCATGATATGTCCTTCGCGCAGATCTCCGTCAGACACCGCACGAAGACGTCGTTGTCCTCGGGGGTGGACAGTGAGGCTCGGATATAGGTTTCGTATCCCGGCTCGCGCCACGCCTTGACGATGATTCCGGCGCGGTGCAGCTCCTGGGCGACCCAGTCGGAGTGGCGGCCGGTGTCGATGAAGAGGAAGTTGGTGGAGGACGAAACCACGCTCAGCCCCGCGCCGCGCAGCCGGATGGTTACCCGGGTGATCTCCTCGGCGGTACGGCGCACGGTGTGCGCCAGATGCGCGGGGTCGCCCAGGGCGGCGATGGCGGCGTCCTGGGCCGGCTGGTTGACGTTGTACGGAGTGCGGACCCGGTCCAACGCCTGAATCAGGGCGGTGTCGGAGGCGATGCCGTACCCCACCCGTACACCCGCCAGGCCGTAGGCCTTGGAGAAGGTGCGCAACACGATCCACGGCCGGTCCAGCCCGCGCAGGGCCTCCAGCCCGTCGGGGTACTCAGGGTCGGTGCGGGCGAACTCGCCGTAGGCCTCGTCGAGCACCAGCAGGGCCGACTCCGGTGTGGCCTCGACGACCTGCGCCAGCTGGCCGGCGCTGAGCATCGCACCGGTGGGGTTGCACGGGTTGGCGAGGAAGACGAGCTTCGGGCCGGCGGCCAGCGCGTCACGCCAGGCTGCCGTGTCGAACCCGAAGCCGGCGGTGACAGGGACCTTCCGGACCCGGGCACCCATGACCCGGGGGAAGATCTCGTGCAGGCTAAATCCGGGTGCCTGCGTGATCACCAAGTCGCCGGCATCGAGTACGGCCTGGCACAGCAACTCCAGGATGTTCTCCGAGCCGTTGCCGAGCACGACGCGCTCGGCCGGCACGTCCAGGCTCTTCCCGATGGCCTCGGCCAGCCGCTTCCCCGTGGGGTCGGGGTAGCGGGACACTCCGCCTGCCAGGCCCAGTCGTACGGCTTCGGCGACCGCCGGAGAGATGTCGAACGGGCTTTCGTTGTTGGAGAGTTTGATGACGCGACGGGAGCCGCTGAGAGCGGCCACCTCATCCGGGTCTGCGCCGGGATCGTAGCTGGGCAGACCCGCCACCTCCCGACGTATCAAAGAGGCCGAAGTGGCCGGTGCGAGGGCAGGGTTCATGACGACTCCGGTTCCGGGGCGGGTGCGCCGGACGTCGCCCGGTGCAGCCGGTTGACGCGGCGCAGGAAGGCGGCCAGCAGGACGGCTGCGGTGGCCGCGAGGCCGATGGTCTGGCCGATCCAGACGCCCTCGACGCCCCAGCCGGCACTCACTCCGAGCAGGTAACCCGCGGGCAGGCCGATCAGCCAGTACCCGACGAGGGAGATCCGGAACGGCCCGGCGGTGTCACCGATGCCGCGCAGGATGCCGTTGCCGATGTTCTGCGTGGCGTCGAAAACCTGCATGAGGGCGGCGATCAGCAGTCCGGTCACGGTCAGCGCGGCGATGTCCGCGTTGCCGGCGTGCTCGGCCGAGACGAACAGGGCCACGATTGTGTCCGGAACCGCCAGGTACACGACGGCGACGAGCAGCGTCGCGATCACGCCCCAGGCCGTGCCGAGGAGTCCCATTCGGCGAGCCGTCAGGTAGTCATTGGCGCCGTCGGCCTCGCTGATGTGGATCGAGGCGGCGTGCGACAAGCCGGCGGAGATCATGAAGACGATGTAGACGATCTGGTTCAGCACGGTCTGCGCGGCCAGGGCCTCGACGCCCAGGGAGCCGATGACCAGGGTGAGCACACTGAAGAACCCGGCCTCCGACGCGTACGTTCCCGAGATCGGCAGGCCCAGGCGCCAGACGGACCGTACCGCGTCCCCGTTCCAGCGCCGCGCGCCGGGCGAGGTGAGGTACGGGCGCAGGACGCTGTCGCGGAGGAGTACCGCGACGAACGCCAGGAAGGACAGCAGGAACACGGTGAGGGTGGCGATCGCGACACCGACGAAGCCGAACGCGGGCAAACCGAACTCACCGTGGATCAGCGCGTAGTTCAGGCCGATGGTCAGGCCGACCGAGGCCAGGGTGATGGCCAGCAGGGGGCCGGGCCGCTTGAGGCCGGTGGTGAAGTGCCGCAGGTTCTGGAACCACAGGCAGGGCAGCATGCCCGGTGCCAGGACCATCAGGAACTCGCCGGCCTCGTCGACCACCGCCGGGTCCTGACCCAGGAGGACGAGCAGCGGACCGATCAGCAGCAGCGCCGCACAGAACACCACGCCGCACACGGTCGCCCAGAAGAATCCCGCGAACAGCAGCGCCCCGACGCGTTCGCGGTCGTCCCGCACCCGCGCCTCGGCGACCAGGTTGCTCACCCCGGTGACCAGGCCCGTGCCGGTGGTACGCAGCTGGTTGAACAGCGCGATGGCCAGACCGGCGGCGGCGATCTCCACTGCGCCGAGCCTGCCCAGCATGACGATGTCCACCGTGGTCAGCGCGACATAGGCGAAGTTGGTCAGGATCAGCGGGAGCGCGAGCTTGAGCAGCGTCCGCGAGTTCCCGGCCCACCAGCCGACACCGCCCCGTGCGGCATCGGAGGCGGCGGTGGTGCCGGCCGTGTCGGTGGTTCCGGTTGTTTCGGTACTGCTCACCAGAAGTTGACTTTCTCTCCGCGCCCGTCCGCCAGCGCGAGATCGGCTATGTACCGGCCCAGCGCGGCGTCCGTGACTGCCATGCCGCTGTTGTAGGCGAAGACGACGTCGTCCGGACGGCGGCGGGCGGGCGCCTGGCCGAGCAGGATGTCGGGCAGCTGGGCGTCGACCTGCGGCAGGGAGCCGTCCTCGCCCCGCAGGTCGTCGCAGGTGGCGTGCATCTGGGCGGTGTCGGTGGCGATCCGGTAGTCGGCGCCGTGGCACACGTCGGCGTGCACACCGTACCCAAGGAGTACGGCGACCGAGCCCGGCTTCATCCAGTCCCGTCGCACCTCCTCGGTGACAGACAGCCCTGCGGCGCCGATCACGATGTCTGCCTCACCAGCGGCCTCCCGGAGGTCCTTGACGATCTCGACCTCGCGGCCTTCGACGCTGTCCTGGACGGCGCGCAGACCCTCGGGGTAGGTGCCGAACACCTGCAGCCGCTCCAGCTCCGGCAGGGCCGCGACCAGCATCGGCAGTGCCGCCTGCGCCTGGACGCCGGTGCCGACGACCAGCGCGCTGCGCGCGTCGGAACAGGCCGCTCGGGCGAACAGCGCGGTGGTCGCCGAGGACCGCAGCGGTCCGAGCTTCACCACGTCCATCAACGCGATGGGAGCGCCGGTGGTGTCATCGACGAGGAAGACGAACGAGTGGAACCGGTAGCTGTCACGGGTGCGGCGCGGATCGAACTCGTAGACCGCCTTGAAGCAGACGGTGCCACTACCGGCGTCCCTTGCCACCATCGAATAGCTCAGGGAACGGTGCCCGGGATCGTCGATGATCGTTTTGACCGGGTTGTCCGAGCCGCCTTCGCGCAGCGCGCGGTAGGCCTGCTCGACGACCGCGATCACCTGTCGGCGGTCGAGGTCCAGCCCTTCTTGCTGGGACTGCGGCAACAGCCACAATCGCCCGGATGGGGCGTAGCTCTGGGACATGCGAGGCTTCTCCTTCATTGGCGGTCGCATCGGATTTGTTCGAGGTCGCATCAGATTCCGTCCAGTCGCCAGCTCGGCGGGGCCCCGCCCTCACCGAGTCGGACCACGGCCTTCAACGGCAGTGCGGCGCCATGGAACGGTGACTCGTTGGAGTCCATCTGGTAGCCGGCGGTGTTGAGGTAGACCAAGTGGTCACCGAGCCGTACGGGCCTGGGGAAGCCGATCTTCCGCCAGGTGACCATGTCGCTTTCGAGGCAGGTTGAGCCCGCGACACAGGCCGGGAAAAGCTCGTTCCCGGTGGGCTGGGCGGACAGCAGCAGCGGGTCGGGGAGGTAGTCGCTGTTGAACCACTGTTCGGAGAGGCTGAAGCTGCTGCCCGTGACGGTGACGATGGCGTACCCGTCGGTGTCCCGTCGGTCGTCGACCTGCTGTACCCGGTACATGGTGAATCCGGCCTGGTCCAGCACGGCCCGGCCGGGCTCGACGACGAACCGGACGCCGTTGCGGCCTGCCTTCGCCGCCAGGCTCTCGCCCCCGTCGACCGGGTGCGCCATGATCGCGCGCACGGCCTGGGCGGCGGACGGTCCCCCGTACGGATAGAAGTCCTTGAAGTCCTTGGCCGCGTGGTAGTGGGCTGGCCGGTTCTGTGCAAGGAAGGCGTCCCAGAGCCGCGGCTCGACATAGCCGACCGGCAATCCGCCGCCGATGTTCACCAGCTCGGCGGAGAGCAAGCCGCGCCGCCTGGCGTCGAGGCAGTGCTCGATCATCTCGTTCGCCGCCGTCGCGCGCTCCGCGACGGAGTAGCCGCTCAGGTGGAACGAGAATCCACGGAGACTGATGGTGTCGGCGAGTTCCGCGCACAGACCGACAGCGGCCTCACGCTCTGCGGCGGACATTCCGAAGCGACTTGTCTGCTGTCCGACTGTCCGGGACCTCAGCAGCACACTCGCCTGCCGTCCCGCGAGCCGCGCGGTCGCGGCAAGCCGGCGAAGTTCACTGATCGAGTCGGCGGCAACCAGGCAGCCGTGCTGCACGGCGAGGGCGTGCAGCGCGTCGTCCTTCTCCGGGCCGGAGATCCCGATCCGGTGTCCGGGAACCCCGCCGGCCAGGGCCTTGACCAGTTCAGGGGCGCTGGCCACGTCGATCCCGATACCGAGCGAAGCGGCCGACGTGACGTAGCAGTCGGCCTTGTTCGCTTTCTTGGCGAACAGGATGTCCGCCGTGGCACCCGCGTCGGCGAAGGCCTGGCGGAGTCTAACGACGTTCTCCGCGAAGACTTCCGGCAGCACGATGTGCAGCGGTGACCCCAGGCCGTCCAGAAGGTCGGCCAGCAGTACGCGGTGATCCGTCAGGAGCGTGGAGACCGTGGGATGCCGGAGTGCGGTGAGCGCGAACGGCCGGACTCCGGCCATCGGGCGCTCCAGCACCTGTTGTGAAGTAAGCACCCCGTATATCTATACGATTATGACACTCATTTTCAATACGAACTCATCGACAGGCTGGGCCGTGGGGTTCAAAAGGCGCGTATCGTCATAAACCGGATGGCGGTTCGATGGATCCGTCAAGCTGCGACGCGAGCGGTTGAAACAAACCAACGCTGGGGGACGCCGACGCTGCTGGTCTTCCACCAAGTCGGACCTTCGGCAGCATGTGTCATGGCTCATCGCGACCGTTGCACGGCCGGCGTCAGCGGGGGAACGCTCCATACGGCTCTCGGGTCGGCGGGCGGCTGCAGGTCGCCGTGCACCCCTACGAGGTCGGCGGGGACTGATGCCACGTGGTCCGTGCTGGCGTATCAGATTGGCACCGCTCTGTGGAGGGACCTGCCGGCGTGGCCAGTTGGGCTGGTGGCCGGGTATCCCGATGCGACGCGACGGCGCGGGCCATAAAGCCCGCGCTCTCCAGCATCTCCACGGGGCGGGGCCGACGGGTGCCCCGGCAACCGAGGTAGCGCCCGGTCCGGCGGCGCTGCGTCTCGCGCTGGACGACGCCGCCCGCAGCCTCCGTCGGATCGGCCTGGCCCTGGACGGCTCCCCCGCCCCTATCGGGGCCGCCGACTCGCCCAGGACTGGGCACATCGGGCCGGAGTCCTCTACCAGACCCTGACGCTGCTCGCCGCGCGCATCGAGCCGTACGCCGAGTCGCCCGCGGCCGCCGCCCGACGCGTCAGGGCGACCGCGGACGCCGTTGCCAGCCGGCAGGGACTGAAGGGACCGAACAGCCGATGAGGCGCGGCCTCTTCGACGCCGTCATGGACCTGTTCTCCGCCCCGCCCCACCGCGCCCCACACGACTTCCAGCCCACCCCGGAGGAGCCGTGACCGCCGACCTGGAGGTCTTCGACGCCGAGCTGGTCGAGGACGGCACCGTCGTACGGCCCGGGTCCGCCGAGCACGGCCTGCGGTACCTGGTCACCCAACACCCCATGCCCGGCAACAGGGACCGTTGGTCTGTAGCGTGGGCGTGCGGGCTGCCGGTCGGGACCGGCACCGAAGCTGGCAGCCTCGCCCTCGCGATGCCCCTGGCAGACGCCCACCGCCTCAAGCACGCCACCCACACCCTCGCCCGCAAAGCAGTCCCCGTCCTGCTCCCCCTGCTCATCTCCGGAGGCATCACCCCATAGGACTGGCCCTGCCCCGCGGCCGGTGCCGGGGCTCAGCCAGCGGTAGCTCGCAGCAGCCTGAGGTTCCGACCGGGGCGGCGGCCGGGCCTTCCCCGCCCCGGTCCCGGCGTCCGGTCAGTTCTCGGCGTGGGGATGGCCGGCGGTCGCGGCGGAGGAATCAGGACCAGTCGGTGAGATCGTAGACGGCGTCGCACAGCGGGCCCCGCGCGTCCTGGACGCGGTGCGCTGCCAGGGTGGTGGGCTCTTCGGGCCGGAGGAGGGTGATGAGTTTGGGGGCGGCCCACCAGCCGATGGTGCGGGGGGTGCCGGTGTCGTCGCGTACGGCCAGGTCGATGCCGATGGTGTGGTTGTCGTGGGCGAGGTAGACGCGGACGGTGTCGGGCTGGTGGTGGTCGAAGCCCGTCAGGACGTAGAGGTCGGGGTCGATGGAGGGCGGGGAGTTCTGCCAGAGCGGGTCGCCGGCGAGGTCGGCGATCAGGTAGTCGATGCCGTCGTCGAGGGTGACTTCGGCCGCTTCGGGAACGACCGTGCCAACAAGGGTTGCCACATCCAGGTGCGTGAGCCCGTCTACCCCGGCGCTGGGGATCGTTCCTTCGGTAAGCCATCGTGCGGTGTGGCGCAGGGCGCCGGTGTACCACCAGGTGCCGTGTTCGCGGCCGTACCGGGTGGGCAGGTCCACCGTTACGGCCTGTCCCGTGGAGTCCGCGAGGCGGACCCGGATGGTGTCCGGGTCCGGGCGGACCATCGCGCGGATGCGCCAGTCGGTGCCGGGCAGGGGTACGCCGATGAACCTGCGCAGGGTGAGCAGGGCATCGGTGAAGTGGTCGTCCATGCCCGTACTCTTCCCTCTCCCGGTCCGGCCGCGCGGGCGGTCACAGGTCGTTGACCCAGTCGGGGCACAGGGTCTGGCCCAGGCAGTACGCGGTCACCGTGCCCAGGGGACGCCCGTCGGGCGTCCGGGCGCCGGCCGGGCCCCTGATTCCCCGCTCTGCGACGGAGACGGTGCGCATGCGCACTTGCCCACTGTTGGTGGCCACCACCCCCAGTACTCGGCCCGCGTGCCCGTCACCTTGTCGGCGGTTCCGCGGTACGGGGCATCGATGGCCTTCTCGCTGCGCATATCGTGTTTGGAGGACGCGTGCAGCCAGCCGAAGTCGCTGGTCCCGTGCCGGGTGGGGATGTCGTTGCCGTCCCAGTCCCGAACGGACCAGTTCACCTTGTGCCAGGGAATAGACCAGTAGGTCCCCGTCGTCGTGCGGGCTCGGGTCCCCAGCATGCGCGGCCGGCCCCTCGCACAGCAGGATCGACGAACAGACCACCGCGGCCACCACCGTCAACGCGCGGCAGGTCATAACAGGCATGGATGCTCCTTCTGGGCTCGTCAGGCATGTGCAGTCCGAGCCAGGCCGCGCAGGGCGCGGCCGGCTCGAGTCCGGCGTAACGCGGGCAGGAGCATTCGGCTGGCCCGGGCCCACGGTCACGGCGCAGGTGTGAATTCCACCGTGCCGCCGCAGCGCGCCGCGATGTCCCGCAGTCGCTCCCGCTCCAGTTCGTCGACTGCCAGGCCCCAGCGCAGCTTCGTCGCGGTCCCCTCCGCGCCGTACCGGCACAGCGCATCCGGCGACGGCGGCAGCCACTGGGCCGGATCCTGGTCGTGCGGAGACCGCCACCCCCATCAGCAGCACCTGCGGCACGGCGGCCGGCTGCTCGGTGGCGAGCGCGGTCGTCGCGGGGAAGGACAGAGCGAGAGCGGCCGCTGCCGCGGCCCTCATCAAGATCATCATGCGGCGGTTCTACCGGCCACCCTCACACCGGTGACAGGACCGGAAGCGGTAGTTCACTCCCGCGGGTTTTCCGATTCACGCCGAAACGCTCCTGCGCTCGGACGTCCGCGCTGACCACCACCGGCCCCAGCGCCGGATCAAGGAACAGCAGCGCGAGCAAGCGCAGAAGCGACCTCCGGTCCGCGAGCACGATCGACAGGGCCGCGGAAGCCGTACCGTGCCGGCCCCGCGGCGGTCCGCTCCATGTTTCGGTGCGACCCTCTGCTCGCTCGCAGCGGGCTACGGCAGGCGCGGTGCGGGCCAGGCCGGCTCCCAGCGCCAGGCTGCCCACCGCTGCGCGTGCGCGAACAGGCCGGAGCGTTCCGTGAGCATGGCGAGGACCTGGTCTCGGGCCTCATCCACGGCCTGGTGCTCGGTGTCGGTGACGATGCCGAGCCGCCGCACGTGCGCGTACTCGTCTTCGTCCTTCCACTCCCAGCGGGTGAGGTCGGGGTCTACGACCAGGTCCACGGTGAGGTCGAAGGTGTCGAAGCCGTCCGGCGTCCGGCGGGTGGGGTGCTCGAAGTTCACGTACCAGTTCCGCAGCCGCCGCCCGTCCCCGTCCGGGACGTAGAAGGCGTTGACGCTGAACCACGCCTTCGGGGGCTTCCACAGCAGCAGCTCCGTCTCCTGCCACACCGCGTCCGCGAGCTCCCACACGCCGGCCGCCATCGCGTCGAACGCCTCCGTCCGCACCGACCGGTCACCCTCGGTACGGGCCTTGACGTACAGGGCCGGCCAGCGGGTCTCCGCTCCCGGCGCGCACGCGGCCACCAAGGCCTCGCTCGTGTCGGCGATGACCCGCAGCGCGTGCTCGCTCCACACTCGGCCCATACGGTGCACATCGCGCCGCACGACCGTCTGGCCCGTCTCGAAGCTGCGCATCAAGCCCTCCCTCACAGGTCCCCCGCCGGAACCTCCAACCCGGGCATATCCACCCCAGCGCGGCGTCGGAGGTGGGGGCAAGCCGCGGGCGAGCACCGCTTGCCCGGGCTTCCTCCGGGCTTACCCACGGCTACCGGCGCCAACCGATCCCGAACACGCCGCAGCGGTGGGCGGAGGATCGGCCGCCACGGCCCATCTACCGGGCGGCCGCGTCCCGGACAGGGCGGCCCTCAGCCCTCTGCCCGGAATAGGACGATCACGGTGGCGTCGTCGCGGTCCCCCTCTCGTCCTGCCCGGCTACCGCGACCAAGGCGTCCGCGAGCAGCCTGCGGGTCAGCCGCGTGCTCGCGGCAGAGCCGGGCGAGCATCTTCGCGGGCACCTGGTCGGAGACCCCGTCGGACACCAGCAGCACCAACGGAACCTCCGCGGGGACCTGTACCTGCCGGCACGTCGCGCACGAGGCCTGCGCCAGCCCCAGCCGGAACCAGTTGTCGCGTCTCACGGCCACGAGCTGCACTGCCGCACCGCCGTTCCTGCGCAGCCGGTTGCCCATGGTCTCGTCATCGCTCCAGAGGGTGAGCCCGGCGCTCTCCCGCCAGCCGTACGCCCGGCAGTCCCCGATCCACGCCGCGGCCGGCCGGGGTGAACAGCAGCGTCCAGTACATCGAACTTCCGCTCATAGGCGTCCCCCGCACGCAGTTCGGCCGGGCCCGGCAGCCGCTGGGCGGGCTGCGCCGGCATCGGCTCCACCGGCGGCCGCAGCACCATACCGAGGTCTTGACCCTTGCGGGAGATGACTGGCAAGGTCCCGCGTCGGCGTAGCTTGTGGCGGTTGGGGTTGCTGTCGTAGCCCTTGTCGCCCAGGAGTGCGTCGGGGGGGTTGCGGGGGTGGCCGACTCGGCCAGTGACCGGTGGGATGCCGTCGACCAGGGCGAGGGTCTGGGTGACGTCGTTGACGTTGGCCGTGGTGATGACGTTGCGCGGGGTGCCGCCACCGTCGGTGATCAGGTGATGTTTGCTGCCGGTCTTGCGGCGGTCGACCGGCGACGGGCCCGTTGCGGCGCGGGGACTGGCTTGGGTCCAGGCGAGCGTTCGGACCAGGGCGGCAGCAACGGCTCGATCATTGTCCACAACTCGTCGTCCACCACCCACGGCCTGATGCTACGACTTCACGAACGACTCAATCGTCGTACCGGTTACGGCCGGCCTGCACCGCTCCCCCAAGATCGTGTTACGAGCTCTGAGAGGGCCGCCGGGTCGTCGTGGGCCATGTACAACTCCAGGGTTGAGGGCTGCGCCCGCTGCGCGGGCGCCGCTTGATGGTGGGTCTCGGTCGGCGGCGCGGGTGCGGCGGGCTGTGGTTCGGAAACTGGATACGCTTTCGCAGCTGGCTTGGACGCCGGCCTTCAGCCGGGCATGGCCCGGGACGAATCAGGGGGATGAGATGACCACCACGAAGACCTCAAGCTCGGCTGGGCCCTTCCGGACTCCGGGGCACCCTGCCGCCCTCTTCAGCGACGAGGCGTCTGCCGTGACGAAGGCGGTGCCTGGTGCGGTTCGGAACCTGCCCCGGCCTCTGGACACCTTGACCTGGCAGGAGCCCCCCGCCCTGAAGGGCGCGGACGACGACGCGCCGTGACCGACCGGGCGGCATAGCCGCAGGCAACCACGCGAGCGGCCGGCATGCGGTGCTCAGGGGGCGTCGCAAGGCCTCACAGGGCGCCGCACGTCGCACACCGCACACCGCACACCGTTGGACGGGCTGCCGCGTCCGGGTCGGGGCGCGCCCGCGGCCGCCGGTTTGCGGCCCCCTGGCGACATGTCACAGGAGATGGGTCAGGTCGTACAGGCGCTGGTGCCACCAGTTGCCCCTGCGGTGGGGCTGCCGGTGGGCGAACGGGTCGGGGAGGGTCCTGCGTCGCAGTTCGTCGTCCAGACCGGCCAGCAGGGCCTCCAGCTCACGACGCGGACACCGGGGAAGCCTGCGGACGACCAGTTCGAGGAGATCCCGGGCCACGGCGATGTCGTTGTGCAGGTCGCACTGCTCGCAGCCGCAGTAGTCCCGCCGCAGGTACAGGTAGCGGCCCGGGCGGGCGAGGAAGGAGCGGCAGGTCGCCAGAGCGGTCCGGGTCGCCCCGGGCCAGAGCCCCTCGTCGTACGGGCGCCTGCCCTCCTCCCGGTGGATCGCGGCCACCGTCCGGGAGGAGAGCCGGTCAATCCTGGTGGGCCACGGTCTGGGGGAGAGCAGGTCGTCGCGCCGGCATCGGTTGTTTCCGGCGTACGTGGGCTGCGGTAGCGCGCGTTGGGCGCGCACCGCGCTGGGCCGCCTACGCGGCATGGGCCTTTCGGACAGAGTTCATGGTGGTGATCATCGCACGGTGCAGAGCGGGCGGCGGGAGGGCGGGGGCTGGAAGGCTTGCGGGTGCCGCTTCGCGGACGGCGAACTCATCGGCGAACAGTTTCCGGATGGTGTTCCAGCGGTTGAGCTGGTGGTTCTTCTTCCGGGTGCTGTCGCCGTTGGCGACAGGCCACAGCTGCTCCACGACCGACCTGAGCATGGGGGTGGTCATCTCCGCCTCCAACATGCGCTGGGCGGCCTTCTCGGACTCCTCGCGTACTTGAAGGTGAGCCCCAGGGCCTGGCGGCCCTGCGCGATGCGGCCGCGCGCGCCGGAGGTGTGGCGGACGTCCGGACCCACCACGCCCAGCGTTTCGGGGTGACCGGTCTTCGGGCGGGTACGGACGCTCGCGCGGTGGTTCGGTACGTCCAGCAGCGTCGCGCTCTCGGCCGTCAGCTCGATCGCGTGCAGGCCGACGAGGCGTACGTTCCCGTCGTCCAGACGTCCAGGGCGATGGCCGAACCACCGGGCTCGGCAGCGGTCCAGGCGTGGAACGACACCGATTGCTGCAGGACGACGAACGGCTGTCCGGGGACCCGCCCATCTGGTGCCCAGTAGGCGAACCGGTACGGGCTGCGCGTCTCCATCCGGTCTTCCCGGCCCTCCCAGAAGTCGGGACGGGGCGGTTCCGGGAAATCGGCGGCGTCCCAGTCCCCGGACCAGGTGGGTGTGCCCAGAACGTCCTCGGCCGCCTTCAGGTACGCCGGCCACACCTCGGCCGCCGCGGCGTGCACCGCGCCGTTTTCCCCACCGGACTCCGCCAGCACCTGCCACGCGTAGTGGTTGAGAGCGCCGAGCGGGTTCCAGAAGGCACCCTTCGCCGGGAAGAAGGTCCACTCCCCTCCGCTGCGCGTACGGAGCTCCAGGGTCCGCTCGGTCGTCTGAGGCTCCCAGCCGTAGCGCTCGCACCATGCGTGGAACTCCCGGGTCCCGCCCTGTGGCGGGCCCGACCAGACCGACGGCCAGTCGTCGACGGCCCGCATGTTCGCCAGTTCGGCGGCGAGGTGCTGCGGCGTCCGGCCGATTGTCTCCGTCAACATGGTTGGATCCTCTGGTTATGTGACAAACCGCTGTGCTTCGATCACTTGCCTCGGCGTGGGGCCCCGTACGCAGCGTCAAGCACGAGAGCCAGCAGCCGGTGGGCCTGTTCGGCGTCCTCGTCACGGGCTGTGGACAACCCGATCCCGGTGATGAGCTGGACCAGGTCCCCGGCGGTCACGTCGACACGAGCGGTTCCGTGCTGTTGCGCTCGGGTGAGCAGACCGTCTGCCGCGTTCAGGATCAGCTGATGACAGTCGAGGTCCGGTGCGTCGGGCTCGTTGACCATCAGCGCGCTGCCCATGCCCTGGTTGGCGCGGGCATGGGCCAGGAACGCAGCCAGCCACTGCGACAGGGCGTCGTCGGCGGAGTCCGCGGTGCGCAGCTTCTCCGCTTGCTCGCACAGGGCCTGCACCCGGTCTGTGAGTACTGCGGTCAACAGGATCTGGCGGTTCGCGAAGTGCCGGTACAGGGTGCCGGGGCCTACCCCGGCCCGGCGGGCGATCTCGTTGAGGGACGCCCCGGGGCCGGCTTCGGTGAACACTTCCTGCGCGGCGGCTACCAGGCGTTCCCGGTTGAGGCGCGCGTCCGTGCGCCTCGGGGACCGGGCGGCATGGGGATGTTCGGCCGTCATCATCCTGCCCTTCTGTTGCCTCCGGAGATAGCGAAACGGAGAAGTTCTCCGTATTGTAGCGAACCTCAACCGGAGAACCTCTCCGGAACGGCTGACCGAGGAGTGCGCATGACGGACGACCCATCGGCAGGGCTCGGCCAGGTCGGGATCTGGACCTTTGCCCTTGACGGGCAGCCCGCCGGGCGCGTGCGGGAATCGGCTGCGGAAATCGAGGAGCTGGGCTACGGAGCCCTCTGGTACGGAGAGGCGTTCGGCCGCGACGCGGTGGGCCAGGCATGGCTGCTGCTGTCGGCGACCCGTCGCATCACCGTGGCATCCGGCATCGCCAACATCGCCTTCCGGGAACCGCTTGCCACTGCCGCCGCGGCGCGCACGCTCGGCGAAGCGTTCCCCGGACGCTACCTGCTTGGCCTGGGCGGGCACCGCGTCGACGACACCGTTCACGAAGTGGACGGTTACCCCGTACCGAACCGCGGCAGGGCGGTGACCACGATGCGCTCCTATCTGGACGCCATGGACACGGCACCCGCCCATGGCCCGACACCGGACCCGCCCCCGCGCCGCCTACTGGCCGCCCTGGGCCCGAAGATGCTGCAGCTGGCAGCCGAACGCACCTGGGGCGCACACACGTACTTCGTGCCCGTCGAGCACACCGCACGGGCACGCCAGATCATGGGCCCGGATGCGTTTCTCGGGGTGGAGCAGGCCGTCGTACTCGACCATGACCTCGACCGGGCCCGGGAGGTGGCCACGGCACATGTCGCCGGATACCTGGCAATGGCGCCGCACCAGGAGGCGAACGTACGCCGGCTCGGCTTCGGAGACGAGGACGTCATCGGCCGCCCGAGTCGCAGACTAGTGGACGCGATCGTCGCCTACGGAGACACCGAAGGGATCCGCCAGCGCGTGCAACAGCACCTCCAGGCAGGAGCCAACCACGTCTGCCTGCAAGTCCTGACCGCCGACCCGACCAGGCTGCCGCGACGAGAATGGCGCGAGCTCGCCCCCGCTCTCGCGCCCGGCCACAACCGGGCGGCCCCGTCGGCCGACGGCTGCGGGGAGCGGCCGAAGGTGCCGACGGTGTGAGCGGCGGCGCCGCGGCCGGGGTGGCCTGGAAGGCGGCGGGCTCGGACCGGTCACCGGTCCGGCCGCAGCCGGCGCGGGGTTGATCGACAGTTGGCCGCCCTGGTCCTGGCCGGGCCCGAGCTCGGACGGAGCGGCGACCTCCGCCTTGCCGTTCTCACTCCTGCGGGGGATCGCTGACGATGCCCTGGGCGCGATCTGCCGGGGGCCGGCGCCAGGCATGCGAAAGGGGCCGTAGCAGCCCACACTCCCACCGCCCAACCTGAACACACCAGGCCAGCACACCACCACAGGCACTACGTCAATGGCCCGTCATGCCACCGGGCGCCGCGCCTCGCCGACGCCATATCGGATCGCTCGTCGGCCGGCCGTCGGCGGGGACGGGTGCCACTACTCGGCGGCCTTGGCGCAGGTCACCTTCGCGAACTTCGAGGTGACGGTGTACGTGTCGTTGGGGACGCCCGTGAACTCGAAGAACCCGTCCTGGATGGTTTGGGTGGTGTTCACGACGGCGCCGGAGGAGTTCTTCAACGTGACCGTCTCCGCCACCGGGAATCCCCTGCCGGACACGCCGTAGGTCGTTCCAGGGCCCTTGGTCACGGTGCACTTGATCGCGGCCTCGTCGTCCGACACCCACTTCGGGCAGATCGCCTTGGCCCGACGCCCCGCGGCGCTGTAGGTGTCGTTCGGCAGCCCGGTGACCTCGAAGAAGCCTCCTGTGATGACTGTGGTCGTGCGTACCGTGGTGCCCTGTGAGTTCTTTACGGTGACGCGCTCGCCGGATCTGAACCCTTCGCCCGACACGCCGAACGTGTTGTTCGGGCCTTCCGAGAGGAAGCAGGTGGCGCCGGGCGCGGCCCGTTCCGCTGCTCCGGCCGTCGTCACGGTGACGGCGGTCCACCCGCTGAACGCCACAGCGGTCACGACCGCGGTGGAGAGGGTCTTCCTTCGCATGAGATGTCCCTTCCTTCGGCTGAAGGCAGTCGCTTCGCTCGAGTAGGTCCCCCGCGCCTTGCGGAGGAGTGTCGGCGGTGAACGTGTCTCGTCAGGGAGCTCTCCTCTTCGGCAGGCCTCAGAGCCGACGGGCAATGCGGCCACCGGTTTTTGCCGAAGGCGGTTGAGGTGTCGGCATCATCAGCCTCGGCACGAGGAGACGGAGTTGCTCGCGACACGTGGAGATCTGTGATCACCCACGCCCCCAGGGGCGGCCTCCATCGGCTTTCCACTATTCCACTGGGCGGGGCGGGCCGCATGTGGGCGTGGTCGGCGGCGCCGGGGAGCGCCCCAGAGCCCTGCCGCCCGCCCCTCGACCGGGTGTGTCAATCGAACGACTCGGTGGCGTGATCGCTGATGCCGAGGGTGACGGTAGTCGTTGACTCTGCATGGATGATGTCAACGGCCTTCCTGACCGAGCAGCGGACCTGCCCAAAGCCCCTCCCAGGGCCTGACCCTCCACTAGGCCCTGGACCTCCTCCAACATCTCCTCGCCACCTGGACCGGCACCTGCCCCACCTGCCGGCAAACCATCCAACCGCAGCCCCACCACACCAGCTAACAAAGCACTACTAGTTGGCCCGGCCCCCCAGGGCAGCCCGCTCCTGGGCCGCGTCCACGTCGTCTAGGACGCGGTAGCCGGCATGAGCCGCAGACATCAAGCCGGACCATCCGCAAGTAGCGCGTCGGCCTGCTGAGTGCATCCGGCACAGGGCTGGTGAAGCACTGCGGCCACCGTCCGGTAACGTACGTTTCTTCGGGCACCGTTGGGGCCTGGAGTCCAAAAGGTATGCCGATGACGCCTGGCGAACTGCCTGTCGTGTGGAGCCTGCCCCCCGAGGACGCCCGAGCCGGATGGCGGGCCCTCTGGTGGACCGTCGGACCGAGCAGCGAACTCGCGGTGATGCTGGTCCACAAACGGAACCTCCACCGCTCCCCGTACATCAGAGGATGGGTCGGGTGGCGCGTGGTGGCTCCGTGCGACGGCATGTTGGTTGTGATCTCGGACGGAGTGGAGCACCGCACTCCGGTCACCGGCATAACCGCGAGTACTGGTCACCTGGCCCTACTCTCGTGGTCCCGGTTCTTGCTGGCGTCATGCCGTACATGCCAGGACTGGACCGGGACCTGGGAGAGCAACGCGATCGTGTACTCCCCGGGGGGATACCCGATAAGTCATATCTGCATCGGCGATGACATCGACTACATCATCACCGACCGCGACGGCGGCATCTGGACCTCGCACGGTGACGAGGGCATTTATGGAAGCCACCCTGCGTCCAGTGAGGGCCTGGCCCGCTGGAACACCGACGGCCGCCAGACCTGGGGCCCTCTGGGACGAGGACGGCTCCCTGTACTGCCCCTCGGCGGGATCGCGGGCGCGACCGAGGAGGACGTGGCCTGGCTCGGCTGGTACAGCCACGAAGGTTCCTTCCTGTCTCGGGTCGATCCCGCCACCGGCAGCATCACCAGCTACTGCCACCCCTTGAGGAACACCGATGGCATCGCCGTCCGGGACACCCGGATGCTTCTCAGCCACCAGTTCCACAACCGGCCCGGCGTCGAACTGAACCGCGCCGAACTCGTCGACGATGCCTGGGTGATCACCTCTCAGGAACAACTGCGACTCCCGGAGCCGGTAACCAGACGCTGCGCCCAGGGCCGCGATGGTGTTCTCTGGATCCGCGGCGGCGACACCTGGATACAGATCGAAGCCTGAGCCGCAAAGAACCGACTGCACGATCCCTCCCCGCATCCAGGGTGCCGGCTGCGAGCGGGTCCCCGGCCGGGGCCTGTTGCGACAGTGCTGGTCACAGCCATTCGTGATAGCTGCGATCAGCACCGTCGCCTCGTAGCGGACGGCGAGTTTGTCGTATCTCGTAGCAACCGCACGGTGGCGCTTGAGGTGACCGGACCGCTGGCGGACTATGCGGGTTTACCAACCGGCGAGCTCAGCGGGGCGCGCTCAACCTGCGGCGATGCGTCGCGGTCGTGTCAGGGATGGCCTGGCTCCTTCTCGGATGTCGGGCCGCAGGTAGGCACCACGAGCCGCGCGGCCGCCCGGCGTCACGGCATGCCCGCACGGTGACGCCCCGGCTGCACACTGCGGACGGGCTACGTCATCAACTCGATGTGCGGATGCGCGGGCTCCGCCGGGCAGACGAACAGGTGCTGCCGGTAGCCGCTGCCTATCTGCACCCCGGTCGCGTTGTAGCCGCGGTGGCCGGGGTACGGTCCAGCACCTGGGTGGGGGTGCGGAGACCAGCTGTTCCCGGCGTCGTCCCCTTCCTCGAAAGTGGCGATGGTCATCAGGACCTCCATGCCGGTGCCGCACTCGGAGCAGGGCCTCGAGCTGGGGTCGGTGGAGTTCCAAGCGGGCCAGCCGCCGACCTTCCAGCCGGGTGCGTTGGACAGCACACAGTCGTAGTACGTGTCCGGGTCCATGTCTTCCTCTGCTGCCTGCGGCACACTCCACTGCTTGAGCTGCTCCCGCAGTTCTTCGCTCAGCTCCAGATGGTCTGGGTACTCGGTGATCTGCTCCGGTTCGAGCACGCACGGTTCCGGCAGATAGCCGTCGAACTGCACTGCGGGCGGCTCGGGGGGCGTGTCGAGAATGTCGGTGACGGCGGCTGCCGAACGCCAGAAGAGCAGGGTCCTGGGCATGATCGGATGGTCGAAGGGGCACCACAAAACCTGCAGCAGGTCCTTGCCCTCGGGCGGGCTCAGATCGGGCACATCCCGTACGTACAGTTGCGCGACGGGCAGCATCGCCATGGGGCCGTCGTACGCCTGGACCGCCGGCCTCACCGGATACGTCCGAGGGGGCCGGATCCGCTCGAGAGTCTCCCGTTCCCCCTGAGTCAGGTCCCGGCCGTGCGAGGCGGCGAAGATCCGTCGTTCCAGCCGCAGATCCGCCGGGGACTGGGCTGGGTTGATGCCATCCACCACATGCGGTTCCTCGCAGTGCGGCCACGGCTCCTCAGCGGGCCACAGCAGCGGCCCGCCGATCGAGCTGTCGTGCCACGTCGGCGCCCCAGGGCGCGGGTGCAGGCGGGTCGCCGTGCGGGCCAGCGGAGCCAGTTGGGGGAAGGCTGCGGCAACGTCGATCGGCCGTGGCGGAGTGACAGGAGTGACATTCATGGCCGCAATCCTGCCAATCGCCTCTGACAACGGCCCTCGTGGCCGCCCCACGAAGAGTTCCGGCACGGGCGCCGCCCGGGGAGAGCGCTACCGGCGATCCGTTGCCGGCAGATGGCCCGCGAGCAGGTCCACGATCGCCGCGTGGATGTCCGTCCACGCGCTCGGTTCGTGGCCACGTACCACCTGGACAGGGACGACCTTGACGCGTCCATTCCATCCGGACCGCCGCCGGTTGGCCCATCCCGATCTCCATCGGCAGGCCGCGAACCTCTTGAGTGAAAGGGGAGCGTCAGGTCACGCTCCACGACCAGGTCTCGTCGGCGGTGACGAGACAGGCGAGGACTACCAGGTCCGCCACGCCCAGCGCGATGCCCAGGCGGGCACGGCCCGGCCGGGCCGTGTGCCGCCGAAGGGCGAGTACGCCGAGGACGAGGGCGGTCGGGCCGAGGAGCAGGTTCATCACGAGCAGGCCCACGAGGCCCAGGATGAAGGCCGCGACGGCCATCGCGTCGCCGTCCCGGGCGCGGCCCCGGGTCGCGGTGCGGGCGGGGGACTCGGTTCGAGAGCTCATCGTCGGCCCCCTCGTCCGGAGTGCGGCCGTCCTGGCAGGCGGCGGTCCGATAGGCGCTCGCGCGCGAGGAAGACGGCGAGCCAGAGGGCGATGGCCAGGCCGGCCACCACGCTGACGGGAACGGGAACGTGAGCCACGGTGCCGAGGACGACCCCGAACACCAGCAACGCACCTACGAGGAAGAGCATGAGACGTCCTCCTATTGAGGTAACAGTTGTACACTGACTACCCAGTTCAGTTCGCCTCATGCTGGCGCCGCCCGATGGGACGCGGTTGACTTCGCGTCATGAGTCCGCACACCGGGGTCCGCGCGACCCAGCGCCGCCGTACCCGGCGCGCCCTCCTCGACGCGGCCTTGTCGGAGCTGGAGGAGCGCAGCCTCGGCAGCCTCGGCCTCAGGGAGATCGCCCGGGCAGCCGGGGTCACTCCCACCGCCTTCTACCGCCACTTCCGGGGCGTGGGCGATCTGGGAGCCGCGCTGGTCGAGGAGGCGCTGGCGAGCCTGCACGAGACGGTGCGCGGCATCCTCGCCGCGACCGGGGACGCCGAGCAGCGCGGTGACGCCGCGGTGGGGCTCATCGCCGAACTGGTGCGCAGCCGGCCCGCGCACGTCCGTTTCCTGGTGCGCGAGCGCCACGGCGGGGTACCGGCGGTACGCGAGGCCATCGCCGGCCAACTCGACGCCTTCGCCGAGGAGACAGGGGCCGCGCTCGGGGCCGATCCCCTGAGCGCGCACTGGGACGCCGACGACGTGACGATGCTCTCCCGGCTCCTGGTGGACCACATGTTCATGACGGCGTCGGCGTTCCTCGCCGCCTCGCTGCGGGGCGAGGACTGGGCGGCCGCCCTCGGCACGGCCCGCCGCCAGCTCCGCCTGATCCATCTGGGGCGGGTGCACTGGGCCGGGTGACGTGGCGGGGCGGCCCGGAGACGCCCTTACCTGGCCGGGTTCCGCGCCGCTTCCGGGTCCAGGGCTACGACCAGGAAGGCGTCCGTCTTGTCAGCGGTCGAATATGCCGCGGGGATTCCTACTGCCGGGGCGGGGCACGACACTGCGGTAGAGCGATTCGAACGCGGCCGGTTCCATACCCATCGCCTCAGCCGCCCGGTCCGCCTCCAGGCCCACGCAGTGCCGCAGCACGAAGGCGTCGGCAGCCGGCCTCGGAAGCTCGTCGAGCGGGGAGGGAAGCCTGGCCGGAGGTCTGTCGCGTCCCGGTTTCCGAGACGGACGGCCGCGCACTGGCGGTGGGCGGACTCGAACCGGGACCTGAACGCCGCACGGGCCGCCTGCTCGGCCGTCCGGCCATCCGTGCATCCCGTTCTAACCACTGCCCCCGTCGCGGACGACAGCTGTCCTGCGGCGGTGGGGAGAACGGGGCCGCGAGATGCCGTGATCATGGAAAATCCCCGCTCGGGTGCGAAGGCTGCCCCGGCCTGAAGTTGGCCGGATCTGATGCCGCCGACTGAGGCAGGCACAGACCGGCGCACCAGCCGGGACCGGCACGCGGGCTAGAGCCTGTCTGACAAATGATCACCGAGCGGTGTACGTGCTCGGTCCAATTGCCTTGCCGTCCTGGCACGGGCCAGTGATTCTGGGCAAGTGCCAGGACAGGGGAAGAGAAGACGGCGGCAGGAGGACGTGCGGCAGCGGCTTGCTGCTCGTACCGCGCCGGACGCGGGGCAGTGGGAAGTGGTCGTTGAGACTCGGGACCAGGCGGAGATACGTACGCGGTTGCGCCGTCTTCGGGAGGCGGGAGTCGATGGTTCGACGATCCGGATCGACACGCTGTGCGGGCGCCTGGCGCTCCCGACCACCTACCGGCTGAGCCGTTTCGTGACGGACCCCGCACGGCAGTCCGGGCACGAGCACTCTGATCATTGATCTTGTGGCAGGTCGAGGTGAGCTGACGGATGCGGCGTGGCGGCGAATAGAGCCCCTGTTGCCGCGGGTGGACGGACGTGGTCGTCCGTGGCGCGATCTGCCCGAGCGGTACGGACCCTGGCAGACCGTCTACGAGCGGTTCGCCCGCTGGGAAGCGGACGGGACCTGGGGGAGGCTGCCGGAACACGTGCAGGTCTGCGACGACGCGGTGGGCCGGATGGAATGGACCGTCTCCGTCGACTCCACGATCAACCGGGCCCACCAGCACACGGCTGGCGCCCGCGAAAAGGGGCCGCGGACGGGAACGAACTGGAAGGTCCGGGCTGCTCGCAGAAGCGTCAGGCACTCGGCCGGTCCCGGGGCGGGCTGACCACCAAGGCCCACCTCGCCGTCGACGGCCGCGGCCTCCCGCTGTCCATCGTGCTCACGCCCGGCAACGTCAACGATGCCACCGTCTTCGGCCAAGTCCTCGACGGCATCCGTATCCCGCGCGCCGTTGCGGGCCGGCCTCGCACGACACCGGCGCGGGTGCTGGGCGACAAGGCGTACTCCAGCCGGGCGATTCGCCACCTGCTGAGGCGCCGGGGGCATCGTTGCCACGATCCCCGAACGCGGCGTTCAGATGGCCAACCGCCGGCGACGTGGAGCTCACGCGGCCGCCCGCCTGACTTCGACAGGGACATCTACCGCGACCACAACGTGGTCGAACGATGCTTCGCCCGCCTCAAGCAGTTCGGTGCGGCCGCAACCAGGTTCGACAAGCTCGCGGATCGCTGCCGGGCTGGAATCGTCCTGGCAGCTCTGATGCTGTGGCTCCGCGAACCCGCCAGATGATCATTTGTCAGACAGGCTCCAGGGCTCCCATGGCCCGGCGCACTACCTGGAGCGGGAGTGCGGCGGCAATTCGGCAGCTCCCACGTCGGGGATCTCCCTGATGGGACCGCCCACCGCACCGGGGTGTGGTCTCTTGATCTCCCGGCGCTGGGGCAGCGTGATTGTCCTGGGCCAGCCGCCCTTGTACTTCGGGTACAGCGAGGAAACCATGGGCGTTGCTGTTGTGGATCACGTACCGGACCCGGTCTTCGCTGGTGAACGACACCTCGGCGATCTTCACCACCGGCATCCCCTGTGCGGACAACAGCACCATCTGGGCCCCCCGCCAGGTCACCACCGATCCCGTGCCCCTGCGGATGATCCGCAGTAGCCGGCGGCCCTCGTCATCGTCGATTTCGCGTACCCGCACCCGTTCTGCCACGAGTCAGCGTGACAGAACGGGGACTGCCCGCGCCGAGAACCGAGTTCGTGTCACGCAGCCCGGCGTCGTCGCAATTCATCGAGCCAGTCGCGTACCTGCTCGTCGTCGTGCAGGTAGCCGCCATCCGGACCGGCGAGGAGATCGACGCCGTGCAAGCGGTCCAGCGCCCACCACGCCAGGTCGTCCCAGACGAGATCGTCGTCGGCCATCCACGACGCAGCCCACCGCTCAACCTCATCCCGGCTCAGCCGGCCCTCGACAAGCGCGACGAACCGCTCCTCGATCTCGCCGATCTCCGGCTGTCTCCACACATCCACCAGACGACCGTACCGTCACGGGGCAAACGTTGCCTGACGTGGCACCAGCCGGGCCACGCAGGGCCGTTTCTGCGGTGAATTGCGTCCTCCGCTCGGGTGAGCGAGGCCGCGATGGTCGGCTGCCGGGTCAAGTACGTCCTGGCAACCAAACTGGTCAACGAGCTCGTCGAAGCCGCCGATGAGAAGCAGCTGACGAAGACCATCGCCGGCTACGGCCGTGTCGATCCGCTCTGCATTGATGAGCTCGGCTACATGGAACTCGACCGCCGTGGCGCCGAACTCCTCTTCCGGGACCTGACCGAACGCGAGGAGAAGAACTGCGTCGCCGTCGCCTCCAACGAGTCCTTCTCCGGCTGGACCAAGACCTTCACCGACCCCCACCTCTGCGCGGCCATCGTCGACCGGCTCACCTTCGGCGGCAACGTAATCGAAACCGCCACCGACCCTACCGCCTCGCCACCACCCGGGCCCGGGCCTCACAGCAGACCCCGGGCTGATCCGACCCCGGCAGCTTGGCCAAGGGGTTCTTGCGTGTGGTCAGCGGTAGTCGTTGAGCCAGTCTCCCGGAATCAGATCCCGAACACGGTTGAGGTCTTCTGCCGTCCGGCCTCGGGCGAAGACGGCTGCGCCAGCGTCGTCACGGATCAGGGCGTCCTGGCCCAGGAACCACCTGCTCCCGTGTTCCTCCTGACCGATCGGATACACCGGGAACGGCAGCCGGACAAAGTTCTTCACCAGCGACTCGACGTCGTGCTCACTTGGGTCAAGGAAGTCGCAAAGCTCTCCTTCGGCCTGCAGGGATTCAGAGAGAACGATCTCAACGAAGGACAGGGAAAGACGCTCCAGCCAGCCTTCCCAACGCTCGGCGCTCTTGTTGGCCAAGCCAGTCCGGCTGAACACCGCAGGGTCGTCATCCTGGAGGCTGTCGAGGAGGAGGCCCCAGGAGGCGGCGCCCTGATTTTCATGCCGGAAGACCAGGGCCTCCTTGGCGGCATCCACATACAGCTCCGTCGGGCCGAGCAACACGTCGTAATTACTGGTCAGATCCCGGCGGCGCCCGAACAGCAGATACGCCTCGCGCAACGCAACCGGCAGGCGAACCCCCAGCCTCTCCTCGGCCGTGGCCAGATCGGCATCTGTCCACCCGTCGCCGTTCTCCAGAGGGTTGGCCCAATGCGCCGCGAAACCCTGGATAAATTGCCATGCGCCGCTGCGTCCCCCGACGCCGTCGACAAGGGAGGCAGCAAGATCGAACTGTTGTGGCATACCAAGACGATATCCACCCAGCGCAACAGCCCTCTCCATGCCCCGACACACCGGCCATGCGTTCTCGAAACCTGACGCCATGGTGTGGGCGTCACGAATGCTCCGTCGCCTCGGCGGGGCTGTGAGCCGTGGATGCCGGAATCGGCAGCATGACTTTGTGTGACTACTTCGCCGCCACTCACGACCAGGCTGCCGCCGCCGTGGCTCAAATGCCTGATGGCCCGGCCCGGGCCGCACTCAATACGGACTCTCCGAAGGGCATCGACCCAGTGGTTGCCATTGCCCAACGGGAAGAGATCGCGACGGGCTGCAGATACGAGGAGGCCAGCCAGCGTCCGAGTTCCGAACAGTGCTGTCCCCACCGGAAGTCGAGGGCCCCTTCGTGTTCAGTCCGTCGGACTCGCTGACCGGGGCACTCGTCACTGCAGCACCGGATGGCCTCGTGCGGTTCGCCGAGCCATGGTCCAGGACGGACGAACTGCGGCAGAGCCAGGTCGATGCCGAGACCGGGGCCGGTGTTCTGGAAGCCCTGGCGAGCCTGGCCTCGCGTGCTCAGGCGAGCCGCATGGGTCTGTATTGCTGGTGGTCACTGTGACCCAGCGGAGCCAGCTTTCAAGCCTCGATAAGAGATGATCTCCGGCTACGAAAATTTTGCCAGAGCCACTTTCACTCGTACTTCGACACCACCTCACCTCCCGGGCCGCGGACGACACCCGCGCCAGCCACCGGCCCCAGAACGGAACCGCTCACTCCCCTCGCACCAAGTAGGGCGGCCAGCAGGCAGGAGGCCGCCGCCGTGCACCCGGGAGCCGGTGGTGAACTCGGCCCAGGCGGTGGCGGGGTGGCCGCCCAGCAGGGCGCGCGCCGCATGCGCGAGGGCCTCTGGCAGGTCCTCGCGCAGGGCGGCCAGCAGCCGGCCGCGGGACAGCGCGGCAAGCAGCAACGGGCGCCTTCTTGTGATGGGCGGGACGCGTGTATGCCTCGCCCGTCGCAAGGACGCGCCCCACGTCGTGACGCGTTGCCGAACGGCGGTTCTTCGAACCGGGCGGGCGTCCCGGGCCCGGCCGGGGAGGTTGCGGTGCACGCGCTGGAGACGGGGTCTTCGCGCTCAGGCGTGTCCTTGGTCGGAGCACATGATCAGACCGAGGCCGCCCGCGCGTCCGGCGAATGCCCAGGTGAGCGGCTCAGTTCGAGGAGCATTTCGGGCTGGGGCTCTGACGGCGAACCTAGCGGAATTCGTCCGCGTGCTCTTCCGCCCATGAACGGAACGTGCGTGCGGGTACTCCGGTGATCTCCTCCACTGTGGAGGTGATCAAGTTCGACGCGGGCCGCGTTTCAGCGCTGGCCAACAGCGCCTCGACGAGAGCAGGCGGCCTGCCGTCGGCGAGCATCTGCTGTCGTGCGACCTGTACGGGGACCTCTTCGAAGGCCACCGGGCGGCCGATGGCTTCCCCGATCGTATGTACCTGCTCGGCTCTGCTCAGTACCTGCGGGCCGCTCAGGACGTGCTTCGTGCCCACGTGCCGGTCATCGGTCAGCGCGTGTACCGCCACGGCCGCGACATCATGCTCGTGGATCACAGCCGTAGCGGCGACGTCGGGACCGCGAACGACGTGCTTGGTGCGGATCTGATCGGCCCACCCGCGCGCGTTGGAGGCGATGGTGTTCGACCGCAGGACGGTCCACTCCAGGCCTGATTTTTCGATCAGGCGCTCCATGTCGGCATGGAGCTGGTTGATCGGATCGGTCTGCCGTTCGGCGTCCTCGTTCACACCCGACGACGAGAGATAGACGATGCGGCGTGCATGTCGTGCAACCACCTCCAGCACGGCGGGCGCGCCCTCGGTCGTCAGGAAGGGCCAGATCAGGAACACTGTGCTGGTCCCCTTCAGTGCCCCCTCCAGCGTGCCTGGCTCGGACAGGCCCCCGCCTGCGACCTTGACTCCCTCCGGTAGCCCGGCCGTTTCGGGATCACGCGTCAATGCGCGCACAGCTATGCCGGTGGCCAGGAGCTGAACAACAACTTGTCGGCCGACATTGCCGGTCGCGCCCGTCACAAGAATCTCACTCATGATCACGTCAGCCTCAGCCCTGCTCGCAGTATTCCGTCCTGCCGGCCCCGGGCGCTCCGAAGGGCCAGCTCGGCTCCCGCGGCGGCCGGCCGCCGCACTTCGACCCGACCGAATACCGCGAGCGCCATGCGGTCGAGTGTGGGATCAACCACCTCAAGAGCCACCGTGCCGTCACCACCCGGTACGACAAGCTCGCCGTCCGCTATGAGGCGGCCGGCCGTGCTGGTCGCAGTCCTCAACGAGTGGTTGTGACGGGCGCCCTGCTGGGACCATGCGCCGGTGAACTCAGAACTCCCCGCCGGATGGACGATCGAGCGCGTGCGCGCGCTTTCCGGAGACCCAAGCGCCGCCCCGCTCTCCTTCGATCGGCTCGTAGTCGTCGAGGTGGCTGGCCAGGGCGACTACGAGCCGCTCCGGCCTGATGTGATTCTTGCGTTCCACGAGTTGTGCCTCGTGAGGGACGACGGTGAGTGGCTCATGGGGCAGCTCCACGATGACGGCTCGGTGATCTGCTGGGCCTCCTACGGATCCGACCTGGCCGAGGCCATCCGCAGTCTCTGAGCGACACTCCTTGCCAGCTCGACGAAGCGGAGCTGTGCCTGCTCCACGGGAAGGACGGCTGGGGCGGCCAGCCTCAGGTCTATGCGGGTCTATGGGCTCGTTCCCTCGGCGCCGATGTCCTCGCGGGTGCGCTCGACGCAGGCGGTGCGGCCGGTACGGGCGGCCTCGTCAACCGCACAGCCGCTCGTACGCGCGTACCGGCAGCACGCCCTCCCAGTCGGTCAGCGGCCGGGCGACGCCCACGCAGGGTCTGGAGCCGGCGATCACGGCCGAGCACCCCGCACCCTCGGCGGCCGGCCGCTGAGTCTTCCCCGAATCCCTCGCCCGAACCCCGTGACCGGCCCACATAATGCGACAAGATCTGGGGACGAGTTCTAGCGGAAACGACGCTTCCCCCGATCGACAATCTGTTCAAAGATCATGGGCGGTCCGGAAGCATTTCATCCGCTTCTACGGCCAGGCACCCCTACCCGATGAGGACTCATGCTCTCCCGACACCACATCGCCCCTTCCGCCCCGAGACGGAGATCCGTCCGGACAAGGAGCGGAGGAGCGCTCGTCCCTTGAGATTCCGGATCGGCCGCCCCAGCAATCCGCCCGCTCACCAGCCCACGGAAGAACCGGCGCACCATCGCGCCCCCGCCACTGCGCCGCCCCCGGCCTCCGAAGCGCCCTTGTCGGAGCACGAGATACACCTGATCAAGGCTTCGGTGTCGGTGGTCGCCCCCGTGGCCGAAGAGATGACGGTCTACTTCTACGCCATCCTGTTCGCCCGCTACCCGCAAGTACGTCCACTGTTCCCGCCCGGAATGGACGCCCAGCGCGGCCGCCTCCTGCGCGCGCTCCTGCACATCGTGGACGTGGTCGACGACCCGGCGAACCTGGTCCGCTTCTGCGGGCACCTCGGCCGCGACCACCGCAAGTTCGGCACCCTTGCCGCGCACTTCCCGGCGGTCGGCGAGTGCCTCCTGGCCTCCCTCGCCCGCTACGCGGGCCCGGCCTGGACGCAGGACATCGCCGACGCGTGGACGAAGGCGTACGGCGTGGTCTCCCAGGTCATGATCAGCGCCGCCGAGGAGGACGAGGCGGTGCGGCCCGCCGTCTGGCCCGCCACGGTGGTGCACCACCTCCCCCGCGGACACGGCATCGCCGAGATCACCGTGCGTCCCCACCTGCCCTACGCGTACCAGGCCGGGCAGTACGTGAGCATGGAGACGCCGTGGTGGCCGAAGCTGTGGCGCTACTACTCCCCCGCCAACGCGCCCCGCGCCGACGGCACCCTGACCTTCCACGTCCGCGCGGTGCCCGGCGGCTCGGTCAGCGAGGCGCTGGTACACCGGGCAGCGGTGGGCGACGTGCTGCGGCTGGGACCGCCGATGGGCGACATGGTCCTGGACGCGGCCGTGCACAAGGACCTGCTCTGCGTCGCCGGCGGTACGGGGCTCGCCCCGATGCGCGCCCTCATCGAGGAGGTCGCCCGTCGCGGTGGACGCCACCAGGTGGACCTGTTCCTCGGCGCCCGCACCGGCGACGAACTGTACGGGGTGGACGACATGCTGCGGATGGTCCAGCGGCACCACTGGCTGACCCTGCGGGGCGCGGTCTCCCACGAACACATCGCCGGCATCCGGGGATCACTGCCGAAGGTGCTGGCCGAGTACGGGCCGTGGTACCAGCACGACGTGTTCCTCAGCGGACCGGCGGCAATGGTCACATCCGCCAGCGAAACGCTGACCCGCCACGGTACGTTGCCCGACCGTATCCATCACGACCCGTTCGAGACCCCCGTTCTGTCCACCCGCTGAGCCGGATCCCCGTTCACTCTCCCAGGAGCAGCCCCCGTGATCTTCCCTCCACCGTCGTCCGGTTCGGCCGGTGAGCGCCGGTTGCAGCAGCAGCTGGGTACGGCCGAGCGCGCCGCCCGCTTCTACGACCAGCAGGTACGCTCCCACCTGACGGACGAGATGCGGGAGTTCATCGGCTGCCAGAGCATGGTGTTCCTGGCGACCGCCGACTCCCACGGCGAGTGCGACGCCAGTTTCCGCGCCGGGCCGCCGGGATTCGTCCACGTCATCGACTACCGGACGCTCGCCTACCCCGAGTTCCGCGGGAACGGTGTGCTCGCCAGCGCCGGCAACATGACCGAGAACCCGCACCTGGGCATGCTCTTCGTGGACTTCACCCACCACCACGTAGGACTGCACGTCAACGGCGTCGCCCGGCTCTACGACGACGCGGAGCTGCGCCGGGTCCATCCCAGCCTGCCCACCGACGTCGCGCCGGGGCGGGGGCCCCAGCTGTGGGTCCACGTCACGGTCCAGGAGGCGTACATCCACTGCTCGAAGTACATACCCCACCTGGAACCGGCTCCCCGTCCCCTGGGCCAGGACCCGGCCCGGCCCAAGGACGCGGACTACTTCACCAAGCGCCGTACCGCGGTGTGGTCGGGGCTTTCCTGACGCGGTGCGCACGGGCGTGAGGCGCACGAGCGCGCTGTGACATCGACTCTGGGCAGCGAGGGGCGCCGTGGGCGCGCCCCCGCCGCGGTGGTCGTGGCGGACGCGCCGGTCGCCCGTGGCCCGTTGCGCGGTACTGCCGTACCCGTGGCGGACTCAGCCGCGACCCTGACCGGCGTACTGGGGCGTCCTTATGGACGGACCGCGCACCCTGTGCGCACCGGACGACGTCGCCCACCTGGTCCTCACCGGGCCCAGGTGGTCGGCGAAGAACGCGGAGGCGGACCGGTGACCGTCCTCTCCGCTCGCTACGCCCCCGCCGGGGCCGGGGCCTAGACCTGGCCGACCATGCGGCCCGCGATCTCACCGGGCGTGCCTGCTGCCGCGTGGGTGCCCGTCAGCCCGGCCGTCAACCACACGCACCCCCGCCTCGCCTTTCGGGCTGCGGGTGACGTCGGTCATGCGGGCCGCGAGCAGGGGCCAGGCCCCAGTGGTGACCGCTGGGCCGTATCCCGCTCAGAGCCGATGCAGTCCCTGGTGATGGTCACCAGCCGGCTGTTCGCCGCTGCCCCCACGCCGAGCCGCTGAAGAGCCGCGGGCCGGCCGGACAGGTCGGGGCCGTCCGGGATGCCCAACCCCCGGGTGTCCGCGCGCACCACCACCGATTCCAGGGCCGGGGCCGGGGCCGGGGCCGGGCAAGCGGCGGCCTCCGACGAGGTCGCGGGCGAACCGGGCTCGGGTGCGGCAGGCGGCCTCCTACGGGTTCGGGGCGGCCACGGGTCCGGCCGCCGCCGGTGCGGTCCCTGCTGAGCCAGGAGGGCGGCAACGGCCCGGTCGACGCCGGCGCCCTAACCGTGTATGCGCCGCTCGGGGCCGCGCCTTGCGGGTGCAGGCGACCGCGGTGGTACTGCTCCAGGCAGGTCGGGCACCGGGCCTTGCCCGCGTACGCCATACCGGCACGGGCTACCCGCGGCCAGCCCGCCCCGGGTCCGGGCAGCCGCCCGCAGTTTAGGGGCGTCGCCCCGCCACACGAAGCAGCCGACGGCCGCCGCCACGCCCTCGGCGTCCATCAAGTCTCCTTCGTGCTCGCGGGCGTCGGCCTGCGCCTGGTCGACGCTCACGATGTCGACGTCCGCCGGCAGCAGCGCCGCCCGGACGCCGCGATCCGGACCCTGGTCCAGGTGGGAGGACTCGTTCGAGCCTGTACCGCTTCGGGCCTCCAGGAGCAGATGCTTTGCAACGTGCTCGGCTACGACCTCAGGGCCGGCACCGCCGACGCCGCACAGCCTGACAGTCGTCCTGTGCCACCACCCAGAGTTGACCGTCTGCCATCAGACTTCGAGGGATGGGGAAGGCTGCAACTGCCAGGTGACAGATGCAGGCCGTGACGGGGGGCTGGTATGCGGTGGGTGTTCCGGTGGATCGTCAGGGGCTCGGGCGAGACGAGACCCCTGGACGTGTATGACGTCGCGTTCCTGGCGGGCGGGGCCCGGCATGTGGTGGACAGTGCGGTCACCACGCTGCACCAGCGTGGGCTGCTCATGGTGCGCAACGCGCAGGTGCATTCCGTGGAGGGGAGGCAACCCCTGCATCCGGTCGAGCGCGCGATGATCGTCTTCTGCCGGCGCCCGACGGACATCGACATCGTACGAGCGGTCCTGCAACGCTCACCGGAGGTTGAGAGGATCGGCCGCGGGCTGGCCACGTGGGGTCTGGTGGCGGGCGCGGAGCGTCAAATGACCCCTGCGGGCCGGCGACATCTCCAACAGGCCCAGCGTGACCCGCGCATGCTGGAGTACGTCTTCCCTCATCGCAGCCCGCACTGGGAAGGAGCCGCGCCGCCCCCAGCGGGCCAGCCCCGAAGGCGGCCGGGCGGCAATCGTCGCTACGGTGACCCCGGCTCCGGCCTGGATACGGATACACACTCCGGCGGCGGTCACAGCGGCGGC
Source organism: Streptomyces sp. NPDC034043 (assembly GCF_055575675.1). Lineage (NCBI taxonomy): Bacteria > Bacillati > Actinomycetota > Actinomycetes > Kitasatosporales > Streptomycetaceae > Streptomyces > Streptomyces sp. NPDC034043. The sequence continues at coordinate 130,594 of NZ_JBVISF010000013.1, forward strand.
GGGGGCGGCGGCGAGTGAGGTCCCACGGGCCACTCCCGGCACGATGAAGGAATGAGCTCTGCCCTGCGCGTCATCGTCTACCCGCCCGACACCCAGGGCGGCCGCCGCGTATGCGTCGACGGTGAGAACATCGGCCGCGCGCTGGCCCGAGCGACATCTTCGAGTTCCGGCGGCGGGCCGGCCTGAGCCCCCGACGACGTCCGCCTGGACGACGCGAGAGCGGCCTCGCCAGCTCGAAGGCGTAACCGGCGTGAGTCTCCAGGTCTTTCACCAATACCAACCGCGAGGTCGGCGTGGCTCCGTCAGCTACCCAGCACATGCCGAAATGGTCCCACGCAGCGCCGAGGTGTACCCGCTGCCCGGCCCGCTCGACCCGACCGCGCTCTACGGCCACCTCGCCCCCTCATCAGCTGACCAACGGCCCAGACATTAACGATCAAGATACGCGTCATCTCATGTGGTACGGCTCGGCATCGGGGCTCGCCCAGCTAAGAGTTGCCCTGTAAATGATCTTCAGGTCGGCTCGCGGGCAGGGTTGGTCGCCGCCGCATGGCCCCCGCCGATCCAGGAGTTGTCCGGCCGATCATGTGACTACTACTCCGGGTGCAAATCGTTGATGCTGACATGGGCCGGGGTGATCTGAGTGATGCCGAGTGGAAACGGCTGCGACCGTTCGTGCGCGCAACACCGTCGAACGGGTCATTAACCGGCTGAAGCAGCACCGGGCGGTGGCCACCCGCTACGACAAGCGCCGTTACGTCTGCCTCGGCACTGCCACCGCAGCAGCCCTCACCATCTGGCTCCGACTGATCGGCCAAACTAGTGCCGGAGGTGGAGGCTAGGCTGCGGAGCATGCTTGTGGCCGCTGCCGTCTGTCCCTGCCTGCCGTCGCTCACGCTCGAGGCAGACGTGGGCGCGCTTGCGGCGCCGGAGCGGCTGCGCAGGGCGTGCGCGGAGGCGGTGGCAGCCGTACTTGCCGAGGATCCCGAGATCGTGGCCGTGGTCGGTCCGGGTGCGCGGTCCCGTCTCCACGAGAGGGGCACCCTGTGGGCTTTCCGGGATCTCGGGATCCCCGTGGACGTGCGGCTCGGACAGGGCCGGGCCGCGGAGCCGCCGGCGAGAACGCTGCCGATGTCGCTCAGCATCGGTGCGTGGCTGTTGCAGCGGGCGGGCTGGACCGGTCCGGTGCGTGCATATGAGGTGGACGACGCCCGCGATTGGCCCACGAACGGGGAGGACGGCTTGCACCTGGCGGGGTGGGCGGACCGCGTCGGGCTGCTGGTGATGGGGAACGGTCCGACGCGCGCCGATGAGGACGGAGCCCGGCGCCCCGACCCACGGGCCGAGGAGATCGAGGCAGGCATTGCCGCCGCGCTGGTCAGCGGTGACGTGAACGGATTCTTCCCGAACCTGGACGCGAGCCTCGCCCGTGAGCTGGGGGTGTCGGGCCGCTCGCCCTGGCAGCTGCTGGGCGGGGCCGACTGGGACCTGACTACCCACCGCCTCCTGTACGCCGAGACCGTGGACAGCGTCAGCTGCTTCGTGGCGACCTGGTCTTAGCCCCGGCGCCCTCAGGCGGAGCCGAATGGCTCGGGGTAGACGAACTCACCGCGGAGCGACACGTCGTAGGCGGCCAGGGTGCGGACCTGGAAGAAGTCGCCCCAGGCGAGTTCCTCACCGACGATCCCGACGTCCGTACCCGGGCGGAAGCCGAAGCGGCCGTAGAACCCGGGGTCGCCGAGGACGACCATCGCGGCGGCATCGAGGGCGTCGGCGGCGGCGAGCGAGGCGTGCACGAGCGCCGTTCCCGTGCCGCGGCGCCGCCGGTCCGGAAGGACACCGAGCAGGCTGATGTTCGGGACGGCGACGGTGCCGATGCGCCCCCACGTGCATACGGCATGGCCGACGATCGCCCCGTCCCGGTCCTCGGCCACCAGCGAGAGTGCCGGTATCCAGTCGGCGCCGAGGCGCAGCGCGTCGCGCAGACGAAGCTCTGCCGACTCCTCCTCGTACGGTTTGAAGGAGGAGTCGGCGGTCAGCGCGCGGACGGCAGAACGGTCGGAAGGGACTTCACGTCTGATGAGCACCGACGCATTCTGCCCGAAGCCCGGCGCGGCCGACTCCGCCGACCGGTGGTCGGCAGGAAGCGGGCAGCGGAAGGGAGCCCGACACCACCGCTGGTACGTATGCACCGACGAGTTCTTCGCCCTCTACCGTGCCCGCGCGTAGCGTCCGTCTCGATTGCGGCGACCTTTCCGCCCCGCCTCCACCCGGCTGCAGAACCAGACCGCTCGCCGCCTCACCATGGCGGCTGGACCATCGTGGACGGACCCGCAGACGCCCTCGCCGTCCAAGCCCCCAGCAGCTCCGTGAGGACCTGCGGTTCATCAGGACCGCCGCCGAGCGGGAACGGCTGCGGCCCTTCCCGCTCGGCGTCACTCAGTTGCCCCCGCCCCAAACCCACGTCACGCACCGGGTGAGGCAGTCACGTGATCGGCCGGACAGGTCCCGGGGTGGACCATCAGCGATCGCAGCAGTTCATGACGTCCTCGACCTGGCCCGTGTCCGATGTGCGAGCCTGGCGGGCGGTGCGGGTGGTGCGGCCGCAGGTGTGGGTGGTGGACGACACCGGTTTCCCCAAGGGCGGCACGGCCTCGCCCGGGCTGGCCCGCCAGTACTCCGGCACGCTGGGCAAGGTCGGCACCTGCCAGATCGGGGTGACCGTCCACGCCGCTTCGGACACGGCTTCGTGCCCGCTGTCCTGGCGGTTGTTCCTGCCCGCAAGCTGGGACGGCCCCCAGGCCGCCCGCCGAACGGCCTGCCGGATCCCCGAGGACGAACACCACCGCCCGAAATGGCAGCTCGCGCTGGACATGCTCGACGAACTCGATGGGATCGGTCTGCGGCCGGCCGCACTGGTCCCGGATGCCGGCTACGGCGCCAACGCCGGCTTCCGCCGCGGACTGGAGGATCGCGGCCGGGCCCACGTCCTGCAGGCCCAGGGCCGAGATGACCGCTAACGGCGAGGAAGCGGTGCCGCATTAGCCCGCCTACTCAGGGCTGGGCCCCCGCCCGTTGCCCCGCTACCGCACCCGACCGGTCTCCTTACGCGACCACGTGCTGGCGGCCGGACGCGGCCACGGTCGGACATTGACCGTTCTCTCCGCTGCCTTGCGCTCGTCAGCAGTCCCGGACGTGCGCTGCAAATGCCCGACCTCCATGATTACCCAACGAATAATCAATTAGAGGCAAATTCCAGCAAGGCCCTTTTGTGCCCCCGGCATGCTGCGCTGTCATATTCCTGCCAGATCGCCCCGTTCATCTCGTTGTACCCATCAGGGGAAGGCAGGAAAATGGGCAGGTTCAGGTACGGAACCACGGCGTCGGCCATCGCGCTGGCCGCCTTGGGATCGCTCGCTTCCGCGGGAGGCACGGCTCACGCGGAAGCGGGCCAGGACACCATCAGCATGCTGAAACAGGAGAAGTCCCAGTGGTGCTGGGTCGCCTCCGGGCTGACCATCGCCAAGTTCCACGGCGTGGGCTCCACCCAGACGGACTTCTGCAGCCGTGCCCAGCCCTACTACGGCTGCAACAACCAGCCCGCCACGCTCGACGACATGGCCAGGGGCTGGAGCAGCCTCGGCATGGCGCACCCCGGCTCGGGCCTCGCCAGCGCGGCCACGTTCAACCAGGTGTACACCGAGGTCAAGGCGGCCCGGCCGATCGGCGCCCGGATCGGGTGGACGTCCGGTGGCGGCCACATGAACGTGGTCTACGGCTTCGACACCTCGAACAGCAGGATCGCCGTGGCCGACCCGTGGCCGGACACCACCACGTACACGTGGTGGAACTACAACGACTACGTGAGCAACGGCTCATCCAAGTGGACCCACTCCCGCATCGGTATCTCCCGCTAAGGCAGGCGACATGCGCGACACCAGCGGCACCGAAACATCCAGCACGCGGGCGGCCTCTCGCTTCCCCCGCCTGTCCGTCGTCCTCGCACTGAGTGCGTGCGCACTGCTGTCCGTCGTCGGTCCGGCGCACGCGGCCCCGGCGAAGGACCCCCTCCCGGCCGACATCCCCGACTACCAGGCGGCTCTCGACGCGGTGAAGTCCGCCGACGTGCGCGACACGGTCTGCCGCTTCCTGCGCACTCCGGTGCCCAGCGAGGGCGCGGGCGGTCCAGTGCAGACGCTCCCCGAGACGGCCGAGCCGTGCCAGGGCCTCCCGGCCTTCACGATCAAGGACCCAGTGGCCCTGAACGAGATCACCCCCGGGTTCGTCGCGGGCACAGCCCCGCCACTGCCCGCGGAAGCGGTCAAGCTGACGCAGTTGGTCTCCTCACTGAGCACCACCGTGAACGGCCGCAACGCCACCGTCATGCTCGCCCCCACCCAGGGCGGCGGCTGGCACCTGGCGGCCGTGCGCGACGGCGACAGCGACGCCGCGTACGCCGGCAAGGCCGCCCTGGGCACGCTGGTCTTCACCGAGCCGCAGATCCGGGGCTGGTACCAGCTCAAGCTCACCACCGTCGAGCCTTTGAACGACCAGGCCCGGCAAGGCTTGGAAGGCCGGGCGTCGGTGTCGCTCAGTGACTACCAGAAACTGGTCAAGGCCCGCTACGCCGACAAGCTCCCTGGCTCCGAGTACGACATCAAGGGCTACTCGAGCGGCTACAGCCCCCCACGCAAGGAAGACGGCACTTCATCCTCCACCCTGCTCCTCGCCGGCGGCACCGGCACAACCCTCGCCCTCGCGGGCGCAGTCGCGGTACTCCGCCGACGCCGACACCCAAGGACCTGCTGAACCCACGTCACCACGTCCTCGCCATACTTCCGTTTCTGGTGAACTGAGGGCCACGGGGCCAGGCGCGGGCCCAGCTCCTAGTCCAGTCGCTCACCCCGCAGCTGGACGGGGAGCAGGCCGGCTCGTACTACGACCGTGCGGCGAAGAAGCTTGTCGTCAACGTCACCACCCGCAAGCGCCGCGCAGGTCCGCCGGGCAGGGGCCGTACCGAGGAAGGTCCGTTACGCGGGGCGAGACGCCGGTCGCCACCATGGCGGCCCTCAACGCCGGCAAGGCGATCCCGGGGACCGCGTCTGTGCACGACGTCAAGGCGAACAAGGCCGTGGTCACCGCCTACCGCACGGTGACGGGCAAGAAGCAAGACCAGCTCCACACGATGCTCAAGCCGTTGGGCGAGACGGTCCAGCTGGAACGGACCGACTCCGAGTTCAGGATCCACCTCATGGGTGGCGAGAGGATCGTCGGTTTCGCCACCGGCACGACTGCACGGTGGGCTTCAACGTCAAGAGGGCGGGCAAGCCGGACGCCTTCCGCTTCTCGGGCACTGCGCCGCCGCGGACAAGGAGTGGGCCATCCTCAACAGAATTGGCGCGCCGCAGCACACGGCGACCGTGCCCGCCGATGACGCCGTCCTCAACCGGCCGGTAGGCGATCTCGGATGCCTTCACCGGCGCCTTCGGCTGCGGCGCAGCAGCAGCAACAAGGCGAGGGCGGCGGCCGCGGCGAGCAGAGGGGTGCGGTTGGCCCGCGCCATCGTCACGGCTTGGTCGGCCTTATCGCGGACCGGGTCCGGGGTCTTGTCCCTGGCGAGCTGTCCGGCCCGTGCCGCGGTGTCGCGTACCTGGGCCGCCGCGTGGGCGGCCTTGTCGAGGACCGGGTCGGGAGTCTTCTCCTTGACCAGCTGAGCTGCCTGCGTTGCTTTGTCCCGGAGCTGGTCGGTGACGAGGGCCGCCTTCTGGGCGGCTTGGTCCTTGATCTCGGCCGTCTTCTCCCTCGCCTGGGCCTTGACGTCGGCTTTGGCCGCCAGTGCCTCGACGGTCTGCCCGAGTTCCTCGCGGGTGTGCTCGACCTGTCCGCGCAGCTCCTCGGGAGTGGGTGCGGCTTCTTTGTCTCCGTGGGAGGGGGTGCTCATCGGTGCGCTGCCTCCTTGATCTCGGCCATGTCGGCCTTGACGCTGTCAATGGTCTGCTCGGGTACGGGGGTGCCGGCCTTGGCGATCTGCTTCTTCCCGGCGGCGGCCATCCCAGCGGCTGCCGCTGCCAGCAGGGCGGCGATGATCAGCGCTGACGCCCAGACCGGCAGGAGCAGTGCGAGGGCTGCGATCACGGCTCCGGCCAGGGCCTGCGCGGCAAGGACGGCGACCAGGCCGGCCCCGCCGAGCAGGCCGCCACCCATGCCGAAGCCTTTGCCCTTCTGGGCGATCTCGGCCCGGGCCAGCTGCATCTCTTCACGGACCAGCTCCGAGATCTGCTGCGACGCCCGCGAGATGAGGTCACCCACCGATCCCTCGGTACTGCCCTGGCCTGGGTGCCGTCCAACGGCGCTCATGGAATCCATATCCTTCTTCCACTCGTGAGGTCCTGATTTCTCTCGGCGATGGCTGCACGATGGCGGCCGTCGGTCTGGCTCCTGCGGCGCCGCGCCGGTCAGGCGCTCTACTTGCCGCCGGTGGTGTCGTGGATGGGAGCCGGCAGCCGGCGTTGCCCGGCTGGTGCTGCCATGGCAGAGCCCCCTCCCGCTTTGAAATGAGCACGCTCCTGTCCGAGCGCGCTTACCCCGCAAACTCCTGGTCACCCGCAACGACTCGTTGTCATCGGAGATGGCGGACAACGAGACGCGACGTCGCCCGGACCAGGGCGGCTGCGGCCAGGCCGATTGCACCGTCGGCAACGACGTCGGAGGGGTAGTGCGCGCCACTGTGGACCCGCTCGATCGCCACCAGCGCCATCAGTACGGCGCACGCTGCACCCCCACGGCCAGGTGGGCGCCACGGCCGCGGTGTGGCCGGAGGGGCCGGAGCGGCCACCCGCCTCGTCAGCCGGTGATCACCATTGCGCGGGGACGCCGCGCCGCGCCAGGCTCACTCCAGGCGGCGGCGGTCTTCATCGCTCCACTTCTGGGTGTCCCGGGGCTGGACGTAGGGCTCCTCGTCCTCGGGATGGCCGCCGGCGATGGCGCGCTGGCGGACCATCTCGGCGTCGAACTCCAGGCCGAGGAGGATCGCCAGATTCGTGATCCACAGCCAGATGAGGAAGATGATCACGCCCGCGAGGGTGCCGTAGGTCTTGTTGTACGAGCCGAAGTTCGCGACGTAGAAAGCGAATCCGGCCGAGGCGATCACCCAGATCACCAGCGCCAGGAAACTCCCGGGGGTGACCCATTTGAAACCGCGTCCCTTGGCGTTGGGAGCGGCCCAGTACAGGATCGCGATCATGATCGTGACGAGCAGGACCAGAACCGGCCACTTCGCGATGGACCACACGGTCAGCGCACTTTCCCCGATCCCGAGGGCAGTCCCCGCCTGGCGGGCCAGGCCGCCGGTGAACACCACGATCAACGCACTGGCCACCGCGAGGATCATCAGCGTGATCGTCAGCGCCAGGCGCAGCGGCAGCACCTTCCAGATCGGGCGGCCCTCGGGCATGTCGTAGACGGCGTTCGAGGTACGGATGAACGCGGCCACGTAGCCCGAGGCGGACCAGATGGCCACCGCCAGGCCGACGAGGGCCAGGATGGAGCCGACACCGCTGTTGCCCTGCAGCTGCTGCACCGCGTTGCTGATCACGTCGCGCGCCGAGCCAGGCGTCAGCTTCTGCAGGTTGTCCAGGACCTGCTTCGTCGCCGACTCACCCGCGAGACCCAGCAGTGACACCAGCACCAGCAAGGCCGGGAAGAGCGCCAGCACTCCGTAGTAGGTCAAAGCAGCGGCCCGGTCGGCCAGCTCGTCGTCCTTGAACTCCTTCAGCGTGCCGCGCAGTACCGCCATCCACGACCGCTTCGGCATCTGTGAAAGCTGATCCGGCGCCCGCTCCTCAATCCGCTCGTCGGGACCCACGCTGCCGGGCTCTCCGCCGGTGCGCTCGTGGTGGTCACCGTGCTCTCTTTTCGGCTCACGTGTCATGTCGGACGCCTTTCCAGTCACGCCCCACCCATGCACCGACCGCGAGGCCGGGCCGGCTGAGCGGGGTGCCCGCACGCCAGGAGAGCCGGCACCGGACGCTGCGAGGCCGGCCGCACCAGGCTGCGCGAGTACGTCGTGACCGAGGAAGTGCAGCAGACCGTCCCCGTCGCCGTGAAGACGTCCGCGTCGGACGCGAACCGATCATCGACGAGAACTGCGATGCTGCCGTGTCCGGCCCCGACATCACCGAGGCCGAACACGAGATGAACCCTCCACGAGGAGAAGCCCTTCGTGGAGACCGGGCCGTGAGGACGGGCCCGCGGGATGCCGCGAGCCCGCATCGTTCTCAGCAGCCCCTGTCGAGGTGGTCTCAAGGGGTACCGGGGGTACCGGGGGTACCGGGGGTACCGGGGGTACCGGGGGTACCGGGGGTACCGGGGGTACCGGGGGTGCGGCGCACTTCTTCGGCTGCGTCCTGACCCACCTGGCGCAGCTCCTGCGCTGTCTCCTGGCCGGCGCTCTGCGCGTGGTCCTTGGTCGTCTCCGCGGCGGTTTTGGCGGTGGACTTCACCGCTTCCACGGCCTGCGCCGCGGGCTCCTGCATCTCCTCCTTGACCTCCTGGACTGCTTCGGCGACCGTCTGCTTGACGGGTTCCAGCAGCTCGTCGGAGTGCTCCCTCAGTTGCCGTCCGGCACGTTCCTCGGCCTCGGAGGCCGGCACGAGCGCGGCCGTGAGCATGCCGGCGCCGAAGGCGATCAGCCCGGCGGCCAGAGGGCTCCCCTGGGTCTGCCGTTTCACCTGCGCGGGCGCCTGCTGAAGGGTCTCGCTCACGGTCCCGCCGACATCGCTCGCGGTTTCCGCGATGGTGTCGGTGACCTGGCTCAGCCCTTCGGAGGCCCCGTGCGCCGTGCTCTGTGCCGTGCCCATCACACGCTCCCTCACTCCGCTGACCCGGTGGCGCACCGATGTGACCTTGCGCTGCGCCATCCTGCGGGGGGTCATCCTGTCCGCGAGGGCGTCCACGTTGCGCGCCAGGTGCGCGCGCCGGTACTCCGCGTCGGTCCTCAGCTCGTCGGGTGTCGGGCCCATCGCGCATCCTCCTTCAGCGACTCCACGGTCTGTTCGGGCTTGAGGTGGACATTGCGCCAGCCCGCACGTCCGCTCACGTAGAGTGCCGCGCCGACGGCGGCCCACAGGGCGGTGACGATCAGCGCGGCCCAGGCGATGTGGATCACGTTGGCCATCGCGAAGACGACCGTGAGGCTGGCGAACAGCATCGCCATGTGGCCGGCGTAGCCGGCGCCTCCCAGCAGCCCGCTCGCTTTCCCGGCCTTGGTGAGCTCCTGCGTGAGCTCGGCCTTCGCCAGTTCGATCTCGGTGCGGACCAGCCCGGACATGTCTTGGCCGATCGCCTCGACCAGATCCCCGATCGACGGCTCGGCAGCCTGACGGTGAGGCGGGGCGTGGCGCGTCGGCCGTTCCTGGTATGCGGTGGCCACAGTTCACATCCCTTCCACCGGGCGTGGCGAGCCGCCGTGGGGCTGCCCACCGCTGGCCGGCGGGTAAGAAGGCGGAGTCGGCACGACATGCGGGGGCTGTGACTGGCCGTAGGTGTCGGTCAGGTCGTCGTAGCCGGCCGGTATGCCGGAGCGTTCGACCGGTGGAGCGCCTCCGTCAGTCCGAGCCCCCGGCCCGGCCCCCGGCCCGCTGCCATGGTCCGTGCCGGAGTCCGCGGAGGCGGCTGCGCCCACTCCTTTGCCGGCCCTGCCGACCAGGAACCCGGCGATGGCGGCGCCTGCCAGGAAGGCGCCGGGGCGGCGGCGGGCGAAGTCTTGCAGGTCGCTGACCAGCCCGCCGGGCCCGCGCCGCTCGATGCGGTCGGCGGCCGCGTTGCCGCCGTCGGCCAGCTTGCGGGCCACACCGGCCATGGTGGAGTCGGACGTGCCGCTCTCGCTCATTTCCTGCAGCTCCTGTGCGAGCCGGCGCATGTTGTCCGCGAGGCTCTTGGTCTGCGTCTGTGCCTGCCCCTGGAGCTGATCGCGCAGGTCGCCGGTAAGACTGCGGGCCTGGGAGGTGACCTCGCCGACGACATTGGCCGCCTGCTCCTTCGCCGTCCCGCCTACCTCGGCGGCCTTGCCGCCAACCAGTGCGGCGCCCTCGCTCGCCTTGTCCTGAGCCGTCTGCGCTACCGCCGCCGCGCTGCTGTCCTGTCGGCGGCTCGATGCCTGGAAGTCACTCAAGGCTCCTCCTCGTCAATCGAAGGTTCGAGATTCCCCGCCCAGTCAGCACCTGCCCAGGTTTCAGCCCTCAACCCACCCGCATCCGTAGCCGGCGACATCAGTAGCCGTCGGCCTCGAGCGGTCACCGTCCTGTGGGGGGTCCTCTTCTTCGGTGGGCTGCTGACCGGCCCCGGCCCGGCCTCCGGCATCTCAGCCGGTGAGGCCCTCTTTGCCGCCGCCTGCGCCGCATCTTGCTGTGGGGCCCGCTGCTGGCGACGGTGACCTGGTCACGCCACCAGCGCACCAGGCTGGCGTGAGAAGCCGTTGCCATACCGATCATGAGTCTGCCGGTCGAACGGGTGTCTCGATCGGGTGATCGCGGCCTTGCCCGGCATGAGAACAGGGCCTGGCGGTATGCGGGGATAATCCAGGGGAGCGGACGGCCGCGCGCTGCTACGGTCGGGCGCCATGAGCTGGCTTCCCGATGGCTTCGTCCACCCCGTCCTGGTACCGCTGCCGGGCGGTGGTCATCACCTGCGGCCGATCCGGGAGGCGGACACCCCGCTCGACTATCCGGCTGTGATGGGTTCACGCGAGCGGCTGTGGTCCATTTTCGGCCCGGCCTGGGGCTGGCCCGCGGCCACCATGACCTACGAGGCCGACCAGGCCGACCTTCTGCGGCACGAGAAGGAGATCGCCGCGCACCAGTCCTTCAACTACGCGCTGTTCGACGCGGCGGAGACAGTTCTGCTCGGCTGTGTCTACATCGACCCACCGGAGAGGGCCGGCGCGGACGGCGAGATCTCCTGGTGGGTGGTGGACGATCTGGTGGGCAGCAAGGTCGAGCAGGCCCTCGACGCTCTGGTGCCGCAGTGGATCGCCGCCGACTGGCCGTTCGAGCGGCCGCGCTTCCTCGGCCGAGAGATCTCCTGGCCGGACTGGCTCGCCCTGCCGCGGCATCCCGACACGTAAGCGGTAGCTACCCGTACCGATCTCGAAGACGGCAGATCGAACGGGAGTCCCGATGGGGTGACTGCGGCGGGCCTGCTGCGGGCTGTTGACCTCGGCGGACGGACCGTTGTGCAGAAGACCACGGCAGGGACGGTCGGCGCCCTCGCGGTCAAGGAGGCGTCGCTGGTGTTGTGCGCCAGTTTCGTGGTGGCGGAGGCAACGGCTCGGCTCTTGCGGACGCACACGAGTGACAGTGTCACGTTCGTGGTCACCGGCGACGACGGGCAGGCCGATGAAGACCTGGCCTGTGCTCAATACATCGCCCGCAGGGTCACCGAGCCCGACACGGATTCCGCCGAGTTCCTCCGCCGAGCCGCCGAGTCACCCGCCGCCGCCGAGCTGGCGCAGGGCATACGTCAGGAAGTCCCTCTGACGACGTTGCACTCTGTCTTGAGAACGACCGGTTCCCCTTCACCATGGTGGCGACGTTGGAAGACTCACTCATGGTCCTGCGTCCCGTCGCTGCGCAAGAGCCACTCCCCCAGCCGGGTATGCGGGCATCAGCTGCAAGTCCCGATGACGGTGGGAGCCAGCCGACGGCGGCTTAGCGCACGTCCGCCGACGGGGGCGTCCATGACGTCCCAGACAGTGTCTTCGGCGTGCTCGGGCAGGGTGTCGAGGACCGTCGCGGTCGCGCAGGCCGGCCCTGGCACGCCCAGGCGGGTGACGCGGCCTTCGATACGCGGAGCTCAGGCGGACCCCGGCCGTCCAAGCAGCAGTTCGTCCTGGGCGGGGAAACGCGAAACCGCCTTCCTCCCACGCCACGATGACCATCGGCTCCCCCCTCCCCCCAGGCGGTGGTCTCCTTCGGGAGGTCACGGATCCGGCGCCACTGGCCCTCGTCGCCGATCACGTCTCCGCGATCGACGAGGGCGGCCAGTTTCGTCGGCACGGTCATGACACGAACCCTGTGAACCTGCCCCGTGGCCCGGACAGAGAACACCGCCCGGACTGGTCGCCGTCACACTGTTGACCCTTCGGGCCGCCGCGGTGTCCGCGACCCGGATCGTCAGCCCCCCGGACGGTCCCCGGCTGCCCCCCCCCGCCTCCCCGGGAGTGCGGGCCCCGCAGGCAGAGTCTGCCGCAGGTCTCTCTGCGAGGGTGGCAAACCCCACCAAGGCGTGACAGGGCCCGGCCGGGGGTGAGACAGGTGGCCGGCCGGGCTCTGTGTCGGGGGAGGCGGAGGTCAGAGTTCGTCGTCGCGCAGGACGCCCTCGTCGCGCATCATGTCGTCCTCGCGGCGCTGCCGCAGCTCCTCGAGGCTCTTGCCGCGCCCCGACTGGCCGGCCTGCAGTCCCTGGTGATGGTCACCAGCCGGCTGCCGTGTCGCCCCACGCCGAGCTGCTCCAGGGCCGCGAGCCGGTCGGACAGGCCCAGGTCGTTCGGAACGGTCAGGCCTTCGGTCGGCGGGCCTCACAACGCGCGGGCGTCCGCGCTCACCACCCCCCACGGACATCGACCGGCCGACACCAACGGCCGGCAGTCAGGGGTCCTCGTCCGCCTTCGTGCTCACCGGTGCCCGCCGGGACCCGGTCCGGTCCGGGCCGCCAAGGCAGACACCGACCCGCTCGGCGGTCCAGCCGCAGAAGCCAGCCAGACGAACCGGCACCCACGGACTACTCGCTGGCGCCTGCGGCGCGGGCGAAGCAGAAGGTGACGCTGCCCTGAAGGCCTTACGCGTGTCAGGGCGCAGACCCGGATTTCGCCGGGCGTGACGCATGACGTTCGCAGCGGTGTCCAGCTACTCCGTGCGACGGCTCGTGATCCTGTGTTTCAGGAAGTCTTTCGGCGGCCTGCCGGGGGCAGGGCGCGTAGGAGGTCCCACAGGGGGCGGGATCCGCTGGCCCGTTCGGCGAGGAGGTGGCGGTCGACCAGGTGGAGGTTCTGGGACTTCGCGAAGTCGGCGGCGTTGGCGGTGATGCGCCCGTTGGTGAGCATGACCAGGACGTCGCCGTCGTGGACCTGGCGGCCGGTGCCGTTGAGGACCTGGAGGTCGGGGGTGCCGACCGGCTTCCCTGACCAGCCGTCCTTCCTGTGCTTGCCCTGGATGACCCAGCGACGCCCGAAGGGGTCGGTGGCTTTGACGTCGGCGCCGCTGTCGCCGCGGCCGCCGACCTGCCGCGCGTCCGTGCAGCCGTCGCGGCGCATCAGGTCCCGCACCGCGAACTCGAACGCCCGGTGATGGAGAGAGTCGAGCTGTCCGAGGGGGTAGCGCATGCCGCTCGCCCGTACGTGCTCCCACCGGGCGGCCTCCCTGCGCCGCCACGCCCAGGCTCCGGCTCCCGCGGCGGCCACGAACAGTGCGGCGGCCACGATCCAGGGGTGTGCGGCCAGCCACCGCAGCGCGGTGACCGCCAGGCTGAGCCCGGCCGGAGCGCGGCGAGGACGACCTGCTCCATGCGCTGGTTCTTCCGCCGCCGCGTCATGCTGGGCCGGCGGCGGGAGCGCCGGATCGGACGGCGGCCGCTCACCTGCCCCGCCCGGGGAAAGCAGCGGTAGGACGGCTGCGGGCCGCCTGCTTCGGGGAATGCGGTTCGCCGGTCACTGGCCGGCCTGGGAGACGCCGCTGACCAGCTGGCCGGTGAAGCCGGCAATGCCTTGGCCGACGTCGGTGGGGGCGAGGATGACGCCCAGCGCCAGGACGATGACCACGGTCAACTTCTCGTCGAACCGACTTCGGGCTTCGGTGCGGCGGCGTAGCCGCAGGATGACGACGACCGCCAGGAGTACCGCCACGTTGATCGTGAGCACAGTGTCCCGTCCCCCGTCCGGCCCGTCATGGGGGAGCGGACGATTGCCCCCGTGGTCTTGTGTAGCTGGAGGTCAGCGGCGTTGTGACCAGTTCACCGGGGATTGGCGGCAATGTGCCGTCTTGGCCGAATTCGGCAAGACCGGGTGTTCGAGAGACCTCTGTACGGCAGGTCTCACGCACTCGGCCGCGTAGCGGCGATCCGGCAGGCAGCCTCGAGCTGTGGATGACTGCCGCCGCAGCCCACCTTGCCCCTGGCAGGTCCTACATGGCGAGCAGGTCTCCACTGTTGAGGGCCTGGCACAGCACCGTGGAAATCTCCCCCGGCAGCAGATTCAGGTCCGCGATGGCCTTGGTGGTAAGCGGGACTTCCTCGAGGATGTACTCTCCTCGGTCACTGCGGGCGAACTCCGGTCCGGTGCGGTTCTCGAAGTCCCACGTGTTGATGCGGGCCAGGTAGAAGAACTCCTTCTCACCCTGGGCGTTCTCCATCTCGTGGAGGAGGCGGACGATCTCGGCGTCGCCGGCGATCTCTTCGCGGACCTCGCGCAGGAGTGCTTCCTCGCGGGAGGCGTCGCTCTCCTCCACCCCGCCGCCGACGATGACCCAGTAGGGGGTGATGCCGGGGCGGACGCGCTTGATCACAAGCGTGGTGCCGTTCGGAGTGACGAAGACGGCACGAACGCGCTCCTTCATAAGGTCCTTCTCCTCGGTGAGTGGTGGCGGCGGGTTCAGTGGAGGCACAAGCCGCCGTCGATGTGCAACGACTGTCCGGTGATGAACGATGCGCTGGGGCCGGCGAGGAAGGCGATGGCGGCCGCCACGTCTTCGGACTGGCCTCGGCGCGGGACGCACTGGCGGGCGATCTGGTCCTCGGGCCGGGGCGCCCGGTGCGGGCGTTGACGCTGGAGACGTTGATCATACGGCCCCACCGGCGCTGGACCATCGAGGGGGTGACGACGCGACTGGTGCGGTAGTGGATGGTCAGCTTGGGGTCGCGGGCGTGGGCGCCCAGGCGGTCTCATCGGTCTGCTCCCACGTGGTGAACGGGTAGGTGAGGGCCCGCAGGGCCTCGGTGCGGGTGAACGGGGCGCTGTAGGGGAGGTGCTGGGCTTCGGCGAGTTTGGCCAGGACCAGGAGCAGGTCGTCGGTGGTGAGTGGCTCGGGCCGAACGACGCCGAGGATCCGTGCGGTCAGGAACGGGTGGAGTGCTTCGAGACGGTGGCCCGGAGGCAGGGCGGCCGCGTCCCCGAGGTCGGTGTCGTGACGGTCGAGGAGCCGGGTAAGGGCTGTGCGGCGGCCGGGGCCGGTCGGCCAGGTGTAGTGCAGTTCGAGGCGGCGGTGGCGGGTGGAGAGTTCGGTGTGTTCCGCGCTCGGGGTGGCGGCCGGGGGCAGGTGCAGGCGCAGGGTGCGGCCGTAGACGTGGTTCTGGTAGGTGGGGACGAGCCAGCCTCCGAGGGCGAGGAGGTACCACAGGAGGTTGGCGATCTCGCCGGCGAGCGTGTTTCGGCCGATCCGAGCCACGGAGGCGAAGGGCTGGAGCCGTGAACCGGCGGTGTTCATCTCCCGTCCGGGAACTCGCCTCCCTTTCGACGTCTTGGGATGTGAGGGCGGTGGGCCATGTGAATGGCTGCCGGCTACCACCGACTCAGGTGAGTCGGCGGCAAGTACCGTCTCTACGTCCGAGCGTCAGCATCTCAAGCCCGAGCGAAGACCAGGCGGACACGTCCCCGGTCTGTCCCCCGCCGGGGGCCGGGGACAATGGCGCCCTTCTCCCGTGAGGTCGCTCGCCGAGCGTGGTGAGCCCTGCCGGTGCGGCGTGATCGGCAACGGGCGCGACCACAGGCTCGCTGCAATGGAGCCAGTCGGCCTGCCCCACCACGTGGGTCACGCCCGACGAGGCTTACGGACAGGACTGGCACGAGCGGGCTCTTGCCGAGCGCGCTGGCGTGCGCGGCGGCCTTGAAGTCGACCCGCTCCTTTGACGCCGGGGTGCACCCGGGCGTGGGCCGCGGTGAGCGGCGGCCGTGCCGGTTCGGCGCCGCGCTCCTGGTCCTCGCCGTGCTCGCCCACGATTCCATCACGTTGGACCGCAGCTGCAGCATGGTGAGCCCTGTTTCGAGGTCAGAAGAGGCCGGGGCTACGTGCTGGGTGCGGTGGCAAAACGGACGAACCCGGCGATGCGCGGGCTGAACGTAAGCGCACACTGGTCGCCGAGTGCCGACTTCATGCCTGCCACCACATCGGCGTCCGGTTCGCCGAACACCTCGAAGTACTCCACCTGGCAGTGTTCCATCACCTCCTGGATGTACGGGTCTGCCAGCTTCCAGTGGGTGCGGACCGCGTCGGAGTCCCGGTAGAGCTGGAAGCTGTGCGCGAGCATCCGCTCCTCGTCCACGAAGGTCTGCACCATCAGCTGTGGCCCGTGCCGCTCCGCGAACGCCACGGCCCTGGCGATGGCGCTGCGGAAACCCTCCATGTGGCCGTCGGTGATGCGCATGGTGTTCCGGAAGAGAAGAGCCATCGTCTCGTGAGTGCTCATGCCACGAGGCTCGCCCCTCAACCATGGTTGAGGTCAAGCGTTGCCCCGCTGGTGTTGACCTCCTTGAGCGGCGCTCCCCCTGACCCCTGGGTGACCTGGGTCAGTCGAAGAGGACAACGAGGCCGTTCACCCAGATCGCGAGGACCACGAGGGCTCCCACCAGGCAGCCGAGGCCGGACAGCACGTCGCGGACCGTCCACGGAGTGGGCGGTACCTCCTCGTCCTCGCCCTCCAGGCCGTCCCGGTAGGAGTCGGGATCGTCCCAGTCGACGGGGTGCCCCACCTGTCCGGCGCAGGCCGTCCGCACTGCGACCAGCTGCTTCTCCGCGAAGGGGGTGGCAGCCATCGCCTCAGGGCCGCGCCAGGCGAGAGCCTTCATCCGCCAGGCGGAACACCGGTACCGCGCCTCGAAGGCGGCGGTCTCGTCGGCATCGCGGTCCACTTCGAGGTACATCCAGCGCCCGGCCTCGGCGGCATCGCCGTACAGCCGGTACACCTCGGCCAGGCGCCGACGGAGCGTCAGGTCGTGCGGGAAGGACGAGACGAGGCCACGCAAACGCTGGCGCGCGACGGGAACCCGGCCGGCGGCCAGGTCTGCATCGACTCGAGCAAGGGTCTCTCTCAGGGGCATGAACGCATAATCGGATATCGCATCAGCCCCCGTCGACCTGGTTGTGTACCCAGCACCCTGCTGGCGGGCGGGTTGGGGGCGGGGGCGGGGGGGCCGGGCGTTGGGAACCCGGCCGTGGCCGCCGATCCGGCCGTCGGCGCGGCGGCGCCCTGCTGGGCCAGGAGGACGGCGACGGACCGGTCGACGCCGACGCCCCGGCCGTGCGCGGCGGTCAAGAACCCCACGACGTCGACCCCTGCCGGGTCCGGCCCTGACCGGGAGGGGCGGCCCGGAAGTGAAGCCGAGCATGGCCTGCATCATCGCAGGCGTGAGGAGTTCGGCGTCGGTGAGCTGCGGGGCGATCCCACGGCCGGACCGCCATGGCGCCAGATGCGGGGACGCCTTCAGCAGGTCGTCGGTCTTCCCATAAAGTGCCGTCGCGAGGGTGTCCAGGCTGGCGTCACAAAAAATTCTTGTCCAGTCACTGGTACACAGAAAGGACCGTGGCATGTCCAGCGACCGTCTCATGCGCATCCACAGCGCCGAGTTCCAAGCCATGGCCGAAAGAGTCCTGCGGGTCACCGAGCTCACCTCCCGCCTGAACGTCCTGCCTTTCGAAGACGAAGCAGGCAAAGCGGAACTGTTCGAACAGATCCTCGGCAAGCCACTGCCGCCGAAAGTCACGATCTATCCGCCCTTCTTCACGGACCACGGCCTGAACCTCGACCTCGCCGAACGCGTCTTCATCAACCAGAACTGCACGTTCCTGGATTACGCCGGGATCCGTCTCGGCGAGCGCGTGATGGTCGGACCGAGGGTCACATTCATCACCAGCGGTCACCCGGTTGATCCCGAGGAGCGGCGTCTGTACCTCACCGGCGCATCCATCGACGTGGCGGAGAACGTGTGGATCGGTGCCGGTGCCACCATCCTGCCCGGCGTGAGCATCGGCCGTGACGCCGTGGTTGCCGCCGGCGCGGTCGTGGCCGATGACGTTCCGCCGGCAAGCTTGGTGACCGGCAGCAAGGCAACCGTGCACCGAAAGTGGTGACGAGTCCCTTCGGAGCGACGTCGAGTCCCGTAAAAAAATCATGAGCACCCCGAGTGGCGGGGGGCTCGATCGTGCATGCGGGGTCAGCCTCGTTCGTGGCAGGATGCCGGCATGTTGACCAGAAGGGGCGATGCCGTGTAGGCGCCCGAAGGCCGTCCGTGCTGAGCTGTGGCGGCCTGGCAGACACGTTGCAGTTCGGCGGATCCGGGGCGTTTCCGCGAAGACTCGTGCAGCTGTCCGCCGTGTTGAGGATGAGCAGATGTGGCCTGGTGCAGTTGCTGACGCGCTTGCTCGTTTCGATTGGGCGTTCAGGCAGCCCGGCCGTTACTTGAAGGCACCCCAGGTCTGGCAGCCCGGACTGGAGGTGGAGTATGCCCGCGATGATCTGGAAGAGGTCATGCTTCACCTCCCTCGCGGTGCCCGGCGCGATCTCGGCCGGCTGGTTGCTCGTATCGACGATGAGTGCGAGCGTCGCACTCTGCCGAATCCAGGGCCGGTGAACGCCTTCACGGTGGGCGGCCGGTGGTGGTCAAGGATCCGTGAGCACTGAGGGTGGTCACGCAGCCTCGTGCGCCCAGGTCAGCTCGGGGCCGGCTGTTGTTCGGCGTCTGTGTCACGCCTGGGCTCAGGAACGTCCTCGCATACCGGAGGGTGAGTCGCTTCAGTCGCTCCTCCGGCAGGGGCAACGCCCCTGACCTGTGTCTTCGTCAGTGACCGGGCTCTCCGGAGAGGCTGGTCGGCCAGGCGTCCAGGCAAGCCCGAGCATCAGGGCCTCAACAGTCCGCCCACCCACCAGTCGTGCGGCTTGCCATCGTTGGCGATGCTGCGATTGCGCAGTGTCCCTTCGACGGTGAAGCCGAGTTTCTCGGCGACGGCACGCGAGCCGGTGTTCCCGGCCATGGCCCACCACTCGATGCGGTGGACGTCGAGGGTGGCCCAGCCCCAGTCGCACAGGGCCCGAGCGGCCTCCACCGAGTACCCGCGTCCGCGCTGTTCCTTGACCGCCCAGTAACCGAGCTCCCAGACGCCGCGACTGATCAGGGTCAGGCAGTACGAGCCGACCAGGGCGCCGGTGTCCTTGCGGAACGCGCCGAGAGTGTAGTCCCTGTCCTCGGCCCACTGAGCAGGCAGCTTCTCGCCGACGAGCTCCTCCGCGTCCGCACGCCGGTACGGCACCGGCACCGGGGTGTAGAACTGGATGTCTTCGTCCTGGCAGGCTTCGTACACCGCATCCACGTCGACAGGTGTGAATGCCCGCAACAGCAGACGGTCGGTCTCGAGAGTCACTGGATCCATCGCTGCAGTATGACCACCATCAACAAGCGGCGACCAGCGAATATCCCGACCGAGCACCGCACATCACAACACCCCGGGCTGGTCAACGCTCGTCGCAACACCCCAGATCAGCTGCTCCCGAGACGGAGCGACACCCAGCATCAATCGCGGACCGAGCCGTAAGCCGGCGTACACGTGCGTTGGGAGGATCAGGTGAGGTTCTTCTCCATGGCGGCCACGTAGTGCTTGATCGGGTGGTCGCGCAAAGCGTCGCTGGCCGGGGCGAGGAGGTCGGCGGTCGCGCCCTTGACCCGGTCGGTGAGCGCGCTCATCAGCGGCATGCTGGAGCGGACACGGCCGCTGGAGTCGATGTAGTGCAGTGTGTCCACATGGGTGTACGCCGGCTCTGGAGGGAGCTGAGGGATGATGTCGTTGTTGTTGACGTAGCGGTGCAGGCGGTCCTTGAAGCCCTTGTTGCAAGCTGCGGCCAGGAGGCGGTCGCAGGTTCGGGGCTGGCCGTAGGTGTAGATGCCGTCGGCCTGCAGGTGCGGGGCTTCCAGATACATGCGGCAGCCGGCCAGCATTGCCAGGGCGCCGCCAAGGCTGTGTCCGGTGAACCAGATGCTCTGGTCATTGTCCCGGAAGTCGGCGAGGGCTTCCTTGACCGTGGGGTAGATGGAGTCCAGGGCCTGCCCGAAGCCGTAGTGGACGTAGCCGGTCTTGCCGGGGCCCGGGTGGGGCGGGGTGGTGGCGTCGGAGAGCCAGTCCTTGATCTGCGCCGGTTCGGTCCCCCTGAACCCGGTAATGATCATCTTGTCGCTGGCGATCGTGTACGCCTGGGTGTCCTGCAGCGGGAACGGCGGCGTGAACCGGGTCTGGTGGTGACGGAGCCGATCGAAACCCCACTCCCTGGCCGTCTTCTCGATCGTTGGCTCGTCCTTGTAGGCGAGAGCGGCGGCCTGCACCATCGTGTA
Source organism: Streptomyces sp. NPDC034043 (assembly GCF_055575675.1). Lineage (NCBI taxonomy): Bacteria > Bacillati > Actinomycetota > Actinomycetes > Kitasatosporales > Streptomycetaceae > Streptomyces > Streptomyces sp. NPDC034043. Next base: position 150,956 of record NZ_JBVISF010000013.1, read on the forward strand.
AGCGAGTTGCGGGCTGTGCTTGCGGACAGTGTGGTCGATTGTCGTCGGGGCCATGGCACTCCTTCGCGGTTCACGTTTACGCCCTCGTCCCGCAGCACCGCCCTGACGTCCGGTGTCCGGGGCGAACGTCGGACGGCCATCGCGATCGGATCTGCCCGGCCAGCGGGGCTCCGAGCAGCAAGGAGCGCACGCACCACCGGGAGATGATGCCTGCCGGCGAGAGGGGCGGGGTCGGGGTGACGTTAGCGACAGACAGGGTGCGGTCAGCGCAGACATCGCCCGGCCCGAACGCAGGAACGAATCCCCGTCACCTAGATGGCCGCAAGCACCTGGTTTGGGCGGGGCTGATCCACCGGTCGTGGTCGGCTGAGCGGTACGGCTCCGTCGGGCGCGAGAGAATGCGCCCCTCTCGTGAGCCTGCCCAGATGAGCGTCTGGGTGATCGTTTCCGCGGTGAACAGGATGGCCCAGCTGAGGGAGTGCCGGCCCGCGAGAGTGCTGGGCGCGTGCGGACCCTTTGTGCATGGGCAATCACGACGGGTACTCGATCATCGGCTACACCCTCAGGACGTTGGAGGGCGACGCCGTCGAACTCGCGAGACCCACGACTACGCCGTCGTATGGAACGTAGGCGGCACCTACAAGATGGCCCTGACCATCGACGAAGTCATGCAGAAGCACGAGGGCTGCGACTGGGAGCGTATCGAGAACCAAAAGATCGAGATCGATGGGGAGATGACGGAGGACGTCTCACCCACGAATCCGGCACGAGCACCGAAGGAACTCTGGTTCTCCAGCGAGGGCCAGGGAACCCCCTACACCGTCAAGGTCTACAACGAAAGCGCTCAGCTGCACGATGAGCGCAAGATCAAGCCGTCCAAGGCATTCCTGACAGGCAGCAAGAACCAGGACTCCCAGTGGGAGTACTACGAAGACTGCAAGTGCTACAAAGCGACCTGGACCCGCAGCAAGCTCTGACCGGCAAAGCCAGGAGCATCCGTGGACCGGCCGCCCGCAAGCAACCGGTCCACACGCTGACCATTCACCCCTCAAGGGTGCGCACGTCATGCGTCCGGTCACCACGCCACCTGCCCCTGAGGACCTTCATGCGCGGCGGCAAGCGGTGAAGGGACACACGGCACGGTCGAGACGGACCTGCACGGGTACGACCCGGAGCCCGGCTGGCTCCACGCCGTCCCGCACGGCGGCGACCTGCTGGGAACCTTCGGGCTCGGCTCCACCCGGAGGTCGACGCGATGGAGGCGCTCGCGCCGGCGACGGCGCGGCTCGTGGCTCCGACCGACGAGCTCTTCGCCCAACAGGACGACGGCCGGCTCGCCCAGGGCATCACCCGTGCGGCCGGAACTCTCCGAGGACGAGGCCGTCGGCTGGCTGGACGCGATCGAGACGGACTTTGTTCCGCCGGCTGGCGCGGCGCCCTCCCATCACGGCCGCGCGCACCACCAACGCCATGCGCACGCTGCGGATGCTGCACCTCCTCGTCGGCACTGGCGTCCGGATCGGCGGTGGCCCCGGTTCCGGGCCCGGCCGGTCCGCTAGGAAAGGGCGCGGGCGATGCCCCGCCGCCGGAGGCGGCCGAGCCTCAAGGTGCCCCGCGAAGGATCCAGGCGCAGGCTGGACACATGCCCGACCAGACGGAAATCGTCATCCACCCCGTGTCGCCGAAGGGCGGGCGCAAAGTGACCGTGCACGCGCTGGGCGTGGACGCCGACCTCGGTCGCGCGTACACACCCGGTGATGTGTCGGAGTTCCTGCGCCGTGCCGGCTTGGAGGACGTGGACCTCTCCGAGGACGGGCCCATCCGCTGGGAAGGCGGAGGTCCCGAAGTCTGGAGCTCCGACATCTGATCCCGGGCGTTGAGCCGGCCCGAGGGGCCGTGGCGCTGCGCGGGGGACGACCTGCGGGGGCGGGCAGCGCGGTCGGCCCGCGGGCGGACACCCCGGCGCACCGACGGTCACCCGTACGGTGCACGCACGGCCCGCTGTGCCGGCCTTCCACTACGGCGACACCCTGGGCTACATCGCCCGACATGCTCGCCCCCGCTTCAGACGGCATGCGCGACCGCCCGATGAAGCAGTACTTCACCGCCCTCGAAAAGACTGAAGCTAGCCGTGGGCCGGCCGGCAGTAGCGCTGGATGAGGTCGGCGTGCGCGGGGAATCGCGTCACGAGCTCGTCGGACCGGCCGAGGGTCATGTCGGCGTAGTCGAATCCGGGCGCGACGGCTTCGCTGATCAGGGCGTGGTCTCCGGAGGTGAGGTGGGAGGCCTTCCAGACCCCTCCAGGCACGGCCAAGGCGAGCACCTGTCCTTGGCCGGTGTCCTGTCCGAGAACGGCGCTGGTGTAGCGGCCGTCGGGGTGGAGCAGGTGGTAGGTGATCGGCTCGCCGTGGTGGTGGAAGTGCAGGATGTCGGACCGGTTCAGGTGCCAGTGCCCGACGGGCGACCAGTGGGTGAGCAGGTAGTGGATGGAGGTCAGCGTGTAGCGCTCACCAACCGGAGTCTTGATGCGCGGGCGGTGGTCTGCCTGGAAGGTCCGACGGAAGTATCCGCCTTCCACGTGGGCTTCCAGGCCGAGGGCGTCGATCCAGTGGTGCGCGGTGATCAAGGCGTCCTCCTGTGGTCATGCGAGTGATGGGGGAAGCTTCTCCGACGGCATGTGCCGCCGGGCGTCCGGTGGCTTCACCCTCCTGGTGGGCTGGTGTGGTGGAGGGCGACAGCTGCGTGTGTGGCGATGCCGGTGATCATGGCATCCTCGTCGAAGACGACCTGGTCGGAGTGCATGTCCGGGATGTCCCGGCTCGGTGACGAGGGCGGGCGGGCGCCGAGGAAGGCCATGGCGCCGGGGACGCGTTCGAGAACGTAGGCGAAGTCCTCGGCACCCATGACCGGCTCGGCGAGGTCGTGGACGATGCCCTGTCCCAGCCGTGCGGCAACGGCCTGACCCACGGCAGCGGTGAACGCCGGCTCATTGTGCAGCGGCGGATAGCCCTCGTACAGCTCGATGGCGGCCTCGGCTCCGTACGCGGCGCAGATGTGGCGGGCTACGCATTCGATGCCCGCGCGTACCCGGCGGCGTGTGTCGGGGGTCAGGGTGCGGAAGGTGCCGTGGAGTTCGGCCGTCGCCGGGATGATGTTGGTGGTGGTGCCCGCCTCGATGCGGGCGATGGTGACCACGGCGGGATCGAAGACGTTCACCGTCCGGGTGACGAAACTCTGCAGGGCCTGGACGATCTCGCAGGCCACCGGGATGGGGTCCAGTGCCAGATGGGGCGCCGAGGCGTGGCCGCCTCGGCCCCGCACGGTGAGGTGGATCAGGTCGGAGGCCGCGAACATGGGGCCCGGCCGCAGGTGAAGGGTGCCGGATTTGAAGCGAGTGGTGACGTGCAGGGCGAAGGCCGAGTCCACGCTGTGTCCGTCGGGGGTGTTCAGGAGGCCCTCCTCGATCATGTCGGCGGCGCCGCCGCCGCTCTCCTCGGCGGGCTGGAACATGAACACCACCCGTCCCGCGAGCTCCTCCCGTCGCGCCGTGAGGAGGCGGGCGGCGCCGACGAGCATTGCGGTGTGCAGATCGTGACCGCACGCATGCATGGCGCCGGGGATGCGGGAGGCGAAGTCCAGGCCGGTGTCCTCGTGCAGGGGCAGCGCGTCCATGTCGGCGCGCAGCAGCACCGTGCGGCCCGGACGTGTGCCCTCGAGGACGGCTGTCACCGAGCTGAGGCATGTGCCCGTGGTGACGTGCAGGGGAAGACCTGCGAGGCACTCAAGGACCCGTTCCTGGGTGCGGGGCAGGTGCCGGCCCCGTTCCGGATCGCGGTGCAGGTCCCTGCGCAGGCCGATGACGTCGGGCAGCAGTCGCCGGGCCTCTGCGAGCAGGCCGTCTTCCTCCGGCACCCCTGGTGCCGGGTGGGCCCCGGCGGCTTCCTCGCTCATGCGGTGACTCCTGCCTGGTCGGTGACGGACGGCGCGAAGAAGTCCCGCAGGATCTGCGGGGTGGCCGCGACCGGCACACGGTCTGGACCGGCGCCGGGAGGCCCCGGCACCCGCAGCCCTGCCCGGCTGCCGAATCCGCCATGTGACGACGCCGCGTGATCCATCCGTTCGCTTCCCAGATGCGCCGCGGGGCGGGTGTTCGGCGCTCTCGTGCGCCCCGGTCGTGCGCTTGGCCAGATGGCCGTGCGGCTTGATCGTTTCCCCGGTGAACGGGTCACCCGACTGGGCCAGAGGAGGGCCCTTGGCGGTACCGGGGCGGGCGGGGGACCGCTACTACATGGTCAACGAGCAGGCCACGGAAAGGGCATGCCCACCGACCCCGTCACCGATCGAGACCGCCTGGGCGCCGCCCAGGACCGATCAGGACAACGCCACGGGCGGCAGCCACCGGCTACGCGGCCGACCGTCCCAGCACCGCCCGGACGAGCTCGTTGCCGGGCTCCTCGCGAACAGGGAGACCGACTCCGTCTTCCTGACCACCCGCCCACCCGCAGGAGCGGCACCACGCCCCTGCGGCCTGCACTCTCTCGGAAGGAACCCGCAACCACCATGAGTGACGACATCGCCTACGCGAAGATCCACCCCGCGATCGGAGTGGCCCGGGTGGGCAACAGCACCCGCGACGACGGCTGGTACTACGGCCCCGAGACACCGGACCCGGACCCGATGCCGGCCGGTTCCCTCAAGGACGAAACCGGCGCCTTCAAGCGTCAGGCCGCCCGCTTTCGCATCTACGGCTACGACAGCCGCGGCAGGGTCGTACGCGAACTCACGAATGACAACGCCTCGATCGAGTGGGGCGTCCACGTCGCGAACCAGAAGGCCGCCTGGTACGAGTTCAGCCTCGCCCTCGACATCCCTGACATGCAGGGCCGCAGCACGCCGAGGCGCAACAAGGGCATCGACCGCAGCAGCCTCGTCATCGACCCCGGCCGCAAGACTCTGCGCGCCGGCACCGGCCAGAGCGTGGAGTTCACCGGCGGCATGTTCCAGGGCATCGCCGTCCCGCTGGGCCGGATGCAGACCGACGAGAGCGGCAGGCTCGTGGTGCTCGGCGGCTCCGGCCGGTCCGCTGCGAAGAACAACGAGCCACTGCATTCGTTCGGCAACAACGACGGCTGGTACGACGACATCTCGGACGGCCCGGTCACCGCCACCGTCACCGTGGGCGGCCGCCCCATCGAGGTCAGACCCGCCTGGGTCGTGGTGGGCCCGCCCAACTACGCACCGGACATCAAGACCGTGCGCACCCTCTATGACCTGCTCCTCGACGTCTTCGTCAGCACGGGCCAACTGCCCCGGCCCGCCCAGGTTTCCTTCAAGCGTGACATCGCGCCCCTCCTGGAGCGCTTCAGCCATCTGCAGTGAGTCAACAAGGGCTTCGCCACCCACTTCGGCTGCGACGGCCCGCAGGACTTCACCACCACCGAACTGCAGCGCCGCCTCTCCCAGCCCGGCACCACCTACCGCGAGCTGCGCCGCCAGGTGTACACCGCCATGCGCGACTACGAGCGGGACGGACTGGCGCCGATGACCTGGCCGTGGTTCTACGGCGACGGCATGGCGAGCCGCCCCAAGTCACCACGGCAGTACATGACCCTGTCGGCCCTCCAGATGGACATGCTGCTCAGGTGGTCCAAGGGCGACTTCGTCGACACCCCCGGGCCCGGCTTCCCGCGCCACCTGGAGGAGGCGCCCCTCGCAGAGCAGCCCGGGCTCCTGGACCGTGCCGCCCTCGACTTCTGCCTCGCCGACGCCTTCCACCCCGGCTGCGAGGTGACCTGGCCCATCCGGCACGCGACGATGTTCGCCGAACCGTTCCGCATCCTGCACCGCCCCGAGGAACAGGCGGAGCCCGACTACGGCGAGGAGCTCACTCCCGAGAAGGCTCTGGCCGCCGACGGCCCCCTGCACGCCCAGGGCCCGGGCGGCTTGACCCGGTGGATGGCCATCCCCTGGCAGACGGACACCGCCAGCTGCCGCTCGGGCTACGAGTCCACCGCCGGCCTGGGCGCCCGGTACGACCCCCACCTGCCGACCTTCTGGCCCGCCCGGGTGCCCAACCACGTGCTGACCGAGCGCGACTTCCGGATCGTCAACAAGGAGGGCGGCCTCACACCCTCGGAGGACGAGCGCGCGGCGGCGTTCGCCAACCGGGCCTCCTGGCTGCGGGGCCTGCGCGGCACCTACAAGGAGCAGTTGAAGCAGGCCGCCGCGGAGTGGCACCGCTTCGGCGTCGTGGAGACCCGCCGCTACACCGTCGGCGACAACCGGTACCCGCCGCAATTCCAGGTCGAGTCCGTGCCCGGCTTCAACCTCGAGGGGGTACCGGACGAGCGGAACCTGGTCACCCTTCACGTACCGCAGACCGCCGACGACACCGCCCAGGACACGGCGCGGACCGACCTCGCCGAGGACCTCGGCATCGCCCCCGAGAACATCACCGTCGGCTACGTCGACAAGCTCGACCCCTTCGGGGAGGACGTCGCCAACGGCTCGGGCATCCATCAGGGTTCCTCGTGACGGTGGACCCCACCGGTCACCGCGGGGCGGCGGCGCCCGCGTACGACGTGGTGGTCGCCGGCGGCGGCCCGGCCGGCTCCGCCACCGCCCTGGCACTGCGCCGCGCCGGCCGCACCGTCCTGCTCGCCGACGCCGCCACGGGACCTCCGCCCCTCGGCGAGGCGCTCCCGGCCGCCGCCCGGGTCCTTCTCCGCGATCTCGGCACGCAGGACGTCCTCGACGTGCGCCACCACCTGCCCTGCTACGCGAACCTGTCGGCCTGGGGCTCGGACGGCCTCGTCGCCCAGGACAGCATCCTCGACCCGCACGGCCACGGCTGGCACCTGGACCGCGGCCGCTTCGACCGGGAGCTGCGCGAGCGCGCCCGCCTCCTCGGCACCGACGTGGCCGAACGCACCACGGCCCGTCCCGCAAGCCGCTCCGGCGACGGCACCTGGACCGTGGAGCTGCGCGGCCCCCGCGAGCGCGGCACCGTGCGCTGCCGCTGGCTGGTCGACGCCACCGGCCGCCGAGCGGGCCTGGCCACCGCGGCCGGAGCCCGCCGGGTGGTCCACGACCGGCTCGTCGCGCTCTGCCTGACCCTGCCCCCGTCGGCCACACCGGCCCCGGACGCCTCCACCCTCGTGGAGGCCGTGCCGGACGGCTGGTGGTACACGGCGCTGCTGCCCGCCGGTCACATGCTGCTCGCCCGGTACACCGACGCGGACCTGCCGGCCCCCCGGACGGGCAGCGCCAGCCTGCGCGCCGACGTGGCCCGCACCCGCCACACCGGCGCCCGGGTGTCCGCGCACCCGTGGCCGGCCGCCGCCGTACGGCGCGCGCCCGCCCACACCGTCCGCCTGGACGCCGTCCACGGCGACGGGTGGGTCGCCGCGGGCGACGCCGCCGCCGCCTTCGACCCGCTGTCGTCGCAGGGCATCCTCACCGCCCTGTACACCGGCATGCGGGCCGGCCAGGCGGTCCATGGCCACCTCGGCGGCGACCGCACCGCCCTCAGCCGCTACGCCGCCGAACTCGACACGATCACCGCCACCCACCTGCGCAACCGGCGCACCTTCTACGGCCTCGAACACCGATGGCCCCGGCACGCCTTCTGGCGCCGCCGCCACGCCGCCGGCCCGACGGATTTCGCCGGCGGCCGACAGAACACCCGACCCCACCCCATCCCACCCGGAGGAGTGCCCGCATGACCACCACCGACGCCACCACCTCGTCCGACGCCGCCGCCCACGGCCACCGGTTCCTGCTCATCGGCACCGACACGATCTTCGCCTACCACCTCCCGCTCTACCACGTCGCCGTCCACGCCTTCCAGATGATCACCAAGTTCGGCCTGGACGGGAGCCTGCGGAAGAAGTACCTCAACGACCTCGGGAACCACGAGGACCGGCGCGTGTACTACTCCCTGTTCTCCGAGGGCCACTGGCCGCTCAAGGAGATCGTCGACGGCAGCCGCGACTCGCTGCCCGTGGTACTCGAGCGCGTGACCGTCGACAGCACCGGCGCTCGCACCTTCACCAAGATCCTGGAAGAGACGACCGCCACCTGCCGCAAGCAGGACGTCGTCCACTACAAGCCCCTCGATGCCACCGACTACCCCGACCACCTCACCTACCTCGCCTTCGGCGAGGGATCCGAGGTCCACCTCGCCCACCAGCTCGCCGCCTCGCCGAACTGGGACGAGGTCATCACCACCACCCAGCCCGTCGGCTTCGAGCAGAGCGACCTCGAGCACGCCACCGCCGTCACCATCCCGGCCATCAAAGACCCGAAGGGCGTCGTCAAGACGAGCCCCCTGGTCACGGGCAAGCCCTACGAGGGCCTGATCGGGACCCGCGAGGTCACCTTCACCGCCGGACGCCAGGGCTGGTGGAACCACACCAGCCTCAACAACAAGTAGTCCCGGACACCGATCGCCGTAGCACGAGGTCATCGGCACCCTGAAGCGGCGTGCCACTGCACCCGTCTGAGACGCGGCCCCGCCGGCCTGAAGCCGACGGGGCCGCTCCCCACAGCCGGCGGCCCGTGCTCTGAGCGGCGACGCGTACTCCCGCGCCCGCCGTCTCGGCCGCCGGCCGTTCGATGTCCGCCAGCCCCGGGGCCGGCGCGGGCGGGCCGCTGATCACGGTCGCACTCGCCGTGCTCGTCGTGAGCACCGCCACGTGCGAGGCGTGGCACACCCCGTCAGGACCGGCCGGCGGCGCGGTCCTCCACAGGTGCACCGCACCCGAACCGGAACCACTTGCGGTACGCCAGCACCGGGCGACCGAACCGGAACCACAGGACCACTCGAACCGAAACGTGAACCGGCCGCCCGGCACCGCACACGAGCCGAGGGACCGTTCTCCCGCCCGGGCACGCTGAGGGCCCGCCGCAGCTCCGGCCGTCACAGGCCGGTGAATCTTGCTGGTCAGACCACCTCTGGACCGGCCGAAGGCCGGGTCCCGGAGCCCCGTTCTCGGGTCCCGCCGCATGCCGCTTCCCCCCTTCCTCGCGTTCGCGCCGGTCAGGCTGCGGGCTGCCCGGCGCCCGCGTCGCGGGCCCCGTGCTGCTGGACTTCCTCCGAGGGCCGCACCAGCCGCCCGGCCGGAGACGGTCCGATAACCGGCCGCCGGTAGACCAGGACCTGGTAGAGGGCGGCCAGGGCGCCGAACCCGCTCAGGGCGGTGCAGGACATAGTCCGCCTGCTCCAGGCTCAAAAGCGCCTCAGGCGGCCAGGGGTTGAACGATCTGAGTGCGGCGCTTGCCGCCGGGCAGCCGCACATCTTCGGCGTGGAAGAGGTGCCCGGGGCAAGACCGTCCAGGCGTTCATGCCCGACCACCCCGCGGAAGTCCCGGCTGCTACCGGCCGGCCTACGAGAGCCTCCTCGCCCACCCTCATCGGTGCCGGCCCGTTCTCGGTGATCAGGCTGTGCAGGCTGCGCGCCGAGGGCACCACGCTCCGCTCGCTGTGCCAGGCCGACGTGCCCATCGACCCGCAGCAGCGCGCCGTGAGCGAGCGGTTCTACGGCCGGCGCCCTGCTTTGAGCAGGGCGTCACACCGGTGGTGCGTCAGTGCTCGCCGTTGTGGTCGGCCTTGTGGTGGCTGTCCTTGAAGCCGCCGCCGTTGTTGATGCAGGTGTTGCCGAAAGCCGGGTTGAGAACACCGACGACGTTGACGGTGTTGCCGCAGAGGTTGATCGGAATGTGAATGGGCACCTGGACGACATTGCCGGACAGCACGCCGGGAGAGCCAATGGCAGCGCCCTCGGCAACGGCGTCAGCGGCAGCCATCCCGGCGCCCCCGGCCACCACGGCACCAGCGGCGAAGGTCACGGCTACAGACTTCACGAAACGCGACATGGAGATCTCCTTGGAAACTGAACCCGCCGCGGGTAGCGCGGCACGGACACCCTCCCAACAGCACGGCCCTCCCCCCGGTCACGGAAGTTAGGCCGAATGGCCGCCCGTCCTCCCCCGCCGCCAATCCGGAGCCCCCAGCCCGGCACCGGGCGCGACGGAAACCCTGGCGGAGCCTGGTCGGCGCGCGGCCGATGTGCCGTGTAGTACCGCACGGCACGGCGGACCCCCGTCGCGGAGCCGCACCCATGCCGACGCGGACTGCACCGACCCCAACCGCAGCCCTGGCCCGACCCGCAGATCGGGCGGAAATGGTCCTGACACCTGACGCTGACACCGCCGCTCACCGTGAACACCGCCCCCCGCCACAGGCAGGCAGGGGGGCGGTTCGCCTCAGGTGTCAGCACCCTGGGCCCGCCCCGGGAGCTCATGTGCCCGGCCTCCATCGCGTCGTGCCGCGTCCCCTCCAGGGACCGGACCGCCCACCAGGTCCAGTACTCGTGCCCCGGGGCCGGGCCGCACGGCTCGTCATCACCTCTGCCATACACCCGCCGTGCCTGCGTCTCACTCCTACTGCGCCAGCTTGCCCTCTCCCCCACCCCGGGCACCACGCACCGACTCCTACCGACTCTCCACCACCCGAGCCGGCGTCGGTGAACACGAAGCCGCAGCGGCTGACCGTTCTCAGCAGGTCACACGTCAGCGATCAGGACATAGCGTTCATCGTCCACTGGGCCACCCCAAAGATCCGGATCATCGCTGAGCGGCTCAACGCGCAGGTCGGAAACAAGGGGCCGCACTGCTGCTGCCAGGTCGTCTGCCCTGATTCCTCCGTTCCACGGCAGCGATTCCACGCCGGTCACATACGGCACACCACTGTCGCCTGCCTCCCTCCACCGACCCTCGACCAGCACCAGCCGGCCGCCGGGACTCAGGCGGGACACCCACTCACCCATCGCGGCCTCCGGATCGGGCAGCGTCCACACCAGATGCCGCGACAGCACGGCGCCGAAGCGCTGTTCCCCCGTCGGGGGCATCATCGCGTCGCCGACCAGGAAGCGGCCTTCGAGACCAGCGCTGCTGAACTTCGCACAGGCCTGCTCGACCATGCGTGGGGCCAGATCGACTCCTGTGACCCGGTGTCCTTCCTCGGCCAACAACACGGACATCGATCCGGTGCCGCAACCGATGTCGAGCACGTCGACGGGGTCGGTCGGCATCCAGGAACGCAGGAGTCGAGCCCAGGCAGCACGTGTGTGGCCAGCCCGCAGGCCGTGGTCGGGCTCATCATCGAAGGCCGCTGCAGCGGCATCCCAGTACGCAGTGATCAAAGCAGTGCGGTCAGTCATGAACTGATGCTCTCAGCAACCACTGACACACTCCCGAACTTTGACGAGGTGACGTGGCGGTGGCGGGCAGGTTCGACATCCAGGACTTCACCGGTTCGGCCTCGTTCCCGGGCCGATGCGCGATCAGCCAGGACAGCGGGATCGCCCCGTCCGCCGCCGGGATCGGGCAGCAGCCGGCGAGGCGGACCCGCAGGAGCACGAAGCATCCGCGACCGGTGCGGCCGGCCGCAGACCGATCCGGGCTCGGGCAGGTCGCAGCCGTGCCGGGCTCACATGGCGGCCCGCTTCAGCGGACGATCTTGACTCCGAAGCGGCCGCCCAGGGCGAGGCCGAGTGCGGTGTGGAAGTGGGCGTACATCTCCAGGCCTCGGGCTGCCGCGAGGGGTCCGGCGTCGATGACGTCGTTCCAGCCGTAGGAGTTCAGGAGTTCGCGGGCGGCGGTCTTGGCTTCCTGGTGGTCGCCGGCGAGGAACATGGTGTGGTCGCCGCCGCCGAACTCGGCCGGGTTGACGACGGTTTCCTGCTCCTGGGTGACGAAGGTCTTGACGACCTTGGTGTCGGGCAGGGCGCGCTGGATCCGTTCGGCGAGGCTGTCGGTGTCGACGGGGTCCAGGCGCGGCATCTCGCCCCACGGGGTGGGCCAGGAGTGCTCGGGGTCGCCGGGCTGCTGGTAGGCGTACGGGACGGCGTAGTCGATCAGGACCTTGCCCGCGAGCGCATCCGCGGGCAGGGCGGTCAGGGCGGCGACGGCGTTGGCGCCGTCGATGCCGTTGATGACGAGTTCGCCCGCGTCGGCGGCTTCGGCGAAGGTGGCCAGGGTCAGTTCGGGGTGGGCGGCGTGGAAGGCGGCGAATGGTTCGGTGCCCATCATGTCGGGCTCGGTACGGGCCAGGGTGGCCTCGGGGTTGCGGGTGCCGATGATGACCTGGTGGCCGAGGGCGGACAGTCGGGCCGCGTGCTGACGGGCACCGGCGCCGGTACCGAGAATGGCGATCTTCACAGTGCTGCTCCTGAGCGGGGGAATGCTGCCTGACGGCAGGAGGCCCGATGGCCACAAACACGACATTATGGGCTTTTTAGGTCACCGCTCGTCCTAAAGGTGCGGCCGGCCCAAGATGTCATCCAGCGGCTTCCAGGGTGCGGCGGGCGGCGGCGCGCAGGTGCTCGCGGACGGCGTCATCGGCGTCCAGGGTGTAGTCGGCGTTGAGGCCGGCGAGGATCTGGGCGATGCCGGGGAGGTAGTCGCCCGAGCAGTCCACCGTGCAGGCGTCGGGGCCGGCGTCTTGGATGCGGGTGGCGAGGGCGAAGGTGCGGCGCCGGAGCGCAGCGGCCGGTTCCGCGACGGTGGCGATCGCCCGGTAGCGAACCGGGGCGGAGGCGATCTTCCCGGCCACGTACGCGGCCGGGTCTCCGCCGGGCACGGGCCGGGGTGTGTAGCGGTGGCGGGTGGGGGTCGGGCCGGTGATGCGGTCGAGGCGGTAGATGCGCCAGTCGTCGCGGTCCTGGTCGTGGGCGAGGAGGTACCACAGGCCGCCGGAGGCGATCAGGTGGTGGGGGTCGACGCGGCGGTCGGCGCCATGGCCGGTGCGGGTGGTGTAGGCGAAGGTGACGGTCTCCCGGTCGCGGCAGGCCGCGGCGAGCGTGGTCAGGGTGGCGGGGTCGGTGCGCGGGCCGCGGCGCTCCCATTCGATCGTGGCAGTCGACTGCTGCAGGGCGGCGACCTGGGAGCGCAGACGGGCGGGGAGGACCTGTTCGAGTTTGGCCAGGGCCCGCAGGGTGGTGTCCTCCATGCCGGTGAGCTGCCCGGCTGCGGTGCGCAGGGCGACGGCGGTGGCGGTGGCCTCCTCGTCGTCGAGGATCAGCGGCGGCATCGCGGCCCCGGCGGCGAGCCGGTAGCCGCCGGCGTGGCCCGTGGTGCCCGTCACGGGGTATTCGAGTTCGCGCAGGCGGTCGATGTCGCGGCGCACGGTGCGAGTGGTGACGCCGAGGCGCTCGGCCAGTTCGGCGCCGGACCATTCGCGGCGCGTCTGCAGCAGGGACAGCAGGCGGAGCATCCGAGCGGGAAGGTCGGTCGTCATGCCTTCCAGGATGCCGTCCTTTACGGACTCGAAGTGTCCTAAAGGGCTCCTAGCGTGAGGGACATGTCGGAGAACAAAACCCTTCAAAACACGCCCACGGTTCCAGATCCTCGTCGGTGGGCGGCGCTGGCCGTGGTGCTGATCGCCTCGTTCATGGACGCGGTCGACGTCACCGTCGTCCACATGGCCATTCCCCAGGTCCAAGGCGACCTCGGCGCGTCGGCCTCACAGGTGCAGTGGATCACCGGCGGGTACGCGCTGACGTTCGCCCTCGGCCTGATCACCGGAGGCCGCCTGGGGGATCTTTTCGGCCGCAAGCGCGTCTTCCTGCTCGGTGTGGCCGGCTTCACCGCCACTTCCCTGGTCTGCGGCCTCGCCGACAGCGCCGAGGTGCTGCTCGCGGGCCGGATGGCGCAGGGTGCGATGGCGGCGCTGATGGTGCCGCAGGTCCTTTCGATCATCCACGTCACCTTCCCCGAGCGGGAACGCGGCAAGGTCTTCGGGCTATACGGCGCCGTCATGGCACTGGGCACCATCACCGGTCCGCTGATCGGCGCGCTGCTGGTGGAGGGCGACGTGCTCGGGTGGGGGTGGCGGCCGGTCTTCCTGGTAAACCTGCCCCTGGGCATCGCCGGTCTGATCGCCGGCGCGCTGGTGGTCAGCGAGTCGAAGGCGCAGCGCGCCGCCCGGCTGGACGTGGTGGGTGTGGTTCTGGCGGCGGCCGGACTGCTGGCCCTGATACTGCCGCTGACACAGGGTCATGAGCTGGGCTGGCCGGCCTGGACGGTCGTCTCCATGGCCGCCTCGGTTCCGCTGTTTGTCCTGTTCGTGGTGTGGGAGCGGCGTCTGATGCGGCGGGGCGGCTCACCGCTGGTGGTGCTCTCGCTGTTCGCGCGACGCAGTTTCGCCGGCGGGCAGGGGGTGCAGCTGCTGTTCGGCCTCGCCTCGGGTGTGTTCTTCCTGGCCTGGACCCTCTTCCTTCAGCTCGGACTTGGCTGGTCACCGCTCAAGGCCGGCCTGTCGGGGCTGCCGCTGTCGGTGGCGATGATGGCCGGGGCCGGCCTGTCGATGCAGGTACTGGTGCCCCGCTTCGGCCGCGTCGTGCTGCAGGCCGGCGCGCTGCTGGCCGCCGCGGGCATGCTGCTCTTCCTGTTCCTGGCGCAGGAGCACGGCGCCCAGATCGGGCTGTGGCGGACGATCGTGCCGCTGATCCCGATGGGACTCGGCATGGGGCCGATCATCGCGCCGCTGACCGATCTGATCCTGTCCGAGGTCCCCCACGAGCACGCCGGCTCTGCCTCCGGGCTGACCAGCACCACCATTCAGCTCGGCCAGGCCGTCGGTGTCGCTCTGTCCTCGGTCGTCTTCTTCGGCCGCCTGGGCCACGGAAACCCTGCCGAGCAGGCGCAGCGGATGCCGGACGCGTTTGCCGGGTCGCTGGGGTACGTGGCCGCCATCTTCACCGCCGTGTGCGCCCTGCTGTTCGCCCTGCCCCGCACCGCCGGTACCAAGCAGCATCCGGCCGCGACCGCCCCCGAGCAGAAGAAGGCGACCGTCCCGGTCCCGGCCGGCTGACGCACCAAGCCACGAACCCCACCCGGTCAACCCCACCACTGAAGGGACCTCCCACCATGAGCACCCCCCACCGCACCGGCCCTCTCAACGGCTCCGTCACCTGCTAAGCGATCTGGGCCGACGACGGACGCCGGCTCGCCGAGTTCTACGCGGCCGGACTCGGCACCGAGGTCGGCAGGCCCTACCCCGACGAGCGCGGCAACGATGCCGCCTTCCCCGTCACCGCCGGTGGCGCGATGTACGTCTTCTGGTCCTCCGAATCCTTCCGCGCGCCCGTCTGGCCCGAGCAGCACCTGCCGTTCCACATGGACCTGAGGTTCCCCGACGCGGCCGCCGCCGAACAGCGGCTCCTGGAACTCGGAGCCACCAAGCCCGCCTTCCAGCCCGGCGGGGACCACTGGACCGTACTGCTGGACCCCTCCGGCTGGCCGCTGTGCATCAGCCAGGCCCAGGCCTCCTGACCACCCCGTCCAGCCCGGCCGCGCCGACCGGCCCGCGGCCGCACCCCTGCCACCTCGCCTCGGAGGAAACCTCATGAAGATCGCCCTGCTCGGAACCGGCTTCGGCCAGGCGCACGCCGCCGTCTACGCCGCCCGCGGCGACGTCGACGTCGTGGTGTTCGGCCGCGACCCGCACAAGACCGAACAGGTCGCCGGCCAGTTCGGCTTCAGCGCCTCCACCGACATGAACACCGCGTTCGAAGACCCCTCCTTCGACCTGGTCGACATCTGCCTGCCCGTCCCCCTGCACGCCGACCACGTCCTGCGTGCCCTGAACGCCGGCAAGCACGCCTTGGTCGAACTGCCGCTGGCCGGCACTCTCGAAGACGCCCAGCGGGTCGCGGACGCCGCCGCGGGCAGTGACAAGCACGTCTTCGTGGACATGTTCGAGCGGTTCATCCCTGCCAACCAGGCCCTGTTCGACACCGTGTCCGAGAACACCTACGGGCGGCTCGAGCAGCTGACCTTGTGGAACAGGACCGCCCACCTGTGGCCGGGCGCATCCCTCGGACTGAAGGCCCTGCCGCTGGAGGCCATGCACAGCGACACGGACATCATCACCCGTACCCTCGGCCTCCCCGACAACGTCGCCGTGAGCGCGGTCGCCCGCGACGCGGACTCCGCCGCGATCGATGCCATCTTCGGCTTCGACGGCGCGGCCGCACGCAGCTCGATCTCCTCCCTGCTGCCCCCAGCATGGGGAGCCCGCGGCGGCTACACCGCCACCTTCGAGCACGGCGTACTGGACGCCACCTCCACCATGGGCCACGACGGCAAGCCGACCGGCACCGTCACCGCCTACACCAGCGACGGGCCGCGCGATCTCGATCTGCCCCCCGCCGACCAGTACACCGCCATGATCGACCACGTCATCGCCGTACTCCGAGGCGAAACAGCGAACCAGATCGGACCCGACAGCGTGCTCGACGCACTCCGGCTCACCCTCGACATCGACCAGCGGATCAACAACCCTCGCTGAGCCCCTGCCCCCCACGACCCTTTCGATGGCCCCGCAAGGGAGCGTCCGACTCCGGGGTTGTCATCACATTCTCCCCTGTCGAGTGAAAGGTCTGGGGGGCGACCACGTGCTCGACGCCCCGCACCTCGCCCGGCTGCTGGGCTGCCCAGCCCACCGAGTCCGCCGGATCTCCGCGCACGTCAACCGGCTCGGGAACCAGCGCGGCGTACCGGTCGCGCCCGACGCCTGCCTCGGCACGGTCACCGGGCTGCTGCACGAACATCCCGATCGTCGTCGGCAGCGTGTCACTGCGCTCGCCGAGCGGCGGCTGCGGGGCGGCTTCGCCTGCTCGTGACCAAGGGGACGGCCAGCCCTGGCCACCGCTCTAGAATCACCAGGGTGACCGCAAGCACCCACGACATCGAGAAGGCAGCCGGTGTGCTGCGCGCCGGCGGCCTGGTGGCCCTGCCGACCGAAACCGTGTACGGACTGGGCGCCAACGCCGAGGATCCCGCCGCCGTCTCCCGCATCTTCCAGGCCAAGGGACGTCCGCCCTCTCACCCGCTGATCGTTCACATCGGTGGTGCGGAGCAGCTGGACGACTGGGTCCAGGACGTGCCGGAGGCTGCGCGTCTGCTGGCCGGACGTTGCTGGCCGGGGCCGCTGACGCTGGTGCTACGGCGCGGCCACCGGGTTCCGCTGGAAGCGACTGGTGGCCTGGAGACGGTGGCCGTGCGGGTGCCCGACCACCCCGTTGCCCTCGCGCTGCTGAATGCGTTCGGCGGCGCGATCACGGCTCCGTCCGCCAACCGCTTCGGCTCCGTCAGTCCCACCACCGCAGACCACGTCCGGGCCGAGCTGGGCGACACCGTCGACTTCGTGCTGGACGGCGGCTCCTGCCGCGTCGGCGTCGAATCCACCATCGTCGACGCCACCGGCGGCACCCCGACCATCCTGCGGCCCGGCGGGGTGACCCGCGAGGACCTCGAAGCGGTGCTGGGACGCCCGCTCGTGGTCCCCTCCACGAGTCAGGTCCGGGTGCCGGGCCAGCATCCGTCCCACTACGCGCCCCGTGCGCGAGTTGTCCTCGTCGAGCCCGAGCAGGTCGTCACCGAAGCGGAGACGGCACGCGAACTGGGACACCGGGTGGGTGTCCTTCTGCCCGCCTGTCTCGCCGGCACTCCAGTGAAGGCGCACACCGTCCTGACGGTCCCGGCCGCGATGGCCGAGTACGCGCGCGGGCTGTACGGGTTCTTGCGCCACCTCGACCAGCAGGGATGCGACCTCATCGTCACCTCCGTGCCCGTGGAGGAGGGGCTGGGCCTCGCGATCGCCAACCGGCTCCGCCGCGCCGCGGGGCCCCGCCCCATCGTCTGACCTGCACCCGCCGTCAGTGACGGCGCTGCCCGTACCCCGCGGCTCTCGCTCCGCGCCAGTATGGCGCGGAGCGAGAGGGGGGCGTGACCGGGCCGGTGAACGGGTTGGTCAGGACGTGGTGGGGACCTGCACGTCGAGGCCGCGGGCGGCGACGAGCTGCGCGCTGCCGTCGGCCAGCCGGTACGACATGCCCACGACGCCGAGGCGGCCCGCGGCCACCGCCTCGGCCAGGACGCGGGAGCGGTCCAGCAGCAGGTCCACCGTGTGCTCGATGTGCTCGGCCAGGATCTCGTCGGCCGTCTCGCGTCCGGCGGCGCGGGCCGCCAGCACGCTGGGGGTCACCCGCTCGACCACGTCGCGGACGAAGCCGCCCGGCGTCTTCCCGTTCTCCAGGGCGGAGCAGGCCGCGGCGACGGCGCCGCACGAGTCGTGACCGAGGACGACGACCAGCGGCGCGTTGAGGACGGCGACGCCGAACTCGATCGAACCGAGGATTTCGGTGCCGGCGACGTGCCCGGCGGTGCGGACCACGAACAGGTCGCCCAGGCCCCGGTCGAAGATGATCTCGGCGGCCAGCCGGGAGTCGGAGCACCCGAACAGCACGGCGAAGGGCTGCTGGGACGGTGCCGTCTGCGTGCGGCGTGCGGCGTCCTGGTTCGGGTGCTCGGGGGCGCCGGTGATGAAGCGCTTGTTACCGGCCATGAGCAGGTCGAAAGCGTCACGGGGCGACGGCGTCTGGATCTTCTCAGTCATGGCGGCAGCCTACGAGGTGACTCCAGCCGGCACACCGGCCGACCCCGGCACGTGTCGGGTGCGGGCGCTCCCCAGTGCCGGACGAGGGTGATGCCCACGTCCTCGGCCGTGCGAGGGCGGCCGCGGCGGCCGGCGGACCGCTGCCGTAGCTGCCGGGGCCGCTGGACCGTACGGCTGGACGACGGCTGCCCCTTTCGGGAGGGGCGGCTGCCGCGTTGCTGTCCGGCAGGCCGGTAGCGGAAGCCTCCCGGGAAGGGTCGCTGGGTGAGGGCGCGGCACGGGTCTGAGCGGTGTCTGCCGTCTTCGGACCGGGTAACGCGGCTTGGCAATGCGTGGCAGTGGCGACGTCTGCTGGAGGGCCTCGTTCACACCGTGCGGGTGACCGTGACGAGGACGGTGACCGGTGCGGTTGTGCCGTGCTGGGCCAGGTGGGCGGTGACGGCCGTCCGGACGTGTTCGCGGACCTGCTGGGCGACGTCCAGGACGCGGCGGTCCTCGTGCACGACGCAGCGTACTTCTACGTGCCAGCCGCCACCGGGTGTGTGTTCGGCCCGGATGCCGGCCTCGTCAGGAAGGGGGGCGGCTCCCATGGCCTGCTGTGCGCGGGAGGCCACGGCGGCCAGCCGGTCGGCAAGGCCCGGCTGGAGCGCGGACACACCGGGAACGTCGAGGGCAGCCCGGGCAGCGGTCTGGGGGATGTCACGGTTTCTCGTCGAGGTCATCGCTGTCCACCCCGTTCAGTGGGCCCGCCACCGGACGCGTCGAAGGAGTCCAGCACGGCGTCGATCTCCAGGTCCACGTCGGCGACGGCCAGACCCAGCACGTGGTCCGCGGCATGGAGGACTGCCCGACGTACCTGGGCGGCCTGCTCGGGCAGCGGCTGATCGAGGGCGGTGGCCAAGGTCATGGCGACGTGCACGGCAGTGCCGTTGCCGTTTCCGGTGGGGGTGAGGCGGCAGCTGGCGGCGCGGGAGCCGGGCACGGTGTCGGCCGCCTTGCGCAGGACTTTCGCTGCGGCGCTCTCGGCGATCCGAAGCTCGAGGGCGGCGTCGTCCAACGGCAGTATCGCGCCGAGCCGCACCTCGGCCCGGACCGCGCTGATCACTCGGTCGGCGAGGCCGTGTCCACTGGGCCGTGCCTGGGCACGCAGGGCGCGGGTGGCCTCATCCAGTGCCGTCAGCCCCTCGATGGCCTGTTGGCAGGAGGGGCAGGAGGCGGTGTGCGGGTCTGGCGTGGCGGCCGTGTCGCGTGCCTGCTCCCAGGCGCGGCTGAGCGGGCGCCCGCAGGGCAGCAGCTCATCGCCGGCGAGTAGCTCCGCTTCAGGAAGCACAGGAGGGCGCACTGCATCAATGTCTTCGGCCGACGGCTCGCCGCCAGGGGCGGGGTACGGCTCGTCTAGCGCCATGGGCACATCGCCTCCTGCAGAGCGTGCCGTGCGCGAAAGAGTCTGCCCCGCACCGTTTGTTCGCTGGTACCGGTCACGTGTGCGATCTCCTCGTAGTGCAGGCCGTGCAGTTCCCGCAGGACCCAGCAGGCCCGCTGCTCGGGGTTGAGCTCGCCGAGTGCCGCCGCCAGGGCGGCCGTGGCCGCGTCCGTCTCAGCGACGCGCGGTGGTGAGCTTCCCGGATCGTGGGCTGCGGGCTCGGGAACGGTGTCCAGAGGGAGAGCACGGGGGCGGCGGCGCAGGGTGCTGAGGCAGCGGTTGGTGACGATGCGGTACATCCAGGTGCCGAAAGAGGCGGTGTGGCGGAACTCCGGCAGCTGTCGCCAGGCGCTGAGAAATGCTTCCTGGACGGCGTCCTCGGCATCCGCCTGATTGCCGAGGAGGTGGCGGGCGAGCGCGAGCAGCGGGCTGCTGTGACGGCGGACCAGGACGGCGAACGCGTCGTCATCCCCTTCGCAGGCCCGTACGGTCAGCAGCCCGTCTGTCAGACCGGTGAAAGTGCCCGGGCCGGCTGAGGCGTCGGCGGTATGCGGCGGGGCAGAACCCTGCGGGCGGCCAGTAGCCGGTGGGGGCGGGGGCCCGGTCCGGTCGCACATCCACCGCTCGCTTCCTTCCGGGACCGTCGTCCCGGTGTCCGCACGCACCCTTCGATTCTATGTGATGCCCATCACGCGAACGGTGTGAGGGTTGCGGCTGTGGTGCGTCCAATCCTTCGACGAGCACCGCACCGGTACCCGCATGGACACCCTCGGGAGGTTCTCATGTCGGAAACCACCAGCCGCCCCACACCAGGTGAGAGCCTGCCCGGCGCCGCGGGCAAGGCGCTGCAGGGCCGCACCGGCGCCGGGGCCCCGCCCGAGACGCGCGGGCGGACCACCATCGCCGACAGCGTGGTGGAGAAGATCGCGGGAATGGCTACCCGCGAGGTGCCGGGCATCCACAGCCTCGGCGCCGGAATGGCCCGCACCTTCGGCGCCGTCCGCGACCGGGTACCCGGCGGACACCCCGGCGTGACCCGCGGAGTGAAGGTCGAAGTGGGCGAGCGCCAGACAGCCGTCGACCTCGACGTGGTCGTCGAGTACGGCGTGTCCATCGTGGACGTCGCGGGCGGCGTCCGCACCAACGTCATCATGGCCGTGGAACGCATGACAGGCCTGGAAGTCGTCGAGGTGAACATCACCGTCGATGACGTCCACCTGCCCGACGAGGAGGACGAGCGGGAGGACACCGAGGGGCGCGTGCGGTGACCCCGTCGCATCCTGCCCCGGTGCGGGCACCGCAAGGGGGCAGGGAAAGCCGATCGACGTGAAACACGGGTGAGTGAGATGAGCAGAGCCACGGTGGGCCTGCTGGCAGGTATGGCCCTGGGCTTCGCCGGCTACTTCGGCGGTTTCTGGGCCTTCCTGCTCGTGGCAGCCCTCGGCACGGTGGGCTGGGTCGTCGGCCGCATCCTGCAGGGTGACGTCGACGTGTCCGACTTTGTCCGGCCCCGGGACCGGCGGTGACCACGCAGCCCGGTGCCTCCACCCGTCCGCCGGGCTCTGTGCGTGGTGAAGCCGGGGACGCGGCTCTGGCCCGTGTGCCGGCGGCCGAGCGCGGCGCGACCGTGATCCCCGACAAGGTGGTGGCCCGCATCGCGGCCCGCGCCGCGAGGGAGGCACTGACTGGCCGGACGGGCGCAACCCCGGCACGCCTGGGGCTCGCCGCCCCCCGCTCGACGGCCGCGGTCAGCGGCGGATCGGCGCGGCTGGGCCTGTCGCTGGACTTGCCTTACCCGATCGACATCGCCAGCGCATCCCGCGAGGTACAGCGCTACGTCAGCGACCGGGTGGCACAGCTGACGGGGATGCGCGTCACGGAGGTCACCTTGACCATCCAGCACCTGGTTCCCTCCGGTGGCCTGGAGCACGGACGAGTCCAATGAACCCTAGGCCGGCGATCCCACCGGGAAGGAGAGCGGGCATGACACGCGAGCACGAACCCCCTGCTGAGACGGAGCAACCCGCCACCACCCGAGCGGCCACCCCCCTGACGGTGTCGATGCTGGCCAAGCACCCGCCAGGCGTCACGCAAGCTCAGCACAGCAGCACAGCGGACGACGGCCTGCGCCCCTCGCGCCGGGTGTGGTCCGAACGCCGGATACCCGCCGCGTTGGCTGCCCTCGTCCTGGTGGCCGGCACCGGGATCCTGTTGTTCGACGTCTCCAGGGTGCGGGCCGGCCACCACGCCGCCGCCTGGCGCACCCGTCTCGCCCACGAACTGGCCACCCGCCCACTGGACGACATCTGGATGCTCACCGGCGCCGCCCTCACCGCAGCCCTCGGCCTCTGGCTGATCGTCCTGGCGCTCACCCCCGGCCTGCGCCACCAGCTGCCACTCGACGCCCCCGCCGGCCAGTGCGAGGTGCGGGCCGTGCTCGAACGCGACGCCGCCGCCCTGATGCTGCGGGATGCCGCTCTGCGCGTCCCCGGTGTCAGCCGGGCCAGGATCCGGGTTCGGCGACACCGCATCAAGGCTCGTGCAGACGTACGCTTCCGCGACCTCGGCGAGGTCAAGACCGACCTCACCGCCGTTCTGTACGAGCAGCGTGACCGGCTCGCCCTGGTCCACCCACCCAGGCTCACCGTCCGCGTACGCCAGCGCCGCAACTGACCGTTCTGTGGACGCTCGGACTGGCGAGAAGAAAGCGGGAGACGAAGCCATGAAGAGGCAATCCGTGATCAACCGGGTCCTGCTGGCGTTGGCTGGCATCGTCCTGCTCGGAGGTGGCCTCCTCGTCCTCGCCGGTGGCCTCGACCTCTACCGGCGCTGGCACCTGACGCCACCCGACGGATGGCCCCTGGTCACCCTGCACACCGTCCTGCTCAGCTCCGCCGATCGCACCCGCTGGACCGATCAGGGCTGGTGGTGGCCCGTGGTGATCGCTGCCCTGGCCGTCATGGTCCTCCTCGCCCTGTGGTGGCTGCTGGAGCAACTGCGCCGAACCCGCCCAGGACGCATGTCCATCGGAACACCCCCGGCAGATGGTGTGGCACTGCACGACCACGCCCTCAGCGACGCGATCGCCGCCGACGCGCGCCAACTGCCCGGCGTCGAGCAAGCGCGGGTGCAGATGGCCGGCCGGGCCCACCATCCCGAGGTCCGGATCACTCTGACGCTCGACCAGGGCAGCGAGCCCGGCTCCGTCCTGCAGGCCCTGTGCCACGGCCCTCTGGAACGTGCCCGCCAATCCACCGGTTGGGCCCGACTCCCCACTCAGGCCCGATTGCGGGTCACCGGCCACAAACCCCACCGCGCCGAATAGCAGCGGGGATGCGCTGGGCGGCAGGGCGGGCTGCAGTGGTAAGTGGTCTGGCCGCGCTACGGCGAGCCGCCCGGGCCAGAGAGAGGGCGGGGCTGCGGGCATTCTGGCGGCTGAGCAGCATCCCCGAGGCGCAGGTCAGCTGAGTGTGGGGCCCCCGGTCTGTCGTCTTCCGGAGTTCCACACCATGTCCGCCGCCGTCCGGGCCACCCGCGTGGATTTCACCGGCAAACAAGGCACGGCTGCACGTGTGCTCGTCGCTTCCGGAACGCTCACGGCGGCCACGGCGGCGGCCGGGCAGGCGGGGCCCGGGGCGTGGCAGAGCCCGGCCGGGGTGGTTACGGGACGCCTGGCCGGGTTCTGCCTGCGTGGCGTGCCGCTCTCGTCAGATGTCCTCGTCGCGCAGGTCGCTCTCGTCGCGAAGCGGGTCTTCCTCGCGGCGCCGCTTGTTCTCGTCGGGGCTCTTGTCGCGGGACGGACCGGGCTGGGGGTGGACCGGGTCCTGGCCGGGGCGCTGCGGGCGCTGCTGTTCCTCGCGGCCCTTGCCCGGCTCCTGGCGCTTGTCCTGCATACCGCCCATGACGGCGACTCCTTGATGCGTGGGGTGCGGATTCCTCCACTCACGCTGACACGTAGCGTCACAGTCCGCACCATTTCGGATACGGATCGTGAGGGGAGGTTGATCCCGCGGCCCCGAGACGGATGCGTCGGGATGCGGCCTTGGGGCGTGGTGCCGAGGATGGGCGCAGCCCCACCCGCCCTCGTCATCAGGAGTCGATTCCCATGCTGGAGCGCACGCTGCGCAAGGACCGCACCGAGGTCACCTTCATCCTTCCCGCGGACACCCCGCCCGGGCCGGTCAGCGTGGTCGGCGACTTCAACGACTGGCAGCCCGGCGTGCACACCCTGCGGCCGCGCAAGGACGGGAAGCGGGCGGTGACGGTCGAGCTGCCCGGCGAGAGCACCCACTCCTTCCGGTATCTGGCCGCCGGCGACTACTGGTTCAACGACGAGAGCGCCGGTGACCAGGACGGCCCCAACAGCCGCCTGCACACCTGATCGGCCCAGCCGGCGTGACGTGGGGCGGCCACGGGCGTTGCGAGGAGGCGACACGTGCCCCGCCGGTCCACCCCCACAAGCCGGAATCCGTGTGACGGCCCCGCTACCCCGCCCGGCGGTGGGGCCGTCGTCACACCCCAGGCCGCCGTGAAGGGCCCTCGCGTTCATGACGGAACGGTCACGTACCGCCACATCCGTGGGCCGGGTTCGTTGGACGTAGACATGGACCAGAAAACCGTTTCGCCTCCGGAGTGGGCTGGATTCGCCGGGCTGCCGGCAAAGGAGTTCCGGCAGGCATCCGATGCGCCGATCTACGAGGCCGTGGAGCGGCAGTGGCTCGCCCAGGGGCGTGAAGTTCCCCGCCGCCCGGGCCTGCCGACCGCCATCCGGCATCCGGTGGACGCCAGCGACCTGTTCCGCCGCGCCTGAGCGTCGCACCTCACCGCCGCGGGTGCAGCCGCTCACGCAGACACAGCAGGGCCGCGATGTCGGCGACTTCGGCCAGATAGGCCAGATCGGCCAGCAGGGTGTGTCCGTTGGGGGATGACATGACGCGAGCGCCAGGCACAACCCCGGCAGGAGCCGGGCCCGGCGAAACTGCCGGCCCTGGTCGGGTCCCCGCCCGAACGACATCGGCCGCAGGTTCCCGGGCAGGACATGCAGCAGTCAAAACTGGCCGGCAGTCATGCCGAGCATCTGCTGGAGTACACCTGGCGGCCCGAGCGGCCCGCGCATGCACGCGATGCCGCGGCTGAGTTCCTTCTCGACCTGCCCCCCCGCCCGCGGCCACCGTGCAGAACCTGGTGCTGCTGGTGTCCCAACTCGTCACCGACAACGTGCGCCATGCGGGCGGGGTCAGCGCCGTGAGCCTGCGGGCGGACCGCCGCAGCATCCAGGTGATCGTGGCGGATCCCAGCCCTGCCCACCCGCAGGACCGCACCCCCGACCTCACCGGCCACACCGGCGGTCTTCGCTGGCCCATGACCCAACGGCTGGCGCTCCGCGTGACGGTGGAGCCGCGGCCCGGAGCCAAGGCGATCACCGCGACCTTGCCCCGCCGACCCACCCCGAATATCACTCACTGTGTTTACTGCGCCTCCTATCGGAAACACTGAGTAGCCACAAGGTGTAAGGGTCAAAGGCGAAAGGCGGGACTCATGTCCGTGAGTATCGGCATCATCCTCGTCGCGGTGACGGCGGTCATCGCTGCGATCGCGCTCGCCCCGGCGGTGAAACCCGCGGAATCCGACCAGACCGCAGCCCGGTCCGGCGATGAGCACGCACGCAGGACCGGCCCGAGCAGGCGTCCTTCCCGCCGGCTGCACCGCGTCCCACCGCAGTCGACCGGAGACCGCAGGCGAAGCTTCGGCTGACCGGTGGCCCGCGCGGTTGTGCCAGGGCTGTCCGGGCCGGCGAGGCCAGGATTCCGGAATTCGAGGGCTAGGCAAGACAGGGGGTGGGCCCACGGCCGTCGCGGGCCCACCCCCTGTGCGGGGGTTACACCAGGGCGCCAAAGAACGGGGGCGCCAGCGGGCACTGGATCAGATTCCTGCGGGGTGTGCGCCGAGGCTGCTGGACAGGCTGGCGGTGCCGCGGCTCACGGGGTTCCCAGCGCAGCAGGAGGACCGCCGTGAGCATCGGGACGCAGGTCAGGAGTATGAACGTCATGACGTTGCCCCACCGTCTTGAGCGGGCCTGGGCCTGCTGCCGTGGCGCTGCGCGGCAGCGACTGCACGATTGCGGCCGTCGGTCTGGTTCCTGCGGCGCCGCGCCGGTCAGGCGCTCTTCTTGCCCGCAACCTCCTGGTCACCCGCAGCGACTCGTAGTCGTCGGATGTGGCGGACAACAAGACGCGACGTCGCCCGGACCAGGGCGGCTGCGGCCAGGCCGATTGCACCGCCGGCAACGACGTCGCAGGGGTCGTGCGCGACACCGTGGACCCGCTCGATCGCCACCAGCGCCATCAGTACGGGTGCTCACGCTTCGCCGATTCGCCGATTCTCCGCTTCTCCGCTGGCGGCCGCGCCGCACGGGCTGACTCCGGGCGGCGGCTCTTCATCACTCCACTTGTGGATGTCCCCGGGCGCACGTAGGGCTCCTCGTCCTCGGGTGGCTGTCGGCGATAGCCTGCTGGCGGACAATCCCGGCATCGACTCCAGGCGGAGGAGGATCGCGAAATTCGTGATCCACAGCCAGATCAGGGAGACGACGACCATGCGACGCGGCTGACTTCTGTACGTCCGCTCGGCCGACGCTCCCTCCCCCCGGCCGAGCGGAGTGACCTCCTCAGCGCACCGTAAGGCGACGCAGGCCGCGAGGACGGGCCCGCGGGATGCGCAGGTACTGGGTCCATGCGCCGGCAGTCCGCGGCCCGATTCCGCGCCCAGCGTGGGGCCGCATCAGCCCCCTTTATGACGGCCCTGCAAGGGCGCCGCTGGCCTCCGGGCCCGGCATGACCGTGTCCCCCTGCCGAACGGATGACCTGAGAGGTGGTGTCACCGGGCCCGGAAGGTGCCGTCGGAGACGCTGATGAGAGGTCCGGCCACCGTCCGGTCCGGCGCAATGCCGGACAGTCGCGTGCGGCAGTCTGCATGGCGTGGATGCGCGAGCACGACACCACCGCCGAGGCCGGCACGTTCAACTCCCTGGGAGAGGCGTGTCGTTCGACACCGAAGACGTGGGCGTGTTCCTCGGCCTGGACGTCGGCAAGAGTGCCCATCACGGGCACGGACTGACTCCGGCCGGCAAGAAGGTCTTCGACAAGCAGCTGCCCGACAACGAGCCGAAGCCGCGGGCCGTCCTCGACAAGCTGGCCGCGAAGGACGCCGCGGTCATCACGGACGCCGCCCGCACCCTGCCCCAGGTACTGCTCGCTGGAGCTGACCGACGAGATCACCGCCGAGCTCACCATGCTGACCGGCTTCGACCAGGACCTCGTCGCCGAGGCCACCCGCACCAGCAACCGGATACGCGGCCCGCTCACCGAGTCCACCCCAGCCTCCCGGTGGGCCCGGCGCCGGAGCTGCCTGTGTGCCGACGGCTGGCCCGCTGGTCCTTGGCTCGGGATGGTGTGCCGGATCTGGCGCGTCACCGCCGCGCGATACAGGCGCCTCTGCCACCGGGCGGGTGACCGGCCGCAGACCGACGGGCGCGTACCGCAACCGCGCCCGGGT
The DNA here is from genome assembly GCF_055575675.1 of Streptomyces sp. NPDC034043. Classification (NCBI taxonomy): domain Bacteria; kingdom Bacillati; phylum Actinomycetota; class Actinomycetes; order Kitasatosporales; family Streptomycetaceae; genus Streptomyces; species Streptomyces sp. NPDC034043. The sequence continues at coordinate 178,396 of NZ_JBVISF010000013.1, forward strand.
TGCGGCGCGACGAAGTCTTGGGGCGTCCGCCCATGCCCTCCAGTCCCGCGGCGACGGCACCCGGGCCGCCACCGTCAGGCAAGCATGTCAACAGGACGAGCCACCGGGGACGCGGCGACGGGCGGGCGCTGGTGCGTTTGACCCGCTGCGGGCTCCCGGATCCGGACCGCGACCGGCGGCCCCGCCCCGCATTGGCCCGTGGGTAAAGTGCAGGTCAGCAGCGGTAGGGCCCCCGCCATTGGAGCTGGCGTTCGATGACGGTCTGCTTGGTGGACGTAGGAGGGGTAGGTTTGTAGGCAGCCATTGGTGAGAGCCGCGCCGCCGCGTCCCCACCCGCGTGGGGGCACCCCGGAGCGGACCTCCTCAATCGAGCGGCCGCCGTGGAGGCCGTCCACTTCTTTCCCGCAGTCACGCGCGGAAAGGGAGGGCTCCGAACGCCAAGGCGGCAACCATGAACCCCGAGCACCCCCGTACCCTTGCCACACCCTGCCCCGGTTCCGGCCCGGCGTTGTCCGAGGCCATCTGTGAGAAGCGAGCCGATCATGTGCTGATCCGGGCCCGCGGCGAGTTCGACTACGACACCACCGACGTCCTGCGCGACGCCCTCGCAGCCCTCGACGGCGACCTCGCCGCCATCGACCTCAGCCACGTCACCTTCGCCGACACCGCCCTCGTGCACGCCCTGCTCGACGCCCGCGCCGAACGCGAACTCGTCCTCACCGGACCCCTCCCCCACCACCTCCAGCTGCTCCTCGACGAGACCGGCACCCGAAACTGCTTCGTTTACACCGCCGAGAGCAACGACACCTGACACCGCCCGCCCCTCGCCCGCGGGGCTCTGCCGGGGGCCGCAGCGCCATTCCCGAGTCCGCTGTCCGAAGCCCTTCTCCGCGTTGAACCACTTCACAGTTCCCGTAGCCATGTTTCATGCCTTCCAGCCACAGCCAAACGCCCACGCCGAGGCGTGGGCAAAGGGGAACGTCGAACCACGACAGCTGACTCAGACGGCACAGCTTTCTCTACGTCGCGTGGCCGTGGCGTAGGCGTTGCCAGCAGGCCCAGGAGGGGGCGCGGTGCGACATCTCATTTGGTGAGCCTGCGGTAGCAGATGAAGGTGCAGGCGATGCTGGTGAGGCGAGGAAGCGATCAGCTTTGCGTTCGTAGCGTCGGTGGAGGCGGCGGCGGCTGGCGAGCCGGGACATGGTGCGGTCGATGGTCCAGCGGTGGCGGCCCAGCCGCTGTGAGGACTCGATCCCTTTGCGGGCGACGCGGTGGGTGATGCCGCGCCCATGTAACCATTGCCGCAGGTGGGGTAGCCGTAGCCCCTGTCCGCGTGAGCTTTCCCGGCTTGCCCCGCCTGCGCCCACGGCGGGAGCGGATCGGCGGCCGGTCCGCTCGGTGATCAAGTGGATCTTCAAGCTGTACTTTCAGGGCCCGCATGTTCACCGAGTTGGATCACGTCCAGCTTCGTCGCGTGCCGCTCACGGGGGCGGCTACCCGAGCCAGACGATGCTCAGGACGGACAAGCCCCGGGTGAGGCGGTTGGCCACGTAGACGACGGACAGCTGCCCGACGGACGCGGCCCGGACGTCCTCCCCCTCCGCATCGCCGGCGTTCCACTGGGGCCAGCCCCACGGGGAGCGCACCGCGATGTCCAGGACATCGCGGACCATCTCGCGAGCCGGCTCGGGAAACCCGGCGAGCGTCTTCGCGGCTTCCGGGGACAGACGCACCTCCCACCGCTGACCGGTCACCCGCGGGCTCCGAGGATGTCGTCCAGATCCACGAAGCCGGAGTCGTCACGGCCCGAGTCCACAAAGGCGTCGACCGCCGGGGCTGCGGCTACACGCAACTGCCAGATCCGCACCACGTCGTGCAACGGGGTGAGGCTGAAGGAATCGCGGGCGTCCTCCAGGGCCTTGGCCCAGTCCCGCTCGAACGCCGGCACCCACATCTGCGCGCGGCGGTCGGCGCGTAGCTGCGCGAGCAGTTCGGCCGCAGCGCCGGGCGCGGGTGCGTACGGCGGTACGGGTACGTGGTCGGCGGGTTGAGCGCTCACGGGCTCCTCCAGGCAGGTTGTACCGCCACGGTAGCCGCCGCGGTGGTGGAGGGAAGAGGGATTCGGCCCTCACTGCTGATGGAGGTAGCTCTCTCGACGTAGTGGCGGGGTGCGGGGCTCGCTCGTGCCCAACCCTGGCGACACCTTCTCCATCGGAATACCGGCCGCATCCCTCTCCTAGAACGCCGCTGTGGTGCGTGCTGTTGCCTGTCCTGCGCTGTCAGGAGCAGAACCAGGGCCCTGGAGCGGGTGGTCCCCAGCGTGGCGGCCACCGCTTCGGCGGACATGCCGTCGTCGCGGGGCGCGCCAGCGGTCTCCCGGCCGGCCCGGGCGGCGAGCCGCTCCAGCACACCGGCGGCGCGCAGCGCGGCCAACGGCGCGTCCGCGACGGGTGACGGTCAGCTGCTCGGCCGTCTCGACCAGGAGGGCGGCCGGCCGTTCGGGCGGCGGCATCGCGGATGACGGACAGGTGGGCCTTCCAGTCGGCGAGCGGTCCGGTGAGGTCGACGCCTGCTTCGTACAGGGGGCTGGTCGCCGATCGTCTCCCAGTCCAGGGGGTGAGCCGGGCCGCGCCATCCGCACGCACACACGGCCCGCAACGCCTCCGCACGCGGCGGCGGGCCTGGCCGTCGTACGCCGACCGGTGCGTGGTCGGCGGCACGTCCGGGCCGCTCCCGACGTGGGCCCATCCTGAAGATCCAGGGCCCGTACGCGTCGCTGTTCACGTCCTGGGGGGTGCCCGCACCGGCACCGGCCCCCGCTGACCGGTCCGCCGCCTTCTTGGGCAAGCTCGGTCCATGGGCCACTTCGGCGCCGCCCACCGGCAGTTCTCGACCACCAAGTAGGACAGGCCGATGTCCTCGGAGAGCCGGAGCAACGACTCCCGGACCGTGAATATCTCCTCGCTCGGCTCCGGCTGCCGGAACGCGCGCATCGGCTCGATCTCCAACGCGTGGTGCCCGATGGCGAACTGGGCCCCTCCGGTGGTTTCCGCGAGCTTCGGCAGCTCGGGGGCGGTCGCGGGTCCGTGGCTGGTTTGTGCTGCTGCCGTGGTTGTACGGACCGACGGGGCGGCCTCATGCCGTGGTTGCGCGGTCCTGGGAACCGGGGCGAAAGGTGGAGGCGGGGGATCAACCCGTCGGGCGACGAGCGGACGCCGGAAGGGCACGTAGCGTTCCTGCCTGTCGCCCCCGGCGCCCGGGACGGGAGCGGCACCTTCCTGCAAGGGAGGGACCCGCGCTGTGGTTGTGCGGGTCCCGGTCGATGGGCGTTGAAGGGAAGAATCATGATCAACACCAGGAAGTCCGCTGTGCTGCTGTCCGGTGGTGCTCTGGCCGCCGCCGTCCTGATGGGTACGGCCGGTGTCGCCTCGGCGGCCCCGGCGGGAGCCGGGGCGCCCGTGACGGCGGCCGCGACGGCCTCCGGCTGGTACTGCGGCTGGGAGGACGGCACGCCGTACACCGACCGGGGCGACCGCGGTGACAAGGTGCGCGAGGTGCAGTGCCTCCTGAGGGACGTCTGGCACTTCGACATCGGCAGGTACGGGGTCGACGGCGACTTCGGCAAGGCCACCGAGGACGCGGTGAAGGCTTTCCAGCGCAGCCGGGGGCTCGCCGCCGACGGCAAGGTCGGCCCCAACACCTGGCGCAAGCTGCGGGGGCAGTGACAGTGTCCTGTCGGTCGGTGAGCTGATACGACGGGGGATCACCGATCGGTGCCGGCCCGCCCTGGCGGGCCGGCACCACCGGCGGCCGGGCCGGCCGGGCGTACGTCGGGCAGCGCGGCGGACGTCCCGGCCACGGCGCTAGGACGAGGACCGTTGCGTCTGCTCCCGGCCGGGGGACAGCAGGCCGCTCTCGTAGGCGACGACCACGGCCTGCGCGCGGCTCTGCAGGCCGAGTTTGGACATGACGCGGTTGAGGTGGGTCTTGACGGTGGCGATGCTCACCACCAGCCGCTGGGCGATCTGCTCGTTGGTGAGGCCCTGCCCCACGAGGTGCAGCACCTCCGTTTCGCGTTCCGTGAGTTCCCCGAGGCTGGCGGGCTGTGCTCGCGGAGCCAGCGGCCGGTGGGCGAAGGTTTCGACGAGCCGACGGGTGACGGTGGGGGCGAACAGCATCTCGCCTTCGGCGATCAGGGCGACAGCCGCCAGGAGCCGCTCGGGCGGGGTGTCCTTGAGGAGGAATCCGCTGGCGCCGGCCCGCAGGGCCGCGTACACGTACTCGTCGAGATCGAACACCGTGAGCATGACGATCTTCGGCTTGGGGTGGGGTGCCTGGTCGAGGATGTACTCAAGGGCGGTGATGCCGCTCATGCCCGGCAGCCGGATGTCCATCAGGATCACGTCCGGCCGCAGCGAGGCGGCGAGTTCGACCGCCTCTTCACCGGTCGCCGCCTGCCCCACGGCCTCTAAACCGGGTGCCGCCGCGGCGAGCGCTGCCAGCCCGGCCCGGATGAGCACCTGGTCGTCCACGATCAGCAGCCGTGTCATCGCTGCCGTCTCCCCCCGTGTGTACGGGGGATGGTCATGTGCCCCCGGTTGTGTCCAGCGGGGCCAGCGGGATGGTGAAGACGACCTCGAACCCTCCCTCGGCTCGCGGCCCGGCCCGCAGTGACCCGCCGTAGAGTCTCGCCCGTTCCCGCATGCCGGGCAACCCGAGCCCACTCGACGGCAGACCGGCGGCGGGCGCGCTGCCACCCTGGCTGGTCACCTCGCAGCTCAGCAGGTCGGCGTGGAAGCCGAGGCTCACGCGGACCCGGGCGCCACGGCCGGCGTGCTTCACGCTGTTGGTCAGCGCCTCCTGGATGATGCGGTACGCGCACAGCTCCACCCCTGACGGCAGCGGGCGCCGGTGTCCCGAAACCGTCCAGGTGACGTCCAGGCCGGAGGCGCGGGCCCGCTCCACCAGCTCGTCCAGTGCGTCCAGACCCGGCGCCGCCCGGTACAGCGCGCCCTCGTCGGCGGTCTCGGTACCGGTGCGCAGTACGCCGAGCAGGCCGCGCATCTCCTCCAGCGCCTGCCGGCTGCTGGAGCCGATGGACGCCACCGCCTGCCGGGCCGCTTCGGGGTCGGAGGTGAACACGAACTCGGCCAGACCCGCCTGGACGGCGAGCGCGGAGAGATGGTGGGCGACGACGTCATGGAGTTCGCGGGCGATGCGCAGTCTCTCCTCTGCGATGGCGTGCCGGGCACGAAGTTCCTGCTCGCGCCGCAACTGCTCGGTCAGGTCGGCGAGTTGGCTGTTGCGCTGCGCAAGGCGGCGACTGCCGGAGGCCCACAACCAGACGACCGCGACCCCGATGGCGGCCTGTGCCAGGGACAGTTCCACCGACAGACGGGCTCTCAGGCCGGCCGCCGCCCATACCCCGGCGGTCACGGCCGCCGCCCACGCCGACCGCCGGGCCGGACTGCGCACGATCACCGTGTAGCAGGCCAGCAACGGGGCCCACATGTTCGTCGACGGCTGGAAACCGGCCGCCGTGTACGCGGCCAGCGCGCCGCACGAGACGCCGAACGCCACCCACGGCGCCCGCCCACGCAGCGCCAGGGGGAGGTTCACGGCCAGGCTGAGGGCGATGGCGAGCGGGCCGAAGGGCGGCCAGCCCTCGTTCTGGTACTGGGCGGCGTGGGCCTGCCGTCCGTAGACGAACGTCACGATGGCCATGACACACGCGAGCAGGGTGTCGGTCACCAGCGGGTCGACGTGTATCCGGCGTCTGCCTGACTGCATCCCCGCAGCGTAGAGGCGCTCGCCCGAGACGTCGTCCACCCCAGGGTTGACCGCGCGGACGGCGCCGGGTGGGCGCCGCGGACCTGGCTGGAGGCGGCGACCCCGAGGCGGACGAGGCGGTGGACCGGGGGAATCCCCCGCTCTGCGTCCGGTGGGCTGGTACCGGATCGCCGCGACCGCCGCCGACCAGTCGGCCGAGCGGGATGTGCGGGTGTGCGTACGGGGGCGGGCCGCTATCGCCCTGGGGTACGAGGGAGCCCCGCTCGGGGTGGCGGACGGCGCCGGACCGAGCCCGGGGAGGGGTGCCTCCGGCACCCGCGGCGGCTCGGCCGCCCATGACGGCGGGCCGGCGGCGGCATGGTCGTCGGAAGACAGGGCAGGTGACGACCATCTGAAGGCACAATCCCCGGGTGGCGGTATGAGAAGTGTGGGTGTGGAAGAGGAACTGCTGCTGGTGGACGAGCGCAGCGGTGAACCGCTGGCCGTCTCGGGAGCGGTTCTGGCGGCGGCGGACCGCCTGGCCTGGCAAAGCCCGGGCGGGGAGGACCATGCGTTCGAGAAGGAACTGCACAAGGAGCAACTGGAGTTCGCCACCAAACCGGTGACCCACATGGGTGAGCTGCACGACGAGATCGTCCGAATCCGCGGGGAGGCCGCGCACCACGCGGCGAGTGCGGGCGCCGTGGTGGCGGCCGTCGCGACCTCGCCGCTGCCGGTGCGGCCCTCGCTGAGCGCGGGGCCGCGCTACCGGTGGCTGGGAGAGCAGTTCGGCCTGACGGCGCAGGAGCAGCTGACATGCGGCTGCCACGTGCACGTCTCCGTCGAATCGGACGAGGAAGGCGTGGCGGTCCTGGACCGCATCCGACCGTGGCTGGCCGTCCTGACCGCCATCAGCGCGAACTCACCCTTCTGGCAGGGTGAGGACAGCGGATACGGCAGCTATCGCAGCCGGGTGTGGAACCGCTGGCCGTCCGCCGGACCGGTCGACGTCTTCGGCTCCGCGGACCGGTACCACGAGCAGGTCCAGGCGATGATCGACACCGGGGTGCTCCGGGACGTGGGCATGATCTACTTCGACGCCCGGCTGTCGGCCAATTACCCGACGGTGGAGGTCAGGGTGGCCGACGTCTGTCTGGACGCCTCCACGCCGGTCCTGATCGCCGCTCTCGCACGCGGCCTGGTCGAGACCGCGGCCCGCGCGTGGCGCGACGGCGAACCCCCCGCCAGGATCGGCACGAGCCTGTTGCGCCTGGCCAACTGGCGGGCGGGCCGCTCGGGCCTGGACGGGCCGCTGCTGCACCCCGAGACCATGCGGGAGACGTCGGCCGTGCACGCCGTCGAGGCCCTGTACCAGCACGTGCGAGAGGCCCTCGTAGACCACGGCGACGACGAGCGGGTCCGGGAAGCCATCGCCCACCTGCACGAACGGGGCAACGGCGCCCGCGTCCAGCGCCGGCTGCACGCCAGCGGGGAGACGCTCGCGGCGGTCGCCACCCGGTGCGCGGAGTTGACGATCAAACCCTGAGACGCGCGGCGGTGGCCGAGTCGCGAGTCCCTCGGGGACCGGAGCACCGGAGCACCGGAGCACTGGGCGGGATGATAATCACAGCGCGCAGGACCTGGCCGACCATGCGGCCCGGCAGCTCGCCGTGCGGCCCTGCTACCAGGCTCGGGCATCCGCCAACCCAGCCCACAGCCGCTCGTCCGGCCCCGCCTCGCGCCTCCGGCAGCGGGCGACGTCAGCAATGCCGTCGGCGAGCGGGAGCCAGGCTCGGGTGCCGGCCGGCAGGGCCGTCTCCCGCTCAGAGCCGATGCGGTCTCTGGTGATGGTCGACAGCCGGCTGTTCTGCCAGCGGTGAACAATGGCCCGGCCGGCCTCGGTGATCACTACCGTCCGAGCTCATGACGAGCGTTACAACACGTACGGTCGAGTACCCGGCCGATGGTTTGACGATGATCGGGCACCTCGCGCTTCCGGCCGGTGTCGGCCGTCGGCCCGCGGTGCTGCTCGGACCCGAGGGCATGGGGCTCAGCGACGTCGAGCGCCGACGGGCCGATGCTCTCGCCGAGCGGGGATACGTAGCGCTGGCCTTCGACCTTCATGGCGGGTGCTATCTGGGTGACCCGGAGGAGATGCTGGCCCGTTGCATGCCCCTGCTCGCTGATCCCGACCGGATGCGGGGCATCGGCCATGCGGCGCTCGACGTGCTGCGCGCCGAACCGCGGACCGACCCCGACCGGATCGCCGCCGTCGGCTACGGCACCGGGGGCGCCGTCGCGCTGGAACTCGGGCGCGATGGCGTCAGCCTGCGCGCGATCGGGACGGTCAACGCAACCACCACGGGCCGACCGGGCGAGGCGGCGCGCATTCGCTGCCCGGTGTGGGCCGGGGTCGGGTCGGAGGACCCGATCATGCCGCCCGCGCAACGGGACGCGTTCGCCGCCGAGATGCAGGCCGCGGGCGTCGACTGGCGCATCACGGTCTACGGCGGCGCCCTGCACGCCTTCCACCACCCACCGGTCGACCACCCCACGGTCCCCGGTGTCGGCTACCACCCACAGCACGCGCAGCGAGCCTGGCGCGACGTCCTCGACCTGCTCGCCGAATGCCTGCCCGTAACGGAATGATCGCGCTTCCGTCAACGCGCCTACGCGTTCTCCGCCGGACAACGGACAAACCAAACCCGTCCATAGCTACTGCTCGAAGGCCACCCCGCACGCAGCGCGGCCGGGCCCGACATGGCTTCCGCAGCCTGCGCCGCTGCGTGATCAATACTCCTGGCTCCTGCCCCGACACAGGGTCTCGGGAACGCGGTACCGGTCCGCCCCTGGGTCCGGCCCGGCACCTCAGTGAGGCATGGCCGCGATGGCAGCACCGGCGATCTTCTTGGCCTCCGACTCGCAGGTCGATGCGGGATGCCCCCGCCCCGCCCAGAGCGATGCGGGCCACGAGATTGTCATCGCGGATGTTCAGGCTGCAGTGGTCCTCCGGACCGGGATAGCTCACGTCCGGGGCGCTCCAGTACGCCTCGTCGCCGAAGCCGAGGTCTGTCGCCAGGGTCTCGTTGGCGTATTTCTCTCGGAATTCCTTGCGCTGCTGCTCGGCTTCGTCTTCGCCGCGCTTCAGTTCCCAGCTGATGAACGCGTGGACCTTGTCTACCAGGCCGGTGATCCTGACCTTCTCCAGCCCTGTTGCACGCATGACGCCCGCCCCGCTCCTCACCGTGGAGTACCTTCCGGTCCCGAAGCGAATGGATCATACAGAAACGTCTCTGCCGAGGATCCCGAACCAGACGGGCCGGTGGGGGCAGAACGCGGCCCGCCGTACGGGCGGGCACCCTCTTCGGCGGCGGCCGGAGATCCTCCCCGGGGTCAGCGCTCGTGTTCCTCCGGGTCCGTGAGCCAGTCAGCGACTTGGGCGTCGGTCATCAGCGGCACCTCGGCTGGGTGGGCGTCGCCGTCCTGGACGACGTGGGCGTGGCCCGGGCGCGGGCTGCTCTCGGGGGGCGGGGCCGACGATCAGGGCGAGCCGCTGCCAGGTGCTGGCCCTGGCTCGGACAAGGACGATGACGCCTGGATGCGCGCGGCGTTGGCCCTCGCGCCTGATTGACGGCTTGGCCACCTGGCCGAGTTGGGGCAGGAACGTGGTCAGGCCGACGCCGGCACTCTGCAAAACAGGACCACCTGACCGGCCGTCCGGGGCCAGTCCTCACCCGCCAGCGGCCAGCACCGCGCGGTCGAGCAGCGGGCGCAGGGCGTCGGCGGCCCAGCCCGGGGCGGGCCTCTCCTCTCCCTTGACGAGTTGTGTCTACGTAACCTCTGGCCTGTGATCTTCAAGGGAAACGTGCGGCACCTCCTGTGGCGCAAAGGACTGCTCAAGAACAGCGTCGGCCGCCGACAGGTCACAGAACTCAACCGCATCTGCGACCTGGCCGAGATGGGCAGGGCCGATGAGGCCGAGGCGGCCGCGCGGGCATTCCTCTCAGATCCCCGCCGTGCCAAAGACCGCGACCCCGTCCCGAGGTGGTCGGCCTCCATCACTGCCACAGCCTCCGCGATCAGCCTCGGACGAGGGGCACACATACTCACCGAGCTGGATGCGCTCATCGCCGAGATGCGGGAGGCTGCAGACACTCCGGCCAGGCAGGCCCTTCTCCTCACGGCCCGTATCAACCGAACAGGCGCACTGATCGCGCAGCACCGCTACGCCGAAGCCGAGCACGAGGCCCTGGACATACTCCGCGTCGCCGGCCGCCTGTCACCCCTCACACCGGTAGGGCAACACCAGCTCACCGCCCTGTGGAACCTCGCCGAGGCCCTCTGCTGGCAAGACCGCTACGAAGAGGCCGAAGTGATCGCCCGCGGAAACCTCCCCCGCGCCGAAGGACCCACGCGCGCCGGCCTCAACGCGGTCCTCGTAGCAAGCCTCAACGGCCAAAAGCGCTACCAGGAAGCTCTCGATCAAGCCCGCGAAACCGTGACCGACCCTTCCCCCGCCGACACCGGCACCGGCACCGGCACCGGCACCGGCACCATCGAAATACTCACGGCCATCGCCCTACACCACCTCGGCCACCACGAAGAGGCCATCGCCCTACACCACCTCGGCCACCACGAAGAGGCCAAAGCCACGGCACGGCAGGCACTCCACGCCTGTCAGCAAGCGCTCCTCCCCGACCACCCCCGCATCCAACGAGCCCACGACATCATCACGCACCTCGACAGCCCTGCTTCTTGATTCATTGGCTTGGGGGTGATGGGTTTCGGCAGGTGCTGGCGGACACCGGCTTCGAGGAGGATCGCCTCGTGGCCGAGGGCGTGCCCCTGATACGGCACGCCCGCTGGGTCATGGTCGGCTGCATCCCCGACGAGATCTCGCGGCCCGCCAGGCGGCGCGGTGCCGTCCGCAGTCGTCGGTCGTCCGCGGCCGCGACCCGCCGGGGGCCGCGGCACAAGGCGCGACCCTGTGCGTGGTGACTGGCGGCCCGAGCACGGCGCCCGATGGCCACAGCCGTCGGCGCCCGGTGACCGGCCAGGCCTGTTGCCGCTCCTCCCCCGACGACTCCAGCACCCCCGCGCCGCCCCGTCGAAGACCGGCCCCGGCGCAGGCCTCCCGGACGAGCCCGGTGGCGTTGAACGGCCATGGCCACGATGCGGTCCGGTCCGCCCATCGGCGATCAGCGAAACGGTTCCGCGCCCTGACCTGGAGCCGGTCTTCACCGAACGCGCCCACCGGTGGGCGACCGACGGACGCCTTGTGCCGGGCCGGCAAAGCAATGGACCATTCTCGTGTACGCCGCTGCCCTTGGCCTGGTTACTGACAGCCCCGGTGCAGCACTCCAACGCAGTTCAGGGGACCGAGTACAGCAGGGTGAATCTCCGGACCGCACCATGCGAGTCCGGCCGGTGCGGTGGCCCCCTGCTGGACCAGGGAGGGCGGTGACGGCCCGGCAGACTCCGGTGCCCTGGCCGTGCGCAGCGTCAGAAACCCCTCGGCTTCACCCCCTTGCAGGTGCGCGGAGGGCCATCTTGGCGGCCAAGCCGGGGCGGACGGGATCGCGTCAGGGACCAGGCCGTCCGGCATCGTCGATGGGCCACCAGCTCGGCGTAGTCGCGGTCCGGCCGCGGGCCCGGGTCGGGTTCGTGCGGCTCCGACCCGTACGCCACCTACCGGGTCCGGCCCTCACCACGGGCGGCCGTCTCCTGCTCGGAGCCGATGCAGTCGCATCGATGGTCACCAGCCGACTTGCGATGATCTCTCCATGGCGCACAACGATGATCAGCTGACTCAGGTCGCGTTCGGTTTCTCCGAAGCAACGGAATCGATACGCGCCGATGCCCTGCGGCTGCTCGAAACGGACTCCGGCCTCCATGCGGAATGGGTGGCGGGGCTCGCCTCGAACCACGCGGCCCCGGACTCGGTGCTGCGTCGTTTGTTCACACTGGATCCCCGGTCCGAGGCGTGGCGTTTGCTCGGCAAGCGCGAGCTGTCGCAGACCGCGGCGATGGCCGCCGCCGAACACCCCGACCCGGACGTCCGCAGCATCCTGGTCGGGAATTCCCGTTTGCCGGCGGAGGTCTACGGAACACTGGCTGAAGATGCGAACACGGCCGTACAGCGCCGCATGATCCGGATCGCTCAAGCCTTCGGCGTCGAGCTGCCGACGGAGGTGCTGGTCCGACTGGCGACCAGCCCGTACGCCGGGCCGCGGAGCAGCGCGGCAGAACTCGTGGGTCTGCCGGAGAAGAGCCTGCTCCTGCTGGCCGAGGATCGCGATGCCCGCGTCCGGGCCGCCGCCATCAACTCCCGAACCTGGCACAGACTGCCTGCGGCGGTCCGAGCCGCGGCGGGGGCCGACCCCGACCCTCGGGTACGCGAGGCGTTCGAACGCGTGACCCGGCTCATGATGCCCCTGCCGACGACGGTCGATGCCTTCCTCACCGAAGCGGACGAGGACCGCCGTCTCGGCGCCGCCCTCGCCGCACCCGTCGACGCGGGGCTGGCGGCTTTCCTCGCCACCCACGAAGACCCTTCCCTCCGTGAACGGGCCGCCCGGAACCCGCACGTGCCCACGCCCCTCGCCCTCGCGCTGGCCGCTGACGCCGATCCCGGCGTGCGACTGGCCGTGTCCACCCGAGCGGACTTGACGGAGGAACAGAGGGCAACGATCGACTACACGGCCCCGCAGGCCCGCTACCCGGTCCCTGCCTGGGTCGAGGAACACTTCGACGACCCTGATGCGCTGCGGGAGATCGCGGCCTCCAGCCATGTCATGCTGCGGCGCGCCGTCACGCGTGCGGCGGAACTGCCCGCCGACGTGATCGAGCGGCTGGCAGGCGACGAAGACCACTACGTGAGGTCGATGCTGTGCGAGAACGACCACGCCCCGCACGAACTCCTCGTTGAGATGCTCGCCGACTCTCCGAGGTGGGTCCTGCTGACCTCCCGTCGCAACTTCGCCCGGCCCGGCCTCGCCCGGTTCGCCGACAGCCCGAACCACCGACTGCGGTACGCCGCCATGCGCGACCCACACGCCGTTCCGGAACTCGTCGAGCGCCTCTCCCACGACCCGGACGACATGGTCCGGCACCACGCGGCGTCCCACCCGCTTCTGCCACTTCCCCGCCTCGTCGAACTCCTTGGCGCAACTGCGCAGAACATGGCGCGAACGGCAGCCCGCAACCACGCACTCCCCTACGACCTCATGCACCAGCTCCTTGACGTGGCCGGCGTCGAACGCTGACTGTCCTGTCGCGACTGGGGCGGCTCGGGGCCGCCCGTGGTCCCGCTGCACGGCCTCGCCGGACACTCCGGCGAATGGGACGCCGTACGCGCACTCGTCCTCGTCGAAGCCGGTCCCGGCGTGCCGGACGATTCGCGCGGCCGGGTCGACCTCGTCCAGTACGCACCGGCGCCGCGTGGCCCGGCCCCATCCACCGCGGGATCGACGGCGCCGACTACGTCGCGACCCCGCAGCCGCTCGGGCAGGCGATGCAGAACGTCCAGGGCGACCCGGCGAAGCAGGTGGAGGCCCGGGACACCGCGGCGCCGCGTCAAAGGTCGCCTGTGGGCTAGGGCTACGCCGTCGGCGCCGCCTGCCCGGGCCGACGGCTTCGGCGGATCAGACCGACCCGGAGCAGGACCGTCAGGCCCGCCGCGATGAGCCCCCAGCTGTAGGGCATGGCCAGGAGCGGCCACTCGGCGGCCCACGGCAGGATGTGGCAGTTCGCGGAGCCGAACCCGAAGCGCAGGCACCGGGAGTGGTCATGGGCCAGGAGCAGCGTCGGGTGCAGCACCGCACCCGCGACGACGGCGGCGAGGAGGCCGTGCAGCGGGCTCAGATCACGGGCCGCCGCCCGCGTACGGCGTTCCACGATCAGCGCCACGACGACCTGGGCGAGGCAGGCGCCCACGAGCCCGTAGGCGTACGGATCCCGGGGCAGCAGACCGGGCACGAAGAGGGCGCTGAACACGTGCACCGACCACCACAGGACGGCGGCGACGCCGGAGCTCCACAAGGCGGTCCGCAGCGCCGTACCCGGGCCGGGCTCCGGGGCCCGTACGCCCGCCCGCCGGGCCGCCACCCCACCCAGCAGCGGCACCAGCGCCGTAGCCAGCAGGAGCAGCGTCAGGACGAACGGCTGGACCCCCATGAGGTAGTAGACCCCGCCGACGACGAGCCGGACCGGGTCGCTCAGCCCGCCCAAGTACGGGCTCGACGCCAGCGTCACGGACCAGGGGGCCAGTTGCAGCAGGAAGGCGAGCCAGGCGGTGAGCAGCACGGCCGCGCACAGGACGGTACCGTGGACGACCAGCCCGGGACGCCGGCCCGCGGCCACGACGGGCGCCCACGCCCTAGCGGCGCCGGCGATCCACCGCACCGCGAGATAGCCGCCGGCGCCCAGCACGAACGAGGCGGTTCCCATCGTGAGCGGCGACGCCTCGGCGGGCGAGCCGATGGACGCCGCGTAGTACGGGGAGCCGACGGTGCCCAGGACCAGGCCCATACCGAAGGCGTTCCCGACGCGGTCTGCCTGCTCCCAGCGGCCGCCGGCGACGTGAGCGGCCAGCTCGGCCCGCCAGATCGCCAGGGTGAGCCCGGCGCCCAGTACGAACCCCAGGGGCAGCAGCGCGAACGGCTCGTACCTGCTGACGCCGGTGAGTTCACGGATGAGGCCCGTCACCGGTTCGTAGGAGTGGGTGGCCGCCACGCCCAGGGCCAGGGAACTGCCCGGAGAGAACGAGAAGAGCCGGCGGGGGTCGGCGAGGGCCCGTAGCCGGGCGCCGGGGCTGGGGTGGGTGGAAAGGACGTCCATCGCGTCGGCCTCCGCCTCCACCTGCGCCTGGGACTTCGGCTCCGGCATCGCCTGGCGCTTCGGCTTCCGGCGCCCACCGGGCACGGTCCTGAACCACCGCCGGACACGGGCCAAGGCCCTCCTCACCGGCCGGGCGTCCCTTTCCAGAGCCTTGCGCTTCGCCGCTTCCTGGGCCTCGGCGGCCGCGTGACGTCTGGCGTCCTCCGCCTTCGTCAGTACGACGGTCAGCCCCGCCGCCCCCTCCGCGACGAGGGCGGCCCGCGCGTCGGCGTGAAGTTCACGGCTGCGCAGCACGGACTTGCGGGCCAACGGGATGACCGTGCCCAGCAGGATCAGCTGCAGGCCGGTGGCGAAGTATTGGACCGCGGGCCCGGCGACGGACGGGCTCACCAGCGGCGTCAGCGGCACGGCGACGATCCCGGGGCCGAGCAGCATCGGCAGGTAGATCCGCCAGGCGGAGTCCGTGAGGAACGCGATGTCCACGTCCCGGTTGCGCAGGTGCGCCAGCTCGTGCAGGACGACCGCGCGGAAGGCTGTGCGGTCCGCATCGTAGAGGTGGACCAGGCCACGGCTGAGCATGACGTACCGCTTGCCGCGCCGGCCGAACGCCAGACCGGTGACCCTTGGATCCAGCAGGTCCACCATGTACGTGACGTCCTCACGGACCCCGGCCCGGACACGCAGCGCGGAGAGTTCGGCGGCGACCGCGGGAAGCCGGTCGGCCGGGAAGGGACGCAGGCCTCGCTGTTTGACGCGTATGGCGGGGCGGACCCAGTACAGGACCAGTGTCGCCGCCCAGAACAGGGCCAGGGGTACGAGGTCCAGCAGCGCCGACCGCAGCCCGGACGGGCCGCCGCAGTAGGCCGACCAGGTCTCCGAAGGCGGGGTGGGGCGGTCGGCCTCCAAGTCGGCGAGGAGCCCGAAGAGGCACTCCCGGAAGGCCTGGGGGTCGACGCCGTCACCGCCGGTGATCAACCAGCCGACGTAGGCGGTCCCCACGGTGGTCGCGGCCGCCGACATGGCGAGGGCGAGCAGCCAGAAGCGCAGCGTCGTCCCCGAGGTCACGGCGAACGGGTCGGGGCGGGCGGTGGGGGCGGGATCAGTGACGGCCGGCGCTGTCATTCGGTGGACGCGGCGGGCGTCGAGGAGATCAGGCCGCCCACGATGGCGTCCGCGAGGAGTCCGGCCCGGTCGTCGGGCAGCCCCAGTGCCAGGGCGCGAGCGAGGGCGATCTCCCGGAGCCGGGCGAGCTGGTCGGCGGTGAGGGGCGGCGGGGCGGTGGCCGCCTCCGGAGCCGCGACCGCGCGGGCACCGGCCTCGGCCTCGGCCCCTTCCATGGCCGGCGCGGCCTCCGCTGCGCCAACCGGCTCAGCCGTCGGCTCGCTGCCCCGGCGGCGGAACCAGCGGGCCAGCCGCGGCCGGGCCCGTGCGCCCACGACGCCCGCCGCGCTGACGGCGGCGTGCCGGACGACCTCCACCGCCACGGCCAGGGCCACACCGGTGAGGAGCTCACCGACGATCTCCACGCCCATGCCCAACGGCTCGTGCCCCCGCCGCCGTCGGGCCACCGCATGCCGCGAGGCGAGAAAGGCCGTGCTGGTCTCCTCGAAGAGGATCAGCTCGTCCGGGGCGATCTCGGTGACCGCCTGCCGGGCAAGCTCGACCGCTAACGCGTCCCCGTTCATGGAACGAGGGTCACAGAGGTGCCCTGGAGGAGTCAACCACCTTTAGGACTGGCGGAGTTGGTGTTCCCGCGCCGGTACGGCGGCGCCACCGGAGCCGGAGCCGCACGACGCCGTGGCGAGGCGGCGGACGGCAGGTATCGGCCCTTACGGGTGTACGGCGGACCGGCCTGGTGGCGCGCTGCGCCGGCGGGGGTGGGCGGCCGCCCGCGAGGGCGCCGGACGAACCGCCCCGGCTGGACCTGCGGAGACGTACGCGGCGACCGTGCACCGGATCTCCTGCGACCGCCGGGCCGCCCCGCCGGCCCGGGAGCTGCTGCTCGCTGTGGCGTACACCCTCTTCGTCACCGCCGGCGACCGGAGCCGGGGCGGGGCACCGGACCGTTCAGGTGCGGGCCGGCCTGCGTACCGACGGGAGCAGGTCATGCTCCGCGTTGCGGGTGAGGAAGACACCCGCTCCATCGTCGGTGTGCAGGAAGGAGAGCCCCGTCCCTGCCTCAAGGGCCTTCGCGTTGCCCGGGGGGTGTTTCAGGCCCAACACTGGTCTTCACCGCGGCGCATGGCCGCCGCATCCACCGCTGATGCCGCTCGGCAGTGGAGGAGGACCTGGCACGGTCGATGCGCTGGCATCCTTACCGCGTCCGAAGGAAAATGATCCCGTGAACTCCCTTGCTTCCGCCCAGCGTTCCCTCCGCGACCCCGCCGTACGCCACCCCCTGTGGCCGCCGCTCACGGCCGGCGACCCCGCCATGTCCACCGACTCCGTCGCGTACCCGCTGGACGTCGACTACGACTACGACCGCGTCCCGGAAGACCTGTTCACCGGCCCCGCCGCCCACGGCCTGGAACGCTGGGCGCCGCTGCTCCCCCCGCTCGCCGCTCCGGGGCTCGGCGAGGGAAACACACCGCTGGTACGGCTAGCCGACGGAGTCTGGATCAAGGACGAGTCCCGCAACCCGACCTGGAGCCACAAGGACCGCCTGAACCGGGTGGCGGTGAGCGCCGCCGTGGCGTCCGGCGCGCGCGGCATCGTCGTCTCGTCCTCGGGCAACCACGGCGCGTCGGCCGCCGCCTACGCGGCCCGCGCGGGGCTCCCCTGCACCGTCTTCACCTCCCCCTGTGCGCCCCCGGCCGTCGCCTCCCACCTGCGCGCCTACGGGGCGACCGTGCTGACCGTCCCCTACGGTTCCGTACGGCCGTTGATGCGCCGGATCGTCGACGAGCTCGGCTACCAGTCGGTCAGCAGCGTCACCGACACCGCGCACACCGGCCATCCCTTCGGACCCGAGGGGTACAAGACGATCGCGTACGAGATCGCCCACGCGCTCGGCCGCGCCCCGGCCGCCGTCCACATCCCCACCGGATACGGCGAGCTGCTGTACGGCGTCGCCAAGGGCTTCCTGGAGCTGGCCCGGCTCGGCGTCACCGACGCCGTCCCGCGCGTGTACGCCACCGAGCCGGCCGCCGCCGGCGCCCTCACCCAGGCTATGCGCACCGGAGCCGACACGGCACGGGTCCCGGTCGGGCCGACCGCCGCGTACGCCATCGACTGCGAGATCAGCGGTTACCGCGGAGTCGTCGCCCTGCGCGAGACGAGAGGCGAGGCCCGTACCGTAACCGACGAGCAGATGGCCCGGGCCCAGGACGAGTTGGCGGCGCAGGGCCTGTGGTGCGAGGTGTCCGCGGCGGCCGGCCTCGCGGGCCTGCGCACCCACGGCCCGGCCGACGAGGACGGCCCCGTCGTCTGCGTGGCCACGTCCAGCGGCTACAAGGACACGGCCACGGCCCGCGACACGCACGCGCCGGTCGACCTGACGTGGGAGGAGCTGAAGACCCGGCTCACCCCGGCCCGGCCATGGCCCGCCCACACTCCGTAAGGACAGGGCAGGGGCTCGGTGACCTCCAGGCCGGAGGTGGCGGCGACCGGGTCCGGCCGTGCACCTCGCCGTCCACACGGTCGGGACGGCTACCGCTGACGGAGGTCCTCCGCAGCCCCGGCCACCCATACGCCGTCGGTCATCAGACGGCGGTCCGGGAACTCGGGGTACTCATGCCACGCCTCGACAGTCACCGGCCGGATCCGGAACCAGCGGTAGGCGGGCCCGGCCGTACGGGCGTCCCAGCCGGTCTTGTCACGGAAGCCCTCGGCCACCGGGGCCGGGACGTCGTCCTGGGTGTAGGCGACCGCCTCGCCGTCGACGAGAACGACGTCCCGGGTGGTACCGAGGGCGAGCCTGGTCCGGCCGCCGGCAGCGAGGTTGCGGCCGGTGGGGTTGGAGAGCCGGGTGACGACCCAGACGGCGTCCCCGTCCCAGAGGAACGAGAGCGGCACGAGGTACGGCCGCCCGTCGGCGTCGGCGGACGCGACCCACAGATCCATGTCGCCCACGAGCCGCGCCCGCACGTCCCGCACACGCTGTTCGGGGTCACGGGGAGGCATGTCAGTGTCGGTAATCATTCCCCGAGCGTACGAGCCCTGGTCCGCACGGCCCCTCCCTCCTTCCAGCGCAGCGGAGGGAGGGCGACGAGAGGAGGCCGGCAGCCCCGCCCTCGTGATGCCCTGGCGGACGCGCGTCTCGCAGGTCCTGCTGCGGGTCTTGCCGAGTGTCAGCGGTTGTCCTGCCTCACACAAGTCGGGGCGGTCTCAGTCTTCTCGGGGCAGACCGACTCGGAGGTCAGCAGCCGATCCCAGCCTTCAGCAGGGCTGGGATCGGCGGCTCCAGTCCGGTGGCCGGTACCGGTGGCACCACGACGGCCTGGCCCACGTCCTCGTGCCCAGCACGGGGGCGCGGCGACCGGGCGGTGCGATCAGCGATCGTGGAGAAGCGCGACCGCTTCGGCGAAGTCGGCATGCGCGGGTTCGAAGGATCGTGCCGCGACGAGGAACATCGACCGGTCGGTGAGTGCGCGGGCCAGGAGTGCGGGGTTGTCGGGCAGGCGGCGGGCGAGCCTCACACCCTCGTCGAAGTAGGGTGTGAACCGCTCCTCGAACAGGTAGGGGTGGTCGCCTTCGCGGACGGCCGCGCGGATGCCGATTCTGCGTTGGACGTCGACCAGCTCGGGCAGCCGGTCGGCCTCGCGCAGTCTCGCCGCCTCCGCTTCGAGGCCCGGCAGCATGCCGAGGAATCCGTCCCACACGCACGACCGTCGGAGCGCCGTGCCGAACGGCGGCATCGGGGACTCGGGGCTCGCGGCGGGTTCGGCTGCCCGCCCCGACAGGACGAAGAGCGTACTCCACCACCCGAGGATGCAACTCCAGTTCTTCGGCTCGCCCGTGGCCGCGAGCTCCTCCAGGACACTCAGGGCCTCTCGCCGGGCGGCCGCGGCACTCGCCCCATCCCCGACGGCCTGCCGCATCCGGGAGAAGTGGACCAACTCCCAAGTGAGTATCGCCAGAGCGGTGCGCTGTTCGGCTGCCTCGCGCCGGGTCTCCTCAAGAAGCTCAAGGAAGACGGCTGATGCGGCGTCGTGCAGCCCGGCACCCTCCAGGTTCGCCGCCCACCGGACCATGTTCCAGAAGGAGTGCTCCGGAATCCCGTTCCGGGCGGCCTGCTCGTCCAGCTCCGCGGCCTCCCTGAAGCGCCCCTCCTCGGCCAGAACGCTCGCCAGGGGCTCGCTTCGGCCGGCCTCGGCCAGCTCCTCACAGATCGCGCGTCCTTCCGCCCTGCGCCCGAGGGCGAACAAGGAAGCCTGGTAGGCGTCCAAGGCCCAGCGCAACCGCTCCGCCCGGTTCGGCGCCCCCACCTCCATCCTGCGAGCGGCCCGGGAAGCCTCGGCGGCCAGCGCGACGTCCACCTTCGGATCCCGGCTCTCGTAGCGCAGCGCGAGCAGGGCGTCGACCAACTTCGGCACGTATGCCTTCGGACTCACCTCTGCCAGAACCCGGTACGCCCCGACCAGTTCGGCCCGACTCGGCCGGCCGGACCCCAGCAGCAGCACGCGGGCCTGAAGCACCGCGTCGTGATCGATCGTCACCATTCCCCCTGTCTCCGGATGACGCACGAAGGAGATTCTGAGAGATCGGGAACGGAACGGACAAGCCTCGCGAACTGTGCGTTCCGTCCTACGAAAAGCGGCGCTGACCTGTCATGATGGACATGCTTTCACCCTGAAAACCCATGAGCGGGGAGCCGCACGGAACGCCTCCCGTGCCGCACACAGCACCCGGCTCGACCCGGCTGCGAGGATGCGCCCGTGGTGAGCGACGAGGAGTGGGACCGCATCCGGCACGGCCTGTGTCTCGGGCAACGGTTGAGTGCCTGATCCAGATCCTTGCTCTGCGTCCCGCAATGCTTCAGGCACCCCGGCTCTCGCTCGCGAGGCAGCTGGGGACATGATGGCCTTCGTGACGCTCAGCCGGCAGACACCTCCGGCGCGGATCCTGGGCTAGGGGGTGTCTGACAAATGATCACGGACTGGTTCGCGGAGCCAGAGGATCAGTGAGGCCAGGATGGCTCCGGCGCGGTAGCGGTCGGCGAGCTTGTCGAACCTGGTCGCGATGGCGCGGAACTGCTTGAGGCGGGCGAAGCATCGTTCGACCACGTTGCGGTCGCGGTAGACCTCCGTGTGGAAGGCGGGCGGTCGGCCGCCGGTGCGGCCTCGACGCTGGCGGTTGGCCGCTTGGTCGCGGCGCTCGGGGATCGTGACGGCGATGCCCCGCCGCCGCAGCAGGTGCCGGATCGCCCGGCTGGAGTAGGCCTTGTCGCCCAGGATCCGGGTCGGTGTCGTGCGCGGGCGGCCGGTGCCGGCTCGCGGAACGCGGATCCCGTCGAGGACCTGGCCGAACGCGGTGGCGTCGTTGACGTTGC
>NZ_JBVISF010000014.1:0-164749 GCF_055575675.1 Streptomyces sp. NPDC034043
CCGGGGGTACCGAAGAGGTACAGGATCAGGTCCTGGTCCAGGGTGATGCGGCCGAAGTCCATGGCGACCGTGGTGGTCGTCTTGTCACCGGTGTGCGTGAGGTCGTCGATGCCCGCGCTCGCGGACGTCATGACGGCCTCGGTCCTGAGCGGATTGATCTCGGAGACCGCGCCGACGAACGTGGTCTTGCCCACGCCGAAGCCGCCCGCCACCACGATCTTCGCGGAGGTGGTGGAGCGCGGAGCCGCTCCGCCGTCAGAGCTTGCGAAGTCCACTGAGAACCCTCTCGAGCAGCGTTACATCCGGCGTTCCGCCGGCCTCTCCATTGCCCGGCTGGTGGATGGCCACCATGCCGGCTTCCGCCAGGTCGGCGACGAGGATGCGGGCGACGCCCAGCGGCATCGAGAGCAGCGCGGAGACCTCCGCGACCGACTTCACCTCGCGGCACAGGGTGCAGATGCGCTGGTGCTCCGGCAGCAGGCCGGACAGGTGCATCGGGTCGGCCGTCGTGCTGACCAGCGCCTCGATGGCGAGCTGGTAGCGCGGACGGGTCCGGCCGCCGGTCATCGCGTACGGGCGGACGAGCGGCTGGTCGCCTTCCGAGTACGAATCTCCGTACGCGTCGGGGTAGGCGGGGGGCGGGGTCATTGATCCTCCGGGCTGGACAGCAGTGGTCAGCGTGCCGTCTGACAGGGCGGCCGGTGGGGGGACATGACGGCCTGTCGGGGGGTACTGGATTCCGGGTGTGCGGACCCGGTTCCCCGGCCGGAAGTACCGTCCGGCCGGGGAGGGGGTGTCAGATGAGCAGGCTTCCCTGGAGCTCCGCGCGCAGGTCCGGGGTGAGGACGTTGCCGGCGCGGTCCACGAGGAGGGCCATCTCGTAGCCGACGAGGCCGATGTCGCACTCGGGGTGCGCGAGCACGGCCAGCGAGGATCCGTCGGAGACGGACATCAGGAAGAGGAACCCGCGGTCCATCTCCACAACGGTCTGGTTGACGGCGCCGCCCTCGAAGATCCGGGAGGCACCGGCGGTCAGCGAGGTCAGGCCGGAGGCCACGGCCGCCAGCTGATCGGCGCGGTCACGGGGGAAACCTTCGGACATGGCCAGAAGGAGTCCGTCGGCGGAGACCACCACGGTGTGGGACACCCCGGGGGTGTTGTCCACGAAGTTGGTGATCAACCAGTTAAGGTTCTGCGCCGCCTGGCTCATCGAACTCAACTATCGCTCCTGCTGGTAAGTGGGGTCGATGTGGTAGCTCCCGGTCGCGGGGCCGGTGGTGCCGGCCTGGCGACCCTGCTGGATACCGCGACGGAGGTTGGTGAGACGGCCGCGGACGTCGTCCGGTGCACGCGAGACCTGCGGGCCGGCCTGGGTGTCGGCCTGCTGCTGGGCGGTACCCGCTACGAGGTTCGCACGCGGCACCCGGCGGGGCAGACCCGAGGTGGTGATCCCGCCGGCCGCGGGCTGGCGCACGCGCTCGGCCTGCCGCATCAGCTCGTCGTTCGGGGACGACTTCCAGCTGACCGTCGGGCTGCTGCCGGTGACCGCCGCGGCCGGCTCGGCCGCGGACTCCTGGCCGCGCCGCTGCGGGGCCGGTGCGACCGGTGCCGCCTGCTGCGACTGGTGCGGCTGCTGGGGTACGGCCGGACCCTGCCCGGCGGACTGCCGTCCGCCCTGGTGGGACCAGTTCGACTCCAGCGACTCGAAGATCGGGCTGCGGGACTCGGGGCCGTTCTGCGCCGGAGCCGGCGGCAGCGCCTCCGGCTGGTACGCCTGCGGGAGGCGCGGGGCCTCGGCGCGCGGGGCCGGCGCGGGGGTGTAACCGCCGGGCTGCCGGCCCTGCTGCTGCTCCCCGTAGCCGCCGACACCGGGGCCGCCCGGGCGGGCGAACTGGCCGGTGGAGGCCGGGTCCAGCGGGCCCGCGGGCTGCGGGCGCTCGAACTGGCCGGTGGTGCCGTTGCCGGGGCCGCCGGCGGCCTGCGGGGGCGGGGCGTTGAAGTCGGGGCGGGCGAACTCCGCCGTGGAGCCGGGGCCCGACAGCTCGTCGTGCCCGCGCGGGACCTCCTGGCCGCCCTGGGCCGCGGCGCCCCAGCTGGTGCCCTGCGGGACCCCGGCGGCCGGGCCGCCCGCGCCCGGGAGCTCCGGACGCGCGGCGCCGTCGCGCGCCGGCAGCTGCGGCCGCCTGCGCTTGACGGGGGCACCGGGCTGCTGCTGGGGCGTCCGGCCCTGCGGGGGCTGGGGCTGCTGGTGCTGCTGCGCCTGGCCCTGCGGCGGCTGCGGCCGCTCGAAGCCGTTGCCCTGCTGCGGGAACCCGCCGGGACCGCCCTGCTGCGGGAAGCCGCCCTGCGGACCGCCCTGCTGCGGGAGCCCGCCGGGACCGCCCTGCGGACCGCCCTGCTGCGCGAAGCCGCCGGGACCGCCGGCCGGCCGCGCCTGCGGAGCGCCGCTCTGACCGCGGGCCGGCAGCGGCGCGCCGCCGCCGAAGGCGCCCTGGCCCTGTGACTGGCCCGTCGGGGCGGAGGGACCGCCCTGCGGACGCGGACCCTGGCCCTGCGGGCCCTGCTGCTGGGAGCCGGGCGCGCCGTCGCGCCCCGGCAGGGCGGCGCGCTGGCCGCCGCCGGAGACCTGGCCGCGCTGCTGGCCGGCGCCCACGGTGGGACGTGCGCCCGCGCCGGGCACGGAGGGCTGCTGGCCGCCGGGAGCACCCGGAGCGCCGCCGGTACCGCCCTGGCCGCCGCCGGCACCCGGCATCGGGCCCGGCTTCTTGCCGCCCTGGGCGACGTCCACCGGGAGCATGACGAGGGCCGTCGTACCGCCCGAGTCGGAGGGGCGCAGCTGGATGCGGATGCCGTGTCGCAGGGACAGGCGGCCGACCACGAACAGACCCATCCGGCGGGACACCGAGACGTCCACGGTGGGCGGCGACGCGAGCCGCTCGTTGATCGCGGCGAGGTCCTCGGGGGAGAGGCCGATGCCGGTGTCGTGGATCTCGACGAGCACGCGGCCGTCGGGCAGCGCGTGACCGGTGACCTTGACCTTGGTCTGCGGGGAGGAGAACGAGGTGGCGTTCTCCAGCAGCTCCGCGAGGAGGTGCACGAGGTCGTTGACGACGCGGCCGGCGACATCGGTGCCGGGCACCGCCGCCAGCTCGATGCGTTCGTACTGCTCCACCTCGGACGCCGCGGCGCGGAGCACGTCGACGAGCGGGACGGGGCGGGTCCACCGGCGGCCCGGCTCCTCGCCCGCGAGGACGAGGAGGTTTTCGCCGTTACGGCGCATGCGGGTCGCGAGGTGGTCGAGCTTGAAGAGCGAGGAGAGCTGGTCCGGGTCGGCCTCGCGCGACTCCAGTTCGGAGATGAGCGAGAGCTGACGCTGGATGAGGCCCTGGGAGCGGCGCGAGAGGTTGGTGAACATCGCGTTGACGTTGCCCCGGAGGAGGGCCTGCTCGGCGGCGAGGCGGACGGCCTCGCGGTGCACGTCGTCGAAGGCCGCGGCCACCTGGCCGATCTCGTCGCGGGTGTGCAGGCCGACGGACTCCACGGAGGTGTCCACCTCGTGCGGGTCCGTCTCGGAGAGCTGCTTGACGAGCTCGGGCAGACGGTCCTGGGCGACGCGCGTCGCGGTGTCCTGGAGGCGGCGCAGCGAGCGGATCATGGACCGGGCCATGACGAAGGCGCCGATGAGGGAGACACCGAGGACGAGGAGGATCAGGGCACCGTTGACGATGGCGTCCTGCTGCGACTCGCTCTTGAGCTCGCGGGCCTTCTGCTCCATGTCCTCGAGCAGCGACAGCTCGATCGTCTGCATCGCGCGGATCTTGGTGTCGTCGGCGTCGTACCAGTCCATCCAGGAGCGGTTCTTCTCCTTGACGAACTGTCCCTGGGTGCTCAGCACGCGGCGGGCGTAGTGGTCGGCGCTGCCGATCTCGGAGTTGCCGTCGCCGAGCGCGCTGAGGAGTTCCTCGGGCTTGCCCTGGTAGACGAGTTCGAAGGTCTTTTTCGCCTGGCTCTCACCGCGCAGCGCGGAGAGGGCGTAGAGGCGGTCGTTCTCCTCCAGCTTGCCCTGCTTGTCGCCGCTCTCGGGAAGCGAGGCGGCGATGATGGCGCGCTGGATGGAGGCGTACTCCTTGGCGGACGAGAACGCCGCCAGGGCGCGGGTGCGCTTGATCATCTCGGGGTTGGAGGTGGCCTGGGCCATGTCCTGCGAGAGCGAGAGCAGCGAGACGATCAGCGCGTTGTACTCGGTGACGGTCTGCTGGGCGCCGTTCTGGTACGCCTTCTTGCGGATGTCCTCGATGCCGGTGAGCTGGCGGCCGATCTGGAGGATGTTGTTGCGGATCGACTTGAGGGTCTCGTCCTTGTCCTCCGCGTTGTCGACCTTGTCGGTCGCGGCGGCGAAGGCCTTGGCGGCGGCGTCGGTCTGGTCGCGGACGCCCTCGACGAGGCTGTTGGCCTTGCCGTCCTTGACGAGCGACATCGGACCGGCCGACTTGTCGCGCTCCTCCTGGAGCATGGCGGCGAGGCTGGTCGCCTGGCGGGTCATCGTCGTCAGCAGCTGCATGTGCTCGAGCTGCTGGATGTCCTCGAGCGAGTCGTTGATACGGAAACCACCGAGCGTGGTGGCGGCGACGACGGGCAGGGTCAGCAGCGACACGAGTCGCGTGCTGATGCGCCAGTTCTGCATGGCCAGACGGGAACCGGGCCCGGTGGGGGCCTTCGGTATCGCCTCTTCGGTCTCGGGCGACTCGGCCTTGCCCTTGGTCCTGCCCGGCTTGACGGCCTTGCCGGGCTTGCCGGGCTTCGGGGCCTTGCCGGACCTGCCGCGGCCCTTTGCCTTCACCGAGGAGGTGTCGGGTCCCGCTCCTTCGGCAGCCGGCCCGCGGTTCTGGGCGTGCTGGGGCGAGGAGCCACGGTCAATCCCGCCGCGCGGCTCCTGCTCCGCCGCAGCGCTGCCATCCCTCTTGAATCGTCCCTGCACTAGCGTCGCAACCTCTGGACCAGGCGCCCCGCCGGGTGAGCGGCGGAACGGTGTCGAGTCGTGGGGCACTGACGGCCCCGTGGTGGTCGTCGGTGACCGGCGCGTCTCCCTCTCCGTTGCCGCCGCGCGCGGCGCTCTCTTGCGCCACCTGCGCGCCGGCTGATACCCGCGGCGGTCCCGCGAATTCCAGCACAGTGGGGGATCTCCAACAAGGTGCGCGTGTCGCCCCGGCGAGCCGGTCACGGCTTGTGACGGATGGGCTACTCGATGTGGAGGCACTATGGGGAGGAAACGGACTTACGTCAACCAAAGCTGCTGTCCGGCAAGGTGTCCCAGTCGAGATGATCAGGAGCGGAATGGCGCATTCAGTGGCGCAATGTCCGTTTCGGCGGGCGCAATTGACCGCCTGTTATGCCCGTATTGCCCGCTCGCTGGTGAGCAAACTCACACGAGTGTGGCCATTACTTACCGGTTGAGTCGGGGATTCGGATGTTTAGCCTTGCCTGTTAAAGGGTTGGCGCCACATCCGGCGCATCCGACAACCCTCATCCCACGAAGCGACCCGAGGGCCCGAAACTCCGATGAAGACGACGCAGATGTTCCGCAACATAGCCAACCCCCGCCGCACCACGCTCGCGCACCTGAAGGACGCCGAGGAGCTGCAGGCGGCGCCGGCCACCCCGGAGCACTCCGTCGAGCTGCCGACCCAGACCGCGAACCCCCGCCGCACCGTCCTCATGGACGCGCCGGCCGCCGCGGCACAGTAGTCCCTCCGCAGTAGTGGCTGCGTAAAGGAGCGCGGAGCGTCGCCGCCCACCGCGTTAGCCTGGGGTCCGCAGACTCCAGCCAGCGGACATACAGAGGGGCAGACGCAACACGTGCGCATCGCCAGGTTCTCCATCGACGGCAATGTCGCGTTCGGCGCGGTCGAGGGCAGCACTGCCCCCGGCGCCGAGGGTGAGCTCGTCCTCGACATCATCAAGGGCATTCCGTTCGCGGACTTCGAGCTCTCCGGCACGAAGGTCCCGCTGAGCAAGGTCCGGCTGCTGCCGCCCGTGCTCCCGAACAAGGTCGTGGCCATCGGCCGCAACTACGCGGAGCACGCGGCGGAGCTCGGCAACTCCGTCTTCGACGACCAGGGCCGTCCCGAGGCCCCCGTCACCTTCTTCAAGCCCTCCACCTCCGTGGTCGGGCCGGGCGACCCCATCGTGTACCCCTCCTTCTCCCAGGAGGTGCACCACGAGGCGGAGCTCGCCGTGGTCATCGGCCGCATGTGCCGCGAGGTGCCGAAGGAGCGCGTCAAGGACGTGATCCTCGGCTACACCTGCGCCAACGACGTCACCGCCCGCGACGTCCAGCAGCGGGAGAAGCAGTGGGCCCGGGCCAAGGGCTTCGACAGCGCCTGCCCCCTCGGCCCCTGGATCGAGACCGGCCTCGACCCGGCGGCGGTCTCCGCGGGCCTGGCCGTCCAGTGCACGGTCAACGGCGAGCAGCGCCAGCTCGGCAGCACCAGCGACATGATC
Source organism: Streptomyces sp. NPDC034043 (assembly GCF_055575675.1). NCBI lineage: Bacteria > Bacillati > Actinomycetota > Actinomycetes > Kitasatosporales > Streptomycetaceae > Streptomyces > Streptomyces sp. NPDC034043. Next base: position 6,502 of record NZ_JBVISF010000014.1, read on the forward strand.
CGCTCCGTGGAGGACCTGATCGTGCACATCAGCGAGGCCATGACGCTGCTCCCGGGCGACGTCATCCTCACGGGGACCCCGGCCGGAGTCGGCCCCCTCAACGTCGGCGACGAGGTCGCCGTCACCATCGAAGGCATCGGCACTCTCACCAACAAGGTGATCAAGCGTGGCTAACGCGAACGTCCGCGTACGTTTCTGTCCCTCCCCGACCGGCAACCCCCACGTGGGCCTGGTCCGGACCGCCCTCTTCAACTGGGCGTTCGCCCGCCACCACGGCGGTACGTTCGTCTTCCGCATCGAGGACACCGACGCGGCCCGCGACTCCGAGGAGTCGTACGAGCAGCTGCTCGACTCGCTGCGCTGGCTCGGCTTCACCTGGGACGAGGGCCCCGAGGTCGGCGGCCCGCACGCCCCGTACCGCCAGTCCCAGCGCATGGACATCTACCGGGACGTCGCCCAGCGCCTCCAGGACGGCGGCTACGCCTACCACTGCTACTGCACCACCGAGGAGCTCGACGCGCGCCGCGACGCCGCCCGCGCGGCCGGCAAGCCCTCCGGTTACGACGGCCACTGCCGCGACCTGAGCGCCGAGCGGGTGGCCGCGTACGAGGCCGAGGGCCGCACCTCGATCGTGCGCTTCCGGATGCCCGACGAGACCATCACCTTCACGGACCTGGTCCGCGGCGAGCTCTCCTTCACCCCGGAGAACGTGCCGGACTTCGGCATCGTCCGCGCGAACGGCGCCCCGCTGTACACGCTGGTCAACCCGGTCGACGACGCGCTGATGGAGATCACGCACGTCCTGCGCGGCGAGGACCTGCTGTCCTCCACCCCGCGCCAGATCGCCCTCTACAAGGCGCTGATGGAGCTCGGCATCGCCACCGGCGTCCCGCAGTTCGGGCACCTGCCGTACGTGATGGGGGAGGGCAACAAGAAGCTCTCCAAGCGCGACCCCGAGTCCTCGCTCAACCTCTACCGCGAGCGCGGCTTCCTGCCCGAGGGCCTGCTGAACTACCTCTCGCTCCTCGGCTGGTCCTTCTCCAAGGACCAGGACATCTTCTCGATCGAGGAGATGGTGGCGAAGTTCGACATCGACGGCGTGAACGCCAACCCGGCGCGCTTCGACCTCAAGAAGTGCGAGGCGATCAACGCCGACCACATCCGCCGGATGGACCCGAAGGCCTTCGCGGACGCCTGCGCCCCGTGGCTGCGCGCCCCGCACGCCAACTGGGCGCCCGAGGACTTCGACGCCGACGCCTGGGCCCGGATCGCGCCCCACGCCCAGACCCGGGTGACCGTCCTCTCGGACATCACCGCGAACGTGGACTTCCTCTTCCTGAAGGAGCCCGTCGAGGACCAGGCGTCCTGGGACAAGGCCATGAAGGGCGACCCGGCGGCCCTGCTGACCACGGCGCGGGAGAACCTCTCCGCCGCCGACTGGTCGGACCCGGAGTCCCTCAAGCAGGCCGTCCTGACGGCCGGCGAGGCCCACGGCCTCAAGCTCGGCAAGGCCCAGGCCCCCGTCCGCGTGGCCGTCACCGGCCGCACCGTCGGCCTGCCGCTCTTCGAGTCCCTGGAGATCCTCGGCAAGGAGCGCTCGCTGGCCCGCATCGACGCGGCCCTGGCGAAGCTCTCCGCCTGACCCGCACCACCCCGTGGGGGCGGCAGCCGACACGGCTGGCGCCCCCAACGGCGTCGTCGGAGGGGGCCCCTAGGCTGCGTGCAGCCGATCACGCGCTCCACGGAAGGCCGTCCCGTGCCCCTCACCGCCCCCGACTTCGACCGGTACTTCACGCCGGGCCACTCCTTCGTCCTCGCGGGCGGCGAGCGCGGCACCCTCGCCGTGGCCGTCGCCGGCGACCTGTGGCTCCCCAGCGGCCGGGTGACCGCCTGCGACCCCTTCACCAGCCTGGGCGGGGGATGGGCGGCGCCCTTCACCGCGGAGGTGGCCCCCGGCCGCTACCGGGCCGAAACGGCGGTGGCCACCCTCACCGCCCCCGGCGCGGACCCCGGCGGCCGCCCGCACCTGCGCACGGCGGCCGCCCGGCTGGTGATCCGGGACACGGCGACGGTGACCTGGGAGATGGCCGTCACCGAGGGCCAGGACCCGTCCCGGCTCGAGGGCGACGCGTACTTCGGCTACGGGGTGGACGCGGGCACCGGCTGCTTCTATGACCCGGCCGCCGACGACTCCTTCCCGGAGTGCGAGGGCGACGAGGGCCCGCTCTGGGACGCCTTCGAGGAGGACGGCCACGGCCCCGGCCCGCATCTGGTCACCGGTGAGCACGGTCACGGCCTGGTGGCCTTCGGCTCCGGCTGGGGCGACGGCCACTACCCGACCTGGACCGGACGGGACGCGGACGGCGCGATCACCTGCTTCGTGACGGACTTCTTCGTCGTGCCCGCGCCCGGGGACGACGCGGCGTAGGCTCGGCCGCATGCCGATCCGCGCCGTGCTGTGGGACATCGACGACACCCTCTTCGACTACACGGGAGCCGACTCGGCCGGTCTGGCCGCCCACCTGCGCGCCGAGGGGCTCGCGGAGCGGTACGGATCCCCTCCGGAGGCCCTCGCGCTCTGGCGCAGGCTCACGGAGCTCCACTGGGCGCGTTTCGCCGCGGGCGAGGTCACCTTCCAGGGCCAGCGGCAGGACAGGGTCCGGGACTTCCTCGGGGAGCCCGCCCTGACGGCGGCGCGGGCCGACGCCTGGTTCGACAGCTACGTCGAGCACTACAAGGCCGCCTGGGTCCTCTTCCCGGACGTCCTGCCCGTCCTGGACGCCCTCGCCGTTAGCCACCGGCACGGGGTGCTCACGAACTCCTCCGCCGCCAACCAGGACCCCAAGCTGCGCCACCTCGGGCTGCGCGACCGCTTCGAGGTGCTGGTCTGCGCCGCCGAGCTGGGTGTGAGCAAGCCCGACGCCGCCGCCTTCCTGGCCGCCTGCGAGGCGCTGGGGCTGCCTCCGGGCCAGGTCGCCTACGTGGGGGACCAGCCGGAGATCGACGCGCGGGGCGCGCGGGACGCCGGGCTGACGGCCTTCTGGCTCGACCGGGAGGGGGGCCGGGGGTCCGGCCCCGCCGGTGTGCACCGGATCGAGGGACTTGACCGGCTGCCCGAGCTCCTGGCTGCGGATACCCGTTTTGGAGCACGGTCAGGCATCCGGTAATGTTCTTTCTGCGCCGCCCGGGCGGGCCGAAAGGCCGGACACGGAGGCGCTTACCAAACGAAAGGCCCTCAGGGTCTTGAAGTTCGGTGGGCTATAGTGTAATTGGCAACACGAGGGTTTCTGGTTCCCTTATTCTAGGTTCGAGTCCTGGTAGCCCAGCGCAGTGCAGCAGTAACGCAGTGCTTTGCCCCCGTTGTGTAGCGGCCTAGCACGCCGCCCTCTCAAGGCGGTAGCGCCGGTTCGAATCCGGTCGGGGGTACAGATCCTTCCCGCGGGATCTCCAGGGTCGCTCCCGGAGATCTTGATGCAGGATCGCTAGGGCCCCCGTTGTGTAGCGGCCTAGCACGCCGCCCTCTCAAGGCGGTAGCGCCGGTTCGAATCCGGTCGGGGGTACCAAGGTCTGGCAGGTCTAGACCATTGGGCTATAGTGTAATTGGCAACACGAGGGTTTCTGGTTCCCTTATTCTAGGTTCGAGTCCTGGTAGCCCAGCGCAGTACCGCAGTAAAGCTAGCCCCCGTTGTGTAGCGGCCTAGCACGCCGCCCTCTCAAGGCGGTAGCGCCGGTTCGAATCCGGTCGGGGGTACAAGAGGAGAGGCCCTCCGCGATCATCGCGGAGGGCCTCTTCCGTGTTTCCGGAGCCCCGGAGGGCCGACGGGTGCCGGACGCAAGTGCGGGCCCGGAGGCGCGAGTTCGGACGTGTGCGGCGTCGTACGCGCCCCCGGGCCCAGGGGTTGGAGTGGTGGAGGTCTACGGCCGCGGCGGCTCAGCCGGAGCGGCGCAGGGCCTCCGTGAGACGGGCGGCCGCGTCTATGACGGCCTGGGCGTGCATGCGCCCCGGGTGGCGGGTCAGGCGCTCGATCGGCCCGGAGACCGACACGGAGGCCACCACCCGGTTCGAGGGGCCGCGTACGGGCGCCGAGACGGACGCCACGCCGGGCTCCCGCTCGCCGATCGACTGCGCCCAGCCGCGGCGCCGTACGCCGGACAGGGCCGTGGCCGTGAAGCGCGCGCCCTGCAGACCTCGGTGGAGCCGCTCGGGCTCCTCCCAGGCCATCAGGATCTGCGCCGCCGACCCCGCCTTCATCGGGAGGGTGGAGCCCACCGGGACGGTGTCCCGCAGGCCCGACAGCCGCTCGGCGGCCGCCACGCAGATGCGCATGTCGCCCTGACGACGGTAGAGCTGCGCGCTCTCGCCCGTCACGTCACGGAGGTGCGTGAGCACCGGTCCGGCCGTTGCCAGCAGGCGGTCCTCGCCGGCCGCGGCGGCAAGCTCTGCCAGCCGCGGACCGAGGATGAACCGGCCCTGCATGTCCCTCGCCACCATCCGGTGGTGTTCCAGTGCCACGGCCAGGCGATGTGCCGTGGGTCGTGCGAGCCCTGTCGCCGCGACCAGCCCGGCGAGGGTGGCCGGACCGGACTCCAGTGCGCTCAGTACCAGAGCTGCCTTGTCGAGAACGCCGACGCCGCTAGAGTTGTCCATGAAACGATATTCACGTCTCACACTGTGAAACGCAAGTTCAAATTTTCCAAGAACGAGCGAGTCTGTATGTGCGGGTCCACGAACCACTGGGTCCGAGCCGTCGTTCCGCGGGTGGGGTAGCGGGCGATCAGGCGCACCAGATCTCTAAAGAAGCGCCGGCACAACCGGCCGGCCGGAGGGAAAGCGATGGGTAGGACACTCGCGGAGAAGGTCTGGGACGACCACGTCGTCCGGCGCGCCGAGGGCGAGCCCGATCTCCTCTTCATTGATCTCCACCTGCTGCACGAGGTGACCAGCCCGCAGGCTTTCGACGGTCTGCGCCAGGCCGGCCGCAAGGTCCGCCGTCTGGACCTCACCATCGCCACCGAGGACCACAACACCCCCACCATCGACATCGACAAGCCGATCGCGGACCCGGTCTCCCGGGCCCAGCTGGAGACGCTGCGCAAGAACTGCGCCGAGTTCGGTGTCCGCCTCCACTCCCTGGGTGACGTCGAGCAGGGCGTCGTCCACGTCGTGGGCCCGCAGCTGGGCCTGACCCAGCCGGGCACGACCGTGGTCTGCGGCGACTCGCACACCTCCACGCACGGCGCGTTCGGCGCGCTGGCCTTCGGCATCGGCACCAGCCAGGTCGAGCACGTGCTGGCCACCCAGACCCTGCCGCTGGCCCGCCCCAAGACGATGGCGATCACCGTCACCGGCGAGCTGCCCGAGGGCGTCACCGCCAAGGACCTGATCCTGGCGATCATCGCCAAGATCGGCACCGGCGGCGGCCAGGGCTACATCCTGGAGTACCGCGGCGAGGCCATCGAGAAGCTCTCGATGGAAGCCCGGATGACCATCTGCAACATGTCGATCGAGGCCGGCGCCCGCGCGGGCATGATCGCCCCCGACCAGACCACCTTCGACTACCTGGAGGGCCGCGACCACGCCCCGACGGGCGAGGACTGGGACGCGGCGGTCGCCTACTGGAAGACGCTGCGCACCGACGAGGACGCGGTATTCGACGCCGAGGTCGTCATCGACGGGGCCTCGCTGTCGCCGTTCGTCACCTGGGGCACCAACCCGGGCCAGGGCGCGCCGCTGTCGGCCAACGTCCCCGACCCGGCTTCGTACGAGGACGCTTCGGAGCGCCTCGCCGCCGAAAAGGCCCTGGAGTACATGGGGTTGACGGCCGGACAGCCGCTGCGCGAGATCAAGGTCGACACCGTCTTCGTAGGTTCCTGCACCAACGGCCGCATCGAGGACCTGCGCGCCGTCGCCGGGATCATCGAGGGCCGCAAAGTCGCCGACGGCGTACGGATGCTGGTCGTCCCGGGCTCGGTGCGGGTCGCCCTGCAGGCCGTGGAGGAGGGCCTGGACAAGGTCTTCAAGGAGGCCGGCGCCGAATGGCGGCACGCGGGCTGTTCGATGTGCCTGGGCATGAACCCCGACCAACTGGCACCCGGCGAGCGTTCCGCGTCCACCTCCAACCGCAACTTCGAGGGCCGGCAGGGCAAGGGCGGACGCACCCACCTGGTCTCCCCCCAGGTGGCCGCCGCCACCGCGGTACTGGGCCATCTGGCCTCTCCCGCCGACCTGTCCGACGCCCCCGTCACCGCCGGAGTCTGAACCATGGAAGCCTTCACCACCCACACCGGCCGGGCCGTTCCGCTGCGCCGCAGCAACGTCGACACCGACCAGATCATCCCCGCCCACTGGCTGAAGAAGATCACCCGTGACGGGTTCGAGGACGGGCTGTTCGAGGCCTGGCGCAAGGACCCGGAGTTCGTGACCAACCGTCCCGAGCGGGCGGGCGCGACGGTCCTGGTCGCCGGTCCCGACTTCGGCACGGGATCCTCGCGCGAACACGCCGTCTGGGCCCTGCAGAACTTCGGCTTCAAGACGGTCATCTCCTCCCGCTTCGCCGACATCTTCCGCGGCAACTCGCTGAAGAACGGTCTGCTGACCGTCGTCCTGCCGCAGGAGACCGTCGACCGGCTGTGGGAGCTGACCGAGGCCGACCCCACCGCCGAGATCACCGTCGACCTGGTCGACCGCCAGGTCCGAGCCGAAGGCGTCGAGGCGGAGTTCGAACTCGACGACAACGCCCGCTGGCGTCTGCTGGAGGGTCTGGACGACATCTCGCTCACCCTTCAGAACGAAGCCGACATCGACGCGTACGAAAGCGGCCGCCCGGCCTTCAAGCCCCGCACGATTCGCCACTGATTCCAGCCTGATCAGCGCTTATTCACCTTTGGGTGATCACATCGGCAACACTGTGCCCCCCGCCTTCCGGCGGGGGGCACAGCCGTATGTTGAGGCCCCGTGAGGCGACAACTCGCCCCAGATGGCACAATCTGTGCATGGAACGCGACAGTCAACTCGAGCTCTACGAACTCGTCGCGGACCGGTTGAAAGAAGCACACGCAAGGGTGCGCGCACTGCAAGTCCCGGAGGGCGTAAGGATGACGCTGTCCCGGAAGCTGTTGGTCGTCACTGCCGCGGCGAAGCACGATCTGGCCGATGCGGCAAGGCGCCTGGACAGGTTGATGAAGGACCTCGACGAGGGTCGATTCCCTGAAGGCGACTGATGCGAAGGAACTCCGTAACGACCTACATCGTTGCGGCACTAGGGTGATTAGCCCGTTTCGTGTTTGATTTGCGGTATATATCCGCCTAACGTGCGAAATAAGCTTGAACACATTCGTTCTGGCGATGTCTCCGAAGGGGAAGACGTGAACAAGGCGCAGCTCGTAGAAGCGATTGCCGACAAGCTGGGCGGCCGCCAGCAGGCCGCGGACGCCGTCGACGCGGTACTGGACGCCATGGTCCGCGCGGTCGTCGCGGGCGACCGGGTCTCGGTCACGGGCTTCGGCTCGTTCGAGAAGGTCGACCGTCCGGCCCGCTACGCCCGCAACCCGCAGACGGGGGAGCGCGTCCGGGTCAAGAAGACCTCCGTCCCCCGTTTCCGCGCGGGTCAGGGCTTCAAGGACCTGGTCAGCGGCACCAAGAAGCTCCCCAAGGGCGACGAGGTCGCCGTGAAGAAGGCCCCGAAGGGCAGCCTGACCGGCGGCGCATCCGCCACGGTCAAGAAGGCCGCCGCGAAGAAGGCCACCACGGCGAAGAAGACCGCCGCGAAGACCACGGCCGCGAAGAAGACCGTGGCGAAGAAGGCCGTCGGGAAGAAGGCCGCGCCGACCGTCAAGAAGACCGCCGCGAAGACCACGGCCGCGAAGAAGGCCACGGGCACGGCGACGGCCAAGAAGGCCGCCCCGGCCAAGAAGACGGCGACGGCGGCCAAGAAGACCACCGCCACCGCCAAGAAGACCGCCCCGGCGGCCAAGAAGGCCACCGCGACGAAGGCGCCCGCCAAGAAGACGGCGACGCGCAAGGCCACCGCGAAGAAGACCACCGCCCGCAAGAAGTAAGGGCACGGGTTACACACGCCGGGCCGGCTTCCCCATCCGGGGAAGCCGGCCCGCGGTGCGTCCTGCCGCGGCCGGAGCCCGGCGGCGGATCCGGGACGGGGCTCAGAAGGTCTGCAGGGTCACCAGCGTGATCCGCAGCGACGGGCCCTCGCCCTCCGTCTCGATGCGCACCCGCTGCCCGGGCCGCAGCAGCCGCAGACCCCCCGCGTCGAAGGCGGCGGCCTCGAAGGGCACCGGGGTGCCGTCGTCCAGCAGCACACTGCCGCTGCGGGTCTGGGAGTCGTACGTGTACGCGGTCGCCTGCATACGGGCACTGTATCGGGCCGTGTGCCGCCCCACCCCGAGGGCCAGGGCCGTCCGCAGGTCCGCCCCCGTGTCCACGTCCCGGCGTACGCTCTCCACGTCGGCGAGGGCTATTTCCACCGCGCCCGAGGCCGAATGCCGGGCGCGGGAGGGGCCGCCGAACGAAGGTGCCAATTCCACGTCGGGCCCGGCGGAAAGCAAGGTGGTGCCGATTCGGGCGGCATCCGCCAGAAATGCCCGGGGAAATTGCCCCGCGATATCGAGCACACGTAGCAATTCCGGCGGCCGCAGCGCCGGCAGATCGGCGTTCATCGCGGCCACCGCCGCCCCGGGCCGCACCGCCCGCACCGCCCGCGCCCCGTGGTCCAGCGCCGCGTTGAGCCCCGCGCCGGGGGCGTCCGGCAGGATCCGCGCCCCCAGCCGCGCCAGCTCCGCGCCCGCCACGGCGTCGTCCGTGACGACCACCACATCCGCGACCGAGGCGCAGGCCAGCGCCCCCGCCACGGTGTCCTGCGCGAAAGCCAGCGCGAGCCCCGGCCGGGAGGCGCCCACGGCCGCCGCGAGGCGGCTCTTGGCCAGCGCCAAGGGCTTCAGGGGGACCACCAGGCTCCATGCGGCGTTCGTGGCGGCCCCCTTCCCTCCGGTGCGCTGCGGCACCCGCCCGACCCGTCGGCAGGTCATGACCCGGTCATCACTCGGCCCATTGTCGCCCCCGAGCGGCCGCAGGGGGGCCTCGTGGTGCGAGCGGGGCGTACGGTGTCCTCGACAGAGACCGGACCCGGCGCGACACTTGTCCGGCGCCGAGGTGCCCAAGCCACGCACCGGTCCTAGAGGAAGGTGTCCGAGTGTCCCGCCGCAGAATCGGCTTCTGGTACCGCCTGGCGGCGGTCATCGCAAAACCGCCGCTGGTAGTGCTCTTCAAGCGGGACTGGCGGGGAATGGACCACATTCCGGCCGAGGGCGGATTCATCACCGCCGTCAATCACAACTCGTATCTGGATCCGCTCTCCTACGCGCACTTCCAGTACAACACCGGCCGGGTGCCGCGTTTGCTCGCCAAGGCAGGGCTCTTCAAGGTGCCTTTCGTCGGCATGATCCTGCGCGGCTCCGGTCAGATCCCCGTCTACCGCGAGACCACCAACGCCCTGGACGCATTCCGGGCGGCCGTGGACGCGGTCGAGCGCGGTGAATGCGTGGCCTTTTACCCGGAAGGCACCCTCACCCGCGACCCGGAGATGTGGCCCATGGCCGGCAAGACCGGCGTCGCCCGCGTGGCGCTGATCACCAAGGCCCCCGTCATTCCCGTGGCCCAATGGGGCGCGAATCTCGCGATGCCGCCCTACGCCAAGGAGAAGAAGGTGCGGCTGTTCCCCCGCAAGACCCTCCAGGTGCTCGCCGGACCGCCCGTGGACCTCTCGGCCTACTACGACCGCGAGCCCACGCCCGAGGTCCTCAAGGGCGCCACCGAGGCCATCATGGCCGACATCACCAAGCTCCTGGAAGAGCTGCGGGGCCAGAGCGCGCCCGCGCAGCCGTACGACCACCGCAAGGCCAGGGCGCAACAGCGGCGCAAGGCCGCGGGGGAGGGCAAGAAGTGACACGTCCCGTCAAGGCCGCCGTGTTCTCGGCGGGTTCCTGGGGCACCGCCTTCGGCATGGTGCTCGCCGACGCCGGCTGCGAAGTGACCCTGTGGGCCCGCCGCCGGGAGGTGGCCGACGCCATCAACACCGGACGCACCAACCCGGACTACTTCCCCGGAGTGGAGCTCCCGGCGAACCTCCGCGCGACCACGGACCCCGCCGAGGCCGCCCGCGGCGCCGACTTCACCGTGCTGTCCGTCCCCTCGCAGACCCTGCGCGGCAACCTCGCCGAATGGGGCCCGCTGCTGGAGCCCGACACCGTCCTCGTCTCCCTGATGAAGGGCATCGAACTCGGCACCGCCAAGCGGATGAGCGAGGTCATCGAGGAGGTGGCCAAGGTCCCCGCCGAGCGCGTCGCCGTCGTCACCGGCCCCAACCTGGCCCGCGAGATCGTCGCCCGGCAGCCCGCCGCCTCCGTCGTCGCCTGCGTGGACGAGGCCGTGGCCCGGCGCCTCCAGGCCGCCTGCCACACCCCGTACTTCCGCCCGTACACCAGCACCGACGTCATCGGCTGCGAGCTCGGCGGCGCCGTCAAGAACGTCATCGGCCTGGCCGTCGGCATCGCGGACGGCATGGGTCTGGGCGACAACACCAAGGGCTCCCTCATCACCCGAGGACTCGCCGAAGCGACCCGTCTGGGCGTGGCGATGGGCGCCGACCCGCTCACCTTCTCCGGCCTCGCCGGGCTCGGCGACCTCGTCGCCACCTGCTCCTCGCCGCTCTCCCGCAACCACACCTTCGGCACCAACCTGGGCCGCGGAATGACCCTCGCCGAGACCATCGCGGTCACCAGCCAGACCGCGGAAGGGGTCAAGTCCTGCCAGTCCGTGGCAGATCTGGCACGGCGGTACGGAGTGGACATGCCGATCACCGACACGGTCGTCGAGATCGTGCACCACGGCAAGCCCCCGCTGGTCGCGCTGAAGGAGCTGATGGGGCGCAGCGCCAAACCGGAACGCCGCTGACTCTGTTCCGGACGTGTGAGCGGGTACCCTCGTGGCGATATGAGCAGCGAGAACCTCCCCCAGACCCCTGAGCAGCAGGGCCGCAAGCCCCGCGTGGCCGTCGTGTTCGGCGGCCGCAGCTCGGAACACGCCATTTCGGTCGTCACGGCGGGCGCGGTGCTGCGCTCCATCGACCGCGCCAAGTACGAGGTGCTGCCGATCGGCATCACCACGGACGGCCGGTGGGCCCTGACCGCCGACGAGCCCGAGCGCATGGCCATCGCGGACCGGCAGCTCCCGAGCGTCGAGACGCTGCGGGAGTCCCCGGAGGGCACCGTCGTGCTCCCCGTGGACCCCGCCAGCCGCGAGGTCGTCTACACCGAGCCGGGCAGCGTCCCCAAGGCGCTGGGCGAGGTCGACGTGGTCTTCCCCGTCCTGCACGGCCCCTACGGCGAGGACGGCACCCTCCAGGGCCTCCTGGAGCTCTCCGGGATCCCCTACGTCGGCTCCGGCGTCCTCGCCTCGGCCGTGGGCCAGGACAAGGACTACATGAAGCGGGTGTTCACCTCCTTCGGGCTGCGCGTCGGCCCGTACGTGACCATCCGCCCCCGCGAGTGGGAGGCCGACCCGGCCGCCGCCAAGGCGAAGATCCTCGACTTCGCCGGCGAGCACGGCTGGCCGCTGTTCGTCAAGCCCGCCCGGGCCGGCTCCTCCATCGGCATCACCAAGGTCGACGACCCCTCCGGGCTCGACGCGGCGGTCCAGGAGGCGCGCCGCCACGACCCGAAGATCATCGTGGAGGCGCTGCTGCGCGGCCGCGAGATCGAGTGCGGCGTCCTGGAGTTCGAGGACGGGCCGCGCGCCAGCGCCCCCGCCGAGATCCCCCCGGTCTCCAGCCACGACTTCTACGACTTCGAGGCGAAGTACATCGACTCCGCGTCCGGGATCGTGCCCGCCCCGCTGACCGCGGAGCAGACCGCCGAGGTGCAGCGGCTCGCGATCGAGGCCTTCGAGGCCGCGTCCTGCGAGGGCCTGGTGCGCGCCGACTTCTTCCTCACCGAGGACGGCGACTTCGTCATCAACGAGATCAACACCATGCCCGGCTTCACGCCGATCTCGATGTACCCGCGGATGTGGCAGGAGTCCGGCATCGAGTACCAGGAGCTGGTGGACCTCCTGATCCAGGCGGCCCTGCGCCGCTCCACCGGACTGCGCTAGGTCCCGTCGTCAAAGTAGCGCCAGGCCAGGCGGGACTTTGACGACAGGGCCTGGCCGCGCGTCCGGCCCCGTACAGCCGACCGCCCGCTGGGAGGGAACCCAGCGGGCGGCGGTGTGCGCGTGGCGGGGGACCGGGCGGCCCCCCCGCGGTCAGTACGAGGAGATCCCCACGGGAACGGTCCTGGCCACGGCCGCGGACAGACCGACCAGCATGCTCGCATCCGTGGCATGCTCCTTGGCGACCCGGATCTCCGTGTACGCCAGCCTCGCCCCGGTGGTGAACCGCAGACCGCCCTCCTCGGGCTTCTCCACCAGCCAGGCGACGCCATTGACCTCGACGCCGTCCTGCTGGGGATCCGCCATCTTGGGGGGTTTGGGGATACCGCACCGCAGTACGATCGCCGAGCCGCCCCACGCGGCGGTCAGATCCGACTCCGGTGAGGTGGGGGTCCGCGCCAGTCCGTCCACCGTTTCCGGGAGCTCCTCGTGCAGAGCGGCACAGAGCTCCGCGACCGCGGCGGGCGGAGCGGGCGGCGGATCCACCCGGCCTCCGGAATCCGCCGGGGCACAGCCCGCGAGGGCCAGGAAGACCGGCACGGCCGGCAGGGCCAGTACACGGAGGGGCCGGCGGTGCAGCAATGACATCACCGGCCAAGACTAGACGGGGGCTACAGATGGACCACCGGGCAGGTCAGGGTGCGGGTGATCCCCTCCACCTGCTGGACCTTGGCGACCACCATGCGGCCGAGATCGTCGACGGTGTCGGCCTGGGCGCGCACGATCACGTCGTACGGCCCCGTCACGTCCTCGGCCTGGATCACCCCCGCGATCTTGGAGATGGACTCGGCGACAACCGACGCCTTGCCCACCTCGGTCTGGATGAGGATGTACGCCTGTACCACGGAACCTCCAGGGCGGCCACGAGGATCATTTCCCCTAACCTTCGGATGGGCCCGGGGACATCGGGCGGGCCCGGGGAAGAAGGGACGCCACGGTACCGCGTCGCCGCGTGCCACGGGGAGACCCGGGGGCCCGGCGCCACGCACAGCGGGGCGTACGCAGAGCAGAAGTTGACCTATCTGTTGACGGTACCCAGAGCTGTGACGGCTCGCGACCGCAAGCGGACTTGCCAAGAAGGGGCACAGCGATGAAGGGCACTGTGGGCGAGCTGGGGGAGTTCGGGCTCATTCGGGAGCTCACCTCACGGCTCACCACCACCCCGGCGGTCCGGCTCGGACCCGGCGACGACGCCGCGGTGGTGTCGGCTCCCGACCGGCGGGTCGTGGCCAGCACGGACATCCTGCTCGAGGGCAGGCACTTCCGCCGCGACTGGTCCACCGCGTACGACGTCGGCCGCAAGGCCGCCGCGCAGAACCTGGCCGACATCGCCGCCATGGGCGCCGTGCCCACCGCGCTGCTGCTCGGCCTCGTCGTCCCGGCCGAGCTGCCGGTCACCTGGCCCACCGAGCTGATGGACGGCATCCGCGACGAGTGCCAGGTCGCGGGCGCCGCCGTGGTCGGCGGCGACGTCGTACGGGGCGACACCATCACCGTCTCCATCACCGCCCTCGGAGACCTGCGCAACCACGAGCCCGTCCTGCGCTCCGGCGCCCAGCCCGGGGACGTCGTGGCCGTCACCGGCTGGCTCGGCTGGTCCGCGGCCGGCTTCGCGGTGCTCTCGCGCGGCTTCCGCTCCCCGCGGGCCTTCGTCGAGGCGCACCGGCGCCCCGAACCGCCCTACCACGCCGGCCCCGCGGCCGCCGGGCTCGGCGCCACCGCCATGACCGACGTCAGCGACGGCCTGATCGCCGACCTCGGGCACATCGCCGAGGCCAGCAAGGTCCGCATCGACGTGCGCTCGGGGGCCGTGGACATCCCGACCCAGATGCACGACATCGGGCAGGCCGTCGGCGTGGACCCGCTCCAGTGGGTGCTCACCGGGGGAGAGGACCACGCCATCGTGGCCACCTTCCCGCCGGACGTGAAGCTCCCGGCCCGCTGGAAGGTCATCGGGTCGGTCCAGCACCGCTCCGCGCTGCCCCAGGTGACCGTGGACGGCGCCCCCTGGACCAGCACCGGCGGCTGGGACCACTTCGGCGCCGACCCGGCCGACGGGGAAACCCCGTGAGCGCCTCCGGTGCCGTCCCGCCGGCGTGCCTGACCGTCGCCGGATCCGACTCCGGCGGCGGCGCGGGCATCCAGGCCGACCTCAAGACCATGCTGGCGCTCGGCGTGCACGGCATGAGCGTGATCACCGCCGTGACCGCCCAGGACTCGCTCGGTGTGAAGGGGATCTGGGAGCTTCCCGCCGAGGCCGTCACGGCCCAGTACCGGGCCGTGGCGGACGACATCGGGGTGCGGGCCGTCAAGACCGGGATGCTGTCCTCGGCCGTACTGGTGGAGACGGTGGCGCGGCTGCTGGCGGACACCCCGGCGCCCGCCGTGGTGGACCCCGTCGGGGTCTCCAAGCACGGGGACGCGCTGCTCGCCGCCTCGGCGCTGGACGCCGTACGCCGGGAACTGCTGCCCCGGGCCACGGTGGCGACGCCCAACCTGGACGAGGTGGCCCAGCTCACCGGGCTGGCCGTGGAGACCGAGGACGACATGCGGCGGGCCGCCGACGCGATCCTCGGCTACGGCCCCCGCTGGGCGCTGATCAAGGGCGGCCACCTCGGCGCGCACGGCGACGAGGCCGTGGACCTGCTGAGCGACGGCTCCCAGGAGCTGTGGCTGCGCGCGCCCCGGCACGACAACCGGCACACCCACGGCACCGGCTGCACGCTCGCCAGCGCGATCGCGGCGGGTCTGGCCAAGGGCCGGACCGTCCCGGAGGCCGTCACGGCGGCCAAGGAGTACGTCACCGGCGCCATCGCCGCCGGCTTCGCGCTGGGCGCGGGCATCGGGCCGGTGGACCACGCCTGGCGGTGGCGCTGACCCGGGCCGCCTCCCGGTGTCAGGAGGCGGCCCACCGGGGCCCGGACAAGGCAAAAGGCCGGTTCACCAGAGGTGAACCGGCCTTCTTGGCAACCGGAAAGGGCTGCGCTACGACGACGGGAGGCGTCAGCGCGAGACCTTGCCGGCCTTGATGCACGAGGTGCAGGCGTTGAGGCGCTTCGGCGTCCCATTGACCACGGCACGGACGCGCTGGATGTTCGGGTTCCAGCGACGCGAGGTGCGGCGGTGCGAGTGGGAGATGTTGTTGCCGAAGCTCGGCCCCTTGGCGCAAACGTCGCAGTTGGCAGCCACAGGTCACTCCAAGACTTCAGATGCAATTACGGTGGAATCCGGCACACCGTAATCAGAGATCTGAAGTGGCTTGCCGGACGAATGACCCGACTCTCGACGGGCAACCTGAGCAGCATACAACGACTGCTTGGGTCCGAGAAAACTACCACGACGGGGCCCGGCTCCGCCCCGGGCCCCCCGAGCGGAGGGCCCCCTTCGTTACCCTGCGGTGAACCCTGGCCCGCACAAGGAGGAACGCCCGGTGGCGCACGAGCCTGGCCCGCACACCCTGGACGCCGAAGCCGTGCGCACCTGGAGCTCACTGGCCCTGGCCGCACTGGGCCGGGCCCGCGAGGACATCGACGCGATCAACGTCTACCCCGTCGCCGACGCCGACACCGGAACCAACCTCTACCTCACCGCCGAGGCCGCCGGCCGCGCCCTGGACGAGTCCCTCGCCGGAGTGACGGACCGCACAGCCGGACCCGCCTCCCTCGCCGAGGCCGTACGGGCCTACGCGCACGGCGCCCTCATAGGCGCCCGGGGCAACTCCGGGACCATCCTCGCCCAGCTGCTGCGCGGAGTCGCCGACGTCCTCGGCGCCGACCCCGGCGGCCACGGCCCGGGCCCGTTGCTCGCCCGGGCCCTCGGCCGCGCCGCCGAGGAGGCCTACCGGGCCGTCGCGCACCCCGTCGAGGGCACCATGCTCACCGTCGCCGGCGCCGCCGCGCGGGCCGCGGCCGCCGCCGGGACCGGGGCCGCCCCCGCCGAGGTCGCCCGGGCCGCCTACGAGGGGGCCCGGGCCGCCCTCGCCGAGACCCCGGGGCAGCTGCCCGCGCTGAGAAAGGCCGGAGTGGTCGACGCCGGGGGCTGCGGGCTGGTCGCCGTACTCGGGGCCCTGTGGCAGGCACTGTCCGGCCGGGAACCAGCCCCCGACCCGGTACGCGGCCCCGCCGTACCCGTACCCGTACCGCTGGACCCGGAGCCCTGCGACCTGGACCAGGGCGGTCCCGCGTACGAGGTGATCTACCTGCTGGAGGCCTCCGACGAGGCCGTCGCCGGACTCCGCGCCGGCCTCGACCGGCTCGGCGACTCCCTCGTGGTGGTCGGCGGCGACGGGCTGTGGAACGTCCACGTGCACGTCGACGACCCCGGGGCGGCCGTCGAGGCCGGGGTGGAAGCCGGCCGGCCGTACCGGATCCGCATCACCCACTTCGGCGACCAGCGCCGCCGCGCCACCGGCCCCCGCGCCCAGCGGGCCGTGGTCGCCGTCGTCCAGGGGGAGGGCCTGGCCGCCCTGTGCGACGAGGCCGGCGCCACCGCCGTGCTGGCCCGCCCCGGGGAACCGCCCGCCGTCCTGGAACTGCTCGACGCCGTACGCCGGGCCCACGCCCGCGAGGTGGTCCTGCTGCCCGGCGGCCCCGAGCCCCGAGCCGCCGCGGCGGCCGCCGCCGAGCGGGCCCGCGCCGAGGGAGTGCGGGTGGCCGTGATCCCCACCCGCTCGGCGGTCCAGGGCCTGGCCGCCCTCGCCGTGCACGACCCGGACGCCAGCTTCGACGAGGACGTGGTCGCCATGACCGCGGCAGCCGGCGCCACCCGCTACGGGGAACTCGCCGTCGCCGAACGGCAGTCCTTCACCTCCGCCGGCATCTGCCAGGCCGGGGACGTCCTCGGGCTCATCGACGGCGACGTCGCCGTCATCGGCGCCGGCCTGCCCGAGACCGCCGAGGCCGTCCTGGAACGGATGCTCGGCTCCGGCGGCGAACTGGTCACCCTCGTCCTGGGACCCGAGGTGCCCGACACCCTCGCCGCGCGCCTGGAGGCGTACGTCCAGCACGCGCACCTGGCCGTCGACACCGTCACCTACCGCGGCGGCCGCTGGTCGGCACCCCTGCTCATCGGAGTCGAATAGCCGGCTTGTCAGCGCGATGGTGTGCAATGGAACACGTGCCCGCGCTCGACGAAGACCTCAAGAAGACCCTCGGCCCCGCCACCGCCAAGGTGCTGGCCGAGCAGCTCGGCCTGCACACGGCCCTGGACCTGCTCCACCACTACCCCCGGCGGTACGCCGAGCGCGGCGAGCTGACCTCGCTGGCGGACCTCGCCGACCAGCTCGACGAGCACGTCACCGTCGTCGCCCAGGTCGCCGACGCCCGCCTGCTGACCTACCAGGGCAGCCGCGGCGGGGGCAAACGCCTCGAAGTCACCATCACCGACGGCAGCGGCCGCCTCCAGCTGGTCTTCTTCGGCGCGGGCGTCCACAAGCCGCACAAGGAACTGCTGCCCGGCAGCCGCGCCATGTTCGCCGGCAAGGTCTCCCGCTTCAACCACAAGCTCCAGCTCGCGCACCCGGCGTACGAGCCCCTCGGCGCCGACGCCTCCGACCGGGACGCGGCCACCGCCTTCGCCGGCCAGCTGATCCCGATCTACCCGGCCTGCGCCAAGCTGGAGTCCTGGAAGATCGCCAAATGCGTGGACGCCGTACTGCCCCGCGCCCAGGAGGCCGTCGACCCGCTGCCGCCCGCCCTGCGGGAGGGCCGCGGACTGGTCCCGCTCCCCGAGGCCCTCCTCAAGATCCACCGGCCCGCCACCAAGGCCGACATCGAGGACGCCCGTCAGCGCCTGAAGTGGGACGAGGCCTTCGTCCTCCAGGTCGCGCTGGCCCGCCGCCGGCACGCGGACTCCCAGCTCCCGGCGGTCGCCCGCCGCGCCGCCCCCGGCGGCCTCCTCGACTCCTTCGACGCCAAACTGCCCTTCACCCTCACCGAAGGCCAGCAGACCGTCTCCCGGGAGATCTTCGACGACCTCGCCACCAGCCACCCCATGCACCGCCTCCTCCAGGGCGAAGTGGGCTCCGGGAAGACGATGGTGGCCCTGCGGGCCATGCTCGCCGTCGTCGACTCCGGCGGACAGGCCGCGATGCTCGCGCCCACCGAGGTGCTCGCCCAGCAGCACCACCGCTCGATCACCGAGATGATGGGCGAACTCGCCGAGGGCGGCATGCTGGGCGGCTCCGACCAGGGCACCAAGGTGGTGCTGCTCACCGGCTCCATGGGCACCGCCGCCCGTCGCCAGGCCCTGCTCGACCTGGTCACCGGCGAGGCGGGCATCGTCATCGGCACGCACGCCCTCATCGAGGACAAGGTGCAGTTCCACGACCTCGGCCTGGTCGTCGTCGACGAACAGCACCGCTTCGGCGTCGAGCAGCGCGACGCGCTCCGCTCCAAGGGGAAGCAGCCCCCGCACCTGCTGGTCATGACCGCCACCCCGATCCCGCGCACCGTCGCGATGACCGTCTTCGGCGACCTGGAGACCTCCGTCCTCGACCAGCTGCCCGCCGGCCGCTCCCCGATCGCCACCCACGTGGTGCCGGCCAAGGACAAGCCGCACTTCCTCGCCCGTGCCTGGGAACGGGTCCGCGAGGAAGTGGAGAACGGCCACCAGGCCTACGTGGTCTGCCCGCGCATCGGCGACGGCGAGGACGACCCCAAGGGCAGGAAGAAGGCCTCCGCCGAGGACGAGGCCGAGAAGCGCCCGCCGCTCGCCGTGCTGGAGATCGCCGAACAGCTCACCCGCGGCCCCCTCGCCGGACTGTCCGTCGAGGTCCTGCACGGGCGCATGGACCCCGCCGACAAGGACGACGTCATGCGCCGCTTCGCCGCCGGCGAGGTCAAGGTGCTGGTCGCCACCACCGTCATCGAGGTCGGGGTGAACGTCCCCAACTCCACCGTCATGGTGATCATGGACGCGGACCGCTTCGGCGTCTCCCAGCTCCACCAGCTGCGCGGCCGCGTCGGCCGGGGATCCGCCCCGGGCCTGTGCCTGCTGGTCAGCGAGATGCACGAGGCCAGCCCCGCCCGCGCCCGGCTCGCCGCCGTCGCCGCCACCCTCGACGGCTTCGAACTCTCCCGGATCGACCTGGAACAGCGCCGCGAGGGCGACGTCCTCGGGCAGGCCCAGTCCGGCGTCCGCTCCTCGCTGCGCATGCTCGCCGTCATCGAGGACGAGGAAGTCATCGCCCAGGCGCGGGAGGAGGCCGCCCGCGTGGTCGCCGCCGACCCCGGCCTGGAGCACCTGCCGGGGCTGCGCACCGCCCTCGACGCCCTGCTGGACACCGAGCGCGAGCAGTACCTGGAGAAGGGCTGAGGCGCACGACCTATCGTTGGAGGCCAGACGGAGGTCCCAGAACCTCCCCCGACCGCCCAGCGAAGGACCCCAGATGACCCGCGTGATCGCCGGCACCGCCGGCGGCCGGCGGCTGGCCGTGCCGCCCGGCACCGGCACCCGCCCGACCTCCGACCGGATGCGCGAAGGGCTCTTCTCCACCTGGGAGTCCCTGCACGGAGTCGAAGGCTCCAGGGTGCTCGACCTCTACGGCGGCTCCGGCGCCGTCGGGCTGGAGGCCCTCTCCCGGGGCGCCGCCCACACCCTGCTGGTCGAGGCCGACGCCAAGGCCTCCAAGGCCATCCGGGACAACATCAAGACCCTGGGCCTGCCCGGCGCCGAATTCCGGGCGGGCAAGGCCGAGCAGGTCGTGGCCGCCGCCGCGCCCGGGGACCCGTACGACATCGTCTTCCTGGACCCGCCGTACGCCGTCGAGCACGGCGATCTTGGCGAGATCCTGCTCACACTCCGGGCCAATGGCTGGCTCACCGGCGATGCGCTCGTCACCGTGGAGCGCAGCACCAGGAGCGGTCCGTTCCCGTGGCCGGAGGGGTTCGAGCCGCTGCGTTCGCGCAAGTACGGCGAAGGCACCCTTTGGTACGGTCGCGCCGCCTTCACCAGCGAAGACTCATGATGCCCGCACGGGAGACCGAGGGAGTTCAGTTGCGCCGCGCCGTCTGTCCGGGGTCGTTCGACCCCATCACCAACGGGCACCTCGACATCATCGGCCGGGCCTCCAGGCTCTACGACGTCGTGCACGTCGCCGTGATGATCAACCAGTCCAAGAAGGGGCTGTTCACCGTCGAAGAGCGGATCGACATGATCCGCGAGGCGACCGCCGACTACGGCAACGTCGAGGTCGAGTCCTTCCACGGACTGCTCGTCGACTTCTGCAAGCAGCGCGACATCCCCGCCATCGTCAAGGGCCTGCGCGCCGTCAGCGACTTCGACTACGAACTCCAGATGGCCCAGATGAACATGGGCCTCTCCGGGGTCGAGACCCTGTTCGTGCCGACCAACCCCACCTACAGCTTCCTGTCGTCCTCCCTGGTCAAGGAGGTCGCCGCCTGGGGCGGGGACGTCGCCCACCTGCTGCCCGCGCACGTCCACGCGGCACTGGTCGAACGGCTGCGCGCGAAGTGACCCGGGGGCGGACGGGCCGGGGTTCACCGGCTCGTCCCGCCCGTGCGTCCGGTGGCCCTACAGTCGTCTCGTCAGTCCGAGGCAGAGAGAGCGCGAGCCCCCCATGGACGTACAGAAGAAGCTGGACGAGATCGTCGCGGCCGTGGGCGGCGCCCGTTCCATGCCGATGTCGGCCTCCTGCGTGATCAACCGCGCGGAACTCCTCGCGCGGCTCGAAGAGGTACGCCAGGCCCTGCCGGGCTCGCTCGCCCAGGCCCGTGAGCTCATCGGCGGGCGCGAGCAGATGGTCGAGGAGGCCCGCCGGGAGGCGGAGCGCATCATCGAGTCCGCGCACGCCCAGCGCGGCTCCCTGATCTCCGACACCGAGATCGCCCGCCGCTCGCAGGGCGAGGCCGAACGGATCCTGGCGGAGGCCCGCCGGGAGGCCGCCGAGATCCGGGCCGAGGCCGACGAGTACGTCGACAGCAAGCTCGCCAACTTCGAGGTCGTGCTCAGCAAGACCATCGGCTCCGTCGACCGCGGCCGCGAGAAGCTCCTGGGCCGCGGCCCGGGAGCCGACGGGCAGGACCCCACCGGCTCCTACGACACCGACGCCCCCGAGCCCAGCCCGGACCCGCGGATCCGGCGCGAGCAGGCGGACGCGTACGTGGACCGGAAGCTGGCGACCTTCGAGGCGGTGCTGGCCAAGACCCTGGAGGCCGTCGGACGGGGCCGGCAGAAGCTCCTGGGCCGGGCCCCCGCCGACGACCTGGGCGCGCACATGGCCGCCCAGGACGCCGCCGGACCCCAGGGGACCCGGCCGTCCAGCGACGCGGAGTTCCTGGCCGGCCTCGCGGAGCCGGGCCCCGGACCGCTGCCGTTCCCGGACCGGCAGGAGCCCGCGTACGACACCTGCGCCGCGGCCTACGCGGCCCCGTACCCCGGCCAGCCGGTCCACCCCCAGCAGGACGGCTACGCCTACCAGGCCCCGTACGCGGGCTACCAGCAGCAGCCGGACCCGTACGGCGGCTACCAGCAGCAGCCCGACCCCTACGCGGCGTACCAGCAGCCGCAGCACCCCCCGCGGCCCGCCCTCGACGAGACCAGCTTCTTCGACACGAGCATGATCAACCTGGATCAGCTGCGCCAGTACGGGCAGGGGCGTTAGGGCCGGATTGGGCTCAGGGCGAAGCGCCGGGTATCCTGGCTGTTCGGTCGCGCCTATGCGTCGCGATCCATGCTGCCCGTGAGCGGCGGAATCTTTGATCTTCAGCGATCTGTGAAAGCAGGAACGGCCCTGAACACCCGCCTCGACCACCGCAACCCCCTCGTGTTCGACACGCACGAGCTGGGGCGGCGTCCTGGCGCCATGCAGCGGCTGTCCCGCGAGATCGCGGCGCCGGCGGACTTCGGTCTCGTCGACGTCATCGGAGTGCCGGAGGGCGCCCCGCTGAAGCTCAACCTCCGTCTCGAGTCGGTCATGGAAGGGGTGCTTGTCACAGGCACCGTCCGTGCATCGGCGGTGGGGGAGTGCGTAAGGTGTCTGGAGACCGTCGAGCGCGAGCTCAAGGCGGACTTCCAGGAGATGTTCTCGTACCCTGACGCCGACGACCGGGGCCGCGCCAAGGCGGAGCCGGCCGACGACGCCGAGGACGACGAGGACATGCTCTTCCTCGAGGACGGCTTGTTGGACCTCGAACCCGTGCTGCGTGACGCGGTGGTGCTCGCACTGCCGATGCAGCCGGTGTGCCGGGAGGACTGTCTCGGACTGTGCCCCGATTGCGGGCTCAGCCTGAACGACGACCCGGAGCACCACCACGACGCCGTCGACATCCGTTGGGCGGCTTTGCAGGAACTCGTCGTGACCGATCAGGACGACGAGAAGGACAACATGAGCGGCACTGCATCTGACGACGTTCAGAGCGCCGCCGAGAAGCAGGAGAAGTAGCCGTGGCTGTTCCGAAGCGGAAGATGTCGCGCAGCAACACGCGCCACCGCCGGTCGCAGTGGAAGGCTGCGGTCCCCACCCTGGTTTCGTGTGAGCGTTGCCAGGAGCCGAAGCTCCAGCACATCGCGTGCCCGAGCTGCGGCACCTACAACAAGCGCCAGGTCCTCGAGGTCTGAGCGGCTGGTGAGAGGCGCAATGTCTGAGCTGTCCAACGCTGAGAAGCAGGCAGACAGTAACAACGCGGCCTCGTCCCACACGCTTCTGGAAGGGCGGCTCGGGTACCAACTCGAGTCCGCCCTTCTGGTGCGTGCGCTGACCCACCGTTCGTACGCGTACGAGAACGGCGGCCTGCCCACCAACGAGCGGCTGGAGTTCCTCGGGGACTCCGTGCTCGGCCTGGTGGTCACGGACACGCTGTACACCACCCACCCCGATCTGCCGGAAGGCCAGCTGGCCAAACTGCGGGCCGCGGTGGTCAATTCTCGTGCGCTGGCGGAGGTCGGGCGCGGCCTCGAACTCGGCTCCTTCATCCGGCTCGGCCGGGGCGAAGAGGGCACGGGTGGCCGGGACAAGGCTTCCATCCTCGCCGACACCCTCGAAGCGGTGATCGGCGCGGTCTACCTCGACAAGGGCCTCGACGCGGCCTCGGAGCTGGTCCACCGGCTCTTCGACCCGCTCATCGAGAAGTCCTCCAACCTCGGTGCCGGCCTGGACTGGAAGACCAGTCTCCAGGAGCTCACGGCGGCCGAGGGCCTCGGCGTACCGGAATACCTGGTCACCGAGACGGGACCGGACCACGAGAAGACCTTCACAGCTGCCGCCCGCGTCGGTGGTGTCTCGTACGGCACCGGTACCGGCCGCAGCAAGAAGGAAGCGGAGCAGCAGGCCGCGGAGTCCGCCTGGCGCGGCATCCGCACCGCCGCGGACGAACGGAAGGCGGCGGAAGCCGCGGCCGTCGCCGCCCCGGCACAGGACGACGGGGCGCCGACGCCCGCCGAACCGGTGCCGGACGCCTGACCGCTCCCCTTCCGCAGTGACCCCGTCGCACCCCGGTGCGGCGGGGTTTCCTGTTCGACGCCCCTTCCAGGAGGAACACCATGCCCGAGCTCCCCGAAGTCGAAGTGGTGCGGCGCGGCCTGGAGCGCTGGGTGGCCGGGCGGACCGTCGAGGCGGTGGAGGTGCTCCACCCCCGGGCCGTCCGCAGGCACCTCGCGGGCGGCCCCGACTTCGCGGCGCGCCTGGCCGGCCGGACCATCGGGACGCCGCGGCGCCGGGGCAAGTACCTGTGGCTGCCCCTGGAGGGGTGCGAGCTGTCCGTCCTCGGCCACCTCGGGATGAGCGGGCAGCTGCTGGTGCAGCCGGCCGGCGCCCCCGACGAGAAGCACCTGCGCATCCGGCTGCGCTTCGCCGACGACACGGGCACCGAGCTGCGCTTCGTCGACCAGCGCACCTTCGGCGGGCTCTCACTGCACGAGACCGTCCCCGGCAGCGACGAGGGCCTGCCGGACGTGATCGCCCACATCGCCCGCGACCCGCTGGACCCGCTCTTCGACGAGGGGGCCTACCACCTGGCGCTGCGCGCGAAGCGCACCACCGTCAAACGGGCGCTGCTGGACCAGTCGCTGATCAGCGGGGTCGGCAACATCTACGCCGACGAGGCCCTGTGGCGGGCGAGGCTGCACTACGAGCGCCCCACCGCCACGCTCACCCGCCCCCGGAGCGCGGAACTCCTCGGCCATGTCCGCGAGGTCATGAACGCCGCGCTCGCCGTCGGCGGGACCAGCTTCGACAGCCTGTACGTCAACGTGAACGGCGAGTCCGGCTACTTCGACCGCTCCCTCGACGCGTACGGACGCGAGGGCGAGCCCTGCCGCCGCTGCGGTACGCCGATGCGGCGGAGGGCCTGGATGAACCGGTCCAGCTACTTCTGCCCGCGCTGTCAGCGGCCGCCGCGCGCCGCGTCGTAGGCCCCCCGCGAGACGAGTACCTCGTCCATGCTGCCCTCCAGGAAGTGGATCAGGGCGAGCAGCCGGTCGGCGACCTCCCGGCCCAGGGGGGTCAGCTCGTAGTCGACGCGGGGCGGGTTGGTCGGCTGTGCCTCGCGCAGGACGATGCCGTCGCGCTCCAGGGCGTGCAGGGTCTGGGAGAGCATCTTCTCGCTCACGCCGTCGACACGGCGGCGCAGCTCGTTGAAGCGGCAGGAGCCCTCGCGCAGCGCGCCCACGGTGAGGCTGCCCCAGCGCCCGGTGACGTGCTCCAGGGTTTCCCGCGAGGGGCAGGCGCGCGCGAAGACGTCGTACGGCGGGTCGGCCCGGTCGGCTTCGGTACAGGCTGGGTTCTCCATACCGCAAGCGTACCTCTGGGTAGCGCTAACTGTCTGCTTGCGCTTTCTAAAAGTTAGTGCTTCTCTTTCCTCGGCGCAGCCATGCGCCACGCCGGTCGCACTGCGGCGCCCCACGCCTTCGAGGAGAACAGTCATGTCCGCGAACGTCCCCGCCCCCGTCGTCTCCATCGCCTACCACTCCGGTTACGGGCACACGGCCGTCGTCGCCGAAGCCGTGCGTGCGGGAGCCGCCGCCACCGGCGCCACCGTCCACCTGGTCAAGGTCGACGAGATCACCGAGGCCGAGTGGGCGCTGCTGGACGGCTCGGACGCGATCGTCTTCGGCTCGCCCACCTACATGGGCACCGCTTCCGGCGCCTTCCACGTCTTCGCCGAGGCCACCTCGAAGCGCTGGTTCGGTGACGTGTGGCGGGACAAGGTCGCCGCGGGCTTCACCAACTCCGCCTCCAAGGCCGGAGACAAGCTGAACACCCTGCAGTTCTTCCAGATGCTGGCCTCCCAGCACGGCATGAGCTGGGTCAGCCTGGGCCTGAAGCCCGGCTGGAACTCCACCACCGGCAGCGAGTACGACCTCAACCGCCTCGGCTTCTCCTCCGGCGCGGCGGCCCAGACCAACGCGGACGAGGGTCCCGAGGGCGTCCACAAGGCCGACCTCGCCACCGCCGAGCACCTGGGCCGGCGCGTCGCCGAGCACACCCGCGTGGTCGTGGCGGGCCGGGCCGCCCTGGCGGCGGCCGCGGTGTGACGGCCGCCCGGCCGGCCGGGCCCGGTCGGCCCACCGGTGGCCTCGCGGGGCCGGCGGGTCTACGGCACGGCCTACGGGGGGCCGGTCAGAAGCCGAATTCCTGGGTCCACCAGGGGCCGCCGGAGCCGAAGTGGACACCGACGCCCAGGGTGCGGAATTCGCAGTTGAGGATGTTCGCCTTGTGGCCCGGGCTGTTCATCCAGGCCTGCATCACGGACCTCGCGTCCCCCTGGCCGCGCGCGATGTTCTCGCCGCCCATGCCGGAGATCCCCGCGTTCTGGGCCCGCTGCCAGGGGGAGTTCCCGTCCGGGTCGGTGTGGTCGAAGAAGCCCCGTACGGCCATGTCCTTGCTGAAGGCGCCGGCCAGCGCCGCGAGCGGCGGGTTCGCCCGGACCGGTACGCAGCCGGCCTGGGCGCGCTCCTGGTTCACCAGGGCGAGCACCTCGGCCTCCTCGGCGGAGTGCCCGTCGGCGGCCGTCGGTGCCACCGGCTTGGGCGCCGCGGGGGGCTTGGGGGCGGCGGGTGGTTCGGGGGCGGCGGGCTTCGGTGCCGCCGGCTTCGGGGTGCTCTGCTCCGGCGCCTTCGTGGAGGCCGAAGGGGACGGGGAGGCGGAGGCCGTGGGCGACGCCGACGGGGAGGGAGAGGCCGAGGCGGTGGGAGAGGCCGAGGGGGTGCCCGGGGCCGCGCTCGCCGGGGCCGAGGAGGCCCGCCCCGAGAGGTTCGCCAGGCCGTTCGGCTGATCCGCCCGCTTGCCGGAGGCGGCGGGCGAGGGCTCGGCGCGGGTCTGCGTCTTGTCGCCGGCGCCCGTGCCGACGTACGGGAAGGAGCCGCCGACCGGGACGAACCCGGTCGTCACGGCCGCAGTACCGAGGGCCGCCGCCACGGACGCGCCGAGCAGCCCGGTGCGCACGGCGGTGCGCTTGGCGCCGCGCCGAGGTGCGGCGTGGAGTCGGTGGCGTCCCATGGGTGCCGTGCCTTCCCTTTGCAAGATCAAACTTTGCTCACCCGAACGAGTGACTCATTGGTGGGGGACTGTAGCCGATGGGCCAAGGGGGGCGAGGGGCCCCCAAACGCCCGGCCCGGTTAGCGTTCATGCATGAATGAAGACGTCCGTATGACCGCCTGGGTGCGCGGCCGTGTACAGGGAGTGGGCTTCCGCTGGTTCACCAGGGCCAATGCTCTGGAGATCGGCGGGATGACCGGCTTCGCGCTGAACCTCGACGACGGCCGAGTGCAGGTCGTGGCGGAAGGTCAACGTGAGAATTGCCACCGGCTCCTGGAAAGGCTCCGCGCCGGCGACACGCCCGGACGGGTGGACGGGGTGACGGAGATCTGGGGCACGCCGCGCGGGGGCTACGACGGCTTCGAGATCCGGTGACCGGGCGGCCGGTCACGGACCGATTCGAGGTCCGGAACGCCGGCACCCGGTCGGATCTGCGCATTCGCCGCCGACACGTTGCCGCGACGGTCGATCCGTGGAAGGCTCGGACACGAGGTTGATCTCTCCGCCCCTCGCGCGGACCGGGCCGCCCGCCGATACGGGGCGTGATCGTGTTGACCGTCAAACTTTTTGGTGAGACGCTGGAAGCCCCGCGCACCCGAGCTGTTTGGCAGTGGTGGCACTGGCTAGTGCAGTGATTGTCCGTCGCTGCCGGACATCCGCGGGTGCGATTCCCTCACGACCCACACCGCTTCGGTCGGTCACTCAGTGTGGAGGACCATCCATCATGGCAAAGGCGCTTCTCGGTTACGTCGGCGGTTCCGACCCGCGACTCCTCGCCGAGATGCGACGGCTCCAGCAGCGCGTCCAGGACCTCGAGTCCGAGCTCGGACGGATCCAGTCCGAGAACGACGCTCTGACGGCGGCCGCCGCTCAGCACGGTGACTCGCTGCTCGACAGCATCGAGATCGACGTACCCCAGGCGGAGCCTGCGCTCACCTGATCCGCGCTCACTCGTCACTCGATTCCAGCCCCGAATGATCTGCAAGGGACGCCTCGGCGTCCCTTCTTTCTTTCCACCGGACCTCCGCCGGGCCGCCCGCGCCGCACCGCGTCTCGCGGGGCCATTGGGCCAGGTGGGGGAGTGATCCCTCCAACGTCTGATCTGCCCTGCACCTTCATGGGTGAAACCGGACGCGAAAGGTAGAGTCCGGCGGCGTGCACCTCAAGTCCCTGACCCTGCGTGGCTTCAAATCCTTCGCCTCCGCCACCACCCTGCGCTTCGAACCCGGGATCACCTGCGTCGTCGGCCCGAACGGATCCGGCAAGTCCAACGTGGTGGACGCGCTGTCCTGGGTCATGGGGGAGCAGGGAGCCAAATCCCTGCGCGGCGGAAAGATGGAAGACGTCATCTTCGCGGGCACCACGGGACGCCCGCCGCTCGGACGCGCCGAGGTCTCCCTCACCATCGACAACTCCGACGGCGCGCTCCCCATCGACTACGCCGAGGTCACCATCACGCGGATCATGTTCCGCGGCGGCAGCAGCGAATACCAGATCAACGGTGACACCTGCCGGCTCCTCGACATCCAGGAGCTGCTGTCCGACTCCGGCATCGGCCGCGAGATGCACGTCATCGTCGGACAGGGGCAGCTCGACTCCGTCCTGCACGCCGATCCGATGGGCCGGCGCGCCTTCATCGAGGAGGCCGCGGGCGTACTGAAGCACCGCAAGCGCAAGGAGAAGGCGCTGCGGAAGCTCGACGCGATGCAGGCCAACCTCGCGCGGGTGCAGGACCTGAGCGACGAACTGCGCCGTCAGCTCAAGCCGCTGGGCCGGCAGGCGGCGGTCGCCCGCCGGGCCGCCGTGATCCAGGCCGACCTGCGCGACGCGAAGCTGCGGCTGCTCGCCGACGACCTGGTGGCGCTGCGGAGCGCGCTGGACGCGGAGATCGCCGACGAGGCCGCTCTGAAGGAGCGCAAGGAGTCCGCCGAGCGGGACCTCGCGGACGCGCTGCGCCGGGAGGGCGAGCTGGAGGAATCGGTACGCCGCCTCGCGCCCCGGCTCCAGCGGGCCCAGCAGACCTGGTACGAGCTGTCGCAGCTGGCCGAGCGGGTGCGCGGGACCGCCTCCCTCGCCGAGGCCCGGGTCAGGAGCGCCTCCGCGCCCGTGGAGGAGGAGCGGCGCGGCCGGGACCCCGAGGAGATGGAGCGGGAGGCCGCGCGGATCCGGGAGCAGGAGGCGGAGCTGACCGCCGCGCTGGAGGCGGCCGAACGGGCGCTGGAGGACACCGCCGCGCACCGGGCCGGGCTGGAGCGGGCCCTCGCCGAGGAGGAGCGGCGGCTGCGGGACGCCGCACGGGCCATCGCCGACCGGCGTGAGGAACTGGCCCGGCTCACCGGGCGGCTGGGGGCGGCCCGGTCGCGGGCGGGCGCCGCGCAGGCGGAGATCGAGCGGCTCGTGGCGGCCCGGGACGAGGCGGAGGCCCGGGCGGTGGCCGCGCGGGAAGAGTACGAGGAACTGGCCGCGGAGGTCGGCGGGCTCGAGGACCCTTCGGCGGAGGAGGAGTACGAGGCGGCGAAGGCCGGGCTGACGGGGGCGGAGGTCGAGCTCGCGGCGGCCGGGCGGGCGCTGGCCTCGGCGGAGCGGTCCCGTGCGGCCGTATCGGCGCGGCGGGACGCGCTCGCGCTGGGGCTGCGGCGCAAGGACGGCACGGGGGCGCTGCTGGCCGCGCGCGAGCGGCTGGCGGGGCTGCTGGGACCGGCGGCGGAGCGGGTGACGGTGGCGTCGGGGTACGAGGCCGCGGTGGCCGCCGCGCTGGGCTCCGCCGCCGACGCGGTGGCCGTGGCCTCGGCGGGGGCGGCGGCCGGTGCGATCCGGCACCTGCGGGAGGCCGACGCCGGGCGGGCGACGTTCCTGATCGCCCCGCCCGCCGCCGTGATTCCGGGGCAGGCCCCGGCGGCCCCCGCCGCCCCGGGCGGTGCGGGCCTGCCCGGGCAGGCCCGCGGCCCCGAGGCCGGTGCCGGGACCGCCGTCGAGGGAAGCGCCCAGCCCGCCGCCCAGCCCGGCCCCGCCGCCGCCCACCGCGCCGGTCAGCCGCTCCCGTGCGGACCGGGCCCCGAGCCCCGGACGACGGCGGCGCCCGCGGTGGCGGCGGGGACGCCCGCGTACCTGGAGGCCGCTTCGCTCGTCCACGGGGACGAGGAGGTGCGGCGGGCCGTGGCGTGGGTGCTGCGGGAGCACGTGGTGGTCGGGAGCCTGGAGGAAGCCGAGGCCCTCGTCGCCGCGCGGCCGGACCTGGTCGCGGTGACCGCCGACGGGGACGTGCTCGGCGCCCACCTCGCGCACGGCGGCTCGGCGGGCGCCCCCAGCCTGATCGAGGTGCAGGCCGCCGTCGACGAGGCGGCGGCGGAACTGGAGCGGCTGGACGGCGAGTGCCGGGAGCTGGCTGCGGCCGAGGAGGGCGCCCGGCGGCGGCGCGCCGAGGTGGCCGCCCTCGCCGAGGAGCTGGCGGAGCGGCGCCGGGCCGGGGAGCGGGCCCGGGCCGGGGTCGCCCAGCAGCTCGGCCGGCTCGCCGGGCAGGCGAAGGGCGCTCTGGGCGAGGCCGAGCGCAGTGCCCGGGCGGCGGCCACCGCCCAGGAGGCGCTGGAGCGGGCGCGGGCCGACGTGGAGGAGTGCGCGGAGCGGCTCGCGGTGGCGGAGGAGCTGCCGCTGGCGGAGGAGCCCGACACCTCGGCCCGGGACCGGCTCTCCGCCGACGGGGCGAACGCGCGGCAGACCGAGATGGAGGCCCGCCTCCAGCTGCGTACCCACGAGGAGCGGGTGAAGGGTCTGGCCGGCCGGGCGGACGCGCTGGACAGGGGCGCCCGCGCCGAACGCGAGGCCCGGGCGCGCGCGGAGCGGCGCCGGGAGCGCCGGCGGTACGAGGCCGAGGTGGGCCGGGCCGTCGCCGAGGGGGCGCGGCAGCTGCTGGCGCACCTGGAGGTGTCCATCGGCCGGGCGGAGCTGGAGCGGACGGCCGCCGAGCAGGCCAAGGGGCTGCGCGAGCAGGAGCTCGGCGAGGCCCGCGGCCGGGGCCGTGACCTCAAGGGCGAGCTCGACAAGCTGACGGACTCCGTGCACCGGGGCGAGGTGCTCGGCGCGGAGAAGCGGCTGCGGATCGAGCAGCTGGAGGCGCGGGCGCTGGAGGAGCTGGGGGTGGATCCGGCCGCTCTGGTGGCGGAGTACGGGCCCGACCAGCCGGTTCCGCCGTCCCCGCCCGCCGAGGGCGAGGTGCTGCCGGAGGATCCGGAGCACCCCCGCAACCGGCCGGGCCCCTTCGACCGCGCCCGGCAGGAGAAGCGGCTGAAGGCGGCCGAACGGGCCTACCAGCAGCTGGGCAAGGTGAACCCGCTGGCACTGGAGGAGTTCGCGGCGCTGGAGGAGCGCCACCAGTTCCTGAGCGAGCAGCTGGCGGACCTGCGGAAGACCCGGGCTGATCTCCTTCAAGTGGTGAAGGAGGTCGACCAGCGGGTCGAGCAGGTCTTCACCGAGGCGTACCGAGATACCGCCAGGGAGTTCGAGGGGGTCTTCTCGCGGCTGTTCCCCGGCGGCGAGGGGCGTCTGGTGCTCACCGACCCGGACGACATGCTGGCCACCGGTGTGGACGTCGAGGCCCGGCCGCCCGGCAAGAAGGTCAAGCGGCTGTCGCTGCTGTCGGGCGGCGAGCGGTCGCTGACGGCCGTGGCGCTGCTGGTCTCCATCTTCAAGGCGCGGCCCAGCCCCTTCTACGTGATGGACGAGGTCGAGGCGGCCCTGGACGACACCAACCTCCAGCGGCTGATCCGCATCATGGAGGAGCTCCAGGAGAGTTCGCAGCTGATCGTCATCACGCACCAGAAGCGGACGATGGAGGTGGCCGACGCGCTCTACGGCGTCTCGATGCAGGGCGACGGAGTCTCGAAGGTGATCAGCCAGCGGCTCCGCTGAGCCGCCTGCTGCTTCAAGAAGTGAAATCAAGATCCCTCACTCGACCTTAATGAGACCTTCACATCACCTATTGACTTCAGGAAATGAACACATAGGCTCTGTGCTGCCTCCCGCCTTCCAGTGGTGCCCGATCTTGACCTGTGCGCCACTGAGGAGAACGGACACAAACCCCCCACGGAGCACACCTTGAGCAGCAGCACAGCGCAGGCACCGGCACCCGGCGGCGGACGCGCGTCCCAGCCCGACCACCTCGGGCACGTCATCTTCATCACCGCGGCCGCCGCGATGGGCGGTTTCCTCTTCGGATACGACAGCTCCGTCATCAACGGGGCCGTCGTCGCGATCCGCGACCGCTTCGACATCGGGTCGGCCGCGCTGGCCCAGGTGATCGCCGCCGCGCTGATCGGCTGCGCGCTCGGCGCCGCCACCGCGGGCCGCATCGCCGACCGGATCGGCCGTATCCGCTGCATGCAGATCGCCGCCGTCCTCTTCACGGCGAGCGCCATCGGCTCGGCCCTCCCGTTCGCGCTCTGGGACCTCGCCATGTGGCGCGTCATCGGCGGCTTCGGCATCGGCATGGCGTCCGTCATCGGCCCCGCCTACATCGCCGAGGTGTCCCCGCCCGCCTACCGGGGCCGGCTGGCCTCCTTCCAGCAGGCCGCCATCGTCATCGGCATCGCCATCTCGCAGCTGGTCAACTGGGGCATCCTCAACCTCGCCGACGGCGACCAGCGCGGGAAGGTCGGCGGGCTGGAGGCCTGGCAGTGGATGCTCGGCGTGATGGTGGTCCCGGCCGTGCTCTACGGGCTGATGTCCTTCGTCATCCCCGAGTCCCCCCGCTTCCTGATCTCCGCGGGCCGCACCGCCGAGGCGCGGAAGGTGCTGGCCGAGGTCGAGGGCGCGCACGTCGACCTGGACGCGCGCGTCGCCGAGATCGAGGCGGCCATGCGCTCCGAGCACAAGTCCACCTTCAAGGACCTGCTCGGCGGCCGCTTCGGCCTGATGCCCATCGTCTGGATCGGCATCGGCCTCTCGGTCTTCCAGCAGCTCGTCGGCATCAACGTGATCTTCTACTACAGCTCCTCGCTGTGGCAGTCCGTCGGCATCGACCCGACCAGCTCGTTCCTCTACTCCTTCACCACGTCGATCATCAACATCATCGGCACGGTGATCGCGATGATCTTCGTCGACCGGATCGGCCGCAAGCCGCTCGCGCTGATCGGCTCGGCGGGCATGGCCGTCTCCCTCGGCCTCTGCGCCTGGGCCTTCTCGTACAAGACCGGCACCGGCGACAGCATCTCCATGCCCGACACCCAGGGCACGGTCGCCCTGATCGCCGCGCACGCCTTCGTGCTCTTCTTCGCCCTGTCCTGGGGCGTGGTGGTCTGGGTGCTGCTCGGCGAGATGTTCCCGAACCGGATCCGGGCCGCCGCGCTCGGCGTCGCCGCCGCGGCCCAGTGGGTCGCCAACTGGGTCATCACCGTCACCTTCCCGAACCTGTCGGACTGGAACCTGTCCGGCGCGTACGTCATCTACACGGTCTTCGCCGCGCTCTCGATCCCGTTCATCCTCAAGTGGGTGCCGGAGACCAAGGGCAAGGCGTTGGAGGAGATGGGGTAACAACTCCCCGCCACCACCCCTCCCTCCGCGGTGCTGCCCCGGCTCAGTCCTTGAGCCGGGGCAGCACCTTTTCGCACAGCAACCGCAGGCTGCGCCGGCCCTCGTCCACCGGCATGCCCCCGCACAGCGGGTGCAGCACCAGGTTCCCCGCCTCGCCCGCGGCGCGGGCGTACGCCACCGCCTGCTCCGGGGTCAGGACCCGGTAGACGCCCTCCGCGCGCAGCTCCTCCACCGAGCGCGCGGCCGACCGTACGGCGCTGCGGATCCCCTCGGACTGCCACGAGGCGTACGTGGCCGCCTCGTGCAGGAAGCGCTCCCCGTGCTCCGCCCACACCCGGTCCGGGTCCTCCGCGACGTGCAGCAGCGGGGTCTCGGCCGCGGGCATCATGCAGAAGCCCTCCGTGCCGTGCTCCGCGAGCTGCTCCCGGTAGTAGGCCTCCAGCTCCGGCAGGTGCGCGCTGGGGAAGAAGGGCAGGCCCAGCCGCGCCGCCCGGCGGGCCGCCGCCCTGGAGCTGCCGCCGACCAGCAGCAGCGGGTGCGGCCGGGTGAAGGGGCGCGGGGTGACCCGTACCGTCCGGCCGCGGAAGGCGAACGGCTCGCCGGTCCACGCCTTCAGCAGGGTCTCCAGCAGCTCGTCCTGGAGCCGGCCGCGCCGGCCCCATTCCACGCCCTGCCGCGCGTACTCCTCCGGCCGGTAGCCGATCCCCGCCACGGTGACCAGCCGGCCCCCGCTCAGCAGGTCGAGCACCGCGATCTCCTCGGCGGCCCGCAGCGGGTCGTAGAGCGGCCCGATGATCGCCGAAACGGTGACCGCGATCCGGCGGGTGGCGCCGAAGACCGCGCCGGCGAAGGCGAAGGGGGAGGGCAGCCAGTTGTCGGGGACGCCGTGGTGCTCCTCCGTCTGGACGGTGTCGATCCCGTGGTCGTCCGCGTACTTCGCCATCTCCAGCGCCGCCCTGTAGCGGGCGCCGAGGCTCTCGGGGGTGCCGTCCGGGTCGACGAGGTTGAACCGGACCACGGTGATGGGCATGGAAAGGTCCCCCTTCGCCGGACGCGCCCCTGCGCCGGATGCGGCGGGGCGGGCGAGGGGGGACCTTAGCTGACGCAGCGTCAGTTGGACAGGGCTCCGGCCGGCTCGGGCTCCCCGCCGGACACCGGCGCCGCCGGCGCCGGTGTCCGCGGCAGTACGGCGTACAGCGCGGCGGACACGAGGATGCCGGTCACCCAGCCGAGGCCGTTCCGCCCGATCCAGGTCGAGGCGAGCGGCCCGCTGAACCAGTCCACCTTGGTGAAGAGCAGCCCCGCCACCAGGGCCGCGCCCCAGGCCGTCATCGCCTGCCAGGCGAAACCGCCCCGGTACCAGTAGGCGCTGCCGGGCGTCGTGTCCAGCAGCGCGGCGCCGTCGTAGGAGGTGCGGCGCAGCATGTCCACGCCGAAGACGCCGATCCAGGCGGAGAACGCCACGGCCAGCAGGGTCAGGAAGGAGATGAACGAACCGAAGAAGCTGGTCGCCACCACCATCAGCAGGAAGCCGAAGACCAGGCTGATGGCGGCGTTGACGCTGACCGCCCACGTGCGCGGCACCTTGATGCCCAGGGTCTGCGCGGTGAAGCCGGCCGAGTACATCGACATCGAGTTGATCAGCAGCATCCCGATCAGGGCGATCAGCAGGTAGGGCACCGCGATCCAGGTCGGCAGCAGTTCGCCGATGAAGGAGACCGGGTCCTGCGCGCTCGCCAGGTCCGGCGTGCCGACGGCCATCACCGCGCCCATCAGCACCATCGGCAGGACCACCACGCCCGCACCGCCGATCGTCGCGCCGACCATGCCCCGGGCGGAGGCGGTGCGGGGCAGGTAGCGGGTGAAGTCCGGTCCGGACGGCACCCAGCTGATGCCGCCCGCCGCGATGGTGCCTATGCCCGCGACCATCATCGCCGTGGAGCCCGCGGGCTTGCCGAAGACGGCGGACCAGTCGGTGGTGAAGAGCAGGTAGCCGAGGACGAGCACGCTGAAGCCGCCGAAGAGGTACGTCGACCACTTCGAGCAGACGCGCAGCGCGTTGATGCCGAGCCCCGAGACCACGAAGGTGCAGCCCACGAAGAAGAGCAGGGTGACGACGATGAGCGCGGTGTTGCTCTTCACGCCGAAGAGCAGGTCGAGGACCGTCAGTACGGCGTAGGCGCCGCTGACCGCGTTGATGGTCTCCCAGCCCCAGCGCGCCACCCAGATCAGGGCGCCGGGGAAGAGGTTGCCGCGCTGGCCGAAGACGGCGCGCGAGAGCGCCATGCCCGGCGCGCCGCCGCGCTTCCCGGCGATGGAGATCAGGCCGACGATCCCGTACGAGACCACGGGCGCGGCGAGCGCGACGACGAGCACCTGCCAGATGTTGAGCCCGTTGAAGATCACCAGCCCGGCACCCATGGTGAGCAGCAGCACGCTGATGTTCGCGGCGACCCAGGTCGGGACCAGCTCGCGCACGCGGCCGGTGCGCTCGGCGTCGGGCACGGGCTCCAGCCCGCGGGTCTCTGCTGCGGTCTTGCCGGTGGCCTGGGCTGCGGTCTCGGCGGGGGCCGGTATCGCGCCGGCTGCGGGCTCGGCGGGCATGCGGTTGCTCCGTGGGGCGTGCGGGGACGGGGGAGTGCCGCCCATCATCGTAGATTTGCGCCGAAAACCATAAATAGGGGCTTAGGGCCCGGTACGGCCGCCGAGGTCCGGGCTCCGGGGCCGCCGTGGCCGATACTGGGAGCGTTATGGAAATCCTCATCCTTGCCGTAGTCATCGCCCTGGTCGCGGTCGGCGCGATCAGCGGCCTCGTGGTCAGCAGCCGCAAGAAGAAGCAGCTGCCCCCCACGGCGCCGCCGGCCACGCCGACCATCACTGCCCCGCCCGCCGAACCGCAGGTGGGGGAGGACTCCGCACAGACGGTCGAAGAGCCGCGCCGGACCATCGAGGAGGTCGTGCTCCCCGAGACGGAGACCGCGGTCCCCGAGACCCCGGTCGCGGAAGCGCCCGTCGCGGAGGCCGCCCCGGCCGCGCCCGAGATCGAGGTGCCCGAGCCCACCGCCGGCCGTCTGGTCCGGCTGCGCGCGCGGCTCGCCCGTTCGCAGAACTCGCTCGGCAAGGGGCTCCTCACGCTCCTGTCGCGCGAGCACCTCGACGAGGACACCTGGGAGGAGATCGAGGAGACCCTCCTGATCGCCGACGTCGGTGTCGCCCCGACGCAGGAGCTGGTGGACCGGCTCCGCGAACGGGTCAAGGTGCTCGGCACCCGCACCCCCGCCGAGCTGCGCACCCTGCTGAAGGAGGAGCTGCTGACCCTGGTCGGCACCGACTTCGACCGCGCCGTGAAGACCGAGAGCGGCACCGACACCCCGGGCGTCGTCATGGTCGTCGGCGTCAACGGCACCGGCAAGACCACCACCACCGGCAAGCTCGCCCGGGTGCTCGTCGCCGACGGCCGCAGCGTGGTGCTCGGCGCCGCCGACACCTTCCGCGCCGCCGCCGCCGACCAGCTCCAGACCTGGGGCGAGCGCGTGGGCGCCCGTACCGTCCGCGGCCCCGAGGGCGGCGACCCCGCCTCCATCGCCTACGACGCGGTCAAGGAGGGCATCGCCGAGGGCGCCGACGTGGTGCTCATCGACACCGCCGGCCGGCTGCACACCAAGACCGGACTCATGGACGAGCTCGGCAAGGTCAAGCGCGTCGTGGAGAAGCACGGCCCGCTGGACGAGGTGCTGCTGGTCCTCGACGCCACCACCGGCCAGAACGGCCTGACCCAGGCGCGCGTCTTCGCCGAGGTCGTGGACATCACCGGCATCGTGCTGACCAAGCTCGACGGCACGGCCAAGGGCGGCATCGTCGTCGCCGTCCAGCGCGAGCTGGGCGTCCCGGTCAAGCTCATCGGCCTCGGCGAGGGCCCCGACGACCTGGCCCCCTTCGAGCCGGAGGCGTTCGTCGACGCCCTCATCGGCGACTGAGGCGGCCACCGCCGCCGGAGGATCCGTCCCGAGGATCTACGCAGACCAGTGCCCCCGCGTCCGTAGGACCCGGGGGCACTGCCGTGGGCGGGGGCCGTCAGCGGCGGAAGCGGTGGCAGGTGTAGGCGAGGGTGCCGAGCAGCAGCCGGGCCTGCGGGGGGCCGCCCGCGCTGTCCAGCGCGGGCCCGCGCAGCCAGGCCGCCGGGCCCAGGCCCGCGCGGTCGGAGGGCGGGGCGGTCAGGAAGGCGCCGTGGCCCAGGGCGCGCAGGTCCAGATCGGCGTCGTCCCAGCCCATCCGGTACAGCAGCTCAGGCAGCTCGGCGGCGGCACCCGGGGCGACGAAGAACTGGGCCCGGCCGTCCGGGGTCGCCGTCACGGGCCCGAGCGGCAGCCCCATCCGTTCCAGCCGGACCAGGGCGCGCCGCCCGGCCTCGGCGGAGACCTCGATGACGTCGAAGGCGCGGCCGACCGGGAGCATGATCGCCGCGCCTGGATACTCGCCCCAGATCTCGGAGACCTCGTCCAGGGTGGCGCCTCCCGGGACGGTCGGAGCGAAGTCCAGCGGGTGCGCCCCCGGCGCGCCGCAGTTCGTATGACCGCAGGAGCAGTCGCGGCCCGGACCCGCGGCGCGGGCCCCGGGGACGGCGTCCCAGCCCCAGAGCCCGGTGTACTCCGCCACCGTCGTGCACTCCGCGGTCCGCCCGCGGCGCCGGACGCCGGAACGGAACTCCTTGGTGCTGCGGCTGCCGCCGATCGTGAAGCCCATGCCCATGCCCCCTCCAACGGGTCGGACGCGCCGGTGGTTACGACGTCGGCGAGACCTGTCGGAGGCCGGGTGGGGCGCGCCCTCCGCCGAGGACGCCCGGCGCACTCCTCGCCGCGCGCGCCCCGAGCGCACTCCAGCCCAACCATTGCCGTTTCGCCTTGGTGTCAAGTGAATCGCGCCCGGCCGCCGACGAGTTCATTCAAAGGGGTGGCGAATGGTGGCGTTTCCCGAATCGACCTCGCTGACGGGGTGATCGTAGGATTACTTTCGGTGCACGAAGCCGGTCGGCAGGCCCGTCCGTGGGTATGCCGGAGGCAATCGGTGGAGGACCTGTGAAGGTCCCAGGTCACGCCGGCCACACCGGTCAGGGTTTCGTGTGAAGAGGCGATGCGGATGGGGGCGTTCCAGTGGGCGGCAACGGCGCAGGCGGAGCGAGCGGCGAATCCGCTGTCCGGAACGAACAGCTGACCTCGTGGTTCGTCCGCAGCGGCTGGTCCAAGGGCGAACTCGCCCGCCAGGTCAACCGCCGCGCCCGGCAGATGGGCGCCCACCACATCAGCACCGACACCTCCCGGGTGCGCCGCTGGCTCGACGGTGAACAGCCCCGCGAGCCCGTGCCGCGCATCCTCTCGGAGCTCTTCTCCGAGCGCTTCGGCTCCGTCGTCGCCATCGAACAGCTCGGCCTGCGCACCGCCCACCAGACCCCCTCCGTGTCCGGCGTCGACCTGCCCTGGGCGGGCCCGCAGACCGTGGAACTGCTCAGCGAGTTCTCCCGCAGCGACCTGATGCTCGCCCGCCGGGGCTTCCTCGGGACCTCGCTCGCCCTCTCCGCCGGCCCCGCCCTCATCGAGCCCATGCAGCGCTGGCTCGTCCCGGCCCCGACCGCCGACCTCGGACCGCGCCCCGAGAGCGGGCCGTCGGGCGCGCTCGGCGGACACCGGCCGCCCCGGCTGTCCGAGCCGGAGCTCGACCTCCTCGAAGCCACCACGGTGATGTTCCGCCAGTGGGACGCCCAGTGCGGCGGCGGACTGCGCCGCAAGGCCGTCGTCGGCCAGCTCCACGAGGTCACCGACCTGCTCCAGGAGAGCCACCCGGCCCCCGTCGCCAAGCGGCTCTTCAAGGTCGCCGCCGAGCTGGCCGAACTCGCCGGCTGGATGAGCTACGACATCGGCCTGCACCCCACCGCGCAGAAGTACTTCGTCCTCGCCCTGCACGCCGCGAAGGAGGCCGGCGACAAGCCCCTGGGCTCGTACATCCTGTCCGGCATGAGCCGGCAGATGATCCACCTGGGCCGCCCCGAGGACGCGCTGGAGCTCATCCACCTCGCCCAGTACGGCAGCCGCGACTGCGCCGGACCGCGCACCCAGGCCATGCTGTACGCGATGGAGGCCCGGGCCTACGCCAACATGGGCCAGCCCAGCCGCTGCAAGCGGGCCGTGCGCATGGCCGAGGACACCTTCTCCGACGTCGGCTTCGACGGCGAGCCCGAACCGGACTGGATCCGCTTCTTCTCCGAGGCGGAGCTCAACGGCGAGAACTCCCACTCCTACCGGGACCTGGCCTACGTCGCCGGGCGCAGCCCCACCTACGCCTCCCTCGCCGAACCGGTGATGGAACGGGCCGTGGAGCTCTTCGCCAAGGACGAGGAGCACCAGCGCTCGTACGCCCTGAACCTCATCGGCATGGCCACCGTCCACCTGCTCCAGCGCGAGCCGGAACAGGCCACCGTCCTCGTGGACCAGGCCCTCGACGTGGCGAGAAAGGTACGGTCCGAACGGGTGAACACCCGGCTCCGCAAGACCGTCGACACCGCCGCCCGTGAATACGGGGACGTCGCCGAGGTGGTCCGGCTGACCGACCTCCTCGCCTCCCGGCTGCCCGAGGCCGCCGAGGCCGTCTGAGCCCGCTCCCGGCGCGGGCGGGCCCCTGACCCGGGCCCGACCCGCCCCTGACCCGTACATGACCCCGACCGGACCCGCACTTCACCGGTTCATGGAGGCGTAACACGCCGGACCTCTTCGTCATCGGCGCGAAACACCCAGCGGCGCCGCCGGAAACCCTCCTGCGCGAATCTCAGGGCCAATAACCGGCCAGCCCTTACGCCGCCGCTCAGGTTTCCCACGATCGCCCGCACGCGAACGTACCGACGACGAGGAGACGCCGATGGCATCAGCCATCACGACCCTCGCAGCAGACGCCCCGACCCTGTCTGCCGCGAACACCGGGTTCATGCTCATCTGCTCCGCCCTGGTCATGCTGATGACCCCGGGACTCGCCTTCTTCTACGGAGGCATGGTCCGCGTCAAGAGCAGCCTCAACATGCTGATGATGAGCTTCATCAGCCTGGGGATCGTCACGATCCTCTGGGTCCTCTACGGCTTCAGCCTCGCCTTCGGCACCGACACGGGCTCGCTGATCGGCTGGAACTCCGACTACGTCGGCCTCAGCGGCATCGGCCTCACCGAGCTGTGGGACGGCTACACCATCCCGGTCTACGTCTTCGCCGTCTTCCAGCTGATGTTCGCCGTCATCACCCCCGCCCTGATCAGCGGCGCCCTCGCCGACCGCGTCAAGTTCAGCGCCTGGGTGCTCTTCACCGCCCTGTGGGTCACCGTCGTCTACTTCCCCGTCGCCCACTGGGTGTGGGGCTCCGGCGGCTGGCTCTTCGAGCTCGGCGTCATCGACTTCGCGGGCGGCACCGCCGTCCACATCAACGCCGGCGCCGCCGCCCTCGGCGTCATCCTGGTCATCGGCAAGCGCGTCGGCTTCAAGAAGGACCCGATGCGCCCGCACAGCCTGCCCCTCGTGATGCTCGGCGCCGGCCTGCTGTGGTTCGGCTGGTTCGGCTTCAACGCCGGATCCTGGCTCGGCAACGACGACGGCGTCGGCGCCGTCATGTTCGTCAACACCCAGGTCGCCACCGCCGCCGCCATGCTCGCCTGGCTCGCCTACGAGAAGCTGCGCCACGGCTCCTTCACCACCCTCGGAGCCGCCTCCGGCGCCGTCGCCGGCCTCGTCGCCATCACCCCGGCCGGCGGCTCCGTCAGCCCGCTCGGCGCGATCGCCGTCGGCGCCATCGCCGGTGTGCTGTGCGCCATGGCCGTCGGCCTGAAGTACAAGTTCGGCTACGACGACTCCCTCGACGTCATCGGCGTCCACCTGGTCGGCGGCATCGCCGGCTCCCTCCTCGTCGGCTTCTTCGCCACCGGCGGCGTCCAGTCCGAGGCCAAGGGCCTCTTCTACGGCGGCGGACTGGAGCAGCTCGGCAAGCAGGCCATCGGCGTCTTCGCCGTCCTCGCCTACTCCCTCGTCGTATCCGCGATCCTGGCCTTCCTCCTCGACAGGACCATGGGCATGCGGGTCGCGGAGGACGTCGAGGTCTCCGGCATCGACCAGGTCGAGCACGCCGAGACCGCCTACGACTTCAGCGGCGCCGGCGGCGGGATCTCCGCACGGAACACCGCCGCACCCGCCCCCGCAGCCGCCGCGCACAAGAAGGTCGACGCATGAAGCTGATCACCGCCATCGTCAAGCCCTACAAGCTGGACGAGATCAAGGAAGCCCTCCACGCCTTCGGAGTCCAGGGCCTCACCGTCTCCGAGGCCAGCGGCTACGGACGCCAGCGCGGCCACACCGAGGTCTACCGCGGCGCCGAGTACACCGTGGACCTCGTACCGAAGATCCGCATCGAGGTGCTCGTCGAGGACGAGGAGGCCGAGGAGCTCAT
The DNA here is from genome assembly GCF_055575675.1 of Streptomyces sp. NPDC034043. NCBI lineage: Bacteria > Bacillati > Actinomycetota > Actinomycetes > Kitasatosporales > Streptomycetaceae > Streptomyces > Streptomyces sp. NPDC034043. Next base: position 48,211 of record NZ_JBVISF010000014.1, read on the forward strand.
CTCCGTCATCGTCAGCGCCGCCCGGACCGAGAAGATCGGCGACGGCAAGGTGTGGAGCGTCCCCGTGGACTCGGTCGTCCGGGTCCGCACCGGCGAGCGCGGCGCCGACGCGCTCTAGACGACGGGAGCCCCGGGTGACGAGCGTCGAAGAGACCACGCAGGACGACCCGGCCGGCTCCGGTCCCGGCGGCTACGCCGCGGCCCGGCTGCGACTCCTCCAGGAGGAGTCGCGGTCCGGGCCCTCCCGGCGTTCCGCCCTCTCCGGGCTGACCGACCAATGGCTGAACGCACAGTTCGCGCGGGCCGCACGGGAGACCGGCGTACGGGGCGCCGCCCTCGTCGCCGTCGGCGGCTACGGACGCGCCGACCTCTCCCCGCGCAGCGACCTCGACCTGCTGCTGCTCCACGACGGCAAGGCGCGCCCCGCCGAACTGAGCGCGCTCGCCGACCGGCTCTGGTACCCCGTCTGGGACCTCGGCCTGGCCCTCGACCACTCCGTACGCACCCCCGGCGAGGCCCGCAAGACCGCCGCCGAGGACCTCAAGGCCCACCTCGGACTGCTCGACGCGCGGCTCGTCTCCGGCGACGCCGGACTCCTGGCCGGGCTGCGCACCTCGGTGCTCGCCGACTGGCGCAACCAGGCCGCCAAGCGGCTCCCGCAGCTGCACGCCCTGTGCCGGGAGCGGGCCGAGCGGGCCGGGGAGCTGCGCTTCCTGCTGGAACCCGACCTCAAGGAGGCGCGCGGCGGCCTGCGCGACGCCACCGTCCTGCGGGCCGTCGCCGCGTCCTGGCTGGCCGACGCCCCGCGCGAGGGACTGGCCGAGGCCCGGCGGCGGCTGCTGGACGCGCGCGACGCGCTGCACCTGGTGACGGGCCGGGCCACCGACCGGCTCGCCCTCCAGGAACAGCCCCAGGTCGCCGCCCGGCTGGGACTGCTCGACGCCGACGCGCTGCTGCGCGAGGTGTACGAGGCCGCCCGGGTGATCGCGTACGCCGCAGACGTCACCTGGCGGGAGGTCGGGCGGGTACTGCGCGCCCGGGCCGCCCGGCCGAGACTGCGCGGACTGCTCGGGAACCGGGCCACGGCGGCACCCGAGCGGGCGCCGCTGGCCGACGGGGTGGTGGAGTCCGACGGGGAGGCCGTACTGGCGCTGGCCGCGCGGCCCGAGCGGGACCCCGTACTGCCCCTGCGGTTCGGGGCGGCCGCCGCGCAGGCGGGCCTGCCCGTCTCGCTGCACGCCGTACGGCGGCTCGCGGCGCAGGCCAGGCCGCTGCCCGTGCCGTGGCCGGCGGAGGCGCGGGAGCAGCTGCTGACCCTGCTGGGGGCGGGCGAGCCGATGGTGGGGGTGTGGGAGGCGCTGGAGGCCGAGGGGCTGATCAGCCGGCTGCTCCCCGACTGGGAACGGGTGCGCTGCCGGCCCCAGCACAACCCCGTGCACACCTGGACGGTGGACCGGCACCTGATCGAGACGGCGGTGCGGGCCTCGGCGCTGGCCCGCCGCGTGGGCCGCCCCGACCTGCTGCTGATGGCGGCCCTGCTGCACGACATCGGCAAGGGCTGGCCCGGCGACCACTCCCTGGTGGGCGAGACCATCGCCCGCGACATGGCCGGGCGGGTCGGCTTCGACGCGGAGGACGTCGCCGTGCTGGGCACGCTCGTACGCCACCACCTGCTGCTCGTGGACACCGCGACCCGCCGCGACCTGGACGACCCGGCGACCGTACGGGCCGTCGCGGACGCCGTCGGCTCCCTCTCCACCCTGGAGGTCCTGCACGCCCTGACGGAGGCCGACGCCCTGGCCACCGGCCCGGCCGCCTGGAGCACCTGGCGGGGCTCGCTGGTCGCCGACCTCGTGGGGCGGGTCGCCGCCGTGCTGCGCGGCACCCCGCCCGCCGGCACCGAGCCGGAGATACCGACCACCGAACAGGAACGCCTGGCGGTCGAGGCGCTGCGCACGGGCGAGCCGGTGCTCGCGCTGCACGCCCGACAGGAGGACGACGCCGTCGGGGTCGAGCTGGTCGTCGCCGTCCCGGACCAGCCCGGGGTGCTGCCGGCCGTGTCCGGGGTGCTGGCGCTGCACCGGCTGACCGTGCGGGCCGCCGACCTGCGCTTCCTGGAGCCGTCGGGTCTGACGGGCGAGGTGATCGTGCTGCGCTGGCGGGTGGCGGCCGAGTACGGGGCGCTGCCGCAGGCCGCCCAGCTGCGGACCGACCTGGTCCGGGCGCTGGACGGCACGCTGGACGTCCCGGCGAAGCTGGCAGCCCGCGAGGCGGCGTACCCCCGGCGGCGGGGCGTGGTCCCGCCGCCGCCCCGGGTCACGGTGGTGCCGGAGGTCTCCTCCCTGGCCACCGTCCTGGAGGTGCGGGCGCCCGACGCGGTGGGGCTGCTGCACCGGATCGGCCGGGCCCTGGAGTCGGCGGGGGTACGGGTGCGCAGCGCGCACGTCTCGACGCTGGGCGCGAACGCGGTGGACACGGTGTACGTCGTCGACGGCGACGGCAAACCCCTCCTCCCGCCCGAGGCCGCCGCCCTGGCCGCACGGGTGGAGGCGGCCCTGGCGTGAGGCCCGTGACCACCGCGCCCGTGGGGGTGATCCGCCCGGGCGGCACGCGGTGAAGAGGGGCACGGCGCGCTCCCCGGTCTCCGGGGCCACCGACCTCGCCCGCCGAATCCGGCGGGCGAGGTCGATTCGTTTGCGGGGCCGGATACCCTGGAGGGCGATCCACCGCCCCCGACCCCCAAGGACCAACGAGCGCCGTGTTCGATACTCTCTCCGACCGCCTGGCGAATACTTTCAAGGGCCTCCGTGGCAAGGGGCGCCTCAGCGAGCAGGACATCGACGCGGCGGCGCGGGAAATCCGTATCGCTCTCCTTGAGGCCGACGTCGCCCTCCCCGTCGTCCGCTCGTTCATCGCGAACGTCAAGGAGCGGGCACGCGGCGAGGAGGTCAGCAAGGCGCTGAATCCCGGCCAGCAGGTGCTCAAGATCGTGAACGACGAACTCGTCACGATCCTCGGCGGTGAGACCCGCCGGCTGCGCTTCGCCAAGACCGCGCCCACCGTGATCATGCTGGCCGGTCTCCAGGGTGCCGGTAAGACCACCCTCGCCGGAAAGCTCGGCTTCTGGCTGAAGGGGCAGGGCCACGCCCCTCTCCTCGTCGCCTGCGACCTCCAGCGCCCCAACGCCGTCAACCAGCTCAGCATCGTCGCCGAGCGCGCCGGCGTCGGCTTCTACGGCCCCCAGCCGGGCAACGGCGTCGGCGACCCGGTCCAGGTGGCCAAGGACTCCGTCGAGTACGCCCGTGCCAAGCAGCACGACATCGTCATCGTCGACACCGCCGGCCGCCTCGGCATCGACCAGGAGCTGATGCAGCAGGCCGCGGACATCCGTGACGCGGTTTCGCCGAATGAGATCCTCTTCGTCGTCGACGCCATGATCGGCCAGGACGCGGTCAACACCGCCGAGGCCTTCCGCGACGGCGTCGGCTTCGACGGCGTGGTGCTGTCCAAGCTCGACGGCGACGCCCGCGGCGGTGCGGCGCTCTCCATCGCGCACGTCACCGGCAAGCAGATCATGTTCGCCTCGAACGGCGAGAAGCTCGACGACTTCGACGCCTTCCACCCCGACCGCATGGCGGGCCGGATCCTCGACATGGGTGACATGCTCACCCTCATCGAGCAGGCGGAGAAGACCTTCAGCCAGGCCGAGGCCGAGAAGATGGCGGCCAAGCTGGCGAAGGGGCCGAAGGAGTTCACGCTCGACGACTTCCTGGCCCAGATGGAGCAGGTCCGCAAGATGGGCTCCATCTCCAAGCTGCTCGGCATGCTGCCGGGCATGGGCCAGATCAAGGACCAGATCAACAACATCGACGAGCGGGACGTCGACCGCACCGCCGCGATCATCAAGTCGATGACCCCGGCCGAGCGCCAGGACCCGCACATCATCAACGGCTCGCGCCGCGCCCGTATCGCCAAGGGCTCCGGTGTCGAGGTCAGCGCCGTGAAGTCGCTCGTGGAGCGCTTCTTCGAGGCCCGCAAGATGATGTCCCGCATGGCCCAGGGCGGAGGGATGCCCGGCATGCCCGGCATCCCGGGCATGGGCGGCGGCCCCGGCCGGCAGAAGAAGCAGGTCAAGCAGGCCAAGGGCAAGCGCAAGAGCGGCAACCCGATGAAGCGCAAGGAAGAGGAGGCCGCCGCCGCGGCCCGCCGAGAGCAGGGCCCGCAGCCCGGCGCTCCGGCCGCGGGCGGCAGCCCGTTCGGGCTCCCCGCCGGCGGCGGGCAGCCGGGTCAGGACTTCGACCTGCCGGACGAGTTCAAGAAGTTCATGAAGTAAGGGACGCGCAAGCGGACATCGAAGGGCCCCGGGCGCCAGGCGACCGGGGCCTTCCCCGTCTGCGCGGGCAGTGGGGCGATTTGTCGCTTATGGTCGGCCGGGAGGACGGCATAAGGAGGCCCACGTGCCCAGCCCCACCCCCGTACCGCCACGCGACCGGGCCGACACCCCCTGGCGCTCGGAGGGCGCCCCGCCCGCCCCGCCCGCCAAGCGGAAGATGCCCGGCGGCGGCTGGCGCGGACTGGTGCTCGCCGCCCTGATCGTCTTCCTGCTGACCAACCTCGTGCTGTCCTTCTACAACGAGGGCGACGAGCCGACGATCTCGTACACGGAGTTCAGCAAGCAGGTCGGCGACGGCAACGTCTCGAAGATCTACTCCAAGGGCGACGCCATCCAGGGACAGCTCAAGAGCGAGCGGCCCGTCCCCGGCGGAAAGGGCGACTACACCAAGTTCGTCACCCAGCGCCCCGCCTTCGCCGACGACCAGCTGTGGTCCAGCCTCACGGCCAAGGGCGTCACGGTCACCGCCTCCCCGGTGGTCGTACAGCGCAGCTTCCTGGCCAACCTGCTCATCTCGCTCGCCCCGATGCTGCTCCTGGTCGGCCTGTGGCTGTTCATCGCCCGCCGGATGGGCTCGGCGATGGGCGGGATGGGCGGGCTGGGCCGCAAGGGTCCGCCCAAGCCCGTGGAACTGCAGGCCGGCGCCCCGCGCACCACCTTCGACGACGTCGCCGGCATCGACGAGGTGGAGGGCGAGCTCAACGACGTCGTCGACTTCCTCAAGAATCCGCAGCGCTACCGCGACATGGGCGCCCGGATGCCCGGCGGCGTCCTCCTCGCCGGTGCGCCCGGCACCGGCAAGACCCTGCTCGCGCGGGCGGTCGCGGGCGAGGCCGGGGTGCCGTTCTTCTCCGCGTCCGCGTCCGAGTTCATCGAGATGATCGTCGGGGTCGGCGCCTCCAGGGTCAGGGAGCTCTTCGCCGAGGCGCGCAAGGTGGCCCCCGCCATCGTCTTCATCGACGAGATCGACACCATCGGCCGGGTGCGCGGAGGCGGCGCGGCCATGGGCGGCCACGACGAGCGCGAGCAGACCCTCAACCAGATCCTCACCGAGATGGACGGCTTCTCCGGCTCGGAGGGCGTCGTCGTCCTCGCCGCCACCAACCGGGCGGACGTCCTCGACCCGGCCCTGACCCGGCCCGGCCGCTTCGACCGCACGGTCGTGGTCTCCCCGCCCGACCGCGACGGCCGCGAGGCCATCCTGCGCATCCACACCCGCGACATCCCGCTCGCCCCCGGGGTCGACCTCGCCCAGGTGGCCCGGACCACCCCCGGGATGACCGGGGCCGAGCTCGCCAACCTGGCGAACGAGGCCGCGCTGCTGGCCGTCAAGCGCGAGCAGCGGGAAGTCGGCCAGGCGGACTTCTCCGACGCCCTGGAGAAGGTCCAGCTGGGTGCGGAACGGCCCCTGGTGATGCCGCTGGAGGAGCGGCGCCGCACCGCCTACCACGAGAGCGGCCACGCCCTGCTGGGCATGCTCCAGCCGGGTGCCGACCCCGTACGCAAGATCACCATCGTGCCCCGGGGCCGGGCCCTCGGCGTCACCCTCTCCACCCCGGACGCGGACCGGTACGCGTATACGGAGCAGTACCTCCGGGGCCGCATCATCGGCGCGCTCGGCGGCATGGCGGCCGAGGAGACCGTCTACCACGTGGTCACCACCGGCGCCGAGAACGACCTCGAACAGGTCACCAACATCGTCCGGGGGATGGTCGGCCGCTGGGGCATGAGCGATCGCGTCGGCAAGCTGACCGCCATCCCGTCCGACGGACAGGGCCCGTACGGCCTGTCCGCCGCCCCCACCACCCTCGACACCGTGGACCACGAGATGCGGCGGATCGTGGACGAGTGCTACGAGGAGGCCTGCCGCCTGCTGCGCGAGCACCGGCCGAAGCTCGACGCCCTGGCCGAGGCCCTCCTGGCGGCCGAGACCCTGGACGAGCAGGCGGCGTACGCGGCGGCCGGCATCCCCCGCCTCGCGAAGTAGGCGGCGCCCCCGCCCCGAGAGGCGGGCGGCGCCCCCGGTCAGGCCACGCGGGCGACGACGTAGCGGAAGATGTTCGGCAGCCAGACGGCGCCGTCGGCCCGCTCGTACGGGTGAAGGGCCTCCGACAGCTCCTTCTCCGCCTGGCCGGGATCCGCCGCGCCGTACAGCCCGGTCGACAGCAGACCCCGTACCGCGCTGTCCACGTCCGCGTACCCGAAGGGGCAGAACACCCGCCCCGACCCGTCGGGGACCAGCCCCGCCCGCGCCGCCAGCGCGTCCAGGTCCAGGGCCGCCGGGCCGCCGCCCAGCACCGCCGGCACCGTGCACCGCTCCGGGGGGCCCCAGCCGGCCAGCACCACCGCGCCGCCCCGCCGGACCGCCGGCAGGGCCGCGGCCAGGGCGCCCGGGGAGGGCGCGAAGGCCAGCAGGACGTCGTAGGGCCGCGCGGGGGGCACCGGGGGAACCGGCACCACCTCCAGCAGCCGCTCGCGGGCCAGCGCCCGGCGGGCCGGATCCGCCTCCACGCCGGTGGCGGCGGCACCCCGCCCGCCGGCCAGCAGCAGGGCCAGCCCGGCCCCGCAGTCGAGGCCCAGCAGCCGGTCACCCGGCCCGATCTCCAGCCGGTCGTAGACCGCCTCGTACAGCGGTACCAGCATCCGTTCCTGGATCTCCGCCCAGTCCCGGGCGGCGAGCGTCGCCGTCGGCGTCGGTGTCATCGAAAGAGCGCTCCTGATTCCGTGTCGCCCCCATGCCCCCGTTGCCAGGGAACTCCCCATTCGCCCCCGCGTCCAGAGGAGCGCGCCACCCGATTCACGCTCGACCCGCCCGGCGCCGTACCATTCGCGCCATGGCAAAGGCACCCGTTCTCACCCCGCAGGCGGAGGATTTCCCCCGCTGGTACCAGGATCTGATCAACAAGGCCGAGCTGGCCGACAACGGTCCGGTCCGCGGCACCATGGTCATCCGTCCGTACGGCTACGGCCTGTGGGAGCGGATGCAGCAGGAGATGGACGCCCGCATCAAGGACGCCGGCGCCCAGAACGCGTACTTCCCGCTGTTCATCCCGCAGTCGTACCTGACGAGGGAGGCCGAGCACGTCGAGGGCTTCGCCCCCGAGCTGGCGGTCGTCACCCACGGCGGCGGCAAGGAGCTGGAAGAGCCGGTCGTCGTCCGGCCCACCTCCGAGACGATCATCAACGATTACTTCTCCAAGTGGGTCCAGAGCTACCGGGACCTGCCCCTGCTGATCAACCAGTGGGCCAACGTGGTGCGCTGGGAGATGCGCCCCCGCGTGTTCCTCCGTACGAGCGAGTTCCTCTGGCAGGAGGGCCACACCGCCCACGCCACGTACGAGGACGCCCGCGACTACGCCGCCCGCATCCACCGCGACGTCTACGGCGACTTCATGACGAACGTGCTCGGCATCGACGTCGTGCTCGGCCGCAAGACCGCCAAGGAGCGCTTCGCCGGCGCCATCAACACCCTCACCCTCGAGGGCATGATGGGTGACGGCAAGGCCCTCCAGATGGGTACGAGCCACGAGCTCGGCACCAACTTCGCCAAGGCCTTCAACACCCAGTACCTCTCGAAGGAGGGCCGGCAGGAGCTGGTCTGGCAGACCTCGTGGGGCGTCTCGACCCGCATGGTCGGCGGTCTGATCATGTCCCACGGCGACGACAACGGCCTGCGGGTGCCGCCGCGCCTGGCGCACGTCCAGGTCGTCGTCATGGCGATCAAGGGCGACGAGGCCGTGGCGAAGGTCCGCGAGCTGGGTGCCCAGCTCAAGGCCGCGGGCATCCGCGCCCACGTCGACGACCGCGTCGACACCCCCTTCGGCCGCCGCGCGGTGGACTGGGAGCTCAAGGGCGTACCGGTGCGCATCGAGATCGGCCCCCGCGACCTGGAGGCCGGCACCGCGATGCTGGCCCGCCGGATCCCGGGCGGGAAGACCCCGGTGCAGATCGACGCCCTCGCCGACCTGCTGCCCAAGGTGCTCGACGAGGACCAGGCGCAGCTGCTGCGCGAGTCCCGCGAGCGCCGGGAGTCCCGTACCAGCGACGTGACCACGATCGAGGAGGCCGCCGAGGCCGCGATCGCGGGCGGCTGGGCGCGCATCCCGTGGGCCGACCTCGGCCCCGAGGGCGAGGCCAAGCTGGGCGAGCAGGCCGTCTCGGTCCGCTGCCTGATCGCCGAGGACGGGTCGGTTCCGGTGGCCGACGACGCCCCCGGTACGCTCGCGATCGTCGCGCGCTCCTACTGATTTCCCCTGGCGCCCCTGGCGTGCGGCAGCGGCCGCACTCCGGGGGCGTCGGCGTCGATACCCCTCGTTACGTACCGACTCATCCGGGGATATGCGCACCCGTCCTCGCTAGGACGCATCAGACTGAACTGACTGGTACGTGCAAAAAATTTGGAATGGCCCGGAATCGGAACACCGGGGCACCCCGGCTCGTTGTCACGACGTGAGCACGACACCACCTGTTCTCGCCGCAGAGCTGGCGCAGGCGTGGGCCGACATTCAGCGGTACCACCCCGAGCTGCCTGATCTTGCCGCGCCCGAGTCCCTGATCGGAGAGTCCTCGTCCGCCTGCGGCGCCGAGCTCTCCTTCGAGCGACTGCTGCACGAGGCAGTCCACGGCATCGCGGCCGCCCGCGGAGTGCGCGACACCTCGCGCGCCGGCCGCTACCACAACCGCAGATTCCTCGCGATCGCCGAGGAGATGGGGCTCGACCATTCCGAGGAGCCGCACGCCAGCAGCGGGTTCTCCCTGGTCACCCTCAATCCCGAGGCCAAGAGGCGCTACCGTCCCACCATCGAGCGGCTCCAGCGCGCCCTGAAGGCGCATACGGCGGCCACCTCGGCCGACACCAAGCGCAGCTTCCGGGGTCCGGCCGCCCGGCACGGCTCCTCGGGCGGCGGCGTCCGGGTCAAGGCGGTCTGCGACTGCGGCCGCAACGTCCGGGTGGTCCCCTCCGTGCTGGCTCAGGCGCCGATCGTGTGCGGCGGCTGCATGAAGCCCTTCCGGATCCCCGAGGCCGCCACCGCGGCCGCCTCCTGACGCGACGCCCCCCGGCGGGGCGGTGACGTGCCCGGACCGGGCCGGGGGCGGCCGCGGGGCGGCCGTACGGACCCGGCGACCGGACCGTCCCGCCGGGGCGGGGCGGCGCATCCCGCCTGTCGGGCGGGACGCGGGCATGTGGCACAATGGGCAGCTGTACTCGACAGTCGCATAGGACCCCTCTCTCCTCCGGCTGACGCGTCCATCGGGCACCCGAGTACCGCAACCCCACGTGGCATCTCAAGTGCCCAACCACGTCAAGTTCAGGAGACACCACTCCAGTGGCAGTCAAGATCAAGCTCAAGCGCCTCGGTAAGATCCGCTCCCCGCACTACCGCATCGTCGTCGCCGACGCCCGCACCCGCCGGGACGGTCGCGCGATCGAGGAGATCGGCATCTACCAGCCGACCTACAACCCCTCGCGCATCGAGGTCAACGCCGAGCGCGCGCAGTACTGGCTGTCCGTGGGCGCCCAGCCCACCGAGGCCGTCCTCGCCATCCTGAAGCTCACCGGTGACTGGCAGGCGCACAAGGGCCTCCCGGCCCCGGCGCCGCTGCTGCAGCCGGCGACGAAGGAAGACAAGCGTCGTTCCTTCGACGAGTTCGCCAAGGCCCTCGAGGGCATCGGCGAGGGCAAGGGCGAGGCCATCACGCAGAAGAAGAAGGCCGACAAGAAGGCGGACGAGGCTGAGGCCGCCGCCGAGTCGACCGAGGCCTGAGCATGCTCGAGGAGGCTCTTGAGCACCTCGTAAAGGGCATTGTGGACAACCCCGACGACGTGCAGGTCGCCTCGCGCAACCTGCGCCGCGGACAGGTGCTCGAGGTCCGGGTGCACCCCGACGACCTCGGCAAGGTGATCGGCCGCAACGGCCGCACCGCACGTGCTCTGCGTACCGTCGTGGGCGCCATCGGCGGCCGGGGGATCCGCGTCGACCTCGTCGACGTGGACCAGGTCCGCTGAGCAGTTGAACACCGGCACGGGCCGGGGAGGGCACACGTGCCCGCCCCGGCCCGTTGTCGTTCCGAACAGGAGTCAAAGGTGGAGCTGGTAGTCGCGCGGGTTGGCCGCGCCCACGGGATCAAGGGTGAGGTCACCGTAGAGGTGCGGACCGACGAGCCGGAGCTGCGGCTCTCGCCCGGCGCCGTGCTGCGGACCGAACCGGCGTCGGCGGGTCCGCTGACCATCGAGACGGGCCGGGTGCACAGCGGCCGGCTCCTGCTCCGCTTCGCGGGCGTCAAGGACCGCACCGGCGCCGAGGCGCTGCGCAACACCCTCCTGATCGCCGACGTCGACCCGGCGGAGCTGCCCGAGGAGGAGGACGAGTACTACGACCACCAGCTCATGGACCTGGACGTCGTACTCGAGGACGGCACCGAGATCGGCCGGATCACCGAGATCTCGCACCTGCCCTCGCAGGACCTCTTCATCGTCGAGCGCCCGGACGGCAGCGAGGTCATGATCCCCTTCGTCGGGGAGATCGTCGCCGAGATCGACCTGGAGGAGCAGCGCTGCGTCATCACCCCGCCGCCCGGGCTGATCGACGACCGCGCCGAGGTCGCGTCGGCGCGTGACGAGGCCGCGGCAGCGGACACCGAGGGCGCCGAGAAGTCCGGGGACGACGACTGATGCGGCTCGACGTCGTCACGATCTTCCCCGAGTACCTGGAGCCGCTGAACGTCTCCCTCGTCGGCAAGGCGAGGGCCCGCGGGCAGCTCGACGTACACGTGCACGACCTGCGGGAGTGGACGTACGACCGGCACAACACCGTCGACGACACCCCGTACGGCGGCGGTCCGGGCATGGTCATGAAGACCGACCCCTGGGGAGAGGCCCTCGACTCGGTCCTCGCCGACGGCTACGAGTCCGGCGCGCACGGCCCGGTCATGGTGGTGCCCACGCCCAGCGGCCGGCCCTTCACCCAGGAACTGGCCGTCGAGCTCTCCGAGCGCCCCTGGCTGATCTTCACGCCGGCCCGGTACGAGGGCATCGACCGCCGCGTCATGGACGAGTACGCGACGCGGATGCCGGTCTACGAGGTCTCCATCGGCGACTACGTTCTGGCGGGCGGGGAGGCGGCCGTACTGGTCGTCACCGAGGCCGTGGCCCGGCTGCTGCCCGGCGTGCTCGGCAACGCCGAATCGCACCGGGACGACTCCTTCGCCCCCGGCGAGATGGCCAACCTCCTCGAGGGACCCGTCTACACCAAGCCGCCGCAGTGGCGGGGCCGGGGCATCCCCGAGGTGCTGCTCAGCGGCCACCACGGGAAGATCGCGCGCTGGCGCCGCGACGAGGCCTTCCGTCGCACCGCGCGGAACCGCCCCGACCTGATCGAGCGCTGCGAGGCCTCCGCCTTCGACAAGAAGGACCGCGAGATCCTCAGCATCCTGGGCTGGAAGCCGTCCGGGGACGGCCGATTTTGGCGCAGGCCGGAGGCCGTGGAAGAATAGGCGGCTGCTGTGTGCTTCCGTACGCTCCTGCCACAGGGGGATCGCCGTACGGGGAGTGCCACGGCTCCCGAATTCTCTCCGGAAACCCGCACCGGCGACCTGTGGCGTCGTGCGAAGAAAGCAGACGAACAACATGTCTCACCTGCTCGATGGCGTCAACGCCGCCTCCCTGCGCACGGACGTCCCGGCCTTCCGCCCCGGTGACACCATCAACGTGCACGTCCGCGTGATCGAGGGCAACCGCTCCCGCATCCAGCAGTTCAAGGGCGTTGTCATCCGTCGCCAGGGCTCTGGCGTCTCCGAGACCTTCACCGTCCGCAAGGTCTCCTTCAGCGTCGGCGTGGAGCGCACCTTCCCGGTCCACTCCCCGATCTTCGAGAAGATCGAGCTCGTCACCCGCGGTGACGTGCGTCGCGCCAAGCTGTACTTCCTCCGTGAGCTCCGCGGCAAGGCCGCGAAGATCAAGGAGAAGCGCGACCGCTGATCTCCCCTCCGGGTCCCGGGGACGGGCGGATAGGCTCGCACCCGATGGACACCGAAGCAGAGCTCACACCACGCGGCCACTCCTCCCCCGAGCAGGGGGAGGGGCGGCCGCGTTCTGCTTTTTCCGGGTCCGGGTCCGGGTCTGATGCCGATGCCGGTGCCGGTTCGCGTTCCTGGCGGCGGGCCGGACTGCTCGGCGCGGTGTGCGCCGTCTTCCTGCTGCTCCTCGCCAACTTCGTCGTCCAGCCCTTCCAGATCCCGAGCCGTTCCATGGAGCCGACCCTGGAGGTGGGCGACCGGGTCCTGGTCAACAAGCTGGCGTACCGTTTCGGCGCTGTGCCGCAGCGGGGGGACGTGGTGGTCTTCGACGGCGCCGGGTCCTTCGTACGCGAACCCGCGGGCGGGAACCCGGTCGGTGACGCCGTGCGCGGGGCGTTCTCGGCGCTCGGGCTCGCGGAGCCCTCGGACACCCACTTCGTGAAGCGGGTCGTGGGCGTCGGCGGGGACGACGTGGTGTGCTGCGACCAGGGGGGCCGGATCCAGGTCAACGGGGTCCCGGTCGAAGAGCCGTACCTGTACCCCGGGGACTCGGCCTCGAAGGTGCCCTTCCGGATCGCCGTCCCCGCGGGGACCCTGTGGGTCATGGGCGACCACCGCTCCCAGTCCCGGGACTCCCGGGACCACCTGGGCGAGCCCGGCGGTGGGATGGTCCCGGTCGAGAAGGTGATCGGGCGGGCCGACTGGATCGGCTGGCCCGTGTCGCGCTGGGGCCCGGTGCCCGGGGCGCGGACCGGGGACGGCCCGCATGGGTAGCCGGGGCCGTCCGAGGGGCGGACGCCGGCCCGAGCCGGAGGGGGAACCCGAGCCGGAGCGGCCGCGGCGCAGGTCCGGGCCGAGGCAGGCGATGCCGCCCGCGCGGGAGGCATCCGGGGCTTCCGTGCCGGCCGCGCCGCCGTCGGCGCCCGGCGCCGACGACGGCGCGGAACCCGGCGGGCGGGCCGAGCGGCGCCGACTGGCGCGCAGGGTGCGCCGGCGCAGGCGTACGCGCCGGGTGGGCGAGCTGCCGCTGCTTGTGGCGGTCGCGCTGTGCATAGCCCTGGTGCTCAAGACGTTCCTGGTGCAGGCGTTCTTCATCCCGTCCGGCTCGATGGAGCAGACGATCCGGATCGGCGACCGGGTGCTGGTGGACAAGCTCACGCCCTGGTTCGGGTCGGAGGTCCGGCGGGGCGACGTCGTCGTGTTCAAGGACCCGGGCGGCTGGCTCCAGGGCGAGGCAGCGAGGCCCGCTCCGGCCCCCGCGGGCGTCAAGCAGGTCAAGCAGGTCCTCACCTTCATCGGGCTGCTGCCCTCGGCGGACGAGCAGGACCTGATCAAGCGGGTCATCGGCGTCGGCGGGGACACCGTCAAGTGCTGCGACGGCCGGGGCCGGGTGACCGTCAACGGAGCGCCGCTCGATGAGCCTTACGTGTCACCCGGCAACGCTCCTTCCGAGATCCGCTTCGAGGTGCGCGTACCGGCCGGGCGGCTCTTCGTGATGGGCGACCACCGCGCGAATTCGGCCGATTCCCGCTACCACCTCGACGAGGCCTTCGAGGGCACCATCGACGAGAAGGGCGTGGTCGGGCAGGCGGTCGTGATCGCCTGGCCCTTCGGTCACTGGCGCGGACTCGACCAGCCGGCGACCTTCCTGTCGGTGCCGGATCCCGTACGCGGCGGCCGGCGGCGCGGGCCCGGTCGGCGCCGCCGGGGCACGCCGTTCGCATAGTGTGGCCTTGGTCTCCCGCGCCTTAGGGAACTCCCGATCGTTAGGGAGGGGAGGGCCCGCGTCTGATCCCGGTGCGGGCGGCGGTTTTCCGAGTGAGGAGTGGATGTGGGGGATGTGGCGGTAGGCGCACGATCCGGACGCGATGAGGGTGAGGAGCGGCCGGACGACGCCGTCGGGCACGAGACCGGGGAGGAGGACGCCGAGGCCGGCAGGCCGCAGCGTTCCTTCTGGAAGGAGCTCCCGCTCCTCATCGGTATCGCCCTGCTGCTGGCCCTGCTGATCAAGACCTTCCTGGTGCAGGCGTTCTCGATCCCGTCCGACTCGATGCAGAACACCCTGCAGCGCGGTGACCGGGTGCTGGTGGACAAGCTGACCCCGTGGTTCGGCTCGGAGCCCGAGCGCGGCGAGGTCGTGGTCTTCCACGACCCCGCGAACTGGCTGGCCGGGGAGCCCACCCCGGAGCCGAACATCGCGCAGCAGATCCTCAGCAAGATCGGCCTGATGCCGTCCGCCGACGAGAAGGACCTGATCAAGCGGACCATCGCCATCGGCGGGGACACGGTGGAGTGCAAGAAGGGCGGACCGGTCGTCGTCAACGGCAAGGCGCTCGACGAGCCGTACATCTTCCCCGGCAACTCCGCCTGCGACGACTTCCCGTTCGGCCCGATCACGGTGCCCAAGGGCAAGATCTGGGTGATGGGCGACCACCGCCAGAACTCCCAGGACTCCCGCTACCACCAGCAGGACTCCACCCAGGGCTTCGTCCCGGTCAAGGAGGTCGTCGGCCGGGCCGTGGTCGTGGCGTGGCCGGTCACCCGCTGGTCCACGCTCCCCGTCCCGGACACCTTCGACCAGCCGGGCATCGGCAAGCAGCCCCCGGCGCCGCTGCACTCGCCGCAGGCGAGCGGGCTGGGCCCGGCCGGTATCGCGCCGGCCGCCCTGGGGCTCGCGGGGGCCGTCCCCGTCGTCCTGTGGCGCCGGCGGAGGCTGACCAAGGGGCGTACCGCCCGGTAGGGTGCCGCCCAGGTCGACGATCTCCGAGGCATGGGGGCGCCGCAATGGGCGGAACGCAGGCAACACGCACGCGCAGGGATGGCCGCGGAGGCCTCGGCAACACGTTGTCGGGGATCGCCGTGGCCATCGGCTTCGTGCTCTTCCTCGGCGGCTTCGGCTGGGGGGCGCTGGTGTACCAGCCGTACACGGTGCCGACGGACTCGATGGTGCCGACCGTACGGCCGGGCGACCGGGTGCTGGCCCAGCGGATCGACGGCGCCGAGGTGCGGCGCGGCGACGTCGTCGTCTTCACTGACACCGTGTGGAGCAGTTCCCCCATGGTCAAGCGGGTCGTGGCCGTCGGCGGCGACACCGTCGCCTGCTGCGGCCAGGGCGGCCGGGTGACCGTGAACGGCGCGCCGCTCGACGAGCCCTACGTGGACCGTGAGGGCGACGGGGCGGCGGCCGCGGGGAGCACCTCGTTCGAGGTGAAGGTGCCCGAGGGCAACCTCTTCCTGATGGGTGACCGGCGCGGCGGGTCCCTGGACTCCCGGGCGCACCTCCAGGAGGCCGGCCAGGGGACGGTGCCCCGCAAGGCGGTCCAGGCCCGGGTCGACGCCGTGGCGTGGCCGTCCATGACGATGCTGGAGCGGCCGCGGATCTTCGCCGCCCTGCCCGGCGGGATCTCCGCTCCCGGGCCGCTGCGGCTCCAGGTGACCGCGGTGCTGGCCGGCGCGGCCCTGGTGCTGCTGGGCGCCGCCTACGGGCCGCTCGCGCGGCTCACGGGGCGCGGGCGCGGGCGGGCGGCCTCCCATGGCCGCTGAGCCGTCCGGGACGCCCCCGCGGAAGGTCTCCCGGGTGATCCTGCTCGACCCCGAGGACCGGATCCTGCTGCTGCACGGCTTCGAACCGGACGACCCCGCCGACGACTGGTGGTTCACCCCGGGCGGCGGTCTGGAGGGCACCGAGACCCGCGAGCAGGCCGCGCTGCGGGAACTCGCCGAGGAGACCGGGATCACAGAGGTGGAACTGGGGCCGGTGCTGTGGCACCGGTACTGCGCCTTTCCCTTCGCCGGGAGGCGCTGGGAGCAGGACGAGTGGTACTTCCTGGCGCGTACCGCCCAGACCGCCACCGAGATGGGCGGTCTCACGGAGCTGGAGCGGCGCAGCGTCACGGGAGCCAGGTGGTGGACCTCCGAGGAACTCCTCGCGGCCCGTGAGACGGTGTACCCGACCAGACTGGCCGAGCTGCTCCGGACGCTGCTCGACGACGGTCCTCCGGGCGCTCCGGTGGTCCTCGCCCCGGAAATCGTTTAGGGGCGTACGGCGCTGGCGCACAATAGGGGGACGCACGGCTGAAGGGGAACATGCCATGAGTGCCGAGGACCTCGAGAAGTACGAGACCGAGATGGAGCTGAAGCTCTATCGGGAGTACCGCGACGTCGTCGGGCTGTTCAAGTACGTGATCGAGACCGAGCGGCGTTTCTACCTGACCAACGACTACGAGATGCAGGTGCACTCGGTCCAGGGCGAGGTGTTCTTCGAGGTCTCCATGGCGGACGCGTGGGTCTGGGACATGTACCGTCCGGCGCGTTTCGTCAAGCAGGTCCGCGTGCTGACCTTCAAGGACGTGAACATCGAGGAGCTCAACAAGAACGACCTCGAACTGCCGGGCGGTGACCTCCCCGGCTGATCCACGGGCCGGCTCACCCTCGCGGGTGAGCCGGATATCCACAACGCCCGGGTTGTCCACCAAGATCCGCACGGTGGGCCGGGACGCGGGACCGTCGGTGCCGGAGGTGGTGCCGGATGGACGCGAAGAGCGTGGCACAGCGGGCATTGGGGCGGTACGGCGAGGAGCTCGCCGCGCGGAGGCTGACCGAGTCCGGGATGACGGTGATCGCCAGGAACTGGCGGTGCCGGGCCGGGGAGATCGACATCGTCGCCCGCGACGGGGACGCCCTCGTCGTGTGCGAGGTCAAGACGCGCCGCGCGGGCGGTTTCGAACACCCCATGGCCGCCGTCCGGGCCGGCAAGGCCGAGCGGCTGCGCCGGCTCGCCGGGCGCTGGCTCGCCGACCACGGGGGGCCGCCGCCGGGCGGGGTGCGGATCGACCTGGTCGGAGTCCTGCTGCCGAGGCGCGGGGCGCCCGTGGTGGAGCACGTCAGGGGGGTGGCCTGATGGGGTTCGCGCGGGCCTGCTCCGTGGCCCTGGTGGGTGTCGAGGGCGTACTCGTGGAGGTACAGGCCGATCTGGAGCCGGGGGTGGCCGCCTTCACCCTGGTGGGGCTGCCCGACAAGACCCTGG
The DNA here is from genome assembly GCF_055575675.1 of Streptomyces sp. NPDC034043. Lineage (NCBI taxonomy): Bacteria > Bacillati > Actinomycetota > Actinomycetes > Kitasatosporales > Streptomycetaceae > Streptomyces > Streptomyces sp. NPDC034043. Next base: position 65,646 of record NZ_JBVISF010000014.1, read on the forward strand.
TGGAGAGCCGCGACCGGGTACGGGCGGCGGTGGTGAACTCCGGCGCCCCGTGGCCGCAGAAGAAGCTCACGGTCGGACTCAGCCCGGCGTCCGTGCCGAAGGCCGGCGCCCATTTCGACCTGGCCGTGGCCGCGGCCGTCCTGGGGGCCGCCGAGGTCGTCGACCCCGCGAGGATCGCCGACCTCGTGCTCATCGGGGAACTGGGTCTCGACGGCCGGGTGCGCCCCGTCCGGGGGATCCTGCCCGCCGTACTCGCGGCCGCCGAGGCCGGCTACCGGCAGGTGGTGGTGCCGCAGCAGTGCGCGGCCGAGGCCGCCCTCGTCCCGGACGTCTCGGTGCTGGGCGTGCGCAGCCTGCGGCAGCTGATCGCGGTGCTGACCGGCGGGGAGGTGCCCGAGGAGGAGCCGCCCCAGGACACCGGGCGCCCGGATCCGATGCTCGCCGGGCTGGTCGTGCCCGGCGCCGGGCTCGGGACGGGCCTCTCGGGCCGGGGTGACGCCGCGGACTTCCCCGACCTCGCCGACGTCGCCGGGCAGCACGGCGCCCGCCGGGCCCTGGAGGTGGCGGCCTCCGGGGGCCACCACCTCTTCCTCAGCGGGCCCCCGGGCGCGGGCAAGACGATGCTCGCCGAGCGGCTGCCCTGGCTTCTGCCGCCGCTCACCCGACGGGACTCCCTGGAGGTGACGGCGGTCCACTCGGTCGCGGGAATCCTGCCGCCCGGCGAACCGCTCGTCGGCAGGGCCCCGTACTGCGCCCCGCACCACTCCGCGACCATGCAGTCGCTGGTCGGCGGCGGCGCCGGAATCCCCAGGCCCGGAGCGGTCTCCCTGGCGCACAAGGGGGTGCTCTTCCTGGACGAGGCCGCGGAGTTCAGCGGGAAGGTGCTGGACGCCCTGCGGCAGCCCCTCGAAGCCGGGCACGTGGTCATCGCCCGGGCCGCCGGAGTGGTACGGCTCCCCGCCCGCTTCCTCATGGTCCTCGCGGCGAACCCCTGCCCCTGCGGCCGCCACACCCTGCACGGGTCCGGCTGCGAATGCCCCGCCTCGGTGATCCGGCGCTACCAGGCCCGGCTGTCCGGGCCGCTGCTCGACCGGGTCGACCTGCGGGTCGAGGTCGAGCCGGTCACCCGAGCCGACCTGCTGGGCCGCGGCGGCCGCGGCGAGGCCACCGCCGCCGTCGCCGACCGCGTCCGCGAGGCCCGCGACCGGGCCGCCGCCCGGCTCGCCGACACCCCGTGGCGGCTCAACTCGGAGGTGCCCGGGCACGAGCTGCGCACCCGCTGGCCCGCCGGGCCGGGGGCGCTGGCGCTGGCCGAGCGCGACATGGAGCGCGGACTGCTCACCGCGCGGGGGCTGGACCGGGTGCTGCGGGTCGCCTGGACCGTCGCCGACCTGCGGGGCCGCGACCGCCCCGACGCCCTGGACGCGGCCGTCGCGCTGGAGCTGCGCACCGGGATCGCCCGGGGTGCGGCCCAGGCCATGGGGGCGGGGTCGTGAGCGCCGCCGGGTACGACCCGGAGCACCTTGCCCGGGCCGCGCTGACCCGGGTGCTGGAGCCGGGGGACGAGCACGGCGGGCGCTGGATCCGGGAGCTCGGGGCCGTCGGCCTGATACGGCTCCTGACCGGCCCCGAGCCGGAGTCCGGGACGCTGACCGGGGTGGGGCCCGAGCGGCTGGCCGGATACCGCAGGCGGGCCGCCGCCGCGGAGCCCCTGCGGGACCTGGAGAGCGCCGCCGGGGCGGGCGGCCGGTTCGTCTGCCCCGGCTCGGCGGAGTGGCCGACCCAGCTGGACGACCTCGGCGACGCCCGGCCCGTCGGGCTCTGGCTCAGGGGCCGGCCCCACCTGCGGACCTGGGCCCTGCGGTCGGTCGCCGTGGTCGGGGCCCGGGCGTGCACCCCGTACGGAGCCCACATGGCGCAGACCCTGGCCGCCGGGCTCGCCGAGCGCGGCTGGGTGGTCGTCTCCGGGGCGGCGTACGGGATCGACGGCGCCGCCCACCGGGGAGCCCTCGCCTCGGGCGGCGCCACGGCGGCGGTCCTGGCCTGCGGGGCGGACGTGGCCTACCCGCGCGGCCACGCCGGACTCCTGGGCCGGATCACCCGCCAGGGGCTGGTGCTGGGCGAGCTGCCGCCCGGGACCCATCCGACCCCGAGCCGGTTCGTCCTGCGCAACCGGGTCATCGCGGCCCTCACCCGGGGGACGGTGGTCGTGGAGGCCGCCCACCGCAGCGGCTCCCTGGTCACCGCCCGCCGCGCACAGGAGCTGGGCCGCCTCACCATGGGCGTCCCCGGGCCCGCCACCAGCGGCCTCTCGGCCGGGGTGCACGAGCTGCTGCGCGGCGAGGCGGTGCTTGTCACCGACGCCGACGAGATCGTCGAACTGGTCGGAGACATGGGTGAGCTGGCCCCCGTACGCCGAGGCCCGGTCCTCGCCCGGGACCTGCTGGAGCCCGGCGCCGCCCGGGTCCTCGAAGCGCTCCCGGCGGGCCGCCCGGCGGGCCTGGAGGAGATCGCCCTCGCCGCGGCCACGGGCACCGATGAGGTCATCGGCAGACTGTACGAACTTCACTCTCTGGGGTTCGTCGAACGGCAGGGCGACGGCTGGTGGTTGACCCCGCGGACGTCGCGAGAGGGGGTGCATTCCGGAGCCGACCGGCGAGGCGGTCGTTGACCTGGTGCGTTCCGGTGAAAGAGTGACGGCGATGACAGACGCGGTCCTCCCGGTGGCACTCGCCGGGACCGTGCGCGAGGCGCCGGTCCCGGGCCGCCCGCGCGAGGACGGACGCCGCTGCGCCCCTGCGCCATCCCGTACTCTTCGCGCACCGCGACACTTCCGTCACGCTACGCTCCCAAGGAATCCCGCTCCGGCAAAGGCGAAGCATGCCCCAGCACACCTCAGGGTCCGACCGCGCCGCGGTTCCCCCCGCTGCTCGTCGCAGCGTGCGGTCCACCGCGCCCTCGTCCCTGGAGGTGCTCTGGCGCTCATACAAGGACTCGGGCGACGAACGGCTGCGGGAGCAGCTGATCCTGCACTACTCGCCCCTGGTCAAATACGTGGCGGGCCGGGTCAGCGTGGGCCTGCCGCCCAATGTCGAACAGGCCGACTTCGTCTCCTCCGGGGTCTTCGGCCTGATCGACGCGATCGAGAAGTTCGACATCGAGCGGTCCATCAAGTTCGAGACGTACGCCATCACCCGGATCCGCGGCGCGATGATCGACGAGCTGCGCGCCCTGGACTGGATCCCGCGCTCCGTGCGGCAGAAGGCGCGGGCCGTGGAACGCGCCTACGCGACGCTGGAGGCCCAGCTGCGCCGCACCCCCACGGAGTGCGAGGTCGCGGGGGAGATGGGCATCGCGGTGGAGGAACTCCACACGGTCTTCAGCCAGTTGTCCCTGGCCAACGTGGTCGCCCTGGAGGAGTTGCTGCACGTGGGCGGGGAGGGCGGCGACCGCCTCTCCCTGATGGACACCCTGGAGGACACCGCCGCCGACAACCCGGTCGAGGTGGCCGAGGACCGGGAGTTGCGCCGCCTGCTCGCCCGGGCCATCAACACCCTCCCGGAGCGGGAGAAGACCGTGGTGACCCTCTACTACTACGAGGGCCTGACCCTCGCCGAGATCGGCAACGTCCTGGGCGTCACCGAGAGCCGGGTCAGCCAGATCCACACGAAGTCCGTCCTCCAGCTGCGCGCCAAGCTCGCCGACGTCGGCCGCTGAGCCGCGGCGTCCGGAGCGCGGCGGACAGGCCTTGCGGGACCTCCGTACAGTGGTGACGTGCCCAGGATTCGAGCGGCCTCCGTGGCCGAGCACCGGTCGATGCAGCGCGGCGCCCTGTTGGACGCCGCCCGTGCCCTGTTGTCCGAAGGCGGGACGGAAGCCCTGACCTTCCCCGCCCTCGCGGAGCGGACCGGGCTCGCCCGGTCCTCCGTGTACGAGTACTTCCGGTCGCGCGCGGCCGTCGTCGAAGAGCTGTGCGCGGTGGACTTCCCCGTGTGGGCCGCCGAGATCGAGGCGGCGATGGAGCGGGAGCACACCCCGGAAGCGAAGATCGAGGCGTACGTGCGCACCCAGCTGGGGCTGGTGGGGGACCGCCGCCACCGCGCGGTGGTCGCCATCTCCGCCGGCGAGCTGGACGCGGGCGCGCGGGAGAAGATCCGCGCCGCGCACGGCGGCCTGGTGGCGATGATCGTCGAGGCCCTGGGCGCCCTCGGGCTGGCGGAGCCCCGCCTGTCCGCGATGCTGCTCCAGGGCGTCGTGGACGCCGCGGCCCGCCGCATCGAGCTCGGCGCCGCCGAGGACCCGGCCGTGATCACCGAGACGGCCGTCGCCATGGTGCTGAGGGGCGTCGCCGTCTAGGGAGCCCCCGCGGCGGCGGCCGGGAGCAGTCGCGGTGTGGGCGGGGGGAGCAGGGTCAGCGGGTCGAGGTAGGTGTCCTCGCCCGTGAGGAGGCCCCAGTGCAGGCAGGGGCCCGGGCAGTGCGAGCCCTCCGTGAGCACGGCCACCACCTGGCCCGCCGCGACGGGCTCCCCCTCCGCGACCAGCGGCTGGACCGGTTCGTACGTCGTGCGCAGGCCGCCCGGGAGGGTGAGCGAGAGCACCCCCCGCCCCGCGACCCGCCCCGCGTAGTGCACCCGCCCGGGACCCACGGCCCGGACCTGCGCCCCGGCCGGCGCCGACAGGTCCACACCGCGGTGCCCGGCCGCGTACGGGGTCGGCGGCGGATCCCACCAGCGCGCCACGGACAGCGGCGCGGGCAGGGGGCGCACTCGCGGCGCCCCGCGCAGGCCCGCCGCCCCGTGCACCGGTACGCCGGGCGCCGCGGACGCGGGACCCGGAGCCGCCGGCACGGCGGGGGCCGGCGGCCCGGGCAGTGGCCGGGGCAGGGCCAGGAGCAGGATGAGCAGCAGTTTCGTCATGCCCCGCAGGATCCCGCGCGGGCGGCGTGACGGGTTCGCGCCTGTGGACGGCCGACGGGGTGTGGACAACGGCGTCACCCGGCATACCGCCGGGTCCCGTACACTTCTTGTGGCGATCCGGGTCACCGGGTCGACTTCGCACGCCCCAGCGCCGGCCGGTTCCGGTCAGGTGAAAGCGTCTCTCGGTCCCTCCAGGGGCAGGGCGCGGCGGGGCGTCAGGAACCAAACCGAGAAACCAAGGAGATGGCCATGGCCGTCGTAACGATGCGGGAGCTGCTGGAGAGCGGCGTCCACTTCGGTCACCAGACCCGTCGCTGGAACCCGAAGATGAAGCGCTTCATCTTCACCGAGCGCAACGGTATCTACATCATCGACCTGCTCCAGTCGCTGTCGTACATCGACCGCGCCTACGAGTTCGTGAAGGAGACCGTCGCGCACGGTGGCTCCATCATGTTCGTCGGTACGAAGAAGCAGGCGCAGGAGGCCATCGCCGAGCAGGCGACCCGCGTCGGCATGCCGTACGTCAACCAGCGCTGGCTGGGTGGCATGCTCACCAACTTCTCCACCGTCTACAAGCGCCTCCAGCGTCTGAAGGAGCTTGAGGCGATCGACTTCGAGGACGTCGCCGCCTCGGGTCTCACCAAGAAGGAGCTCCTGGTCCTCTCCCGCGAGAAGGCCAAGCTGGAGAAGACCCTCGGTGGTATCCGCGAGATGTCGAAGGTTCCCAGCGCCGTCTGGATCGTCGACACCAAGAAGGAGCACATCGCCGTCGGTGAGGCGCGCAAGCTGCACATCCCGGTCGTCGCGATCCTCGACACCAACTGTGACCCCGACGAGGTCGACTACAAGATCCCGGGCAACGACGACGCGATCCGCTCCGTCACCCTGCTCACCCGCGTGATCGCCGACGCCGTCGCCGAGGGCCTCATCGCCCGCTCCGGCGCTGCGACCGGTGACTCGAAGCCGGGCGAGAAGGCCGCCGCCGAGCCCCTCGCCGAGTGGGAGCGCGACCTGCTCGAGGGCGAGAAGAAGGCTGACGCCGAGGCCCCCGCGGCCGAGGCTCCGGCTGCCGAGGCCACCGAGGCCGAGGCTCCGGCCGCCGAGGCTCCGGCCGCCGAGCAGGCCTGACCCACTGAGAGTGCCCGGCGTTCATCCGCCGGGCATTCGCAGCACGGACGATGACGGCGGGGGAGCCGCGCCACGAGCGCGCTCCTCCGCTGTTCACCCGTAGATCTACGACTTCGAGAGAGAATCACAGACTCATGGCGAACTACACCGCCGCTGACGTCAAGAAGCTCCGCGAGCTCACCGGCGCCGGCATGCTGGACTGCAAGAACGCGCTCGTCGAGGCCGACGGCGACGTCACCAAGGCCAACGAGATCCTGCGCGTCAAGGGCCTGAAGGGTGTCGCCAAGCGCGAGGGCCGTTCCGCCGAGAACGGTGCCGTCACCTCCCTGATCGCCGAGGACGCCACCTCCGGCGTGCTCCTCGAGCTCAAGTGCGAGACCGACTTCGTGGCCAAGAGCCCGAAGTTCCTGGCCGTCGCCGACCAGCTCGCCGCCCACGTGGCCGAGACCAAGCCCGCGGACATCGAGGCGCTGCTGGCGTCCGAGATCGAGGCCGGCAAGACCGTCCAGGCGTTCGTGGACGAGGCCAACGCCAACCTCGGCGAGAAGATCGTCCTGGACCGCTTCGCGCAGTACGAGGGTGCTTTCGTCGCCTCCTACATGCACCGCACCATGCCCGACCTGCCCCCGCAGATCGGTGTCCTGGTCGAGCTGGACAAGGCCGACGCCGAGCTGGCCAAGGGCATCGCCCAGCACATCGCCGCCTTCGCGCCGAAGTACCTGACCGCCGAGGACGTTCCGGCCGAGGTCGTCGAGTCCGAGCGTCGCGTGGCCGAAGAGGTCACCCGCGCCGAGGGCAAGCCCGAGGCCGCGATCGCCAAGATCGTCGAGGGTCGCGTCAACGGCTTCTTCAAGGACGTCACGCTCCTCGGCCAGCCGTACGCGCTGGACAACAAGAAGTCCGTCCAGAAGGTTCTGGACGAGGCCGGTGTCACCCTGAAGCGCTTCACCCGCATCAAGGTCGGCATCTGAGTCCGTCCGTACGCGACGGACACCGGACCCCTATAGGGTCTGAAGCAGTCGTCCGTGCCCGCGCAGGACGACCGCAGATCTGACGAGGAGGCCATTGCCCCAGAGGGAACCGCGAGGACCCACCGGCAATGGCCTTCTTCGTATGTGCACGAGGAGATCTCCATGAATCAGGGCGTGGACCCCCACACCGCATCCGACGACAAGAGCGACCACGAGAAGAAGGGTCGCCGCTTCATGCTGAAGCTGTCCGGCGAAGCCTTCTCCGGCGGCGGCGGACTGGGTGTCGACCCCGACGTCGTGCACGCCATCGCCCGCGAGATCGCGGCCGTGGTCCGCGACGGCGCCGAGATCGCGATCGTCATCGGCGGCGGCAACTTCTTCCGCGGCGCCGAGCTTCAGCAGCGCGGCATGGACCGGGCCCGGTCCGACTACATGGGCATGCTCGGCACCGTCATGAACTGCCTCGCCCTCCAGGACTTCCTGGAGAAGGAAGGCATCGACAGCCGCGTCCAGACCGCCATCACCATGGGCCAGGTCGCGGAGCCGTACATCCCGCTCCGCGCCGTGCGCCACCTGGAGAAGGGCCGCGTCGTCATCTTCGGCGCCGGTATGGGCATGCCCTACTTCTCCACCGACACCACGGCCGCCCAGCGTGCCCTGGAGATCGACGCCGAGGCCCTCCTCATGGGCAAGAACGGCGTCGACGGGGTCTACGACTCCGACCCGAAGACCAACCCGGACGCCGTGAAGTTCGACGCGCTGGAGTACAGCGAGGTGCTGTCCCGGGACCTCAAGGTCGCCGACGCCACGGCCATCACGCTGTGCCGCGACAACCGGCTGCCGATCCTGGTCTTCGAGCTGCTCGCCGAGGGCAATATCGCCCGCGCCGTCAAGGGTGAGAAGATCGGCACGCTCGTGAGCGACCAGGGCACCCGGGTCTGAGCACACCGAGCCGGGCCCGCACGGGCCCGGTCCGGGCGGCCCGGACCGCCCGCGCCCGCCTGAACCATCCATATCTGACATGCAGGAGCACGTGGTGATCGAAGAAATCCTCCTCGAGGCCGAGGAGAAGATGGAGAAGGCCGTCGTCGTCGCCAAGGAAGACTTCGCCGCGATTCGCACGGGCCGTGCGCACCCGGCGATGTTCAACAAGATCGTGGCGGACTACTACGGTGCCATCACGCCCATCAACCAGCTCGCCTCCTTCGCCGTGCCCGAGCCGCGCATGGCGATCGTGACGCCGTTCGACGCCTCGGCGCTGCGCAACATCGAGCAGGCGATCCGCGACTCCGACCTCGGTGTCAACCCGAGCAACGACGGCCGCATCATCCGGGTGACCTTCCCGGAGCTGACGCAGGACCGCCGCAAGGAGTACATCAAGGTCGCCAAGAACAAGGCCGAGGACTCCAAGGTCTCCATCCGCTCCGTGCGCCGCAAGGCCAAGGACGCCCTCGACAAGCTGGTCAAGGACAAGGAGGCCGGCGAGGACGAGGTGCGCCGCGCCGAGAAGGAGCTCGACGACACCACCGCGAAGTACGTCGCGCAGGTGGACGAGCTGCTCAAGCACAAGGAAGCCGAGCTCCTCGAGGTCTGATGAACGACTCTCCCTGGGCCGCGGAGCCGGTTCCGGCGGGTCCCGCATACGATGCGCTGGTGGGCCCGCACACTGCGCCCATGCCCATCGTGCCCGATGCCGCCGGCCGTGCCTTCGACGACCGGGACGCACGCGATCGGGGGGCCGCCTTCGCCGGCGGCCCCCCGTTCCGCGCCGAGACGCCGTTGCAGGAGCCCATGCCCAGCCCCCCGCCTCCGCCACCGCAGGCCCCGCAGGACGCCTCGCCCCCGCCGCCGAAGAAGCGCGCGGGGCGGGATCTGCGTGCCGCCATAGGGGTCGGCGTAGGCCTCGGCGCGGTGGTCTTCGCTTCGCTGTTCATCGTCAAGGCCGTCTTCGTCGGCGTCATCGTCGTCGCGATCGTGGTCGGCCTGTGGGAGCTCACCTCCCGGCTCCAGGAGAAGAAGGGCATCAAGGCCCCGCTGGTCCCGCTCGCGGTCGGCGGAGCGGCGATGATCATCGCCGGATACGTCCGCGGGGCCGAGGGCGCGTGGGTGGCCATGGCCCTCACCGCGCTGGCCGTCCTCGTGTGGCGGATGACCGAGCCGCCCGAGGACTACCTCAGGGACGTCACCGCGGGCGTCTTCGCGGCGTTCTACGTGCCCTTCCTGGCCACGTTCGTCGCGATGCTGCTGGCCCCGGACGACGGTCCGCAGCGGGTGGTGACCTTCCTGGTCCTGACCGTGGTCAGCGACACCGGGGCCTACGCCGTGGGCTGGCGCTTCGGCAAGACCAAGCTCGCCCCGCGCATCAGCCCGGGCAAGACCCGCGAGGGGCTCTTCGGAGCGGTCGCCTTCGCGATGGCGGCCGGCGCCCTGTGCATGGAGTTCCTCATCGACGGGGGTGCCTGGTGGCAGGGCCTGCTGCTCGGCCTCGCGGTCGCGGTCAGCGCCACCCTGGGCGACCTCGGCGAGTCCATGATCAAGCGTGACCTGGGCATCAAGGACATGGGCACGCTGCTCCCGGGCCACGGCGGCATCATGGACCGGCTCGACTCGCTGCTGCCGACCGCTCCCGTGGTCTGGCTGCTGCTGGCGGCGTTCGTCGGTACCGGCTGAGCGGCCGCTCCGGGGCCGCGGGCCCGGGGGCGGACCACCGGCTGACGGGTCCGGGCCGGGTTATCCTGGAGGGCGCGCCGTGTTCACGCGGCGCGCCCTTTCCGTCCAGCGGCCGAGCCGCGGACCGGCCCTGCACGCGCGGGGTGACCCCCACCCCGTCGTACTGAGGAGTACCGCATGGCCCCCCGTCCCGCTCCGGGTGAGCTCACCTTCGTCGCCCCTCGCGGGGTCAAGAAGCCGCCCCGGCACCTTGCCGACCTGACCCCGGCCGAGCGCCGGGAGGCGGTGGCCGCGATCGGCGAGAAGCCGTTCCGGGCCAAGCAGCTCTCCCAGCACTACTTCGCCCGCTACGCGCACGACCCGGCCGAGTGGACCGACATTCCGGCGGCCTCGCGCGAGAAGCTCCAGCAGGAGCTGCTCCCGGAGCTCATGAACGTCGTGCGGCACATCAGCTGCGACGACGACACCACCCGCAAGACCCTGTGGAAGCTGCACGACGGCACGCTCGTCGAGTCCGTGCTGATGCGCTACCCGGACCGGGTGACGATGTGCATCTCCTCGCAGGCCGGCTGCGGCATGAACTGCCCGTTCTGCGCGACCGGCCAGGCGGGCCTGGACCGCAACCTCTCCACCGCCGAGATCGTGCACCAGATCGTCGACGGGATGCGCGCCCTGCGCGACGGCGAGGTCCCCGGCGGCCCCGCCCGCCTGTCCAACATCGTCTTCATGGGCATGGGCGAGCCGCTGGCGAACTACAAGCGCGTCGTCGGAGCCATCCGCCGCCTCACCGACCCCGAGCCCGACGGCCTCGGCCTGTCGCAGCGCGGCATCACCGTCTCCACCGTCGGCCTGGTACCGGCCATGCTGCGCTTCGCCGACGAGGGCTTCAAGTGCCGCCTCGCGGTCTCCCTGCACGCCCCGGACGACGAGCTGCGCGACACCCTCGTCCCGGTGAACACCCGCTGGAAGGTCCGCGAGGTCCTCGACGCGGCCTGGGAGTACGCGGAGAAGTCGGGCCGCCGCATCTCCATCGAGTACGCCCTGATCCGCGACATCAACGACCAGGCCTGGCGCGGCGACCTGCTCGGCCGCCTGCTCAAGGGCAAGCGCGTACACGTCAACCTGATCCCGCTGAACCCGACGCCGGGCTCCAAGTGGACCGCCTCGCGCCCCGAGGACGAGAAGGCCTTCGTCGAGGCGATCGCCCGCCACGGCGTGCCCGTGACCGTCCGCGACACCCGCGGCCAGGAGATCGACGGCGCCTGCGGCCAGCTCGCCGCCTCGGAACGATAGATTCCGGCTGCATTCCGGACAGCGGCCTGCCCGATTCGGCCACGGGGTACCCTGTGGCCGAACCAATTGCATATTCCGACAGGGGAGCGCCACAGCGCTGAGAGTGCGGTACCCGTCATCCGCAGACCCTCTGAACCTCGCCCCGGTCATTCGGGGTAGGAAGTTCGGTCACCACTCAAGCTGTTGCGCCCTGCCCGGCGACCGCTCGCGAAGAGCGCCGGGCGGGGCCGCGTCTTCTCCTGGTCATCCCAGGAGGAATACACCAGTGAGCACCACCAGGAAGATCGCGGGCACGGCGCTCGCGGCGGCGCTCGGCGTCACCACCCTCGGCGCCTGCGGCGGCGGCGAGGCCAAGGACACGTCCGCGGCGACCGGCGCCCCCAAGTCCAAGACGGTCACGCTCGTCTCCCACGACTCCTTCAACGTGACCGCCTCGGTCCTCAAGGAGTTCGAGCAGCAGAGCGGCTACACCGTCAAGGTCCTGAAGTCCGGCGACGCGGGCGCGGCCCTCAACCAGGAGATCCTCACCAAGGGATCCCCGCGCGGCGACGTCTTCTTCGGCGTCGACAACACCCTGCTCTCGCGGGCCCTCGACAACGGCATCTTCACCCCGTACGAGGCCAAGGGCCTGGACACGGTGAAGCCCGAGTTCGTCCTCGACCAGCAGCACCGGGTCACCCCGGTCGACTCCGGCGACATCTGCGTCAACTACGACAAGGCGTACTTCGCCGACAAGAAGATCGCCCCGCCGCAGACGCTGGACGACCTGGTCAAGCCGGAGTACAAGAACCTGCTCGTCACCGAGAACGCCGCGACCTCCTCGCCCGGCCTCGGCTTCCTCCTCGCCTCCGTCGGCAAGTACGGCGAGGAGGGCTGGAAGGACTACTGGAGCAAGCTCAAGGCCAACGGCGTCGAGGTCGTCGACGGCTGGGAGCAGGCCTACAACGAGCGCTTCTCCGGCTCCGCCGGCGGCAAGAAGGCCAAGGGCGACCGACCGCTGGTCGTCTCCTACGCCTCCAGCCCGCCGGTCGAGGTCCTCTACGGCGAGCCGCAGCCGGCCGATGCCCCCACGGGCGTCGCCACGGGCACCTGCTTCCGCCAGGTCGAGTTCGCGGGCCTGCTGAAGGGCGCGAAGAACGAGGAGGGCGGCAAGGCGCTCATCGACTTCCTGGTCTCCAAGAAGTTCCAGGAGGACATGCCGCTCCAGATGTTCGTGAACCCGGTCGTCAAGGACGCGAAGCTGCCGGAGCTGTTCACGAAGCACGGCGTGGTGGTCGAGAAGCCGGAGAACGTCGCTCCGGAGACCATCGCCAAGAACCGTGAGCAGTGGGTCAAGACGTGGTCCTCGCTCGTCGTGAAGTAGAGCGCCTTCCCGCGGAGGGCGGTCGCGCCACGGCCGTCAGATTCGCTCTGATGGCCGTGCCGCTCGCCTTCTTCGCACTGTTCTTCGCCCTTCCCGTGGCCGCGATCGTCGGCCGCGGGCTCAAGACGGACGCGGGCTGGCAGTTCGGCCGGATCGGCGAGGTCCTGGCCCGGCCCGACATCGCCGGCGTGCTCTGGTTCACCACCTGGCAGGCGCTCGCCTCGACCGCCCTCACCCTGCTCCTCGCGCTGCCGGGCGCGTACGTCTTCGCCCGCCTGGAGTTCCCCGGCAAGCAGCTGCTGCGCGCGCTGGTCACCGTCCCCTTCGTCCTGCCGACGGTGGTCGTCGGCAGTGCCTTCCTGGCGCTGGTCGGGCGGGGCGGGCTGCTCGACGAGCTGTGGGGCGTGCGGCTGGACACCACCGTCTGGGCGATCCTGCTCGCCCACGTCTTCTTCAACTACGCCGTCGTCGTACGGACGGTCGGCGGGCTGTGGGCGCAGCTGGACCCGCGCCAGGAGGAGGCCGCCCGGGTGCTGGGCGCCGGGCGGATCACGGCGTGGCGGCGGGTGACGCTGCCCGCGCTCGCGCCGGCGGTGGCCGCCGCCTCGCTGATGGTGTTCCTGTTCACCTTCAGCTCCTTCGGCGTCGTGCAGATCCTCGGCGGGCCCGCGTACGCCACCCTGGAGGTGGAGGTCTACCGGCAGACGGCACAGCTGCTGGACCTGCCGACCGCCGCCGTGCTGACGATGGTCCAGTTCGCGGCCATCGCCGCCGTCCTCGCCGTGCACGCCCGCACGGTGCGCCGGCGGGAGACCGCGCTGCGGCTCGTGGACCCGGCGCGCACCGCGCGCCCGCCGCGCGGCTGGGGGCAGCGCGGCCTGCTGGGCGGGGTGCTGCTGTCGGTGGTCCTGCTGGTGGTGGCGCCGCTGGCCGTGCTGGTGGAACGGTCCTTCGACGCGCCGGGCGGCTACGGCTTCGGCTTCTACCGGGCGTTGCAGGACGCGGGCTCCGGCGGCGGAACGTTTCTGGTGCCGCCGCTGGAGGCCGTCTGGAACTCCCTCCAGTACGCCCTCGCCGCCACCGCCATCGCCCTGGTCGTCGGCGGGCTCGCGGCCGCCGCCCTGACCCGGCGCGCGGGCCGCTTCGTACGCGGTTTCGACGCGCTGCTGATGCTGCCGCTCGGGGTGTCCGCCGTGACCGTGGGCTTCGGGTTCCTGATCACCCTGGACGAGCCGCCGCTGGACCTCAGGACCTCGTGGATCCTGGTGCCGCTGGCGCAGGCGCTGGTCGGGGTGCCCTTCGTCGTACGGACCATGCTGCCGGTGCTGCGGGCCGTGGACGGCCGGCTGCGGGAGGCGGCGGCCGTGCTCGGGGCCTCGCCGCTGCGGGCCTGGCGGGAGGTGGACCTGCCGCTGGTGCGGCGGGCGCTGCTGATCGCGGCGGGCTTCGCCTTCGCGGTCTCGCTGGGCGAGTTCGGCGCGACCGTCTTCATCGCCCGGCCGGACCGCCCGACGCTGCCGGTGGCCGTGGCGCGGCTGCTGGGGCGGGCCGGGGAGATGAACTACGGGCAGGCGATGGCCCTGAGCACGATTCTGATGCTGGTGTGCGCGGTGTCCCTGCTGGTGCTGGAGCGGCTGCGACCCGACAAGACCTCGGGAGAGTTCTGATGACCCTGCTCCAGCTCGAAGGGGTCTCGGTCCGCTTCGGTGACCGGGCGGTGGTGGACGCGGTCGACCTGGAGGTCGCCGCGCACGAGACCGTGTGCGTGCTCGGGCCGAGCGGCAGCGGCAAGTCCACCCTGCTGCGGGTGGTGGCCGGGCTCCAGCCGGTGTCCGGGGGGCGGGTGCTGCTCGGCGGCGCCGATCAGGCCGGAGTGCCCGTGCACCGGCGGGGGGTGGGCCTGATGTTCCAGGACCACCAGCTGTTCCCGCACCGGGACGTCGGCGGGAACGTCGCCTTCGGCCTGCGCGTGCGGGGCCCGCAGGCGGCGCTCCGCCCGGGGTCCGGGTTCCGCTCGCGTTCCGCGAAGGCGTCGAACGAGGCCCAGGTCGCGGAGCTGCTGGAGCTGGTCGGGCTCCCGGGGGCCCAGCGGCGGGCCGTCTCCTCGCTGTCGGGCGGCGAGCAGCAGCGGGTGGCCCTCGCCCGGGCACTGGCCCCCTCGCCCCGGCTGCTGATGCTGGACGAGCCGCTCGGCCAGCTGGACCGGGGGCTGCGCGAGCGGCTGGTGGTCGAGCTCCAGGGGCTCTTCTCCCGGCTGGGCACCACCGTCCTCGCCGTCACCCACGACCAGGGGGAGGCCTTCGCGCTGGCCGACCGGGTGGTGGTGATGCGGGACGGGCGGATCGCGCAGACCGGGACCCCGCTGGAGGTGTGGCAGCGGCCCGCGTCGGAGTTCGTGGCCCGGTTCCTCGGTTTCGAGAACGTGGTCCCGGGGACGGTGGCGGGTGCCGCCGCCACCACCGAGTGGGGCCGGGTGCCCGTCCCGGCCGGCACGCCCGAGGGGGAGCAGCGGCTGCTGATCCGTCCGGCGGGGGTGGTGCTGTGCGCCGCCGGCCTGGACTGCGTGGTGGAGTCCCGCACCTTCCGCGGCACGCACGTCGCCCTGCGGCTGAGGCCCGCGTCGGGGCCGGTGCTGGACGCCGAGTGCGAGCTGGCCGCCGCGCCGGCCGTGGGGGACCGGGTCGCGGTGGCCTTCAGCCCGTCCGAGGTCGTCGTCCTCCCGCGGGGCTGACGCCGGAGGCCACTGGGCTGGGCTCGTGGGGCCCGGCGTCTCCGGCGGGCGGCATCCGCCGGGTCACCGCGTACGGGGACCCGGCGGAGCGATCAGCGCCGGTCAGGCCACCGGCGCCGGAACCGGCTCCTCGGCGGGCTCCTCGGCCCCGTCGTGGTTGCCGTACCAGGCCACCGCGACGGCGCCGGCGACCGCCAGGAGGAAGCCGGTCACCGCGAGCCACGCCAGGCCCGGGCGGGACGCGTCGCCGAGCCACAGGACGCCGATCGCTCCCGGAAGCACCGTCTCGCCGACGACCAGGGCGGCGGTCGCGCCGTTCACCGAGCCGATCTGGAGGGCCACCGTGTGCAGGTACATGCCGCCGAAGCCCGCCACCAGGATGGCGTACAGCGCCGGGTCCGTGATGAAGGTGACCGGGTCGAAGGGGTCCACGCCGTCGAGGATGCGCACGCCCACGCCCAGCGCGCCGAAGGCCAGACCCGACAGCAGACCCGCCAGGATCGCGGCCCGGCCGCCCAGGAAGCGCACGGCCACCGTGCCGCCGACGATGATCACCAGGGTCACGGCCAGCAGCCACCAGTGCGTGGACATCGGGGCGTAGTGGTCGCCCTCGTGCCCGGCGGCGGTCGCCAGCAGCACCAGAGCCGCGCAGACGACCCCGATCGAGGTCCATTCCTTGCGGGTCAGGCGGATGCCCAGCATCTTCACGCTGAGGATGGCGGTGATCACCAGGTTGGCGCTGATCACCGTCTGGGAGAGGAACAGGGGCAGCATGCGGGCCGCCAGCGCGCCCAGTCCGAAGCCCACGAAGTCCAGGATGGTGCCGACGATGAACTCCCAGGTCATCGCGGCCTTGGCGGTGGAGGTCAGGTTCGGTCCGCCGTGGGCGGTCACCCCGGCGGCCTCGGGGGACATCCGGGCGGCGCGGCGCGAGCCCACGGCTTGCAGGACAGAGCCCGTGCCGTAGCAGATGGACGCCGCGACAGCGGTCAGCAGGCCTATGAGCACAGAGGGCTCCGTTCAACGTCTGGCAGGTGAAAAGGCGGTACCTCTGCCAGACGTCGTATCCGGCCGGGAAGTTGCCTCCGGAAGGGATTTCTTTTGACCGGTTCTTTGCCCGTCCGGGGCTCAGGCCATGGCCGCGAGCGCGTCCGGCACCTCGTCCACCGAGTCCACCAGCGCGATCCGGGACTCCATCGCCCGGCCCCGCGCCAGTTCCCGCAGCAGCGGCCACACGGGCAGGCGGGTGGTCCAGTGGGCACGGTCCACCAGGACCATCGGGGCCGGCTCGGACCGCGACTCGTAGTAGTTCGGCGTCGCGTTGTCGAAGACCTCCTGCACGGTGCCGGCGGCGCCCGGCAGGAAGACCACGCCCGCGTCGCACCGGGCGAGCAGCCCGTCCTCGCGGGTGGCGTTCGCGAAGTACTTGGCGATCTGCCCCGCGAAGGCGTTCGGCGGCTCGTGCCCGTAGAACCAGGTGGGGATCCCGACCGAGTCGCCGCCCGCGGGCCAGCGCTCGCGCACGGCGAAGGCCGCACGCGCCCAGTCGGTGACGGACGGGCTGAAGGAGGGCACCTCCGCCAGCAGCTCCAGCGCCTCGGTCAGCGCCTCGTCGGGCGCGGGCGCCAGGTAGGCGCCGAGGTTGGCGGCCTCCATCGCGCCGGGGCCGCCGCCGGTGGCGACCGTCAGCCCGGACCGGGACAGGGCCCGGCCCAGACCGGCCGCGCCGCGGTAGGCCGTACTGCCCCGGGCCATGGCGTGGCCGCCCATCACACCGACGACGCGGGACCCGGCGAGGCGTTCGTCGAGCGCGTCGGAGACGGCGTCGTCGTGGAGGGAGCGCAGCATGGAGGAGAACACGTCGCCGTCGGACCCGGCCTCCTGGAACCAGGCGTACGTCCGCGCGTCAGGGGTCGCCCCGTAGCCCTCGTCCAGTCCGGCGAACAGCTCCGCGGGGGTGTACAGCAGACCCCGGTACGGGTTGAACGGCAGGTCCGGTATCGGCGGGAAGACGAGGGCGCCGTCCGCGCGGACCTTCACCGAGGCGTCGGGCTCCATCGCGCAGCCTAGGAACACGGCCGCCGAGGTGTCGGCGGACAGCAGGGCGAAGGTCCGCTCCAGGAGGTTGAGCGACTGGATCCGGTAGCCGCTCAGTGAGCCGCCGGCGACGACCCGGTCGAATTCGGCGAGCGTCTCGATCTCGATGTCTGCGTTGACCATTCGGCCCACCCTAAGGGCCGGCCGTCTCAGCGGGTCAGTGCCAGTGACGTCAGCTGCGCCACACCCCAGCCGAGTCCCCCCGCCGCCCCGAGGAGCGCGACCGCCCGCAGGGCCACGGCGGTACGCAGCACCGTGCCCGGCGTGCCGAGCCCGGCCAGCGCCTCCCGCTGGGCGGAGCGGGCCTGCCGGGCCTCGACGGCCGAGAAGAGCAGGGTCCCGG
This sequence comes from Streptomyces sp. NPDC034043, assembly GCF_055575675.1. Lineage (NCBI taxonomy): Bacteria > Bacillati > Actinomycetota > Actinomycetes > Kitasatosporales > Streptomycetaceae > Streptomyces > Streptomyces sp. NPDC034043. Next base: position 83,158 of record NZ_JBVISF010000014.1, read on the forward strand.
CCGCGCACAGGGCCACCAGGGCGGCGGCGGGGCCGGTCAGCGGCCCGAGCGGGGTGACCGTTTCGCCCTGGCCGCGCAGGGCGAGGGCGGTGAGGGCGGCCGCGCCGACGGCGCAGAGCACTCCGAGCGGCCGTCCCAGCCGGGGCGCCTCCTCCTGGAGCCCGCGCCCGGCCAGCAGCCGGAGCAGACCGGGCCGCAGTGCCTGCACCAGGGTCCCGCAGGCGTAGGCCAGTCCGGGCCCGGCGAGGGCGAGCCCGACCGTGATCAGTACGCAGCCCGCCGGCACGGCGGCTCCGGCCGGCCGGGCGTACGCCAGGGCGGCGAGCCCGCAGGCGGTGAGCGCCACCCCCCACGGCACGCCGGTCTGCGGGGCCAGCCCGGAGTGCGGCGGGCGGGGGCGCAGGGCCAGGGCGGTGGCGGTGGCGGCCGTCAGCGGGACCAGGGCCAGCAGGGTGAGGGCGGCGGCCACCGGCAGCGGCCGGTCGGCGTGCAGCAGCCGGGCGGCGGTGCCGTCGAAGGGCAGTCCGGTGAGGTCGCCCCGCAGGTGGAGGAAGGCCGCCAGGGCCAGGGCGCCGCCGAGGGTGCAGGCGATGGCGGTGGAGACGGCCGCGACGAGGGTGAGCCGTACGGGGCCCAGCCCGGCGGCGTCGAGCCCCTCGCGGGGCCGGGTCGAGGGGTCGGTGCGGGCGACGGCGACGGCGAACTGCACGGTGGCGGCGAGCGGCACCAGCGCCCACAGCAGGCGGGGGAACGATCCGGCGGGCACGGCCGTCGCCTCCGCGAGGACGTACAGCAGGAGGAACCCGCTGCCGGCGGAGGCGGCCGCGACCAGCAGCCTGCGCAGCTGGACCAGGGGGCGGGAGCCGCGTACTAGGCGGAGAGGGAGCACGCGGCCTGGTCCTCCGTCGTCGGGCCGGCGGCCGCGGCGCCTGCCGGGCGGCCGTCGAGCAGGGCGAGACGGCGGTCCGCGGCGGCCGCGGTCTCCTCGTCGTGGGTGGCGAGCAGGACGGTGATGCCGTGGGAGCGGGCGGCCGTGGTGAGGGTGCGCAGCAGCAGCGTGCGCTCGGCCCGGTGCAGCGGGGCGGTGGGCTCGTCGGCGAAGAGGACGGCGGGCTCGGCGATCAGGGCGCGGGCCAGGGCGACCCGCTGGGCTTCGCCGCGGTTCAGCGCGCCGGGGCGCTTGCGGGCGAAGACGTCGAGGTCGAGGCGCTCCAGCCACGCGCAGGCGGTACGGCGGGCGGCGCGGTGGGGGGTGCCGGCGAGCAGCAGGGGCAGGGCGGCGTTCTCCCAGACCTTGAGCTCGGGCAGCAGCTGTGCTTCGGGCCCGAGCCAGGCGAACCGGTCGCGGCGCAGGCGCTCGCGGGCGGCGGCGCCGAGGGTGTGGACGGGGACGCTGTTGAACCAGACCTCGCCCTGCTCGGGCAGCAGCCGGCCGGCCAGACAGCGCAGCAGGGTGCTCTTGCCGCAGCCGCGCGGGCCGGTCACGGCGAGGATCTCGCCCTGGCGGACTCCGGCGGAGACACCGATCAGGCCGGGCGTACCGCTGTGGGAGTAGTGCAGGGACCGGGCCCAGAGCAGGTCGTCCTGCGGCGGGGCATGGTCGGGCCGGGCCTTGTCCGGTGGAGCCACCATGGCGTACACCTCCGTCCGGGGGAACGAAGCGGAGCCCTTTCGGTCACTGGCGCCGCATGGAGATGTAATGGGATGAACGTCTTGGATGCTGACAGCACACGGCCCGGATCCCCGCGTTCTACTCGAACGGAGGATCCGGGCCGTGTGTTCGGGCCAGTGCGGCCTCCGGACCGGTTAGAGCTTGGTCCACGCCTCGGTGAGCACCGAGCGCAGGATGCCTTCGATCTCGTCGAAGGTGCCCTGGTCGGCGATCAGCGGCGGGGCCAGCTGGATGACCGGGTCCCCGCGGTCGTCGGCGCGGCAGTACAGGCCGTTGTCGAAGAGCGCCTTGGAGAGGAAGCCGTAGAGCACGCGCTCGGTCTCCTCGTCCGTGAAGGACTCCTTGGTGACCTTGTCCTTGACGAGTTCGATGCCGTAGAAGAAGCCGTTGCCGCGCACGTCGCCGACGATCGGAAGGTCGTGCAGCTTCTTCAGGGTGTCGAAGAAGTTGCCCTCCTGGTCCAGCACGTGCTGGTTCAGGCCTTCCTTGTCGAAGATGTCGAGGTTGGCGATGGCCACGGCGGAGGACACCGGGTGCCCGCCGAAGGTGTAGCCGTGCAGGAAGGTGTTGTCGCCCTTGTAGAACGGCTCCGCGATGCGGTCCGAGACGATGCAGGCGCCGATCGGGGAGTAGCCCGAGGTCATGCCCTTGGCGCAGGTGATCATGTCCGGTACGTAGCCGAACTTGTCACAGGCGAACATCGTGCCGAGGCGGCCGAACGCGCAGATGGTCTCGTCGGAGACCAGCAGCACGTCGTAGGTGTCGCAGATCTCGCGCACCCGCTGGAAGTAGCCGGGCGGGGGCGGGAAGCAGCCGCCGGCGTTCTGGACGGGCTCCAGGAAGACGGCCGCGACGGTGTCGGGGCCCTCGAAGAGGATCTGCTGCTCGATCTGGTCGGCGGCCCAGCGGCCGAAGGCCTCCGGGTCGTCGCCGTGGATCGGGGCGCGGTAGATGTTGGTGTTGGGCACCTTGTGCGCGCCGGGGACCAGCGGCTCGAAGGGGGCCTTCAGCGCCGGCAGGCCGGTGATGGACAGGGCGCCCTGCGGGGTGCCGTGGTAGGCGACCGCACGCGAGATGACCTTGTACTTGGTGTGCTTGCCCTTCAGCTTGAAGTACTGCTTGGCGAGCTTCCAGGCGGTCTCGACGGCCTCGCCGCCACCAGTGGTGAAGAAGACCTTGTTCAGGTCGCCCGGGGCGTAGTCGGCCAGGCGCTCTGCGAGCTCGACGGCCTTGGGGTGCGCGTACGACCACACGGGGAAGAACGCGAGCTCCTGCGCCTGCTTGTACGCGACCTCGGCCAGCTCCTTGCGGCCGTGACCGGCGTTGACCACGAACAGTCCGGCGAGACCGTCCAGGTAGCGCTTGCCCTTGTCGTCGAAGATGTAGGTGCCCTCACCCCGCACGATGGTGGGGACGGGCGCGTTCTCGTACGACGACATGCGGGTGAAGTGCATCCACAGGTGGTCGTACGCGGTTTTGGAGAGGTCCTGGCTCACGGGCTATCGAGTTCCCCACATGTAGGTCTGCTTCTTCAGCTTCAGGTAAACGAAGCTTTCGGTTGATCGCACGCCGGGGAGCGTGCGGATCTTCTTGTTGATCGTTTCGAGCAGGTGGTCGTCGTCCTCGCAGACGATTTCCACCATCAGGTCGAACGACCCCGCGGTCATCACGACGTACTCGCACTCGGCCATGGCGGTCAGGGCGTCGGCCACCGGGTCGAGGTCTCCCTCGACGTTGATGCCGACCATTGCCTGACGCCGCAGGCCCACGGTGAGCGGGTCCGTCACGGCGACGATCTGCATGACGCCCTGGTCGAGCAGCTTCTGCACGCGCTGGCGCACCGCCGCTTCGGACAGGCCCACGGCCTTGCCGATCGATGCATAGGGACGGCGGCCGTCCTCCTGCAGTTGCTCGATGATCGCCAGGGACACAGCATCGACCGAAGGGGACGGTTGTCTGTTCCTGGAATCTGCGCTTCGACTGACCACGACCTCACTGTGCACGAGGAGTCGTCTGTTCCGCAACCCGTAATCGATGAAATCCGTTGTCGCGGGTCTTCGATTACACGGATTTCGTAGGTGGTGGCGTCCGGCTCTGTCGAAAGCGTCGACGGAGAGGCTAGGCTTGGCAGGTCGTCTCATTCGTTGGACATGTGATCAGGAGAGTGGCTGTAGTGACCACCGAACTGCGTCGTCTGCGCAACTACATCGGCGGGGAGTTCAAGGACGCCGCTGACGGGCGGACCACCGACGTGGTCAACCCCGCGACCGGCGAGGTGTACGCCACCGCCCCGCTGTCGGGCCAGGCCGACGTCGACGCCGCCATGGCGGCCGCCGCGGCCGCCTTCCCGGGCTGGCGCGACACCACGCCGTCGGAGCGCCAGAAGGCGCTGCTGAAGATCGCGGACGCCTTCGAGGCGCGCGCCGACGAGCTGGTCGCCGCCGAGTCGCAGAACACCGGCAAGCCCCTGGCCCTGACGGCCAGCGAGGAACTGCCCCCGATGGTGGACCAGATCCGCTTCTTCGCGGGCGCCGCGCGCCTGCTCGAGGGCCGCTCGGCCGGCGAGTACATGGAGGGGATGACCTCGATCATCCGCCGTGAGCCGGTCGGCGTCTGCGCCCAGGTGGCGCCGTGGAACTACCCGATGATGATGGCCGTGTGGAAGTTCGCCCCGGCGATCGCCGCGGGCAACACCGTCGTCCTCAAGCCCTCGGACACCACCCCGGCCTCGACCGTGCTGATGGCCGAGATCATCGACTCGATCCTGCCCAAGGGCGTCTTCAACGTCGTCTGCGGCGACCGTGAGACCGGCAAGGCCATGGTCGAGCACTCCACCCCGGCGATGGCCTCCATCACCGGCTCGGTGCGCGCCGGCATGCAGGTCGCCGAGAGTGCCTCCAAGGACGTCAAGCGCGTCCACCTGGAGCTCGGCGGCAAGGCCCCGGTCGTGGTCTTCGAGGACGCCGACCTGGCCAAGGCCGTCGAGGACATCGCGGTCGCCGGCTACTTCAACGCCGGCCAGGACTGCACGGCCGCCACCCGCGTGCTCGTCCACGAGTCCGTCCACGACGAGTTCGTCTCCGCGCTCGCCAAGGCCGCCGCCGACACCAAGACCGGCCAGCCGGACGACGAGGACGTGCTGTACGGCCCGCTGAACAACCCGAACCAGCTCAAGCAGGTCGCGGGCTTCATCGAGCGCCTCCCCGCCCACGCCAAGGTCGAGGCGGGCGGCCACCGGGTCGGCGAGAAGGGCTACTTCTACGCCCCGACCGTCGTCTCCGGCCTCAAGCAGGACGACGAGATCATCCAGAACGAGGTCTTCGGCCCCGTCATCACGGTCCAGTCCTTCACCGACGAGGCCCAGGCCCTCGAGTACGCGAACGGCGTCGAGTTCGCCCTCGCGTCCTCCGTCTGGACCAAGGACCACGCGCGCGCCATGCGCATGTCCAAGAACCTCGACTTCGGCTGCGTGTGGATCAACACCCACATCCCGCTCGTCGCCGAGATGCCGCACGGCGGCTTCAAGAAGTCCGGCTACGGCAAGGACCTCTCCGCCTACGGCTTCGAGGACTACACCCGCATCAAGCACGTGATGACCTCGCTCGACGCCTGATCCGCGGCCGTCGCACCGGCGGCGGCGCACTGATCACCGCATGGCCCCGAAGGGGCGGGCAGTAGACATCTTGTCTATTGCCCGCCCCTTCGTGCTGTCCGAGGGTGAGGCCATGCCTGAACTCGTCTCCCGCCGCGCGGCGCTGCGCGGCCTCGGTGCCGCGGGCCTGCTCGCCGCCCTGGCCGGCTGCGGTGTGCCCGCCGCGTACGTCCCGGAGGACCGGCGCGGGGGCCGGGACCTCTCGGACCGCGACCGCGCCCTCGCCTTCTCCAACTGGCCGCTCTACATCGACACCGGCGACCAGGACGAGGAGAGCCGTCCGACGCTGGAGGCCTTCACCCGCAGGACCGGCATCGAGGTCCGCTACACGGAGGAGATCAACGACAACGACGAGTTCTTCGGCAAGGTCGGCCCGGCCCTGATGAACTACCAGGCGACCGGCCACGACCTGGTCGTGGTCAGCGACTGGATGGCCGCCCGCTTCGTCCGCCTCGGCTGGGCCCAGAGGATGGACCGCTCGGCGCAGCCCAACGTCGCCGAACACCTGGATCCGCAGCTGCGTTCCCCCGCCTTCGACGAGGGCCGGACGCACACCGTCCCCTGGCAGTCCGGGATCACCGGCATCGCCTACAACCGCAAGGCACTGGGCCGGGAGATCAAATCCGTCAGGGACCTCTGGCACCCGGACCTGGCGGGCAGGGTGACCCTCTTCTCCGGGCTCGACGAAGCCTTCTCCCTGCTGATGCAGGGCAACGGAACCGACGTCACCCGCTGGACCGAATCCGACTTCCACCGGATGTGCGACCAGGTCGAGAGCATGGTGAAGAAGAAGCACATCCGCCGCTTCACCGGCAACGACTACACCTCCGATCTCGGCAAGGGCGACGTCCTGGCCTGCCAGGCCTACTCGGGCGACGTCATCCAGCTCCGGGCCGACAACCCCGACATCGAGTTCGTGGTCCCCGAGGAGGGCGCCGAGCTGTGGGCCGAGAGCCTGCTCGTCCCGAACCTCGCCCGGCACAAGGCCAATGCCGAGGCACTCGTCGACCACTACTACGACCCGGCGGTGGCGGCCCAGCTCGCGGCGGCCGTCAACTACGTCTGCCCGGTGCCCGCCGCCCGCGAGGTCCTGGCCGCCTCCCCGGACAAGGAGACCGCCCGACTGGCCGAGAACCCGCTGATCTTCCCCGACGAGGCGATGCGCGCGCGCCTCGCCGTCGCCCGGGACATCTCCTCCGCCGAACGCCCCTCCTTCGCCAAACGCTGGAACGCCATCGTCGGACTGTGACCACGGTCCGGCCGGACACGACCCCGGGGAGAGCGCGGCACCGACTCGGGCGGCACCGGCTCGGCCGCACCGGCTACTTGGCGAACGCCGCCCCGACGATGCCGTAGGCCACCCGGTTCATGTCCGGTCCCTTGGCGTCGGTGGAGTTCACCGAGTAGACGAGGGTGCGGGACAGGTCGCGGGTGCCGCCGATGACCGTGCTGTAGCCGTGGCGCGCCCCCGTCTTGCCGTAGACCTTCGTGCCGTCCGCCAGGAGGAACTCCTTCATGCCGGCCGTCTGCACGGCGTGCGCCCCGGTCCCGCTCGCGGCGTCCGGCACGTCGGGCACCGTGAACATCTCCTCGAGCTGCGCCTTCGGGACGACCTTGCCGCCGAACAGCGCCACCGTGAAGCGCTCCAGGTCCGCCGTGGTCGATATCAGGTCCCCGGCGGCCCAGTTGGAGGAGGAGTTCCACTCCGATACGTCCACCAGCGAGCGGCTCCCGTCGGCCTCCTCCACCGCCTGGTAGCCGTGGTTGTGCGCGCCGGGTATGCGGTTCTGGGTACGGGACGGGAACGAGGTGTGGCGCAGGCCCAGCGGCTTGGTGATCCGGTCGGACACGGCCTTCTCGTACGTCGTCCCCGTCAGCCTCTCGATGAGCACGCCCAGCACCGTGTAGTGGATGTTGCTGTAGCGCTGCTTCCGGCCCGGGTCGTACTCCGGGCCCTTGGCCACCGCGTTGGCGATCAGCGCCCGCGGGTCGACCACGTCGAACCGGTGCGCGTACTCGTCCTCGAAGGCGTCTCCGGGGCCGTCGGCGGACCGCAGGCCGCTCGTGTAGTTCAGCAGTTCCCGCACCTTGACCGGCTTGAAGCCGCCCGGGCCGCCCGGCAGCAGCCCGGGGAGGTACTCCTGCACCGGCCGGTCGAGGTCCACCCGGCCTTCCGCGGCGAGCTGGAGCACCACCGCCGCCGTGAAGGTCTTCGTCACCGATCCGGCCCGGAAGCGGGCGTTCTCGATCGCGGCGCGCCCGCTGCGGACGTCGGCGACGCCCGAGCTGCCGCGCCAGCCGCCGCTCGTACCGCCCACCCGGACCAGAGCCGCCGTCGCGTCCTCGTTCCGCGCCCCGACACCCGCGATCGCCTTCTCCAGGGCCGCCGCGTCCGGCGGCGTGGTGAAGGAGGGCGGGGCGACCCCCGCCGAGACGGGCGCCGGCGCCGGAGCGGCCTGCGCGGCGGCCACCGGTCCGGCGGCGACTCCCAGGACCAGAGCGGCGGCGAGCAGCGTGCGCGTACGTGCCTTCATGACGGTTCCCCCTGTGTGCGGTCCGTTCCGCGGGGCCGACTGCCCCGATGACCTCAATGCTGCGGGTCACGGGGGCAGTCGCGGATCACCGACGAGAGGGGTCTTCAGCGGTACGACAACTCACCGGCGCGAGGGATCCGACACGCCGCCCCCTCCCTCCCCGGAGGGAGAAACCCCCGAGGGAGAGAACCCGGCGCCCGGCGCGATCAGCCCCGTCTCGTACGCGCAGATCACCGCCTGGATCCGGTCCCGCAGCCCCAGCTTCGCCAGCACGTTCCCCACGTGCGACTTCACCGTGTGCTCGCTCACCACCAACGCCGCCGCGATCTCCGCGTTCGACAGCCCCCGTCCCAGGTGCAGCAGCGTCTCCCGCTCCCGCGCGGTCAGCACCTCCAGCCGCTCCGCGGCGAGCGCGGGAACGGACGGCCGGGCCGTCGCCGCCGTGTACTCCTCGATCACCCTCCGCGCCACCGACGGCGCCAGCAGCGACTCGCCCGCCGCGACCACGCGTACCGCGTGCACCAGGTCGTCCCGCCGCACGTCCTTCAGCAGGAAGCCGCTCGCCCCGGCGTGCAGCGCCTCGTACACGTACTCGTCCGAGTCGAAGGTCGTCAGCATCACCACCCGGCACGCACTGCCCGCCGCGAGCGCCCGGCAGGCCTCGATCCCGTCCAGCACCGGCATCCGGACGTCCAGCAGCGCCACGTCCGGCGCGAGCCGTTCCACGGCCGCCACCGCCGCCGCCCCGTCGCCGGCCTCCGCCACGACCTCGATGTCCTCCTGGGCGTCCAGGATCATCGCGAAGCCGCTGCGCACCAGTTCCTGGTCGTCGGCCACCACCACACGGATCGTCAATTCCCCACCTCCAGCGGCGAGGCTACCGAGGCCGGCAGGGTCACCCGCACCGTGAAGCCCCTCCCGTCCGCCCCCGGGCCGGTCCGCGCCGTCCCGCCGTGCGCCGCCGCCCGCTCACGGAGCCCGATCAGCCCGTGTCCGTGCCCGTGCCCTCCGCCCGCGGTGGGCGCCGGGCCCCTGCCGTCGTCCGTGACCGTCACCGTCAGCGCGTCCACCCCGTACTCCAGGCGTACCTCCACCAGCGAGGCCCCCGCGTGCTTCACCACGTTCGTCAGCGCCTCCTGCACCACCCGGTACACCGTCGCCTCCAGTGCCGCCGGCAGGTCGCGCACCCCACCCGTCCGTCCGTACGACACCGCGAGCCCGCCGCCCCGCACCCGGTCCAGGAGCACCGGCAGCTCCCCGATACCCGGCTGCGGCGCACGCGGGGCCGCCGCCGGCTCCTCCGCCCGCAGCACCCCCAGCATCGTCCGCAGCTGCGCCATCGCGTCCCGCCCGGTCTCGGCGATGGCCTCGAACGCGGCCTCCGCCCGGGCCGGGGCCGCGCGCACCGCCACCGGCCCGGCCTCCGCCTGCACGATCATGATGCTGACCGCGTGCGAGAGGATGTCGTGCATCTCCCGGGCTATTCGGGCCCGTTCGCGTGCCGCCGCCTGCTCGGCCTCGATCCGGTTCGCCCGCTCCAGTTGCGCCGCCCGGTCCTCCACGGCCGCGGTGTAGGCCTGCCGGGTGGCCTGGAGCCGCCCCAGTGCGAAGGCCGCCGCGAAGACGAACAGCGAGAACAGCAGCTCCCGCGCCGACCCGGTGTTGAGCGCCACGGAGACGGCGATCACCACCGTCAGGAGCCCGCCCATGACGAGCCGCACCCGCGCCGGGCTGAGCAGCGCGATCGTGTAGACGCAGATCAGCCCGGCGTACGGCAGCGGCTGCCCGGGACCGTCCAGGCCCAGCTGGTAGACGGAGCCCGCCGCGATCACCCCGGACACCGCCGTCACCGGAGCCCGCCGCCGCCACACCAGCGGCACCGTGCCCAGCGTCGTCAGCAGGTACGCGGTCCAGGTGGCCGGCGGATGCTGCGGGTCGCGGGGCACCACGAACGGGATGGTCGTCGCCACCTGCACCAGCAGCGCCAGCCCCAGGTCCTGCCGGCGCGGGTCCGCCCGCAGCACCCGCCCGCGCAGCCCTCCGGCCGGCGGGCGGGTCACCGGCCGAGCTCGGCCCGTACGGCGGCCAGGGCGTCCACCCGGTTCGTGGTGACGGAGTCCACCCCGGCCCGCAGCAGGCGGCGCATCGACCGCTTGGTGTCGGCCGTCCAGGCCGACACCAGCAGCCCGTCCCGGTGCAGGGCCTGCGTCAGCTCCCGGCTGACCAGGCCGAAGCGGTAGTTGAGCCACCGCGGGGCCACGGCGTCGATCAGCACGCGGCGCGGCGGCGACAGGGTGGTCCAGGTCAGCGCGATCTCCGCGTCCGGGTCCGCGGCGCGGACCGCGAGCATGGTGTTCGGCCCGGCGCAGTAGTACGTACGGTCGCGCGCCCCGCACTCGCGCACCAGGCCGACGACGGTCTTCACCGTCTCGTACGCGGCACCCGGCAGGTCGATCATCAGCCGTCCGTCCTCGGCCCCGGCCTCCGTCAGTGCCTGGCGCAGCGTCGGGACCCGGCCGTCCGTGAGCTCCTTCAACTGGGCCGCCGTGACGGCGTCGAGCCGCACGTCGTGCCCCCACAGCCGCTCCAGCGTCTCGTCGTGGAGCAGGACCGGCACGCCGTCGCGGGTCAGCCGTACGTCGACCTCCACCGCGTCCGCCCCCCGGGCGAAGGCGGAGCGGACGGAGGCGAGGGTGTTCTCACGGAACCGGTAGGGATCGCCGCGGTGGCCGACGGCAGTCAGGTTGCTCATGCGTCCCATTCTCGGGGGCGCGGGGATCAAGTGGGGTCAGCGGGCGAGCCATTCGGCGGTGTACGCGTCGATCTCCGCGACGAGCTCCGCCTTGCCGGCCGGGTCCAGGAAGGAGGCCTCGACGGCGTTCTTGGCGAGCTGCGCGAGGCCGCGCTCGTCGAGGTCGAGGAGGCGGGCGGCCACCGCGTACTCGTTGTTGAGGTCGGTGCCGAACATCGGCGGGTCGTCGCTGTTGATGGTGACGAGCACTCCCGCCGCCACCATCTCCTTGACGGGGTGCCGGTCGAGGTCGGTCACCACGCGGGTGGCGATGTTGGAGGTCGGGCAGACCTCCACCGCGATCCGGTTGTCCGCCAGGTACTTCAGCAGTTCCGGGTCCTGCGGGGCGGTGGTGCCGTGGCCGATGCGTTCGGCGCCCAGCTCGCGGATGGCGTCCCAGATGGTTTCCGGCCCGGTGCTCTCGCCCGCGTGCGGGACGCTGTGCAGCCCGGCGGCGCGGGCCGCGTCGAAGTACGGCTTGAACTGGGGGCGCGGGACGCCGATCTCGGGGCCGCCCAGGCCGAAGGAGACCAGGCCCTCGGGGCGCAGGTCGACCGCGAGGCGGGCGGTCTCGGCGGCGGCCTCGGGGCCGGCCTCGCCGGGGATGTCGAAGCACCAGCGCAGGATGACGCCGAGCTCGGTCTCGGCCGCCTTGCGGGCGTCCTCGATGGCCTCCATGAAGGCGTGCTCGTCGATGCCGCGGCGGGTGGAGGAGTAGGGGGTGATGGTGAGTTCGGCGTAGCGGATGTTCTGCCGGGCCATGTCACGGGCCACTTCGAAGGTGAGGGTGCGGACGTCGTCCGGGGTGCGGACCAGGTCGACGACCGACAGGTAGACCTCGATGAAGTGGGCGAAGTCGGTGAAGGTGAAGTAGTCGGCCAGCGCCTCGGGGTCGGTGGGGACCCTCGAGTCGGGGTGGCGGGAGGCGAGTTCGGCCACGATGCGCGGGGACGCCGAGCCGACGTGGTGGACGTGCAGTTCGGCCTTGGGCAGCCCCGCGATGAAGGGGTGCAGGTCGGGCATGGGGGCCTCCGGGAGGACACGGGTCGGGCGGTTCGGCCTCATCGTAGGCAGGCCCCGGCGGTGTCGGCGGCAGCGCTTAGCATGGCCGTACGAGAGAGGGGGGCGCCGTATGACCGACCACAGCCCTGAACCGAGGGACCCGTGGGCGCCGCCCGAGCGGCCGGCGGCCGGCCCGGAGAAGCAGCCTGGGGCGCAGCCGGCCCCGCCGGTGCCGCCGGTGCACGATCAGCCGACGGTGGCGGGCATGCCCGGCGCGAACCCGGCGCCCGGCCCCTCCGGGTATCCGCCGCCCCAGCCGGTCCCGCCGGCCGCCGCTCCGTACCCGCGGCCGCCGGCCCCCGGGTCCGCGTACGGGTACCCGGCGCAGCCGGCCGGCGGCGCGTACGCCTACCCGGGCGCGCCCGTGCCGCCGGGCCATCCCGGCTACCCGGGCCAGCCCGGTCACGCGGGGTACCCCGGATATCCGGGCGGGCCGGGATACCCGTACCCGTACTGCGTGCCTCCCGCGAGCAACGGCTTCGGGATCACCGCCCTCGTGCTCGGCATCCTGTCGGTGTTCGTCTGCGCCACCATGGTCGGCCCGATCGCCCTCGGTATCGCGGCGATCGTCTTCGGGGCGCTGGGCCGGGGCAAGGCCGCCCGCGGCGAAGCCACCAACGGCGGTGTGGCCCTGGCCGGCATCATCCTCGGCGCGGTCGGGGTCGTGCTCGGCATAGGCATGACGCTGCTCGTCTTCCTCGTTCCCGAACTCGAGGACCACGACGGCGGCAGCGACTCCCCCTCCTCCGTGTCCCAGATCGACACGCCCCGCGAACGGGCCTGAGCGGCAGCCGCACTCCGGCCCCCGGCCCGCCCGGCTGCGCCCCCTCCGGGTCAGAGCGGGGCGGCCGACAGCAGCGTCGGCACCATGTACGGCCCGTCCGGGGCGGTGCGGGCCAGCGGGACCCAGGACAGCCCCACCATCCGGGGGCACGGGCACTCCAGGTCCCCGTCGACCCCCAGGACCGGATCCCCGGGTGCCACCTCCACCCGGAAGCAGGTGGTCCACCCCGACGGGTACGGCGCCTCGAAGGCGTACCGCACCTCCAGGGGGCGCAGCCCCGTCTCCTCGGCCACCTCCCGCCGGACCGCCGCCTCCAGCTCCTCCCCGGGCTCCACTCCGCCCCCGGGCAGCGTCCAGTACTCCGCCCCGTCATGGAGCCCGGACGCCCCCCGGTGCCGCTCGCGCACCATCAGCAGGAGGCCGCCGCGCACGATGACGGCCGCCACCCGGCGCCGCCGCGTCACGCCCCCTCCGCGCGCAGTCGCTCCCGGGCCTCCATCAGGGCGAAGCCCAGCAGGTTCAGGCCGCGCCAGCGGGCGGGCTGGAGCGCCCGCTCGTCATCGGCGGCGAGCCCGATGCCCCAGACCCGGTCCAGGGGGCTCGCCTCGACCAGCACTCGCGTCCCCGTGCCCAGCAGGTAGGAGCGCAGCGCCGGGTCGGAGCCGAACTTGTGCACGCTGCCCTCCACGACCAGCGCGAACCGCTCCCGCTCCCAGACCGTCTCGTCGAACCGGCGCACCAGCCGTCCGGCCTTCTTCGCCGCCGCCGGACTGCCGGCCTCCAGCGCGGCGCGCTCGGCTTCGGCGTCTCCGAACAGGCGCGCCTTCCCGGCCATCATCCAGTGCTCGGCCGTGGCGTAGCGGACGTCACCCACCGTGAAGGGAGACGGCCACCACTGGCTCAGGCAGCTCGGCCCGAGCCTCCCGTCGGGCCGCGGCCGGTGCCCCCAGAACGGCAGGTACTTCACCCGCTGACCCCGGCTGACCTGCTCGATCAGCGTGTCCACCATGTCCATGCACGCGAGTGTCGCAGTCACCACGGACACTCCGTACGGGATTTCGGGGATGCCTCGACATTTGGTCGACCGATTCCGTCGCGTGATCAAAAGGCAACAACGGAATCCCTTGGCGCGGGGGATCACCTCTGCCAGGATCGGCACTCAATTCGAGCTGTAGCTACGGAGAGCGTGAGAGCGATGGGTAACCGCTTCCAGGTCAAGGACCGCTTCGCAGACGGCGCGCAGTACATCGACGGACGGCTCCGCTCCGGCACCTCGGGGCGGTCGCACACCGTGGTAGACCCCGCCACCGGCGAGGAGGTGCTCACGTACGAGCTGGCCGGCCCGGCGGACGTGGACGAGGCGGTGGCCGCCGCCAAGCGGGCCTTCCCCGCGTGGTCGGCCGCCACTCCGGGTGAGCGCTCGGACGCCCTGCACCGGCTGGCCGGCGTACTGGCGGAGCAGGCGGAGGACTTCGCGTACGCCGAGTCCCTCCAGTGCGGCAAGCCGCTCAGGCTGTCGACGGAGTTCGACGTGCCGGGGACCATCGACAACACCGCCTTCTTCGCCGGCGCGGCCCGCCACCTCCAGGGCCAGGCGGCCGGCGAGTACTCGGCGGACCACACCTCCTACGTGCGCCGGGAGGCCATCGGGGTCGTCGGCTCCATCGCCCCCTGGAACTACCCCCTCCAGATGGCGGCCTGGAAGATCCTCCCGGCCATCGCCGCGGGCAACACGATCGTCCTCAAGCCCGCCGAGCTCACCCCGCTGACCTCCCTGATGTTCGCCCAGGCGGCCAAGGAGGCGGGGATCCCCGACGGCGTGGTCAACATCGTCACCGGCGCCGGGCGCGACGCCGGCGAGCACCTGGTCGGCCACCCCGACGTGGTGATGACCTCCTTCACCGGCTCCACCGCGGTCGGCAGGAGGGTCGCCGAGATCGCGACCGCCACCGTCAAGCGGCTCCACCTGGAGCTCGGCGGCAAGGCGCCCTTCGTCGTCTTCGACGACGCCGACCTGGAGGCCGCCGCCCAGGGCGCGGTCGCCGCCTCGCTCATCAACACGGGCCAGGACTGCACCGCCGCCACCCGCGCCTACGTGCAGCGCCCCCTCCACGACGCCTTCACGGCGCGTGTCGCCGAGCTGATGGAGACCGTCCGCCTCGGCGACCCCTTCGACCCGGCCACCGACCTCGGCCCGCTCGTCTCGCACGCCCAGCGCGACCGGGTCGCCGCGTTCGTCGAGCGCGCCCGCTCGTACGCCACCGTCGTCACCGGCGGCGAGATCCCGCGGACCGGGGAAGGGGGGACCAGCCTCGCCGCGGGCGCGTACTACCGGCCGACCCTCATCCGCGACGCCGCGCAGGACAGCGAGGCCGTCCAGTCCGAGATCTTCGGCCCGGTCCTGGTGGTCCTGCCCTTCGACACCGACGACGAGGGCCTGGCCCTGGCCAACGACACCCCGTACGGTCTCGCGGCCTCCGCCTGGACCCGCGACCTCTACCGGGCGGGCCGCGCCACCCGCGAGCTCAAGGCGGGCTGCGTCTGGGTCAACGACCACATTCCGATCATCAGCGAGATGCCGCACGGCGGCTACAAGGCGAGCGGCTTCGGGAAGGACATGAGCGCCTACTCGTTCGAGGAGTACACGCAGGTCAAGCATGTGATGTTCGACAATACTGCGGTGGCCGCGAAGGATTGGCACCGCACGATCTTCGGGGACCGACAGAAGCCGGCCGTCTGACCAGTGGCCATTCCTCCCGAAAGGGCAACGCGCATGGAGCAGTTCGAGCCCGACCGCCTCTCGGCGGCGCAGACCGCCGCGATGCGGCGCAGCCTCAGCAGCGGACGGGGCGCCCTCACCCGCCGCTCGCTGCTGCGCGCCTCCGGCGTCGGGGCGCTCACCCTGGGCGGCCTCTCGGCCCTCACCGCCTGCGGCATCCCGCCCGCCAAGCGGGAGGGCGGCGCCGTGGCGTCCGACGACCACTCGGACAAGGAGAAGGAGATCGTCTTCTCCAACTGGACCGAGTACATGGACACCAGCGACGACGAGAAGACCCGTCCCACGCTGGAGGAGTTCACCAAGCGGACCGGGATCCAGGTCAAGTACACCGAGGACATCAACGACAACGTCGAGTTCTTCGGCAAGATCCGCCCGCAGCTCGCGGCCGGCCAGGACACCGGCCGGGACCTGATCGTCGTCACCGACTGGCTCGCCGCCCGCATCATCCGTCTCGGCTGGGCGCAGAAGCTGGACCCCTCCCGCCTCCCGCACGCCTACGCCAACCTGATCCCGCAGTTCCGCAGCCCCGACTGGGACCCGGGCCGCGCCCACAGCTACCCCTGGACCGGCATCGACACCGTCATCGCCTACAACTCCAAGGCCACCGGCGGCAAGAAGGTCGACTCCGTCACCCAGCTCCTCGACGACCCCTCGCTCAAGGGCCGCGTGGGCTTCCTCACCGAGATGCGCGACAGCGTCGGCATGACCCTCCTCGACCAGGGCAAGAACCCGGCGAACTTCACCACCGCGGACTTCGACACGGCGATCGGCCGCCTCCAGAAGGGCGTGGACACCCAGCAGATCCGCCGCTTCACCGGCAACGACTACACCGCCGACCTCGACAAGGGCGACCTGGCGGCCTGTCTCGCCTGGGCGGGCGACGTCATCCAGCTCCAGGCCGGCAACCCGGACATCAAGTACGCGATCCCCGCCGCCGGATACATCACCTCCAGCGACAACCTGCTGGTCCCCGTCAAGGCCCGGCACAAGGCCAACGCCGAGAAGCTCATCGACTACTACTACCAGCCCGAGGTCGCCGCCCGGCTGGCGGCGTTCATCAGCTACGTCTGCCCCGTCGACGGCGTCAGGGAAGAACTCGCCAAGATCGACCCGGCGCTCGCGGACAACCCGCTGATCGTGCCGGACAAGGAGATGGCAGCCAAGGCCCACGCCTTCCGCTCCCTCACCAGCGAGGAAGAGACGGCGTACGAGGAGAAGTTCGCCAAGCTCATCGGCGCCTGACCGGGCCCACGCACCGGCACCCCACCCGCGCCCCGTCCGTCCCCTTCCCCCGACACACCACCGAAGGCCCAGGCCCATGACCGACAAGACCGCGAGCGGCGACGTACGCCTCGCCGGGATCAGCAAGCACTACGGCTCCTTCACCGCGGTGCATCCGCTGGACCTCACCATCCCCCAGGGCTCCTTCTTCGCCCTGCTCGGCGCCTCGGGCTGCGGGAAGACCACCACCCTGCGCATGATCGCCGGCCTGGAGGAGCCCTCCACCGGCACCATCGCCCTCGGCGACCGCGAGGTCACCCACCTGCCGCCGTACAAGCGCCCGGTGAACACCGTCTTCCAGAGCTACGCCCTGTTCCCGCACATGGACGTCTTCGAGAACATCGCGTTCGGCCTGCGCCGCCGCGGTGTCGCCTCCGTCAGGAAGCAGGTCGACGAGATGATCGGCCTCGTCCAGCTCGGCGAGCACGCCCGCAAGAAGCCGCACCAGCTCTCCGGCGGGCAGCAGCAGCGCGTGGCCGTCGCCCGCGCCCTCATCAACCACCCCCAGGTCCTCCTGCTCGACGAGCCGCTGGGAGCCCTCGACCTCAAGCTGCGCCGCCAGATGCAGCTGGAGCTCAAGCGGATCCAGACCGAGGTGGGCATCACCTTCGTCCACGTCACGCACGACCAGGAGGAGGCCATGACCATGGCCGACACGGTCGCCGTGATGAACGGCGGCCGCGTCGAGCAGATGGGCGCCCCCGCCGAGCTGTACGAGAACCCGCGCACCACCTTCGTCGCCAACTTCCTCGGCACCTCGAACCTCATCGAGGCCTCCGTCGAGTCCACCGGGTCCGACGTGACCGTCTCCGCCTCGGGCACCACGCTGCGGCTGCCCGCCGCCCGGTGCTCGACCACGCCCCGCGCGGGCGGAAAGCTCCTCGTGGGCGTGCGCCCCGAGAAGATCTCCCTGGTCCCGGCGGCCGAGGAGTCCGCCGTCGCGGCCGGCCGCAACAAGGTCGCGGGCAAGATCGCCGATTCCTCGTTCATCGGCGTCTCCACCCAGTTCGTCATCGACAGCCAGATCTGCCCGGGCCTGGAGGTGTACGTCCAGAACATCGAGCGCGACAGCCGCCTCGTCCCCGGCGCCGACGTCGTCCTGCACTGGAACCCGGAGCACACCTTCGGCCTGGACGCCGCCCAGGACATGGAGGCCGGCATCGAGACGGTCGAGGAGGGCGCATGACGGCCACCGCGGCGCCCCCCGAGGCCCCCGCGCCCGCCGGGCCCCCGGTCCACCGGGCGGCCCTGAAGAAGCGCCTGGTCCCGTACTGGCTGCTGCTCCCCGGCATCCTGTGGCTGCTCGTCTTCTTCGTGCTGCCGATGATCTACCAGGCCTCCACCTCGGTGCAGACCGGCTCGCTCGAAGAGGGCTTCGAGGTCACCTGGCACTTCCGGACCTACTGGGACGCCCTGACCGAGTACCTCCCGCAGTTCCTGCGCTCCCTGCTCTACGCCGGCACCGCGACCGCGCTGTGCCTGCTGCTCGGCTACCCGCTGGCCTACCTGATCGCCTTCAAGGCGGGCCGCTGGCGCAACCTGCTGCTGGTCCTCGTCATCGCCCCCTTCTTCACCAGCTTCCTGATCCGCACCCTGGCCTGGAAGACGATCCTGGCCGACGGCGGCCCGGTCGTGGGCGCCCTCGACGCGGTGGGCTTCCTCGACGTCACCAGCTGGCTCGGGATGACCGAGGGGAACCGGGTCCTGGCGACACCGCTCGCGGTGGTCTGCGGCCTGACCTACAACTTCCTCCCCTTCATGATCCTGCCGCTCTACACCTCGCTGGAGCGCATCGACACCCGCCTCCACGAGGCCGCGGGCGACCTGTACGCCACCCCCGCCACGGTGTTCCGCAAGGTCACCTTCCCGCTGTCGATGCCGGGCGTGGTCTCCGGGACCCTGCTCACCTTCATCCCGGCGAGCGGCGACTACGTGAACGCCGAACTGCTCGGCTCCACCGACACCCGGATGATCGGCAACGTCATCCAGTCGCAGTACCTGCGGATCCTCGACTACCCGACAGCGGCCGCGCTGTCCTTCATCCTCATGGCCATCGTGCTGATCATGGTCACCATCTACATC
The DNA here is from genome assembly GCF_055575675.1 of Streptomyces sp. NPDC034043. Classification (NCBI taxonomy): domain Bacteria; kingdom Bacillati; phylum Actinomycetota; class Actinomycetes; order Kitasatosporales; family Streptomycetaceae; genus Streptomyces; species Streptomyces sp. NPDC034043. The sequence continues at coordinate 101,795 of NZ_JBVISF010000014.1, forward strand.
CGCCGAGCGGGGACGGAGGACCTGGTCTGATGCGTTGGCTCCGCCGCAATCTCGTGGTCATCGCGGGCCTCGCCACGCTCGCGTACCTGATCCTGCCGAACGTCGTCGTGACGGTGTTCTCCTTCAACAACCCCACCGGACGGTTCAACTACGCCTGGCAGGAGTTCTCCCTCGACGCCTGGAAGGACCCCTGCGGGGTCGCCGACCTGTGCGGCTCCCTCGCGCTCTCCCTCCAGATCGCCCTGTGGGCCACCATCGGCGCCACGGTCCTCGGCACCGCCATAGCCTTCGCGCTGGTCCGGTACCGGTTCCGGGCGCGCGGTGCGGTGAACTCGCTGATCTTCCTGCCGATGGCCATGCCCGAGATCGTGATGGCCGCCTCGCTGCTCGCCCTCTTCCTCAACATGGGCATCCAGCTGGGCTTCTGGACCATCCTCATCGCCCACGTGATGTTCTGCCTCAGCTTCGTCGTCGCCGCCGTCAAGGCACGCGTCCTGTCGATGGACCCGCGCCTGGAGGAGGCCGCCCGCGACCTCTACGCCGGACCGGCGCAGACCTTCCTGAGGGTCACCCTGCCGATCGCGGCCCCCGGAATCGCGGCGGGCGCGCTGCTGTCCTTCGCGCTCTCCTTCGACGACTTCATCATCACCAACTTCAACTCGGGCAACACCGTCACCTTCCCCATGTTCGTGTGGGGATCGGCCCAGCGCGGTACGCCCGTCCAGATCAACGTCATCGGCACGGCGATGTTCGTCATCGCGGTGCTGGTGGTCCTCGCCGGCCAGTGGGCCGGCAACCGCCGCAAGAAGGCACAACCGAAGTAGATCCCGTAGGGAGTTGGAAGACATGGCCCCAGTCGCCATGCGCAGTGTTGCGAAATCCCTTTCCGAAGCGAAGCCGGTCTCGTACTGGCTGGACGACCCCGGCCGCCCGGCTCCGCAGCCGGCCCTCACCTCCGACGAGCGCTGCGACCTGCTGGTCGTCGGAGGCGGCTACAGCGGCCTGTGGACCGCGCTGCTCGCCAAGGAGCGCGACCCCGGACGGGACGTCGTACTGATCGAGAGCAAGGAGGCGGGCTGGGCCGCCTCCGGCCGCAACGGCGGTTTCTGCGCGGCCTCCCTCACCCACGGCCTGGCCAACGGCCTGGCCCGCTGGCCCGGTGAGCTGGCCAAGCTGGAGGAGCTGGGCGCCCGCAACCTCGACGCCATCGAGGAGGCCGTCGCCCGCTACGGCATCGACTGCGACTTCGAGCGCACCGGCGAGATCGACGTGGCCACCGAGCCGCACCAGGTCGAGGAGCTGCGGGAACTGCACGAGCAGGCCCGCCGGCTGGGCCTCGGCGCCGGCTCCGAGTGGCTGGAGGGGGAGGAGCTGCGCGCGGAGATCGACTCGCCCACCTTCCTCGCGGGCCTGTGGGACCGCGACGGCGTGGCCATGCTCAACCCGGCGAAGCTGGCCTGGGGCCTGAAGCGGGCCTGCCTGGAGCAGGGCGTGCGGATCTACGAGAACACGCGCGGCCTGAAGCTGGCGCAGGCGGGCGCCGGGATGACGGTGGAGACCCCCTACGGCACGATCCTCGCCCGCCGGGTCGCGCTGGGCACCAACATCTTCCCGTCGCTGGTGCGCCGGATCCGCCCCTTCACCGTCCCGGTCTACGACTACGCGCTGATGACCGAGCCGCTGGACGAGGCACAGCTGGCCTCGATCGGGTGGAAGAACCGCCAGGGACTGGGCGACAGCGCCAACCAGTTCCACTACTTCCGGATCACCAGGGACCACCGGATCCTGTGGGGCGGGTACGACGCGGTCTACCCCTACCGGGGGAAGCTCGACTCCGAGTACGACCACCGCCCCGAGACCTACCTCAAGCTCGCCGAGCACTTCTTCACCGCCTTCCCGCAGCTGGAGGGGGTGCGCTTCAGCCACGCCTGGGGTGGCGCCATCGACACCTGCTCCCGCTTCTCGGCCTTCTTCGGCACAGCGCACCGCGGCAGGGTGGCCTACGCCGCCGGGTACACCGGCCTGGGCGTGGGGGCCACCCGCTTCGGCGCCGACGTGATGCTGGACCTGCTCGACGGCCTCTCCACCGAGCGCACCCGGCTGGAGATGGTGAGGTCCAAGCCCATGCCGTTCCCGCCCGAGCCCCTCGCCTGGACCGGGATCGCCCTCACCAAGTGGTCGCTGGCCCGCGCCGACGCCCGGGGCGGCCACCGCAACCTGTGGCTCAGGACGCTGGACCGCCTCGGGCTCGGCTTCGACAGCTGACCCCCGTACGTCCCCGCGCACACGCGTACGCCGGCACGCGCGTACGCCCCGGCGCACGCCCGCGGTCCGTCCGTGTGCGCTTCACCTCCACGGAGTAACGCAACCCGCGTCATAGCCCCGCCCGGCCCCGCTCTCTCCCGGTGAGAACCACACCGAGAACGAGACGACGGAGGCCGGGCGATGACGCTCCCGGGAGCGAGGACCGCGGTGGAATGGCTGGTTTCGGCGGCACCGGATCCGGCTGCATGCCGCTGGGAATGGGAGCGCAACCCCCTCGGGGTCGCCCTGCTGCCGGCCGGCCGGCAGTGGGACGTGCTGATCGTGCCGGGGGAGCTGGGGCGGCCCGCCCTCGACGTGCTGCGCCTGCTGTCCGGTCCGCCCGGCCCGGTGCTGGCCGACTTCAAGGACGCCAAGGTGGGTTTCTTCGTGCCCCCGGGCACGGCGGCCCGCTGGATCGGCACGGGCGTACGGGGAGCCGGGCGCGGGACCTGGATCGTGGTCCCGTACCCCGGCCGGGCGACCGGCGGGGTCCGCTGGCTGGAGGTCCCGGACGGGCGCGGCACGCTCACCGACCCGGCGGTGCTGGAGCTCGCGCTGCACGAGGCCGCGGCGGCGCGGGCGCGGGCGGAGGAGTCCCGCAGGCCCTGACCGCACGGCCCCCACGGGCTCCGGCCGCCGCCGCTCCCCGGCGGCGGACCGGGCTCCCCCCCCCCGGTGCGGCCGGGACTCAGCTCCCGCCCCGGCCTCCGGCCGCCCGGCGCACCCCCAGCAGCAGCGGCACGCACAGCAGGACGCTGGCCAGCACGTCGAGGGGCCAGTGGAACCCGCGCAGGACCAGGCCCGCGGCCGTCGCCGCCGACAGGGCGAGGGCGGCCGCCACCGGCCAGGGACGGCGGGTGCAGGGGGCGAGGAGCAGCGCCGCGCCCACGTAGGCGGTCAGGGCCGTCGCCGTGTGGCCCGAGGGGTAGTACCCGGCGGCCCAGGGCTCCAGCGGGCCCGGGCGGGCGGTCCACGCCTTGAGCGGGACGATCAGCGCCGGCACCAGGGCCATCGCCAGGCCGGCCGCGAGCGCGGCGACGCGCCGGCCGCGCCAGACGGCGTACGCCATGGCCAGCACGAGGACGGGGACGGCGACCGGGACGTTGCCCAGGTCCGCGAGGCGCTCGGTGACCGCGTCCGGGACGGTGCGCACGAGGGCGCGGCTGAGCGCGTGGTCCGGGACCAGGAGCGGCCCCGACACCAGGACCTGCCAGGTGATCAGGGCGAAGAGGCCGAGGCACAGGGCCGTCGGGAGGATGGCCGGCCACCCCGGAACAGGGGGGATGGTTCCGGGGCGGCCGCCCTGACCGGGTTGCCGTTCGCCCCGGGGGGTTTGGGGCGGACGGCCGTCCGATCTGCGAGGAGTGTGCGCGAACGCATGACCAGTACGGCGCTGGGGAAGCCCGGTACCGGTGTCGCCCCCGGTCTCCCGGAAACGGTCTGTCTCACTCATCTGCAGAAACCGTACGCCAGCGAAAGGGGGACCGACAGCGGGAACGCGCTCCCGCCATCGGCCCCCCACAGCTTCTTCACAGCGCCGCCCCGTTACCGGTGGTAGGGGGCGGGTGCCGCGTCCAGGCGTTCTAGGCCTTCGAAACTGACGTTCGGTCAGAGGGCCGCGAAAGCGCCCTCGATGATGTCCAGGCCCTCGTTCAGCAGGTCCTCGCCGATGACGATCGGCGGGAGGAAGCGGAGCACGTTGCCGTAGGTGCCGCAGGTGAGGACGAGCAGGCCCTCGGCGTGGCAGGCCTTGGCGAGCGCGCCGGCCGCCTCCGGGAACGGGGTCTTGGAGACCGGGTCCTTCACCAGCTCGATCGCGATCATGGCGCCGCGGCCGCGGATGTCGCCGATGATCTCGTACTTCTCCTGCATGGCCGTCAGACGGGCCTTCATGACGGACTCGATCTTCTTCGCCGCGGCGTTGAGGTCGAGCTCCTTCATGGTTTCGATGGAGCCGAGCGCGCCGGCGCACGCCACCGGGTTGCCGCCGTACGTGCCGCCCAGGCCGCCCGCGTGGGCGGAGTCCATGATCTCGGCGCGGCCGGTCACGGCGGCGAGCGGCAGACCGCCCGCGATGCCCTTGGCGGTGGTGATCAGGTCCGGGACGATGCCCTCGTCCTCGCACGCGAACCACTGGCCGGTGCGGCAGAAGCCGGACTGGATCTCGTCGGCGACGAAGACGATGCCGTTGTCGTTGGCGAACTTCACGATCGCAGGGAGGAAGCCCTTGGCGGGCTCGATGAAGCCGCCCTCGCCGAGGACCGGCTCGATGATGATCGCGGCGACGTTGTCGGCGCCGATCTGCTTGGTGATCTGGTCGATCGCCTGGGCGGCGGCCTCGGGGCCGCAGTTCTCGGCACCGGTGGGCCAGCGGTAGCCGTAGGCGACCGGGACGCGGTAGACCTCGGGGGCGAACGGACCGAAGCCCTGCTTGTACGGCATGTTCTTCGAGGTCAGCGCCATCGTCAGGTTCGTACGGCCGTGGTAGCCGTGGTCGAAGACGACGACGGCCTGGCGCTTGGTGTACGAACGGGCGATCTTGACGGCGTTCTCGACGGCCTCGGCGCCCGAGTTGAACAGCGCCGACTTCTTGGCGTGGTCGCCCGGGGTCAGCTCGGCGAGCGCCTCGCAGACCTCGACGTAGCCCTCGTACGGCGTGACCATGAAGCAGGTGTGCGTGAAGTCGGCGAGCTGCGCGGACGCGCGGCGCACCACGGCCTCCGCGGAGGCGCCGACCGAGGTCACGGCGATGCCGGAGCCGAAGTCGATCAGGCGGTTGCCGTCGACGTCCTCGATGATGCCGCCGCCCGCGCGGGCCGTGAAGACGGGGAGCACGGAGCCCACGCCGCCGGCCACCGTCTCGAGGCGGCGGGCCTGCAGCTCCTGAGACTTGGGGCCGGGGATCGCGGTGACGATGCGACGCTCCTGCGGGACAGCGGTCATAGAGGGCTCCTGGGGGGTGTTTTCGGACGCACTTGTGTCTTTGTCCGCAGGCTAGGCCCGGCGGAGGGGGTAAGGCATGCTCCGTTCGGGAGTGGTGTCCGCGTGTCCTTGTCCGCGACGGCCATAGGAAGGAACCGGCACCCGTCCCGCGGATCACCGCGGGGTGCGGGGCCAAGGGCCCGGCCGGGCACTAGATTGAGCGCCGCGGCGCGTTGGGAACGGGCAGGGGGCAGGGGTTTCATGAACACCGAGGGCACGCACGACGGACCGTCGACCCGCGAGGGTCACGTCCCACGGCCAGCGGGCCCGCAGCCGCCGCCAGGGGCCCCGCCGAAGCCCCGGCACGCCCCCGCCGTCGGCGGCCCCTTCACCGACTGGCTGCGCACCCCGCGCCCGGGGGCCGAACCGGGCGTCTGGCGCTTCGGCCACGTCCCGCGCGCCGGGAGCGAGGAGGACCCCGCCACGGACCGGTCGCTGCTCAGCGGCGTGGTCATCTCCTTCCTCGCCTGCGTCCTGCTGTGGTCGCTGATCACCGACAACTACATCCCGTACACCGACCTGCCGGTCAAACTGCTCACCCCGCACGACTGGTGGGAGCTCGGCGGCGCGCCCAGACCCGGGCCCGGCGTCGCCGCGCTCCAGGCGTACATGCTGCTCGTCACGGGGGCGCTGGTGGTGTGGTTCAGCCGCCTCGGCTCGTGGGGCCTGGCCTTCGAACGGCTCGTCGCGGCCCGCGGACCCCGTGCGCGCGTCCTCGGCGCGGCGGCGCTGGCCCTGTTCGTCGTGGTGATCATCTGGACCCGGACCGTGCCCCTCCTCAGCCTCGTCGGCGGCCACCTGCCCTACGCGGAGATGAGCCCGGGAGTGCAGCAGCTGGTCACCTGCCTCGTGTACGGGGTGGTCCTGGCACCGGTCCTGGTCTTCTTCGCCCGGCTGGCCCGCCGGCCCGCCCCCGCCCCCGGGCCCGGGACCGCACCCGTGGAGGCGGCCCCCGGCGCCGACCCCGCCGACTGGCCGGAGCTGCGCGCGGCCGGACTCTCCGCGGCCGCCGAGCGGCTCGGCGCCGAAGCCGCGGCCGGGCGGATGAACGACGTGGACTACACCCGCATCCGGCGCGCCTGGGATTCCGTACGGGCCGACCCCAGCCGGCTGCGGGCCTTCGACACCGCAGTACGGGAGAAGGGCGCCGCCGCCTGCGTCCACCCCTCCGGCGACCGCGACCTGCCGGTCCGGGCCGCCCGCCACGACCTGCTGGCCCGCCAGGTGCTGCTCGGCACCGTCGAGGACGGGGAGCGCAACCCCTACGCCCGCCGGGGCACCGGGATCGCCCTCGACCCCGGCGTGCTCGGCACCTCCCTGCTGGCCGTCGGCCCCTCCGGCACCGGCAAGACCGCCCGCCTCGTCCGGCCCGTCGTCGAATCGCTCGCGCTCCAGGCGCTGGCCGGCCGGGCCGCCGTCGTCGCCGTCGGCGCGGCCGGTACCCAGCTCGGCCCCGACAGCGCCTACGACATCGTCGTGCGCGTCGGCGACCCCGCCTCCGTCCACGACCTCGACCTCTACGGCGGCACCGCCGACCCCGACGAAGCCGCCGGCCTCCTCGCCGAGGCCTTCGTCGGAGACGTCCCCGGCATCGACGTGCGCCGCGCCGCGACCACCCTCGCCCAGCTGATCGGCCCCTTCCGGGAGGCGTACGGCCGCTTCCCCGCCGTCCCCGAACTGCGCGAACTGCTCGACGGGGTGCCCTCCGCCCTCACCGCGCTCCGCCAGGCACTGGAGGGCACCGGCCGGCAGGCCATGCTCCGCGAGCTCGACGCGCGCCTGCGCCAGCAGGGGGCCCCCGGGGACCCCGGCCCGGCGCTCGCCGACCGGGCCGCCCTCCTCGACCGGCCCGCCTTCGCCGGCTTCTTCGACGTCGGGGCCTACGACGCCGCGGCGGCCGCCGGCGGCTTCGAGCGGCGGGGCCGCCCCTTCTCCCTGCGCGCCCTCGAACACCCCGTACGGGTCCGCGTCGACCTCCCCGAACGCGGGCACGCCGACGCGTCCCGGATGCTGGCCCGGCTGCTCCTCGCCCAGTTCAACGCCTCCGCCGCCGCCCGCGCCGACCGCTCGCTGTTCGCCTTCCTCGCCCTGGACGACGCCGCGCACACCCTGACCCCGGAGACCGTCCGCGGCGTACAGCGGCTGCGCTCGGCCAACGCCGGGGTGCTGCTGACCCTGCGCACCCTGGACGACGTGCCGGAGGCCCTGCGCACGCCGCTGCTGGGCGCGGTCGGCTGCCGGATGGCCTTCTCCGGGGTCACCACCTGGGACGGGCAGCGCTTCGCCGAGGCCTGGGGCACCGAGTGGGTCGAGACCCGGGACGTCACCCACCGGACCGTCTTCGCCGACCAGCCGCTGACCCGGGCCCTCCACGCCTTCCGCAAGCTGGTCACCGGGAAGGCCGTGACCACCGACGCGGTCACCGTGCGCCAGGTGGAGCGCGAACGCTGGTCCGCCTCCGAGCTGGCGCACGCCGTCCCGCCCGGCTGCGCGGTGCTGTCGCTGACCTCCGTACAGGGGGAACGAGCCGCTCCGCTGCTGCTCCGGCTGTCGGGGACCGGCTGAGGACCGGCTGAGGGGACCCGTACGGGGTGGCAGAATCGAAAGGGGTCGTTCATACGACGTGGCGAAGACCCGCTCCGCGGCCCCGTCCCCTCCCTCCCCGTCTGGAACCCGATGCCGCTCACCCTTGCCTCGCTCGTCCAGCACTCGGCGCTCAAGCTCACCGTCCGGGCCGGGGAGAACCGCCTCGACACCCCCGTGCGCTGGGCCCACGTCAGCGAGCTCGCCGACCCCGTGCCGTACATGGAGGGCGGCGAGCTGCTGCTCGTCACCGCGATGAAGCTCGACGCGGACGACCCCGAGGAGATGCGCCGCTACGTCCGGCGGCTGGCCGCCGCCGGGGTCGTCGGCATCGGCTTCGCCGTCGGGGTCAACTACGAGGCCATTCCCGAAGCGCTGCTCCAGGCCGCCCGCGAGGAGGACCTGCCGCTGCTGGAGGTGCCGCGGCGCACCCCGTTCCTCGCCATCAGCAAGGCCGTCTCCGCCGCGCTGGCCGCCGACCAGTACCGCGCCGTGACCGCCGGCTTCGAGGCGCAGCGGGAGCTGACCCGGGCCGCGCTGTCCCCCGACGGCCCGGCCGACCTGCTGACGAAGCTGGCGGCCCACGTGCACGGCTGGGCCGCGCTGTACGACACCTCCGGCGCCGTCGTCGCCGCCGCCCCCGACTGGGCGGCGCGGCGGGCCGCCCGGCTCACCCCCGACGTGGAGCGCCTGCGGGAGCGGCCCGCGCCGGCGAGCGCGGTGGTGGGCGGCGCCGAGGACCGGGTCGAGCTCCAGTCCCTCGGCACCGGGCGCCGGGCCCGGGGCGCCCTCGCCGTCGGGACGGCGGCCCCGCTGGGCACCGCCGAGCGGTACGCGGTGCACTCCGCCGTCGCGCTGCTGACCCTGACCACCGAGCGCTCCCGGTCGCTGCACGACGCGGAGTCCCGGCTGGGCGCGGCCGTGCTGCGGATGCTGCTGGAGGGGGAGCCGGAGCACGCGCGGGCCGTGGCCGGGGACCTGTACGGGGCCCTGCTGGAGGCCCCGTTCCGCATCATCGTCGCCGAGCCGGCGCTGCCCGGGACGGCCCAGCCGGAGGGGCTGGCGCTGCTGGCCGACGCGGTGGAGTCGGCGGCGGCGCGGACCGGGGAGACGCTGCTGGTGGTCCCGGAGCCGGGCCGGCTGGTGGTACTGGCCGCCGACGGGGGCTCGGCGGCACAGGCGTGCGCCGACCACGCGGAGGCCCAGGAGTCCCGGCGCGGCCGGGACGCGGCCGGGCCGGAGCCCGACGAACTGGTGGTCGGCCTGTCGGCGCCGGCCGGCCCGGCGGGGGTCGCGGCGGCCCTCAAGCAGGCCGACCAGTCCCTCGCGGTGGCCCGGCGCCGGGGAAGGGCGCTGGTCGAGCACGAGGACCTCGCGGCGGGCTCGGTCCTGCCGCTGCTCGCCGACGACGCCGTACGCGCCTTCGCGGACGGCACCCTGCGGGCCCTGCGGGAGCACGACGCGACCGGCCGCGGCGACCTGGTGGCCTCCCTGCAGGCATGGCTCTCCCGCCACGGCCAGTGGGACGCCGCCGCCGCCGACCTCGGCGTCCACCGCCACACCCTGCGCTACCGCATGAAGCGCGTCGAGGAGATCCTCGGCCGCTCCCTGGACGACCCGGACGTCCGCATGGAGCTGTGGCTCGCCCTGAAGGCCGGCCCGCCGGCCCCCTGACGCGCGCGCCCCTCCCCGCGCACCCCTTCCGGCGCGCGCCGCACCCGCCCGAGACCGGGGCGCCGGGGGAGGGACAGTGCCAAAGCGGAGCAGGGGCGCGGGAAGGTGCTCCACGCCGGATAAACACCGAAAGCCCGGCGGAGTCCTACCGTGGTGGGGACAACGACCCACCGCACACTCCGAAGGGCCGGGATTCGCATGACTTCCACCCACGCCTTCTGGCTCGCCGGCCGCCAGGCCACCGGCCAGGACAGCTTCGACGTCCACAACCCGTGGGACGGACGTCTGGTCGGCACGGTCAGCGTGCCCACCGACGCCCAGGTCGAAGAGGCCGTGGCCGCGGCGTACGCCGTGACGGCGGAGTTCTCCGCGACCCCCGCCCACGTACGCGCCGCCGCCCTGGACCACGTGTCCAAGCGGCTCGCGGAGCGCACCGAGGAGATCGCCCAGCTGATCTCCGCCGAGAACGGCAAGCCCGTCAAGTGGGCCCGCGGTGAGGTCGGCCGTGCGGTGTCCGTGTTCCGTTTCGCCGCCGAAGAGGCCCGCCGCTTCAACGGCGGAGAGGCCCAGCGCCTGGACACCGACGCCGGCGGCGTCGGCCGCCTGGCCCTGACCCGCCGCTTCGTCAAGGGCCCGGTCCTCGGCATCGCGCCGTTCAACTTCCCGCTGAACCTGTGCGCCCACAAGGTGGCCCCCGCCATCGCCGTCGGCGCGCCGATCATCCTGAAGCCGGCCCCGGCCACCCCGCTCTCCGGCCTGATCCTCGGCGAGCTGCTCGCCGAGACCGACCTGCCGGCCGGCTCCTGGTCCGTGCTGCCCGTCGCCAACGACAAGATGCCGGCCCTGGTCAAGGACGACCGCCTCCCGGTCATCTCCTTCACCGGTTCCGACACCGTCGGCTACGCCATCCAGCAGTCGGTGCCCCACAAGCACTGCACCCTGGAGCTGGGCGGCAACGCCGCGGCCGTCGTCCTCGCCGACTGGTCCTCCGACGCCGACCTCGACTGGGCCGCGACCCGCATCGCGACCTTCTCGAACTACCAGGCCGGCCAGTCCTGCATCTCCGTGCAGCGCGTGATCGCCGACGCCTCCGTCTACGACCGCCTCGTGGAGAAGGTCGTCGAGAAGGTCCGGGCGCAGATCACCGGCGACCCCTCCGACGACGCCACCGACGTCGGCCCGCTGGTCTCCGAGGACGCCGCCAAGCGCGTCGAGTCCTGGGTGGACGAGGCCGTCTCCGCCGGCGCCAAGCTGCTCACGGGCGGCAAGCGCGACGGTGCCACGGTCGAGCCGACCGTCCTCGCGGACGTCCCGGCCGGCGTGAAGCTCGCCACCGAGGAGGTCTTCGGCCCGGTCCTGACCCTGACGAAGGTCGAGAACACCGACGAGGCCTTCGCCGCCGTCAACGACTCGAAGTTCGGCCTGCAGACCGGCGTCTTCACCCGCGACGTCCAGATCGCCTTCCGCGCGCACCGCGAGCTCGAGGTCGGCGGCGTGATCATCGGCGACGCCCCCTCCTACCGCGCCGACCAGATGCCGTACGGCGGCGTCAAGCAGTCCGGCGTGGGCCGCGAGGGCGTCCGCTACGCGATGGACGACTACACGTACGAGCGCGTCCTGGTCCTCACGGGCCTCGACATCTGACCGACTCGTACGGTCCCAGACCGACGGCCGGAGCCTACTGTGCGGGGGCTCCGGCCGTCCCCCTTTTCACCCCCGCCCTCCGGCGCGGGATCCCCCTTTTGCAGGCGCCCGTATTTTCCCCGGCGTCCGGAGCGGGTACGACTGACAGGTAGCACCGATCGGTAGGCCCCCCGATGCGGCGAGGTGAGTACCCGGATGTCGGCAACACGGCCCGTACAGCCCAAGGTGACCGAGCGCGAGGCGCGGCAGGTCGCGGAAGCGGCCCGCGAGCAGGACTGGCGCAAACCCAGCTTCGCCAAGGAACTCTTCCTCGGCCGCTTCCGGCTCGACCTGATCCACCCCCACCCGTCGCCCGCCGACGAGGACGTCCGGCGCGGCGAGGCCTTCCTGGCCCGGCTGCGGGACTTCTGCGAGAACGAGATCGACGGGCGGCGCATCGAACGCGAGGCGCGGATCCCCGACGAGACGGTGCGCGGGCTCAAGGAGCTCGGCGCGCTCGGCATGAAGATCGGCACCGAATACGGCGGCCTCGGCCTCACCCAGGTCTACTACAACAAGGCGCTCGCCCTCGTCGGCTCCGTCAGCCCGGCCATCGGCGCCCTGCTCTCCGCGCACCAGTCGATCGGCGTGCCGCAGCCCCTGAAGATGTTCGGCACGAAGGAGCAGAAGGACGCCTACCTGCCGCGCTGCGCCACCTCCGCGATCAGTGCCTTCCTGCTCACCGAGCCGGACGTGGGCTCCGACCCGGCGCGGCTGGCCACCACCGCCGTGCCCGACCCGGAGGACGACGACACCTACGTCCTCGACGGGGTGAAGCTCTGGACCACCAACGGGGTGGTGGCCGACCTGCTCGTGGTCATGGCCCGCGTCCCCCGGAGCGAGAACCACCGCGGCGGCATCACCGCCTTCGTCGTGGAGGCCGACTCGCCGGGCATCACCGTCGAGCACCGCAACGCCTTCATGGGCCTGCGCGGCCTGGAGAACGGCGTCACCCGCTTCCACCGCGTCCGGGTGCCCGCCGCCCAGCGGATCGGCGCCGAGGGAGCCGGCCTCAAGATCGCGCTGACCACCCTCAACACCGGCCGGCTGTCCCTGCCCGCCATGTGCGTCGGCGCCGGCAAGTGGTGCCTGAAGATCGCCCGGGAATGGTCCGGCGTGCGCGAGCAGTGGGGCCGCCCCGTCGCCCGGCACGAGGCCGTCGGGGCGAAGATCTCCTTCATCGCCGCCACCACCTTCGCCCTGGAGGCCGTGGTCGACCTCGCCTCCCAGATGGCCGACGAGGACCGCAACGACATCCGCATCGAGGCCGCCCTCGCCAAGCTCTACGGCTCCGAGATGGCCTGCCTGATGGCCGACGAACTGGTCCAGATCCGCGGCGGACGCGGTTTCGAGACGGCCGAGTCCCTCGCCGCCCGCGGCGAACGCGCCGTGCCCGCCGAACAGCTCCTGCGCGACCTGCGCATCAACCGGATCTTCGAGGGGTCCACCGAGATCATGCACCTGCTGATCGCCCGCGAGGCCGTCGACGCCCACCTCTCCGTCGCCGGGGACCTCATCGACCCCGAGAAGGACCTCGGGGACAAGGCGAAGGCCGGCGCCCGTGCCGCCGGCTTCTACGCCCGCTGGCTGCCCAAGCTCGCCACCGGCCCCGGCCAGGTGCCCGGCACCTACCGGGAGTTCCACCCGGCCGGCCACCCCGACCTCGCCACCCACCTGCGCTACGTCGAGCGCGGCGCCCGCAAGCTGGCCCGTGCGATGTTCATGGCCATGGCGCGCTGGCAGGGCCGCATGGAGACCAAGCAGGGCTTCCTCGGCCGGATCGTCGACATCGGCGCCGAGCTCTTCGCGATGAGCGCGGCCTGCGTGCGCGCCGAGCACCTGCGCGAGAGCGGCGACCACGGCCGCGAGGCCTACCAGCTCGCCGACGCCTTCTGCCGCCAGTCCCGGCTGCGCGTCGAGGAGCTCTTCGGCCGTCTGTGGTCCAACACCGACGACCTCGACCGCAAGGTCGTCGAAGGGGTCCTCGGCGGCGCCTACACCTGGCTGGAGGAGGGCGTCCTCGACCCCTCCGGCGACGGCCCGTGGATCGCGGACGCCGCCCCCGGCCCCTCCACCCGGGAAAACGTTCACCGTCCCCTGCGCTGACCTGCCATCATCGGCAGCAGACCGGACGGATGTACGAGTACGGGCGTACGGGCAGAGCACCGGTACCGGCACGAGCGCGAGGCGGGCGAGGACGATGGCGACGGCCGAGGAGGACCGGGCCCGCCGACGGCTGGCCTGGTGCGTGGCGCACCTGCTGCGCCACGCACCGCACGCCGTGGTGGCCGACCTGGTCGACCGGCTCGACGGGCCCACCCGCACGTACCTGTGCCGCGACCAGTGGCTGCCCGCCGCCGCCGTCACCCTGCTGCTGCGCCACGGCACCGACACCGACCGGCACTACATCGCCCGCAACCCGCACGTCGTCGGCCGCCCGCTGCCCGGCCTGCCCGGCCCCGCGCGGTACGCCGCCCGGCCGGGGCCCTCGCCCGAACTGCTCGCCGAGACCGGCCCCGGCCCCCTCGCCCCCGACGAGCTGATCCGCCTGCTGCGCCGGCACGGCCGCCGCCCCCGGATCCCGCTCACCCTGCTCCGCATGCCGCACCTGCTCGACCTCCACGACCCCGAACCGCTGCTGCGCGCCCACGCCCGCGCCCCGCTGCCGGCCGGCGCGGTCGAGGCGCTGCTGCTGGCGGGCGGACTGCCCCGGCAGGCGTGCCGGGCGCTGCTCGACGCGCGCACGGGTGACCCGTACGGCCGTCACTGGTACCGGCCCGCCGTCCGCGCCGTCCGGATGGGCCTGCTGACCTGCGACGAGCTCGTCGCGCACGTGGCCCCCGCGCCCCGCACCCTGCTGCTCGGCCACCTCCCCGTCGCCCGCGGGCTGCGCTGGAGCCTGCCCGAACAGGCCGAGATGCAGTCGGCCGTGCACCGCGCCCTGCGCCCCGCCCTCGGCGACGACCCCCGGCTGTGGGCCGAACTGGGCCGCCGGGCCCCCGCCTTCCGCGGCACCCTGCCCGAACTGGCGGCCGCGCTGGCCGCGGGCACCCCGACCGCGCCCGGAGACGTACGCCACGACCCGGCGCTGGCCCGCGCCGTCCGCCACCTCACCCCGGACCCGGTTCCCGCCGAGCCGGCCGGCGCGTGGGAACGCGAGCTGGCCCTGGTCAGCCTGGCCGTGCCGATGGAGACGGCCACCGAGGACGTCCGCTGGGTCCGCGACTGCCTGGACCGGGGCCTGCTCACCGGCGCGGACGTGGTCCGGCACAAGGTCCCCGCCTGCTGGGCGCTCGACGAGGACCAGTGGCTCGGGGACATAGGCCACCCCGACCGCCACGACCGCCCGGCCGCCGTGCTCGCCGCCCGCGCGGAGGCCGACCGGCTCTTCGACGCGGCCCTCGGGAACGACGCCGGGGCCTGGTGGCGGGCCGCCCGGGCGCTCCCCGACTTCGCCGGCACCCTGCCCGAACTCCTGGCGCGCGTCACGGACGGGGACTCCGTGTCCAAGCGCCCCTGAGTTGCGGCAACAATGGGGGGCATGAGCGACAGTCCAGCCCCCCTCGCCGATCCGCACCTCCTCTTCGACGCCGCGGCCGGCCGCCGGGACATCGTGATCCTCGGGTCGACCGGCTCCATCGGCACCCAGGCCATCGACCTCGCCCTGCGCCACCCGGACCGGTTCCGGGTCACCGCGCTGTCCGCCGCGGGCGGGCGCGTCGGGCTGCTGGCCGAGCAGGCACGGAAGCTGCGGGTCCAGGCCGTGGCCGTCGCCCGCGAGGACGCCGTACCGGCCCTGAAGGAGGCGCTGGGCGAGCAGTACGGCGCCGCCGAGCCGCTGCCCGAGATCCTGGCCGGGCCCGACGCCGCGACCGAACTCGCCGCCTCGCCCTGCCACACCGTCCTCAACGGCATCACCGGCTCCATCGGCCTCGCGCCCACCCTCGCGGCGCTGCGCGCGGGCCGCACCCTCGCCCTGGCCAACAAGGAGTCGCTGATCGTCGGCGGCCCGCTGGTCAAGGCCCTCGCCGCCCCCGGCCAGATCATCCCCGTGGACTCCGAGCACGCGGCCCTCTTCCAGGCCCTCGCCGCCGGCACCCGCGCCGACGTCCGCAAGCTCGTGGTCACCGCCTCCGGCGGCCCCTTCCGCGGCCGCACCCGCGCGGAGCTGGCCTCGGTGACCGTCGAGGACGCCCTCGCGCACCCCACCTGGGCCATGGGCCCGGTCATCACCGTGAACTCGGCGACCCTGGTCAACAAGGGGCTGGAGGTCATCGAGGCGCACCTGCTCTACGACATCCCCTTCGACCGCATCGAGGTCGTGGTCCACCCGCAGTCCTACGTGCACTCCATGGTCGAGTTCACGGACGGCTCCACCCTCGCCCAGGCCACCCCGCCGGACATGCGAGGCCCCATCGCGATCGGCCTCGGCTGGCCCCAGCGGGTCCCGGACGCCTCCCGCTCCTTCGACTGGACCAAGGCCTCCACCTGGGAGTTCTTCCCGCTCGACACCGAGGCCTTCCCGGCGGTCGGCCTCGCCCGGCACGTCGGTTCCCTGGGCGGCACCGCCCCCGCCGTCTTCAACGCGGCGAACGAGGAGTGCGTGGACGCCTTCCTGGCCGGTCGGCTGCCGTTCACAGCAATCATGGATACCGTCTCAGCAGTGGTCGACGAGCACGGATCGCCCGCGTCGGGAACTTCCCTGACGGTGGCGGACGTCCTCGAAGCGGAGACCTGGGCCAGGGCCCGGGCACGGGAGATGGCGGCGCGGGCCGCCGTGGAGGCGGGCGCATGACGGTACTGCTGACGGTGATCGGCATCCTCGTCTTCGTGATCGGGCTGCTGTTCTCCATCGCCTGGCACGAGCTCGGCCACCTCTCCACGGCCAAGCTCTTCGGCATCCGCGTGCCCCAGTACATGGTCGGCTTCGGCAGGACCATCTGGTCCCGCCAGAAGGGCGAGACCGAGTACGGGATCAAGGCCATCCCGATGGGCGGCTACATCCGCATGATCGGGATGTTCCCGCCCGGCGAGGACGGCAAGGTCACCGCCCGCTCCACCTCGCCGTTCCGGTCGATGATCGAGGACGCCCGCTCGGCGGCCTACGAGGAGCTCCGGCCCGGGGACGAGACGCGGCTCTTCTACACGCGCAAGCCCTGGAAGCGCGTGATCGTGATGTTCGCGGGCCCCTTCATGAACCTGGTGCTCGCCCTCGCGATCTTCTTCGGCGTCTGGATGACCTTCGGCATCAACCGGACGACCACCCAGATCGCGACCGTCTCACCCTGCGTCATCCAGCAGAGCGAGAAGCGCGACGTCTGCAAGGACGGCGACCCGGTGGCCCCGGCGAAGAAGGCCGGACTGCGGGCCGACGACCGCATCGTCGCCTTCAACGGCAAGAAGGTGGCCGACTGGGCCGACCTCCAGAAGCGGATCCGCGACACCGTCGGCCCCGCCACCGTCACCGTCGTGCGCGACGGGCAGCAGCTCAGCGTCCCCGTCACCCTGATCGCGAACCAGGTCGCCAAGACCGACGGCCACGGCGGCTACGTCAAGGGCGAGTACATCACCGCCGGCTGGCTCGGCTTCAGCCCGAAGAGCGAGATCGCCGCCCTGTCCTTCGGCGAGTCCGTCGACCACATGGCCGAGGTCGTCGACGGCAGCGTCCAGGGCCTGCTCAACCTCCCCGCCAAGATCCCCGCCCTGTGGAACGCGGCCTTCAGCGGCGCCGAGCGCGAGGCCGACTCCCCGATGGGCATCGTCGGAGCGGCCCGGATCAGCGGGGACATCGCCGCGCTGGACCTGCCCAGCGAGCAGAGGATGTCGATCCTGCTCAACGTGCTGGGCATGTTCAACCTCTCGCTCTTCCTGTTCAACATGCTGCCCCTGCTCCCCCTGGACGGCGGGCACATCGCCGGCGCCCTGTGGGAGTCCCTGCGCCGCACCGTGGCGAAGGTCTTCCGGCGCGCCGACCCCGGCCCCTTCGACGTGGCGAAGCTGATGCCCGCCGCGTACGTGGTCGCCGGCGTCTTCGTCTGCTTCACCCTGCTGGTGCTCGTCGCGGACGTGGTCAACCCCATCAAGATCACCTAGCCGTACGGCCCCCGCACCACGGCGCCACCGGAGCCGGGCACGCATCGTGCCCGGCTCCCCGCGTTCGGGTGGTGCGGCCCCTCGGATGCACGGGGCACGCGCCGCTTGGCGTAACCTCGAAGGCTGGAGCCCGCCGATCTCGGGACCTCGATCCACACCTTGGGGTTGCACAGCAGATGACCGCCATCTCTCTCGGAATGCCGTCCGTGCCGACGAAGCTTGCCGACCGCCGGGTCAGCCGCAAGATCCAGGTCGGTTCCGTGGCCGTCGGCGGCGACGCGCCGATCTCGGTGCAGTCGATGACCACGACCCGCACCTCTGACATCGGTGCCACGCTCCAGCAGATCGCCGAGCTGACCGCGTCCGGCTGCCAGATCGTCCGCGTCGCCTGCCCGACGCAGGACGACGCCGACGCGCTGGCCGTCATCGCGAAGAAGTCGCAGATCCCGGTCATCGCCGACATCCACTTCCAGCCCAAGTACGTCTTCGCGGCGATCGACGCCGGCTGCGCCGCCGTCCGCGTCAACCCGGGCAACATCAAGCAGTTCGACGACAAGGTCAAGGAGATCGCGTACGCCGCCAAGGAGGCGGGCACGCCGATCCGCATCGGCGTCAACGCCGGCTCCCTCGACGCCCGCCTGCTGAAGAAGTACGGCAAGGCCACCCCCGAGGCGCTCGTCGAGTCCGCGCTGTGGGAGGCCTCCCTCTTCGAGGAGCACGGCTTCGGCGACATCAAGATCTCGGTCAAGCACAACGACCCGGTCGTCATGGTCAACGCCTACCGCCAGCTCGCCGCCCAGTGCGACTACCCGCTGCACCTCGGCGTGACCGAGGCCGGCCCCGCCTTCCAGGGCACCATCAAGTCCGCCGTCGCCTTCGGCGCGCTGCTCTCCGAGGGCATCGGCGACACCATCCGCGTCTCCCTCTCCGCGCCGCCGGTCGAGGAGGTCAAGGTCGGCAACCAGATCCTGGAGTCGCTGAACCTCAAGCCGCGCCGCCTGGAGATCGTCTCCTGCCCCTCCTGCGGCCGCGCCCAGGTCGACGTCTACAAGCTGGCCGAGGAGGTCACGGCCGGCCTGGAGGGCATGACCGTCCCGCTGCGCGTCGCCGTCATGGGCTGCGTCGTCAACGGCCCCGGCGAGGCCCGCGAGGCCGACCTCGGCGTCGCCTCCGGCAACGGCAAGGGCCAGATCTTCGTCAAGGGCGAGGTCATCAAGACCGTCCCCGAGTCCAAGATCGTGGAGACCCTCATCGAAGAGGCGTTGAAGATCGCCGAGCAGATGGAGAAGGACGGCGTCACCTCGGGCGAGCCCAGCGTCGCCATCGGCGTCTGACCCGCACCGCCACGACCCGTCCCGGCCCGGCCCCGTCCCCGCAGCTCGCGGGACGGGGCCGGGCCTTTTCGTGACCTGTGCGACCGGGCGGGCGCAGGTCGCGGCGGGTACAGTGCGGAGATCAGCAGACTTGCATGGTGAGGCACCGGTGTTGACGCAGACCACGACCAGGGTCCTTGAACCCAGTGATCTCGACGCCGCGCTCGGCATCCTCGGACGCGAGCCCGTCGAGAACGCCTTCGTCACCTCCCGGGTCCAGGTCGCCGGGCTCGATCCGTGGCGCCTGGGCGGCGAGATGTGGGGCTGGTACGCCGACGGCGAGCTCCGCTCCCTGTGCTACGCGGGAGCCAACCTGGTCCCCGTCTGCGCCGGACCCGACGCCGTACGCGCCTTCGCCGACCGGGCCCGCCGCACCGGCCGCCGCTGCTCCTCCATCGTCGGCCCCGCCGAACCCACCCGGCTGCTGTGGCAGCTCCTGGAGCCCAGCTGGGGACCGGCCCGCGACGTCCGCGCCCACCAGCCGCTGATGGTCACCGAGCGACCGTCCGCCGAGATCGCCCCCGACCCGATGGTCCGCCGGATCCGCAAGGACGAGATGGACCTGATCATGCCCGCCTGCGTGGCCATGTTCACCGAGGAGGTCGGCATCTCGCCCATGGCCGGCGACGGCGGGCTGCTCTACCAGGCCCGCGTCGCCGAGCTCGTCGGCAGCGGCCGCTCCTTCGCCCGCGTCGAGAACGGCAAGGTCGTCTTCAAGGCCGAGATCGGCGCCGCCACCGCCGCCGCCTGCCAGATCCAGGGCGTCTGGGTGGCCCCGGAGTTCCGCGGCCGGGGGCACTCCGAGACCGGCATGGCCGCGGTCGTCGAGTACGCGCTGCGCGACGTGGCGCCCCTGGTCAGCCTCTACGTCAACGACTTCAACACCGCCGCCCGCGCCGCCTACCGCCGGGTCGGCTTCCGAGAGGTCGGCGCGTTCATGAGCGTCCTGTTCTGACCGCGGCCGGGGCGGCCGGTTTCGTCCCGGAAGCCGTACCGCGGCGCCCTACCCCGAAGTAAGGTCGCCGCATGCTGCCTACTTCCCCGGGCGACGGCCCCGCACGGCCCGCCGGTCTCCGCATCGGGCACCTCGACCTGGCCGGCCGGGTGGACGAGGCCCTGCGCGTCCAGGCCGTCGCCTTCGGGCTCAGCGAGGAAGAGGTCGGCATCCGGCGCTACATCGTCCAGCGCCACATGACCTGCCCCGGTGCCCGCGCGCTCGGCGCGTTCACCGACGACGGGGCGCTGGCCGGTTTCGTGTACGGCATGCCCAACGACCGCGGCCACTGGTGGTCCACGATCGTCGAACCCCATCTGCGGGCGGGCGGCAGCGACTCCTGGCTCGACGACTCCTTCGTCATCACCGAGCTGCACGTCCACCCCGGCTTCCAGGGCCGCGGCGTCGGCCGTGCCCTCATCACCCGGATCACCGACAGCGCCGCCGAGCCCCGCTCGATCCTCTCCGCCATCGACACCGACAGCCCGGCGCGCGGGCTGTACGCGTCCCTCGGCTACCGGGACCTGGCCCGCAAGGTCCACTTCCCGAGCGCGAGCCTGCCGTACGCCGTCATGGGCGCCCCGCTGCCCCTCCTGAGGCCGCCGCGGGCGCGCTGAATTCGTTTCGGGGCTCCGGGCCGCCCCCGATAGCCTCCCGGCATGTCCACTCACCACGTGCAGCGCATGTCCCGCCTCATGGCCAAGACCCTCCGCGAGGACCCGGCCGACGCCGAGACCCTCAGCCACCGCCTCCTGGTCCGGGCCGGCTACGTCCGGCGCAGCTCCGCCGGGGTGTGGACCTGGCTGCCGCTCGGCAAGAAGGTCCTGGACAACGTCGCGCGCATCGTCCGCGAGGAGATGGACGCGATCGGCGCGCAGGAGGTGCTGCTGCCGGCGCTGCTGCCGAAGGAGCCGTACGAGGTCAGCGGCCGCTGGTCGGAGTACGGTGACCTGTTGTTCCGGCTGAAGGACCGCAAGGGCGCCGACTACCTCCTCGGCCCGACCCACGAGGAGATCTTCACGCTCGTGGTGAAGGACCAGTGCACGTCCTACAAGGACCTGCCGGTCATGCTGTACCAGATCCAGACCAAGTACCGGGACGAGGCCCGGCCGCGGTCCGGCGTCCTGCGCGGCCGCGAGTTCCAGATGAAGGACTCGTACTCCTTCGACGTGTCCCAGGAGGGCCTGGAGGAGTCCTACCGGCTCCACCGCGAGGCCTACGTGCGCATCTTCGAGCGCCTCGGCCTGGACCACCGCATCGTGTCGGCGGTGTCGGGCGCGATGGGCGGCTCGGCGTCGGAGGAGTTCCTGGCACCGGCCGGCGCGGGCGAGGACACGTTCGTGGACTGCCCCTCCTGCGACTACGCGGCGAACACGGAGGCGGTCACCTTCGCCCCGGCGCCCGCCGCCGCGGACGCCGGCCACGCCCCGCTGGAGGAGATCCCCACCCCCGACACGCCCACGATCGAGACCCTGGCCGCGCACCTCGGCGTCCCCGCCTCCGCGACCTTGAAGAACCTCCTGGTCAAGGTGGACGGCGAGATCACAGCCGTCGGCGTGCCGGGGGACCGCGAGGTGGACCTCGGCAAGCTGGGCGAGCACCTGGCCCCGGCGGTGGTGGAGCTGGTGACGGCGGAGGACTTCGCGGACCGGCCCGACCTGGTACGCGGCTACGTGGGCCCGCAGGGCCTGGACGGGGTCCGCTACCTCGCCGACCCCCGCGTCGCACCCGGCACCGCCTGGGTGACGGGGGCCAACAAGCCCGGTACCCACGCCCTCAACGTGGTCTGCGGCCGGGACTTCGAGGTGGACCGCTACCTGGACGTGGTCGTCGTCGAGCCCGGCGACCCCTGCCCGTCCTGCGGGGCGGGGCTGAAGCTGGACCGGGCCATCGAGATCGGGCACATCTTCCAGCTGGGCCGCAAGTACGCCGACGCCTTCGGGCTGGACGTCCTCGGCAAGGAGGGCAAGCCGGTCCGCGTGACGATGGGCTCCTACGGCATCGGCGTCTCCCGGGCGGTGGCCGCGCTGGCCGAGCAGACGGCCGACGAGCGGGGCCTGCGCTGGCCCGCCTCGGTGGCGCCGGCCGACGTCCACGTGGTGGCGGCGGGCAAGGCGGGTCCGCTCGCGCTGGCGGAGGAGGCGGCCGGGGCGCTGGCCGCGGCGGGGCTGCGGGTCCTCCTGGACGACCGGCCGGGGCTGTCGCCCGGGGTCAAGCTGACGGACGCGGAGCTGATCGGCGTGCCGTGGATCCTGGTGGCGGGCAGGCGCTCCGCCGAGGGCGTCGTCGAGCTCCAGGACCGCGCCGCCGGCACCCGCGAGGAACTCTCCCTCGCCGAGGCCCTCTCCCGCCTGACCTGACCCGCGGCCGGGCCCGTCAGGAAGGCGCCGGCGATTCGGGGGGCGTGGTCTGCGACGGCGGGACGGCGGGCCCGGCGGGGTTCCGGGCCGCGGGAGGAGCGGAAGCCCCGGGAGGCACGGAAGCCCCGGGAACGGCGGGAGGCACGGAAGCCCCGGGAACGGCGGGAGGGGTGGGGGCCGCGCGTTCCAGGAAGCGCAGCAGCTCCACCGGGAAGGGGAGGACCAGGGTGGAGTTCTTCTCCGCCGCCACCGCGATCACCGTCTGCAGCAGCCGCAGCTGGAGCGCGGCCGGCTGGTCGGACATCACCGCCGCCGCCTCTGCCAGCTTGTGCGAGGCCTGGAGCTCCGCGTCCGCGTTGATGACCCGCGCCCGCCGCTCCCGGTCCGCCTCCGCCTGCCGCGCCATCGACCGCTTCATCGTCTCCGGCAGCGACACGTCCTTGATCTCCACCCGGTCGATCTGCACGCCCCAGCCCATCGCCGGACTGTCGATCATCAGCTCCAGCCCCTGGTTGAGCTTCTCGCGGTTCGACAGCAGGTCGTCCAGGTCGCTCTTGCCGATGATCGACCGCAGTGAGGTCTGCGCCATCTGGGAGACGGCGAACCGGTAGTCCTCCACCGCGATGATCGCGCTCGCGGGATCGACGACCTTGAAGTACACCACCGCGTCCACCCGCACCGTCACGTTGTCCCGGGTGATGCCCTCCTGCGCCGGCACCGGCAGCGTCACGATCTGCAGGTTCACCTTCCGCAGCCGGTCCACGACCGGCACGATCACCGTGAATCCGGGCGGCCGGATGCCCTCGCGCAGCCGGCCGAAGCGGAAGACCACGCCCCGCTCGTACTGCTTCACCACCCGCGCGGCCGCGCCCAGATAGGCCGCGACGCCGGTGGCGGCGGCGATTCCCGCTGTCAGCAGTTCCTCGACCATGACGGCCCCCCGCCGGACGGGACGTACAGGACATACCTACCTATTCACGGTATGCCCTGCGATCCGCCCTACAACCAGGCCGCGAACTCCAGCAGCAGCTCCGCGTCCCGCCGCCGTCCCGCCGCCAGCGCCCGGCAGCCCGACTCCACCGCCCGGAACACCGTCCAGCCCCGCAGCCGCTCCCGGTCCACCTCCAGCGAGTCGGCGAGCTTGTTCACCCGCCGCCGCGCCCCGGCCGCCCCCGCCGAGGCGGCGACCTGGTCCTCCAGCCGGTCCCGGACCAGCCGGGCCAGGTCGTAGGCCCGCTCGCCGACCAGCGGGTCCGGGCCCACCGTCAGCCACGGCGCCCGCTCGCCGGCCAGCACCTTGCCCTGCCGGAAGTTCCCGTGCAGCAGCAGCCCCTCGCCGGGCGCCCCGGTCAGCTCCTCCCGCAGCGCCACCGCCGTGTCCGCCAGGGCCCGCGCCTCCGGCGGCGCCGACCGCAGCAGCGCGCACTGGGCGGCGGTGCGCTCCGCCACCGTCTCGAACGGATGGCCCTGCGGCGGGGCCACCCACAGCCGGCGCAGCGTGCCGCAGGCCTCCAGCAGGGCCTTGGCCTCCGGCAGCGAACGCAGCGACACGTCCGGGTGCAGCCGCTCCAGCAACAGCGCCCCGTCCTCCTCGTGGTGCCGCGAGTCGAGGACCCGTACTGCCCCGAAGCCGCCCCAGTGGGCGAGCGCGGCCAGCTCCCGGCCGGGAGCGGCCCCCGGCGGCGCCAGCTTCAGGACCGCCGGGGTGCCGTCGGGGTAGCGGACCAGCAGCACCACACTGCTGCGCCCGCCCGGGGTCTGGACCCGCTGCGCCGTCACGTCCCGCCGCTTCAGCGCCTCCTCGGCGAGCTCGGGCACGCGCTCCAGCCACTCCGTGTCCCGCTCGGTCGGCGGCAGCTCGCCGAGCGCCCGTACGAGCCGCTGCGGCGGTTCGAAAGCCATGCGTGCGTGGTCCCTTTCAGCCGGTACGGGCCCCCTACGAGCGTTCCGTGAGCCCAGGGAAGGCTACGCCGACACCGCGCCAGCGCGCCGCGCGCACGGCCGCGGCGCTCAGCGCGTCAGCCGCCTCGCGGCGCAACTGGCCGCCCGCCGACCGCACCAGGTCCGAGTACGCGCCCGCCACCCGGTCCTCGATCACGGCGGCCAGCCGCTCCGTGTCGGCCGGGGTGCGCAGCTCGAAGGGCAGGGCGTACGCGGCCTCGGCGGGCTGCGGCGCGCCGCCCAGCTCCCGCACGGTCCGGGTCAGCCGGTCGCGGCGGGCCAGGTGGCCGGCGTACGCCTCCCGGGCCTCGGTCGCCCGGGCGGGCGCGACCCGCGCCCCGATCACCCCGTACCCGTACGCGGCCGCGTGCTCGGCGGCCAGCGCGGCCTGGGCGGCCCGCAGGGCCCCGCCGGGGGAGGGGGAGGGCGAGGGCTTCACGAGGCGGCTCCCGGGGTGGAGGTCAGCAGATAGGCGTGGACGGCCCCGCAGGCCGCCACCGAGGCGAGCATCCGGGCCAGCTCCCCGGGGGCGCCGGCCAGGGCGATGGTCCGGGCCTCCGACAGGCTCCGTTCGGCGTCCGCGAGCGCGCTCAGGGCCTCGGCCGGCTGCTGCGGAACCGGTTCGCCGCCCGCCGCGGGCGCACCGGGAGCGCCGGGAGCGGGCGCCGCGGCCCCGGACGCGGCGGCGGAGGGCGGACCCGGCCGGGCGGCCGGCTCACGGGCCGCCGGGCCCGCGAAGGCCAGGGCCGCGGTGTGCGCCGCGACGGCGGCGCGCAGCGGCGCGAGCCGCCCGGCGAGCCCGGGATGGGCCGCCGCGGTGGCGTCGTAACGTTCCAGCAGTCGCTCGCTGTCACGAACGGCGTCCTCCCGCATCCGCCGTTCGAGCGGAATCCCGCCGTCGGTACCGGAGGCCTCACCGTCACCGGTGCACCCGGTGAGCAGCACGGCCCCGGCCGCACCGGCGGCTCCGGCGAGCAGGCTCCTTCGTGAGGGCGAGGGCCTCAAAGGCGTGGTCCAGGGCACGGCGGCGTCCTCGGGGGGTGATGGCGGGGCAGGTGTGATCACGGTACCCGGGGGTCCCGTCCGGAGCGCGGACGGCAACACCCTCCGCGACCGGATACCCTTTGACCTGACACGACGGAAAACCACAACAGCACACGCGGCCGAGGAGTCACCCGGATGAGCACGACCCAGAGCGACAGGCTGCGCGGACTGCTGGAGCCACTCGTCGCCGCCAAGGGCCTGGACCTCGAGGACATCGAGCTTTCCAAGGCGGGCAAGCGCCGGATGCTGCGCATCATCGTGGATTCCGATGAGGGTGTCGACCTGGACGAATGCGCCGAGCTGAGCCGTGAGATCTCCGACCGGCTCGACGAGTCCGATGTGATGGGCGAGGACGAGTACAACCTCGAAGTCAGCTCCCCGGGCGCGGACCGCCCGCTCAGCGAGCACCGTCACTACGTTCGGGCGATCGGCCGCCTCGTGAAGTTCCAGCTGTCCGCCGAAGGTGGAAAGGATGCCGGCGAACTGGTCGCCCGCATCCTCGGCGTCGACGACGAGGGCATGGACCTCGAAATCCCGGGTGTGAAGGGCCGCAAGGCGACCGCCCGTCGTATCGCTTTCACCGACATCGCCAAGGCGCGAGTCGAGATCGAGTTCAGCCGCAAGGACAAGAAGGAAGAGGAGGCGTAGCCGTGGACATCGACATGAGTGCCCTGCGGGGTCTGGTCCGGGAGAAGGAGATCTCCTTCGACCTGCTCGTCGAGGCGATCGAGTCGGCCCTCCTCATCGCGTACCACCGCACCGAGGGCAGCTTCCGGCGCGCCCGTGTCGTGCTCGACCGCACCAACGGTCACGTGGTCGTGTGGGCGACGGAGGACCCGAGGGACCTCGAAGAGGGGCAGGAGCCCAAGGAGTTCGACGACACCCCGTCGGACTTCGGGCGGATCGCCGCGACGACCGCCAAGCAGGTGATCCTCCAGCGTCTGCGCGACGCCGAGGACGACCTGACCTTCGGCGAGTTCGCCGGCCGCGAGGGCGACGTCATCACCGGCGTGGTCCAGCAGGGCAAGGACCCCAAGAACGTCCTCGTCGACATCGGCAAGCTGGAGGCCATCCTGCCGGTGCAGGAGCAGGTCCCGGGCGAGGAGTACACGCACGGTCTCCGCCTCAAGGCGTACGTCGTGCGGGTGGCGAAGGGTGTCCGCGGTCCGTCCGTGACCCTGTCGCGCACCCACCCCAACCTGGTGAAGAAGCTCTTCGCGCTGGAGGTCCCGGAGATCGCCGACGGCAGCGTCGAGATCTCCGCGATCGCCCGCGAGGCGGGCCACCGCACCAAGATCGCCGTCCGGTCCACCCGCTCGGGCCTCAACCCGAAGGGCGCCTGCATCGGCCCGATGGGCGCCCGCGTGCGCAACGTGATGGCCGAGCTGCACGGCGAGAAGATCGACATCGTCGACTGGTCGGACGACCCGGCGGAGATGGTGGCGAACGCCCTCTCACCCGCCCGGGTGAGCAAGGTGGAGGTCGTCGACTGGGACACCCGGTCCGCCCGGGTGACCGTGCCCGACTACCAGCTGTCGCTGGCGATCGGCAAGGAGGGCCAGAACGCCCGCCTGGCCGCCCGGCTCACCGGCTGGCGCATCGACATCCGGCCCGACACCGAGGTGCCCGCCGACGCGGACGCCCGTGCCTGACCGGGAATAAACCGCTACCCGCCGGAGGTTCCCGGCGGGTAGACAGGTACTCCGGGAGTCCCGGAGCACCGAGTGGATCACGACGACATCCGTTCGATTTTTCGCCTGAAGGGGTGAGGTCGGTACGGGGAGGTAGACTTAGGCGTGTCTGGCCGGACGCAAGCCCGCGCATGCCCCGAACGCACCTGTGTGGGGTGCCGGGAGCGAGCGGCCAAGAGCGATCTGCTGCGGATCGTGGCGATCGGGGACGAATGCGTCCCCGATCCTCGCGGTACGCTGCCCGGCCGGGGTGCCTACGTGCACCCCGCCGTGGTCTGCCTCGACCAGGCGGTCCGCCGCCGGGCGTTCCCCCGGGCCCTCAGGTCCGCCGGAGCGCTCGACACGGAGGAACTGCGCAAAGCCCTGGCGGCAACGGCCGAGGCGACACCGTAAGAAGTAGTACGGCACGGAAACCCCGTGCGGTCAGGTACCTCGCGAGTTGGAAGTAGGTCGAGATTGCGATGAGCACTCGATGAGTACGCGATGAGTACGCCCATGAAGTAGCGACGGTCCGGCGTAACCCGGACCTAAAAGGAGCGAAGTGGCTAAGGTCCGGGTATACGAACTCGCCAAGGAGTTCGGAGTCGAGAGCAAGGTCGTCATGGCCAAGCTCCAAGAACTCGGTGAATTCGTCCGTTCGGCGTCCTCGACGATCGAGGCGCCGGTTGTACGCAAGTTGACTGACGCACTGCAGGGGCCCGGCGGCAACGCCGGCAAGTCCGCTGCGAAGCCCGGCGCGCCCCGCAAGGCCGCGCCCGCCAAGCCCGCGGCGCCCTCCCCGGCCGCCGCGGCACGTCCCGCCGCCCCCAAGCCCGGCGCACCGGTGGCCCCCAAGCCCGCCGCCGCCGAGGCCCCCGCGGCCACCCCGGTGACTCCGGCCGCCCCCGGCCCGCGTCCCGGTCCCAAGGCTCCCGCCCCGAAGCCCGCTCCGGCGGCTCCCGTGGCGACCGAGTTCTCCGCGCCCCCGGCGGCTCCCGCCGCCCCGGCGCGTCCCGCCGCGGCCCCCGGCCCGCGTCCGGCGCAGCAGCGCCCGGCCGCCCCGGGTCAGGGTGCCCGTCCCGGCGCCCCGCGTCCGGCCGGCTCCACCCCCGGCGGCCAGGGCCAGCGCCCGGCCGGCGGTTCCCAGGCCCCGCGTCCCGGCGGTGCCCGTCCGGCCGGTCCCCGTCCGGGCAACAACCCCTTCACCTCCGGCGGTTCGACCGGCATGGCGCGCCCGCAGGCGCCCCGTCCGGCCGGCGCTCCCCGTCCCGGTGCCCCCGGCACCGGCGGCCAGGGTGCCCCGCGTCCGCAGGCCGGCCCCGGCGGCGCCCCGCGCCCGCAGGGTCCCGGCGGCGCCCGTCCCACCCCGGGCGGCATGCCCCGTCCCCAGGGCGGCGCTCCGCGTCCGGGTGGTGCTCCCGGTGGTAACCGTCCGAACCCGGGCATGATGCCGCAGCGTCCCGCTGCCGGTGGTCCCGGTCCCCGTCCCGGCGGCGGCCCCGGTGGCCGTGGTCCCGGTGCCGGTGGCCCGCGTCCCGGTGGTGGCGCCGGTCGTCCCGGCGGCGGCTTCGCCGGCCGTCCGGCCGGTCCGGGCTCCCGCCCGGCGGGCGGCGGCTTCGGCGGCCCGCGTCCGGGTGGCGGCGGCTTCGGCGGCGGCCCGGCCGGTGCCGGTGGCGGCGGTCGTCCCGGCTTCGGTGGCCGTCCCGGTGGTCCCGGTGCCCGTGGTGGCACGCAGGGCGCCTTCGGCCGTCCCGGCGGTCCGGCCCGTCGCGGCCGCAAGTCCAAGCGCCAGCGTCGCCAGGAGTACGAGGCCATGCAGGCCCCGTCGGTCGGCGGCGTGATGCTGCCGCGCGGTGGCGGCGAGACCGTGCGCCTGTCGCGCGGTGCCTCCCTCACCGACTTCGCGGAGAAGATCAACGCCAACCCGGCGTCGCTCGTCGCCGTGATGATGAACCTCGGCGAGATGGTCACCGCCACGCAGTCCGTCTCCGACGAGACCCTGCAGCTCCTCGCGGGCGAGATGAACTACACCGTTCAGATCGTCAGCCCGGAGGAGGAGGACCGCGAGCTCCTCGAGGGCTTCGACATCGAGTTCGGCGAGGACGAGGGCGGCGAGGAGTTCCTGCTCCCGCGTCCGCCGGTCGTCACCGTCATGGGTCACGTCGACCACGGTAAGACCCGACTGCTCGACGCCATCCGCAAGACGAACGTCGTCGCGGGCGAGGCCGGTGGCATCACGCAGCACATCGGTGCGTACCAGGTCTCCACCGAGGTCAACGACGAAGAGCGCCGCATCACCTTCATCGACACCCCCGGTCACGAGGCGTTCACCGCCATGCGTGCCCGTGGTGCCAAGTCGACCGACATCGCGATCCTCGTGGTCGCGGCCAACGACGGCGTCATGCCGCAGACGATCGAGGCGCTCAACCACGCCAAGGCCGCCGGCGTCCCGATCGTCGTCGCGGTCAACAAGATCGACGTCGAGGGTGCCGACCCGACCAAGGTGCGCGGTCAGCTCACCGAGTTCGGTCTGGTCGCCGAGGAGTACGGCGGCGACACGATGTTCGTCGACATCTCCGCCAAGCAGGGTCTGCACATCGACTCCCTGCTCGAGGCCGTCGTCCTCACCGCCGACGCCTCCCTCGACCTGCGCGCCAACCCCGAGCAGGACGCTCAGGGTATTGCGATCGAGTCCCACCTCGACCGCGGCCGCGGTGCCGTCGCCACCGTCCTCGTCCAGCGCGGTACCCTCCGCGTCGGCGACACGATGGTCGTGGGCGACGCCTACGGCCGAGTGCGCGCCATGCTCGACGACAAGGGCAACAACGTCGAGGAAGCGGGTCCGTCGACCCCCGTCCTGGTCCTGGGTCTCACCAACGTCCCCGGCGCCGGCGACAACTTCCTCGTCGTCGACGAGGACCGCACGGCCCGCCAGATCGCCGAGAAGCGGGCGGCGCGCGAGCGCAACGCCAACTTCGCCAAGCGCGTCCGTCGCGTGTCCCTCGAGGACCTCGACTCCGTGCTCAAGGCCGGTCTGGTCCAGGAACTCAACCTCATCATCAAGGGCGACGCGTCCGGTGCGGTCGAGGCTCTCGAGTCCTCGCTGCTCCAGCTCGACGTCGGTGAAGAGGTCGACATCCGGGTCCTGCACCGCGGTGTGGGTGCGGTCACCGAGTCCGACATCTCGCTGGCGATGGGCTCCGACGCCATCGTCATCGGTTACAACGTCCGTGCGGCCGGCCGTGCCGCGCAGATGGCGGACCGCGAGGGCGTCGACGTCCGGTACTACTCGGTGATCTACCAGGCCATCGAGGAGATCGAGGCGGCCCTCAAGGGTCTGCTCAAGCCGGAGTACGAAGAGGTCGAGCTCGGTACGGCGGAGATCCGCGAGATCTTCCGCTCGTCCAAGCTGGGCAACATCGCCGGTGTCCTGGTCCGCTCGGGCGAGGTCAAGCGCAACACCAAGGCGCGGCTCCTGCGCGATGGCAAGGTCATCGCCGAGAACCTCACCATCTCCGGTCTGCGCCGCTTCAAGGACGACGTCACCGAGATCCGCGAAGGCTTCGAGGGCGGTATCAACCTCGGTTCCTTCAACGACATCAAGATCGACGACGTCATCGCGACGTACGAGATGCGCGAGAAGCCCCGCGCGTAAGCGCGAGGCACATCGCACCGTGTCGTAACCCCGGGGCCGGTCGGCGGAATATCCGTCGATCGGCCCCGGCCGTTGCGTGTACGGTTCTGGTGACCCTGCCGAGCGTCGGCCGGCAGGCCACCGAACCCGCACCGGCGGGATATCCGGAACTGCATGTACGTGGGGACTCTGTCCTTCGATCTGCTCCTCGGCGACGTCCACTCGCTGAAGGAGAAACGCTCCGTCGTCCGGCCCATCGTCGCCGAGCTCCAGCGCAAGTTCGCGGTGAGCGCGGCCGAGGTGGGAGACCAGGACCTGCACCGCAGGGCCCGTCTGGGGGTCGCCCTGGTGAGCGGGGACGCGGCATTCGTATCGGACGTGCTCGACCGCTGTGAGCGGCTGGTCGCGGCGCGTCCGGAAGTGGAGCTGCTGTCGGTGAGACGGCGGTACCACGGTGATGAAGACTGATTGCTTGTCTGCAACAAAGAAGGAGACGGACCAGTGGCCGACAATGCGCGGGCGAAGAAGCTGGCGGACCTCATCCGGGAGGTGGTGGCCGAGAAGCTGCAGCGCGGAGTCAAGGACCCCCGCCTCGGTACGCACGTGACCATCACGGACACCCGGGTCACCGGCGATCTGCGGGAGGCCACGGTCTTCTACACGGTCTACGGCGACGACGAGGACAGGGCCAGCGCGGCAGCGGGCCTGGAGAGCGCCAAGGGCGTACTGCGCTCCGCGGTCGGCCGGGCGGCGGGAACCAAGTTCACGCCCACCCTGACCTTCGTCGCGGACGCCCTCCCGGAGAACGCCAAGACCATCGAGGACCTCCTCGACAAGGCACGGGCCTCCGACGCCCAGGTGCGCGAGGTGTCCTCCGGCGCGAAGTACGCCGGCGACGCCGACCCGTACAAGAAGCCGGGCGACGAGGACGACGAGGACGCAGCCGCGGAATGAGCACCAACGCAGGGAAGACTCCGGACGGCCTTGTCATCGTCGACAAGCCGTCCGGCTTCACTTCGCACGACGTGGTCGCCAAGATGCGCGGGATCGCCAAGACCCGACGCGTCGGCCACGCCGGCACCCTCGACCCGATGGCGACGGGCGTCCTCGTCCTCGGCGTCGAGAAGGCCACCAAGCTCCTCGGCCACCTCGCGCTGACCGAGAAGGAGTACCTCGGCACCATCCGGCTCGGGCAGAACACCCTCACGGACGACGCCGAGGGCGAGATCATCTCGTCCGCCGACGCCTCCGGGGTGACCCGCGAGGCCGTGGACGCCGGCATCGTCAAGCTGACCGGCGACATCATGCAGGTCCCGTCCAAGGTCAGCGCCATCAAGATCAAGGGCGTGCGCTCCTACAAGCGCGCCCGTGACGGCGAGGACTTCGAGATCCCGGCCCGGCCGGTCACCATCTCGTCGTTCCAGGTGTACGACATGCGCGAGGGCGAGGCCGAGGACGGCACCAAGGTCGTCGACCTCGTCGTCTCCGTCGTCTGCTCCAGCGGTACGTACATCCGCGCCCTCGCCCGCGACCTGGGTGCCGACCTGGGCGTGGGCGGCCACCTCACGGCGCTGCGGCGCACGCGGGTGGGCCCGTACAAGATCGACCGGGCGCGCACGCTGGACCAGCTCCAGGAGGAGCTGACCGTCATGCCGATCGGCGAGGCGGCCGCCGCCGCGTTCGCGCGCTGGGACCTGGACGCCCGGCGGGCCTCGCTGCTCGCCAACGGCGTGCGGATCGAGATGCCGGACGCGTACCAGGACGGCCGGACCGTCGCCGTCTACGGGCCGGAGGGCAAGCTGCTCGGGCTCGTGGAGAGCAAGGGCGGCAAGGCGAAGTCCCTCGCGGTCTTCGTCTGACACCCGCGCTCACCCGCGCTCCCGGCGTGGAGCGGTGGGCCTGACGTGGAGCGGTGAGCGCGCACGGACCGTGCTCACCGCTCCACGACCCCCCTCGGGTAGGTTCCTATCCACCCGCGGCCCCGGATTCACCCCTTCGAGCAGGCGCTCGGAGTGAAGGCGGGGAGCGTACGGGGGCGCTTTCCTCCTGCGTCCTTCCGGCGCTGATCTTCACTTGCCTACCGTCGTGCACACGGGTCCCGCGGCGGGGGAGTGGTGCGGCGATGAGGGACGAGGTCACAGGCGGTACGAGGGGTGCCCGCTCCGGCGCCTTCGCGGGCGCCGCGGGACTCGTGACGGTCCGGGACCCGGCCGGACGGCCGCGCGGCACCGGCTTCGTGGCCGACGACCGCGGCACGGTGATCACCAGCCACGAGGCCGTCGACGGACTGGCACGGGTGGTGCTGCGCGCGTCCGGCGCCGGGGAGCGGACCTGGGTGGCCGGGGCCGATGACGTGACCGCCCTGCCGGAGCTCGGGCTGGCCCTCGTACGCAGCGACGGACTCGGCGTGCGGCCGCTGCCCGTGGCGATGCGCGAGGCGATCACTCCGGGGACGTACGTACGCCTCCCCGCGCGGGGCTGGCGCCAGGCGCGGGTCCTCGCGGCCGGCGCGGAGGTCACCTGCACCTCGGCGGACGGCTCCCGCCCGCTGCCCGCCACCGTCGAGCTGGCCATCGGAACGGCCGGCCGGGACGCCCTGCGGCTCGGCGGCGAGGTCCGCGGGGGACCGGTCCTCGACGCGGCGACCGGAGCGGTGCTCGCGGTACTCGGCACCGCTCTGGGAGCGGAGCACCGCTCCGGAAGCTTCGCCGTCGCCCTGCGCGCGGCCGCCGCGGCCGCCCCCGGGAGCCCCCTGGCGGCGCTGCTGGAGCGCAACTCCGCCACCGTGCCGGGCTACGGCGACGACCTCAACCTGGCCGGCGCCCTGGAGCTGACCGCCACCACCCTCGGCACCGCGTACCCCCCGGCAGGCGCCGCAGAGCCCACGCCGGACCCCGTGCCGCGCCCCCGGATCGCCGCCGCACTGGCCGCCTTCACCGCCGGGCAGGCCCCCGTGCTCGGCCTGGTCGGGATGCCCGGCACCGGCCGCACCACCGCCCTCGCCGCCCTGGCCGCCGACCGGGCCCGCGGCCCCCGCCCCGCGCCGACGCTGTGGCTGCGCGGAGCCGACCTGCGCGACGGCGACGGCTCGCTGGCCGACGCCGCGGCCCGGGCGCTGGCGGCGGCCGGCCGCATCGTCTCCGCCGCGGACGCCGGACCGCGACCGTCCGGGCCGGCGCCCGCGCCGTCCGGCCCCTCCGGCTTCGCGCCCTCCGGCTTCGCGCCCTCCGGCAGCGCGCCGTCCGGCAGCGCGCCGTCCGGCTTCGCGCCCGGCGGCTTCGCCTTTCCCGGGACCCCGGCCGGCTTCGACCCGCCGGCGGACGCGCCCCCCGGTGGCACCGCCGAGCGCGTTGCCCGGCTCGCGGCCGCCGCAGGACGGGCCCTGCTGGTGGTGCTGGACACCCCCGAGGAAATGCCGCCCGGGCTTGCCCACCGCCTGGAGCCGTGGACCGCGGCCACCGCCGACTGGCTGCGCCGCACCGGGGCCCGGCTGGTGGTCGCGGCCCGGCCCGAGTACTGGGAGCGGGCCGGCGGCCTCTACCCGCCGGAGCTGCTGCACACTCCGGCCCGCGCCGCCCGGCGGCTGCCCCCCGCGCTGCCCGTCGGCGACCTGACCCCCGAGGAGGCGCGCACGGCCCGCGCCCGGCTGGGGATCCCGGACGACGCGGTGCGGGAGGCCGACGCCGGGCATCCGCTCACCCTGTGCCTGCTCGCGGGGATCCGCGCCGCCGAGGTCACGGCGGGCCGCCCTGGCCGCGACGAGGTCTTCTCGGCGCACCTGGACCTGGTGGCCCTGCGCGTCGCCGTCCGGATCGCGGCGGCGGCGGCCGGCGCGGGGCGCGGGCCCGGGGTGCACGGCCCCGGGGTGCGGCGGCTGGCCGCCCGGGTGGCGGGGCGGGTGCACGAGGCCGCCCGCCGGTGCCTCGGCCCCGGGCAGGGCCAGCTGGACCGGGCCGCCTTCGAGGAACTGTTCCCCTGGCGCACCGGCTGGGCCTCCGCCGTCCTCGCCGAGGGGCTGCTGGTCCCGGCGGGCCCCGGCTACCGCTTCGCCCACGAGGAGCTGTCCGACTGGCTCCAGTCCGCGCACCTCGACGTCCCGGGCGCCCTGGACCACCTCGTGCACCACGGCCCGGCCGCGGCGGGGCCGCCCGTACCCAGGCACCGCATCGGCCCCGTGCTGGAAGCCCTGCGCAGGCTGCCGCCCGACGAGGCGCGCGGCAGGCTGGCCGCCCTGGTGGGCGCCCTGAACACCTTCGCCGAACAACGCGCCGCCGGGTGCCCGGACCCCGTCCACCCCGACCGGGTCTGGTGGGCCTCCCGGCTGCTGCGCGGCACCCTGCTCGGCGCCGCCGACGCCACCGCGCACCTGCCCGTCCTGCACGCCCTCGCCGAGCACGTGGCCCGGGCCGGCTCCGGCGAGTTCGGCGGCTGGTTCTGGAACAGGCTCAGGCTGCCCGAGTCCGACCGCCTCGACCTGCTGCGCCGCCTGCTGCCCTCCGACCACCACTACCTCGGGGCCGCCGCCCGCCGCCTCACCCGCGCCCCGCGGCTCGTCCTGCCCCTGGTCTGCGCCTGGTTCACCGACGAGCGCCGGCTGCGCGGCCGGCCCGGCGCCACCGTCGCCACCGCGGCGCAGGCCCTGCTGCACACCCACCGCCGCCTCGCGGTGGACGACCTCACCGAGGCCCTGGTCGGCGCCGCGCATCCGCGGGCCGACGAACTCCTCGCCGTCCTCGCGGAGGACGAGCCGTCCGCCCTGTGCCGGGCCGTCGCCCGCTGGGCGCGGGACGAGCGGCCCGAACGGCGGGTGGCCGCCGCCGCGTACGGAGCCGCCACCGCCCCGCACGTCCGCACCCCCGCCGACCGGGAGCTGCTGCGCCACGCCGCCGGGACGCTCCTCGACCGCCCCGGCGACACCGGACTCCACGGCAGCGCCCTCGCGATCCTGCTCCGCGACCCGCAGGCGCGGGCCCGCTGCCTGCCCGACGCCCTCGCCTGCTTCCGCGACCCCGCGGGCGGGTCCCGGCTGCCGGCTTCGGCACTGGTCGCGGCACTGCCCGTACTGCCCGACCAGGACGCGGTGTTCGCCGCGCTGCGGGACCGGGCCGACGGGGAGGTGATCCGTGCCCTGGCCGCGCTCACCACCCCGGGCCTGGCCCGCCGCGCGGGCGACCTCGTACGGGACCACCTCGCCCGGCGCCCCGAGGACGCTCCGCACGCCGCCGCCTTCGTGGACCGGCGTCTGGACCAGGGCCTGGCGGCGGGCCCGGTGCTGCGGCCCCTGGTCCTCGGCCTGCTGCGGGGCGGCCCGCGGCCGGTGCGGGCCGCGCTGGCCGGCGTACTGGCCGCGCCCGGGGCGCGGTCCTCGTACCCGCTGCGGTCCGAGCTGGCCGACGTACTGCTGCGCGAGGAGACCGATCCGCAGGTGCTCGGCGCCTTCCTGGCGGGGCTCGCCGCCGGGAGCGACCGGCGCCCGGAGGTCCGTACCCGCGAGCTGCTGCGGCGCACCGGCCGGCAGCTGCTGCGGGCACCGGGCGGGCCGGCGGTCTTCGAGCACCGCACGGTGGAGCTGGCCCGGGCCGATCCGGTGTTCGGGGCACTGGTGTCCCGCTGGCTCACCGAGGCCGCGACGGAGGCGGCGGCGCTGCTCGGGCCGGGCGCCCGGCGTACCGTGGAGACTCTTCGTAGGGCCGCGCCGGACATTACGTGAGGCGGGGAGGGATTCCGGCCAGAGCCGATGCGGGGCACCGGCCGACGGCATGGCAGTCTTAGACCTGCAATCGGCAATCGGTACAGGGACTACACGGGTTCGGGCGAGGAGCGGTCACAGTGCAGCGCTGGCGTGGCTTGGAGGACATCCCCCAGGACTGGGGACGCAGCGTCGTCACCATCGGCTCCTACGACGGTGTGCACCGGGGACACCAGCTGATCATCGGACGCGCCGTGGCGAAGGCCCACGAGCTGGGCCTCCCGGCGGTCGTCGTCACCTTCAGCCCGCACCCGAGCGAGGTCGTGCGCCCCGGCAGCCACCCGCCGATCCTGGCCCCGTACGACCGGCGGGCCGAACTGATGGCCGGTCTCGGTGTCGACGCGCTGCTGATCCTGCCGTTCACGGCGGAGTTCTCGCAGCTGTCCCCGGCCGACTTCATCGTGAAGGTGCTGGTCGACAAGCTGCACGCGCGCGCCGTGATCGAGGGCCCGAACTTCCGCTTCGGCCACCGGGCCGCCGGGAACGTCGACTTCCTGAGCGAGCTGGGCTCCACCTACGACTACGAGGTCGAGGTCGTGGACCTGGTCGAGCGCGGCGAGGCGGGCGGCGGCGTGCCGTTCTCCTCCACCCTGGCCCGCAGGCTCGTCGCCGAGGGGGACATGGAGGGCGCCGCCGAGATCCTGGGCCGCCCGCACCGGGTCGAGGGCATCGTGGTGCGCGGCGCGCAGCGCGGGCGCGAGCTCGGCTACCCGACGGCCAACGTGGATACGCAGCCGCACACCGCGATCCCGGCGGACGGGGTGTACGCGGGCTGGCTGACGGCAGACGGCGAGCGGATGCCCGCGGCGATCTCGGTCGGTACGAACGTGCAGTTCGACGCCACCGAGCGGACCGTGGAGGCGTACGCGATCGACCGTGTCGGGCTGGACCTGTACGGCAAGCAGGTGTCCGTCGACTTCCTGTCGTACGTGCGGGGGATGGCGAAGTTCGAGTCGCTCGACGGGCTGCTGGAGGCCATCGCGGACGACGTGAAGCGGGCGCGGGTCCTGACGGACGCCTTCGACGCCGCGCGGCGCTGACAGCGCTTCTGACCCACGGCGAAGGGCCCCTGCCGTCCTCGGGACGGCAGGGGCCCTTCCGCGTGTCCGGGTCCGCTAGCCGAGGCGCGGGTCGCGCGGGGGCTGCCCGGGGTACTGCTGCGGCTGGGCGGCCGGCGGCTGCTGCCCGGCCGGGGGCTGCTGCCAGGGCTGGCCGGGCTGCGGGTACGGCTGCTGCCCGTACGGCGGCTGGCCCTGCGGCTGCTGACCGGGGGGCTGCTGGTACGGGCCCTGCGGCTGTGCCTGAGGCGGCTGCTGCTGGGGGTGCGGCACCGGCTGATGGCCCTGGGGCGCGCCCCAGTGGGCCTGCGCGGCCTGCTGCTGGGCGCGTACGAAGTCCTCCGCGACCAGGGCGGACAGGTTGAAGTACGCCTCCCGCGTCTTGGGCCGCATCAGGTCGAGGTCCACCTCGGCGCCGGCCGCGAGGTGCTCGTCGAACGGCACCACGACGACGCCGCGGCAGCGGGTCTCGAAGTGCTGGACGATGTCCTCGACCTTGATCATCTTGGCGGTCTCGCGGACCCCGGAGATGACGGTGATCGAACGCGAGACGAGATCGGCGTACCCGTGGGCCGAGAGCCAGTCGAGCGTCGTGCTCGCGCTGCTCGCGCCGTCCACGGACGGCGTGGAGATGATGATCAGCTGATCGGCCAGGTCCAGGACGCCGCGCATGGCGGAGTAGAGCAGTCCGGTGCCGGAGTCGGTCAGGATGATCGGGTACTGGCGGCCCAGTGTGTCTATGACGCGGCGGTAGTCCTCGTCGTTGAAGGTCGTCGAGACCGCCGGGTCCACGTCGTTGGCGATGATCTCCAGGCCCGAGGGGGCCTGCGAGGTGAACCGCCGGATGTCCATGTACGAGTTGAGGTACGGGATCGCCTGGACCAGGTCGCGGATGGTCGCGCCGGTCTCGCGGCGGACGCGGCGGCCGAGGGTGCCGGCGTCCGGGTTCGCGTCGATGGCGAGGATCTTGTCCTGGCGCTCGGTCGCGAGGGTGGCGCCGAGGGCGGTGGTCGTCGTGGTCTTGCCGACGCCGCCCTTGAGGCTGATGACGGCGATGCGGTAGCAGGACATCACCGGGGTCCGGATGAGCTCCAGCTTGCGCTGGCGGTCGGCCTCGGCCGCCTTGCCGCCGAAGCGGAAGCCGGAGCGGGCGGGCTTGGGCTTCTGCTTGGCCCGGAGCAGGCGGTCGGAGGAGAGCTCCACGGCGGCGGTGTAACCGAGCGGAGCGCCGGGGCCCTGGCCGGGGTGGGGCTGCTGCTGGTACGGACCCTGCTGCCACTGCGCCTGCGGCGGCTGGGGCTGCTGCGCCTGTGGCTGCTGCGGGAGGCCGTACCCCTGCGGGGCCTGCTGCTGCGGCGGGAGGGGCGGGAAGCCGTAGCCCTGCGGGGGCTGCGGTGCCGGTGCCTGCGGCTGCGGCTGCGGCTGCGGCTGGGCTTCGGGGGCGGAGGGCGGGAAGCCGTAGCCCTGGGGCGCCTCGGGCCGCGCCTGCGGCGGCTGGGGCTGCTGCGGGAAGCCGTACCCCTGCGGGGGCTGCGGCGCCGGTGCCTGCGGCTGCGGCTGGGCTTCGGGGGAGACGGGCGGGAAACCGTAGCCCTGGGGCGCCTCGGGCTGCGCCGGGGGCTGCTGTTCCGGGGCGGAGGGCGGGAAGCCGTAGCCCTGGGGCGCGCCCGAGGAGGCGAACGCGGGCGGCAGCGGCGGCAGTTCGGTGCGGGGTCCCCCGAACGGAGTATCCGCGGGCCCGGGGACCGGAGTTCCCTCGGCCGGGGTGGGCATCCGCACGGGCGCGGGCGCCGCTTCCCCGGCGGCGGCCGCGAACCCCGGCGGTACGGCGTCCACCGGAGCGGGCGCGGCGGCGGGCGCCGCCTCCGCCCGGGCCGCGGCCCCGTCCGGCACGGCCGGTCCGGACGCGGCGACCGGTGCGGCCGGCCCCGCCGGGGCTTCGGGCAGCGCGGGCGCCGCCGCGTCCCCGGCCGGGGGATCCTCCTCGGCGAAGGGGGCCGGCACGGCGATGGGGGCCACGGTGGGCACCGCGAACGGCGCCGGGGGCTCCGCCTGCGCGGGCGCGGCGGGGAAGCCCGCCGGGGTGTCCGCGGGCAGCGGGGGCAGCGGCGCCGGTCCCCGGGGCGCCTCGGCGGCGCCCGCGTCCTGCCGGGCGGCGGACGGCTCCGCGGGTCCCGCTTCGCCCGCGGCGGCGAGCGCCGCCGGATCCGGCGCGCCGGCCGGCCCGGCCGTGCCCGCCGCCGGGGCCCCGGCCGGGGTGGTGTACGGAGCCGCAGCCGCGTCGGGACGCCCCGCCGCCTCGGCATGCGGGCCCGGGGCCCCGGCCCCCTGCGCGGGGAAAGCGGGACCCTGCTCCGGGGTCCCCTGCGCCGGGAACGCGGGCGCCCCCGACGGGTCCCCGGCCTGTGCCGGGAAGGCGGCCATCGGGTCGGCCGACGCGGCCGACGCGGACGGCACCGATGACGCCGAGGGCGCCGACGGCGCGCCGGCGTCGGCCGGGCGCTGTGACGCCGGCGCGATCCGCATCGTCGGCGCCGAGACCACGTCCGCCGGGCGGTGGGGTTCGAAACCACTGCCCTCGGGCAGCCCGGGCAGTCCCGCCACCGGCGCGGGAGCGCCCTGGGTGTACCAGGCCGGCGGGGTGTAGTCGATGGTGAACTCGCCCGTCATTTCGGGCTCCGCGTCGGACTGATCGTCCGTCGGGACGTCCCACGTCCCGCCGCGCCTCTCGTTCCGATCGCCGCTCACTGGTCCTCCTGGTCTGTCGAACACCGGTCGGCGCCCACCTCGACGCCGCGCCCGCGCCCAGCCTAATCGCGCCCCGCGCCCGAAAGCCCCCGAGGTCGCGCCCCCGTACTCCTGCCTACAGGCCGCTCAGGCCCGGGGCAACCGTCATCGCGCACCGCGTCAGTCGATGCGCCGCGCCGCACCGAGCAGCCCGGTCTCCGCTTCCGTGCCCTGCGTCATCACGAACTTCCGGTCCCGCGGCGTACACCACAGCGTCACCC
The DNA here is from genome assembly GCF_055575675.1 of Streptomyces sp. NPDC034043. Classification (NCBI taxonomy): domain Bacteria; kingdom Bacillati; phylum Actinomycetota; class Actinomycetes; order Kitasatosporales; family Streptomycetaceae; genus Streptomyces; species Streptomyces sp. NPDC034043. The sequence goes on from NZ_JBVISF010000014.1 coordinate 141,945, forward strand.
CGTCCCCCAGGGTGGGCAGCGACTCCACCACCGTCCCCGGCAGCCGCATCAGCACCCCGATCCGCGCCGCCTCCTCCGGCGACACCCGCTGCACCCCGGCCAGTGACGCGTTCCGCAGCAGCCGGGGCGCGGCCGGACTCAGGTACGGCAGCAGCGTCAGCACCGACTGCCAGGGCCCCGCCGCCACCCGTCCCCTCGGCGGCCGCATCCCGCAGTCCCGGACCACCAGCACCGGGCTCCCCGCCGAGGCGCCCTGCGGCGGGACCCGGCCCACGTCGTGCAGGGTCACGCACGGCTGTCCGCCGCCGGCCGCCCGGGCCAGCGCGGACCACACGGGCGCCCGCCCGGTCTCCACCGCGACCCGGGCCCCGGTCGCGGCCGTGCGCAGGGCCAGTACCTGGGCGGTCCACAGCCCGCCGATCAGCGTGACCTCGTACGGCGTGGGCCGGTTCACGCCGAGCACCGCCGGCCGTCCCCCGGCGTCCACGCCGATGACGACCCCGTCGTCCGCGACGGGCAGCGCCAGCGCGTCCAGGTCCGCCGAGGGGACCACGTGCCGCTCCCGGCGGGGGCCGATCAGCCCGAAACCACCCCGCACCCCGCCGCGTACCGTGCCGCTCATCGCGCTCCTCCCAGCGGCAGCGAGGCCAGCAGCCCCGGCACCTGTTCCCGGTCGAGCCGTACCAGCCCGGTCCGCACGCCCCGCGCGGTCCGCTCCAGTTCCCGCCGGGCCGCGACCAGTTCCTCGTCGCTGCGTCCGGTGACCCGTACGTGCCCGGTGAGCGTCACGCCCCGCCGCCCGGCCGGGGCCACCGTCAGGCTGAAGTTGGTCGCCAGGGCCGGCAGCGAGGTGAGCAGCGCCACGAACTGGGGGAGCCCGGCCCCGGCGCCGCCCAGCTGCGGCCAGCGGTCCATCCAGTAGGTGGTGTGGCGCCGGTCGTCGCAGCGCCAGGTCCGCGGGGTCTCCTCCGTGCGCCGGCCGGTGCTCGCCGAACGCCCCGCCTGGGTGATCGCCATCGGGTTCGCGCACGAGGAGGTCGCCAGCGCGCCCGTCAGCTCCTGCTCCGTCAGCACGGTGGCCCGGAAGCCGGCCCCGGTCAGCCGGCCGGCCAGCTGGTCGGCCGCCCGCACCACGCAGCGCTGCGCGCCCGCGAGCCCACCGCCGCGCGCGGCGACGGCCTCCGGGCACAGCTCGGGGTCGAGCTTGAGCGCGATCCACGTCAGCCGCACCGCCGGGGTGCCCGTACGGGCTTGCAGGGGCGCGTAGTTGAGCGTCGCCATCGACCGGGGCGGCAGGTGCGGGGCCGGGGCGGGCTGGGTGTGCTGGACCAGCTGCGCCGACTCCAGCCGGATGCCGTCCACCTCCAGGACGTCCCGGACCAGCGACAGCGGCAGCGGCCGCTCCGTGCGGTCGGGCCGCAGCGCGGTGGCGTCCGTGTCCACCTGGACCACGGCCGTCAGGAAGGTCCCGTCGCCGACCAGCCCGACCGGGCGTCGGCCGCGGTCCCCGAAGGCCGTGGTCCGCAGTGCCGGATCGGCCTCGACGAGCGGCGCCAGCCCCGGCTCGGTGCCCGGGGGCACGGTGAAGGAGGCGGCCCTGCGCCGTCTGGCGCGCAGCGCGAGGGCGTCGCCGATCCATTCGGGCAGGGAGCGCCGCCGGCGGCGTACGAGGGCGAGCAGGGCCAGGACCACGGCCAGGACGCCGGCGGGCACCAGCAGCGGTTCGGCCGCCCGGGCCACGAGCAGCGCGGCGGCCGAAAGCTGGAGGAGTACGAGCTGTTGCAGTCGGAACGGACCGAAGCGGCCCGGGCCCGACCGCGGCTGCGGCGTGACCCCGTGTGCGGGTGCGGCCGCGGCCGCCCGCGGCGCCGTCGCGGTGGGCGTCACTCGCACACCTCCCCAACTCGGGGGCGGAGCCCGGGAGTCCGTGCCGTGGGGCGTAGCCGCCCGGCACCGGATTCCCCTCATCCACCCCAACAGCCCTGGAAACCCCGGTCCGGAGGGACAGCCAGCCCAACCGGCGCTGCTGACCCTCCGTCAAGAGGCATAGTAGGTCCCCGGTCCGACAACCACGGCGCGGGGAGCGGCCCCGCCGGCCGGGCCGCGCGGGGGAGAAGCAGGCGGTCATGGCATCACGGCGTGATGAGCTCAACGCGTACACCTTTGCGAAGCGGCGCACCGTGGCCGCGTTCCTCCAGCCCTCCGCCACCGGTACCGAGGAGGGTGCCCCCCGCCCGCTGCGCGCGGTCCTGCCCGGAGTGGTGACCGGTGCGCTCCTGGTCGCGGGCTTCGGCGCCTGGGGCATGTTCAGACCGCAGGCCCCCAAGGGGTGGAACGAGCCCGGGGCCATGGTCGTCGTCGGCAAGCAGTCGACGACCCGGTACGTGGTGCTGACCACCAGGGTGAACGGCAAGGACCGGGCCCGGCTGCACCCCGTGCTGAACCTGGCCTCGGCGCGGCTGCTGCTCGACCCGCGCAAGTCCAAGGTCGTCCACGTCGACGACAAGGTGCTGGACGCGGGCAGGCCCCCGCGCGGCCCCATCATCGGCATCCCCTACGCCCCCGACCGGCTCCCCGCCGCGCCGGACGCGGCCAGGCCCAAGCGCTGGGCCGTGTGCCAGAGGCCCGGCGGCAACAACCGCGGCGTGCAGACCGCGGCCTTCGTCCTCGCCGACCGAGAGGCGGGCCTGATGGACGACGCGAACCGCACCACCGACACCCAGGTGCTGTACGTCCAGAGCACCGGCGGGGCCAAGGAGCGCTACCTCGTCGACTCCGCCGGCCGGAAGTACAAGTTCCCCGAGGGCCGGCCGGACTCCGCGACCCTCACGACGGCCCTGGTCGGCACCGGCGCCACGCCGCAGCCGGTGACCGAGGAGTGGCTGGCCACCCTCGACCCCGGTGACGACCTGGCCTTCCCGCAGCTCCCCGGCACCCCCGGAGCGGCCTCCGCCGCCCCGGGGCCGGGCAACGGCGCCGGCAGGGTCGGCATGGTGCTGACCGCGCAGACCGGCTCCGGCACCCAGTACTACGTGGTGCTGCCCGACCGCATCGCCCCGGTCTCGGAGTTCGTGGCCTGGCTGCTGATCTCCTCGCCCGCGGCCGGCGGCCTCGGCATGCACGGCAAGGCCCGCGAGACCGGCCTGCAGTCCCTGAACCCGGACGCGCCCCCCTTCAAGAACGACGCCAAGTGGCCCCGCCGCCGCGGCGCCCAGGTCAACCGGGTCGCGGACACCCCCGGCGCCGCCCAGGGCGGCGAGCGGCGCGACACCGTGTGCAACGTCCTGCGCTCCGTCGACGGCCAGGGCGACCAGACGCTGAGCACCTGGGCCGGCACCGGTTTCCCCGTCGACATCACCGCCAGTGGCACCAGCTCGTACGTCACCCCCGGCACGGGCCTGCTCTACACCCAGGTCCAGGGCCGCCAGACCACCGCCGGCGGGGCCCTCTTCCTGGTCACCGACACCGGCCTGCGGTACGCCGTCCAGGCCAACGGGGACAGCGACGCCGAACAGTCGGGGACCGGGGCGCCGGCCGCGCGGGCACAGGGCGGCACCGGCGACGGCCGGCCCGAGCCCAGTCAGGCCCAGGTCCGGCTCGGCTACGGCGGGATCGTGCCCGCCGTGGTGCCGATCGCCTGGTCGGAGTTCCTCTCCAAGGGGCCCCGCCTGGACACCAACTCCGCCCGCCAGCCGCAGGGCTCGTGAGGGAGCCCGCCATGTCGCAGCCCTCCCGCGCCGCCGCGGCGGCCGCCGCCCTCGTCCTGGTCGCCCTGGGATCCGCGGCGGCCGCGCCGGGTTCCCCGTACGGCCTCGCCCTGGACGGCGCGGGCGAGTGCACCTTCCCGATGAAGAAGCAGATCGCCGACCGGCCCTGGGCCCTCCAGCGGGTCATGCTGGACGCCCTGTGGGCGCGTACCAAGGGCAAGGGGGTACGGGTCGCGGTCATCGACACCGGCGTGGACCGCGCCAACCCGCAGCTGTCCGGCGCCCTCGACACCGGCGCGGGCCGCGACTTCGTCGACACCAAGGGCGGCGACGGAACGAACGACACCGTCGGGCACGGCACCAAGGTGGCCGGGCTGATCGCGGCCCGCCCCCAGCAGGGCACCGGTTTCGTCGGCCTCGCCCCCGAGGCCACCGTCATCCCCATCCGGCAGAACGACGGCCAGGGCAACGGCAACGCGGCCACCCTGGCGCAGGCCGTCGACCACGCCGTCGCCAAGGGCGCCGACGTCATCAACATCTCCCAGGACACCGACGCCCCGCTGACCGCCGACTCCGGACTCGGCAAGGCCGTCCAGCGGGCCCTCGGCGCCAAGGCCGTGGTCATCGCGTCCGCGGGCAACGACGGTCTGAACGGGCAGAAGCGCAGGACCTACCCGGCGGCCTTCCCCGGAGTCCTCGCCGTGGCCTCCTCCGACCGCAGCAACGAACGGGCCGCCTTCTCCCAGCCCGGCGACTTCATCGGCATCGCCGCCCCCGGCGTCGACATGGTCTCCACCGTCCCCGGCTTCGGCCAGTGCGTCGACAACGGCACCAGCTTCTCCGCCCCCTACGTCGCCGGGGTCGCCGCCCTGCTGCGCGCCCAGCACCCGCAGTGGACCCCGCAGGAGGTGGTCTGGCAGATCCAGAACACCGCCGAGCGCTCCGTCAACGGCCGTGACGACTACGTCGGCTGGGGGGTGGTGGACCCCGTGCGGGCCGTCACCCAGGACCAGGGGACCCCCAGGCCCCCCGTCCCGGACCCCGGCCCGCCCCCGGCGGCCGCACCGCGCGCGGCGGCCCTCGCGACGTCGGAGACCCCGCAGGAGCGCGAGGAGCGGATCGGTACGTACGCGCTGGGGGCCGCGGGGGTGCTCATCGCCGCCATCGCCGGCGCCGCGACCGTCGTACGCGATGCCCGACGCGGCCGCCGGAACCGTTTGCGGTGAACGCGCACCGGCCGGCCGCGCGAGCTGGCCAGTGGCGTCGGGCGGTCAACCGAACTGGCTAGAGTGACGCCCGGCTTCACGACTGTGATCGGGGATCCGTGTGAAGCGGAGGGGGAAGTCCGGTGTGACCGGCGTGAATTGGCGCTCCCGGAATCCGCTCCGCCACGCAATCCGCCGGTTCGGCCGGGGAATTGACAAGTGAGGAGCTTCGGATGACGAACAATTTCGGACTCGCGGACGATCCGGTCGTCAAGGCGGCCAACAAGATCTCCGAGACGGCCAACGCCGTGACCAGGCAGGCCCGTGAGCTGGCCGACATCCTCGCCACCGCGCACGCGGGCTGGACCGGTGTCGGCGCGGGAGGCTTCCGGAAGGCCCAGTCGGACCTCAACCTCGACCACGACGAGATCCGCCGGCTGCTCACCGTCCTGCACGACGCCGTCGCGCAGACGAAGAACCTGACCAACGCACAGGACGAGGACGTCCGCGCGGCCTTCAACACCATCAGCGCCGGCGCGGGTGCCGGGACCGGCGGCCGCTCGGGCCTCGACAGCATCTGACGCCCGCCCGCCCGCCCGCCCCAAGCCCGAAGGAGAAGGACATGGCAGGCAACGAAGACGGCCACACCCGGGTACGGTACGAGAGCGTCCAGCAGATGGCGGACCGCATCCGCGTCGTCTCCAAGAACATCCTCAAGGACCTGGAGGAGATGGAGTCGGCCGTGAAGGTCGTCACGGACACCTGGGACGGCGAGGCGCACGTCGCCTACCTCGACCTCCAGAAGAAGTACCACGCCCGCGCCGACCACATGCAGAAGCAGCTGGAGTCCGTCGCCCAGCTCATCGAGCGCGGCAAGGGCGACTACCGCGTCACCGACGTGAAGGCCTCGCGCCTGTTCACCGAGGCCTTCTGAGCCCGCCCGGCGGGCCGAGGGGGCGCGCCCCGGACGGGGCGCGCCCCCTTCGCCGTACCCGGTCCGAGGGCCTCCGGGGCCCCGGGGGCCTCAGGTGAGGTCGAACTCCCCGTCCCGGGCTCCGAGCACGAAGGCCTCCCACTCGGCCGCCGTGTAGCGCAGCACCGTCTCGCGGTCCAGCGATGACCGCATCGCCACCGCCCCCTCGGGCAGCTTGGCGATCTCCACCCGCTCCTCGTCCGGGCTGGTCCCGGGCGGCCCCTGCCACTCGACGTCGCTGATGTCGAGCGCGTACAGCTCGTCCTTCTCCTGCTGGGTGCCCATGTGCGGCCCTTCCCGTCGGTCGTGCGGTGCTGCTCGGTCTTCGCTGCCGATTATCGGCGCAACGCGGCCCCGTGGGGAGCCGTTTCCGCCCGATCACCGGGAGCTCCCGCGGGCCGGGCCCTACAGCCCCGGCATCCGGCCCAGCTGGACCAGTGAGGTACCGCGCCGGCGCGATACGCAGTAGCCGCGGCCCGGGGGCATCGGGCGGGAGCGGACACTGCCGAGCAGCTCTCCCTCCGAGGGGTCGCCCGACAGGACCACGCCCTGCGCCCCCAGCTCCTTGATCCGCTGCATGAAGGGCTCGTACATCGCCCGCGAGGCCCCCGCCGAACTGCGCGCGATCACGAACCGGACCCCGGTGTCCCGGGCGAACGGCAGGAACTCCACCAGCTGCGCCAGCGGATTGCCCTGGCTGGTGGCGACCAGGTCGTAGTCGTCGATCACGATGAACACGTCCGGGCCCGTCCACCAGCTGCGGTCCCGCAGCTGCCGCGGGGTGACGTCCGGCGGCGGCTGCCTGCGCGAGAACACCCCGACCAGCGCCTCCATGTGCATCCGCAGGGAGTTCGTCATCGGCGCGTACTCCAGCAGGTACTCCTCCGGCAGCGCCCCCAGCAGCCCGCGCCGGTAGTCACCGACGACGAGCTTGGCCTGGTCGGGACGGTAGCGCTGGGCGATCTGCTGCGCGATCAGCCGCAGCAGGTTCGTCTTGCCCGACTCGCTCTCGCCGAACACCAGGAAGAAGGGGTCGCTCTCGAAGTCGACGAACACCGGCTCCAGGGCGGTCTCGTCGATGCCGATCGCGATCCCGCGCCCGGGGAACTCCCCGCCCTTGGGCAGCCGGTCCGCGTGCAGCAGCCGCGGCAGCAGCCGCACCCCGGGAGCGGAGGGGCCCGCCCAGCCCGCGCGCACCGCCGCGACGAACTCCTCGGTGCCCCGCGAGAGGGTCTCCGCGTCGTGCGAGCCGTCGATCCGCGGCAGCGCCCCCAGGAAGTGCAGCTTCTCCGGCACCTGGCCGCGCCCCGGCATCCCCGCGGGCACGTTGGCCGCCACCCGCCGGTCGAACTCGGAATCCATCACGTCGCCGAGCCGCAGCTCCAGCCGGCCCGGCACCTGGTCCTTGAGCGCCGCCCGCACCTCCATGTACCGGGCCGCCGTGACCACCACGTGGATGCCGTAGCCGAGACCCCGGGCCGCGATGTCCGTGGCCACCGCCTCCAGGCCCTCGTACTCGCCGCGGAAGCCGCCCCAGCCGTCGACGATCAGGAACACGTCGCCCCACGCCTCGCCGGGCAGCTCCCCCGCCGCGCGCCGGCGCCGGTAGGTGCCCATCGAGTCGATGCCGTTCGCCCGGAAGAACTCCTCCCGGCGGGCCAGGATCCCCGCCACCTCCGCGACCGTGCGCCGCACCCGCTCCGGATCCAGCCGGGAGGCGATCCCGCCCACGTGCGGCAGCTCCGCCACCGAGGACATCGCGCCCCCGCCGAAGTCCAGCCCGTAGAACTGCACCTCGCGCGGGGTGTGCGTGAGCGCGAACGAGCAGATCAGCGTCCGCATCAGCGTCGATTTGCCCGACTGCGGACCGCCCACCACCATCATGTGGCCCGCGGCGCCCGAGAAGTCCCGGTAGAGCACCTCGCGCCGCTGCTCGAAGGGCTTGTCGATCAGCCCGAGCGGCACCACCAGCCCGCCCGGCCGCGTGTACCCCTGCGCGTGCAGCCCGCGCTCCGCCGAAGGCGCCAGGGCCGGCAGCAGCTGGTCCAGGGACGGCGCCCGGTCCAGCGGCGGCAGCCACACCTGGTGCGCCGGTACGCCCCGCCCCTCCAGCCGGCCCACGATCACGTCGAGCACCGTGTCCGCGAGGGCGTCGTCCTCCCGCGCCGGCCGCTCCGCCGGGTCCGCCGGGTCCGGGGCCGCGTACACCACCGGCACCGGAGCCGCCGTGAACAGCGCGGGGCGGCGCTCCACCGGGAACGGCCCCACCGCCGGGTCCGGCCCGCCCGAGCGGTAGACCCCCGAGACGTACGCCGCCTTGAAGCGGGTCATCTCGTCCGTGCCGAACTTCAGGTAGCCCGATCCGGGCACCGACGGGAGGTGGTACGCGTCCGGCACCCCGATCGCCGTCCGCGACTCCGCCGCCGAGAAGGTGCGCAGACCGATCCGGTAGGAGAGGTACGTGTCCAGGCCGCGCAGCTTGCCCTCCTCCAGCCGCTGCGACGCCAGCAGCAGGTGCACCCCCAGCGAGCGGCCGATCCGGCCGATCTGGATGAACATGTCGATGAAGTCGGGCTTCGCGGTCAGCAGCTCGCTGAACTCGTCGATGACCAGCACCAGCGAGGCCAGCGGCTCCAGCGGGGCACCCGCCGCGCGGGCCTTCTCGTAGTCGTGGACGTTCGCGTAGTTGCCCGCCGAACGCAGCAGCTCCTGCCGGCGCTGGAGCTCGCCGCGGATCGAGTCGCCCATCCGGTCGACCAGCGTCAGGTCGTCCGCCAGGTTGGTGATCACGGCCGCGACGTGCGGCATCTGCCCCATGCCCGTGAAGGTGGCACCGCCCTTGAAGTCCGCGAGGACGAAGTTCAGCGTCTCCGAGGTGTGCGTGACCGCCAGCCCCAGCACCAGCGTGCGCAGCAGCTCCGACTTGCCCGAACCGGTCGCCCCCACGCACAGCCCGTGCGGGCCCATGCCCTCCTGCGCGGCCTCCTTCAGGTCCAGCATCACCGGCGCACCGTCCTCGCCCACCCCGATCGGCACTCGCAGCCGCTCGCCGGCCGACCTCGGCCGCCAGGTGCGGGCCACGTCGACCTGGGCCGCGTCACCCAGGTTGAGCAGGTCGGTGAACTCCAGGTTCGCCAGCAGCGGCTCGTCGTCGTCCCCGCCGCCCGTGCGCAGCGGGGCCAGCTGCCGGGCCAGGGCCTCCGCCGCGGGCAGCGACAGGGTGTCGGGCACCCCCTCGTACGCGACCCCCGCGCCCGACTCCAGCCGCAGCCGGCCCGGCCGCACCACGACCGACAGCCCCCCGCGCCGAGGGGTCTCCCCGGCGAAGCGGGGGGACTCGTCCGGCTCACCCGCGACCACCTCCACGACGGTCACGCCCTGGAGCCCCTCGGCCGCCGCGAACACCGAGTCCGGCGGCACCATGCCGCCGTCGAGGACCACCACCAGGTGCGGCTGGTCCAGCACCGGCGACACCTCCCGGCTGAACCGCGGCCGGCCCTCCAGCCGGGACCCCAGCAGCCCCTCCAGCTCCCCCAGGTCGTCGCCGAACAGCCGCTTCGTCCCGGCACCGTCGAGCTGTCCGGGCACCTGCGTGTGCGGCAGCCACTTCACCCAGTCCCACGACGGCACCGCCCCCGGCGCGGCCACCACCGCCACCACCAGGTCCTCGGGGGAGTGCAGCGTCACCAGCTGCGCCACCATCGCCCGCGCGACGCCGCGCGCCGGCTCCGCCTCCCCGCCCACCGTCAGGTGGTGGAACGCCCGGACCGACACCGCCACCGGCAGCCCCTCCAGCGAGGAGTGCACCTTCAGGAAGCGCTGCATCGCCCCGGCCGCCAACGGCTCCAGCTCGTCCACCGGGGCCGTGTCCGGAGCCACCAGCGCGGTAGCGAGCCGCTGCGCGCCCAGCCCCAGCCGGGCCTGCCCGAAGTCCGCGTCACCGGCCCGCCGCTCCCACAGCCGCGAGCCCTCCGCCACCACCGACCACAGCTGCTCGGGCGCCGGGTGCAGGTACAGCTGCGCGTCGCGCTGCGCCCGCGCGGTACGGCGTACCCGACGGCGCGTCCGCGCGAGGTACTTGAGGTAGTCCCGCCGCGCATCGGCCGTCTGCCCCTGCGTACCGCGCCGGTAGCGCACCAGCTGGGCGATGACCATGCCCACCGTCGACGCCAGCATCAGCACGCCCATGACGCGCATGAACGGCGCGGCGCCCGGCATGAAGAAGAAGACGACCGAGGAACCCATGCCCAGCATCGGCAGGAGCTGCATCAGCATGCCCTCCTGCTGCCCCCGGGGGAGCTCCGGCGGCGCCTCCAGCCTCAGCTCGTCCGAAGGAACCTCGGGCGGCAGGGCCCGCGGCGGGCGTTTGACGACGATCTGGCTCACCGGAGCATCAATCCCTCGAAAACAGGCGGGACGTCGCAGCCGGCGCCCCCAAGTCCCGGACATCCGGGGCCACTCCGCACCCCGCGCCCGACGCGGACGGCGATCCTACTGGCCTTGGACCGGGGCGCCCGCCGGGTAGGGTGACGCCCGCGTCACGCGCATCCGCGAACCGGCCGCCGCCGCGGCGGGGCGGCGCCAACGGGAGGGTCACACAGGTGAGTACGGCCGGGGCGACCGGATTCTGCAGGGTCACCGTCGTGGCACCCGACAGCCGCATCGACGTCGCCCTCCCGGAGGACATCGCCGTCGCCGACGTCTATCCCGAACTGCTGCGCCTCACCGGCCAGACCCAGCCCGTCGGCGCCCCCACCGGCTTCCACCTGGTCCGCCGCTCCGGCACCGTCCTCGACGGCGCCCGCACCCTCGCCGCCCAGCAGGTCCTCGACGGCGAGGTGCTCATCCTGCGCCCCTTCGCCGAGTCCCTGCCGCCGGCGGTCTTCGACGACGTCTCCGACGCCGTCGCCTCCGCCGTCGTCCGCGACCGGCACCGCTGGAGCGACGACATGCTGCGCGGTGCGGGCCTGGCCGGCGCCGCGCTGCTGCTCGTCCTGCTCGGCTTCGTCCTCTGGTACGCCGACCCGGTCCGGCACGACATGCACGGCCTCCCCGGGATCATCGCCGGCGCCGTCGGCCTCCTGCTCACCGCCGCCGCCGGGGTGCGCGCCCGCGTCTACCGGGACCGCGGCTCCGCCGTCGCGCTCGCCCTCGGCGCCCTGCCGCACCTGCTGATCGCCGGCTCCGGCATCGTCGCCGCCGGCGCCGGCCAGGGACCCGGGCGGCTGCAGTTCCTGCTCGGCTGCGCCTGCGTCCTGATCGCCTCCGTCGCGCTGACCGCGCTCGCCCCGGACGGGGACGCCCCCTTCGTCGCCGCCACCTTCCTCGCCGCCACCGGCACCCTGGCCGCCTTCGGCGCCATCGCCGCCGACGCCTCCGCCACGGCCGCCGCCGCCGTGTGCGCCCCCGTCGCCATCGGGCTCGTCGCCTTCCTGCCGGGCCTCTCCGCCCGCTTCGCCCGGCTGCCCATCGGGTACGCCGCCCCGCGGAGCGCCGCCCCGGGATACGGGGCCCCGGACCACTACGACGCCGACCCGTACGCCGACCGGGGCGCGGACGACCAGCGGGCGGCCCCGCTCGACGCCGAGGCCATCGCCGCCCAGGCGCGGCGCGGCCACGAGATGCTGCTCGGCCTCGTCGGGGGGTGCGCGGCCGTCGCCGTGGGAGCCTGCGCGATCCTCGGCTTCTCCGACGGCACCTGGGGCCGGCTGCTGGCCCTGGCCACCGGCCTGGCGATGCTGATGCGGGCCCGCCTCTTCCGCTACACCTCCCAGGTGGTCTGCGCCCTGGCCGCGGGCCTGGCCGCCGTCGGGCTGCTGGTCCTCGGCCTGGCGCTGCACCCGCCGGCCGATCTGGTGTTCGAGCTCACCCGGTACCACGACCGCGGCGGCCTGGACCTGCGTACGGTCTGGCTCTCGGCCGCCGTCGCCGCGGGCGCCGCCCTCCTCGTGGGAATCTCGCTTGTCATCCCCCGCAGGGGTCTGTCACCCTTCTGGGGAAGGCTGCTCGACCTCACCGAGGCCGCGGTCCTGCTCGCCCTGGTGCCGCTGGCCCTGGCCGTGCTCGACGTATACGGCCGCGCCCGCACTCTCACCAGCTGAGACGTCGAGTCCCGGCAGCCTGGTACGCTGTGTGACGGCCGTTTGTGTACGCGTCCCCGGAGTCCTCTGGAGGCAGCGCTCAGCGGACCCCGCCTCCCGAGTTACGGAAGCTCCCCAGAGAATTCGACCTGGGGCACTCGGTGGCCACGAAGACCTACACGAGGAGTAAGCGTGCCGCTCGACGCCGCTACGAAGAAGCAGATCATCGCCGAGTTCGGTGCCAAGGAGGGCGACACCGGCTCTCCCGAGGTCCAGGTCGCGATGCTCTCCCGCCGCATCTCGGACCTGACCGAGCACCTCAAGACCCACAAGCACGACCACCACTCCCGTCGTGGTCTGCTGATCCTGGTCGGCCAGCGCCGCCGCCTGCTGCAGTACCTGGCCAAGAAGGACATCCAGCGCTTCCGTACGCTGGTCGAGCGCCTCGGCATCCGCCGCGGTGCGGCCGGCGCCAAGTAAGCACACTGTGAAGGGAGCGGTTCCCACACCGATGGGGCCGCTCCCTTTGCCGTACGTGCGCGACGTACCGGACGCTTTGTAGTCTGGAGCACAGCGCACAACTGAAGAGGAGGAGCGCCCTCCCACGCCGCCGGTCCTCGGTAGTGGCATCCGGAAAGCCCCGTCGGAGGGGCCGAGACCGGGTGCTTCGATCGAAGACCGGCCCGCACGCCAGGAGCGCTTCTCCGCAACCGTCCACCACCACACGGGTGGCGGACGGAGACGACGAAAATGGAGAAAACGCTAGTGGAGAACGAGACCCACTACGCCGAGGCCGTCATCGACAACGGCTCCTTCGGCACCCGCACCATCCGCTTCGAGACGGGCCGCCTCGCCCGCCAGGCCGCCGGCTCCGCCGTTGCCTACCTGGACGACGACACGATGGTGCTGTCCGCTACCACCGCGTCGAAGAAGCCCAAGGACCAGCTCGACTTCTTCCCCCTGACGGTGGACGTCGAGGAGCGCCAGTACGCGGCCGGCAAGATCCCCGGCTCGTTCTTCCGCCGCGAGGGCCGCCCCTCCGAGGACGCGATCCTCACCTGCCGCCTGATCGACCGCCCGCTGCGCCCCTCCTTCAAGAAGGGCCTGCGCAACGAGATCCAGGTCGTCGCCACCATCATGGCGCTCAACCCGGACCACCTGTACGACGTCATCGCGATCAACGCCGCGTCCGCGTCCACCCAGCTGGCCGGCCTGCCCTTCTCCGGCCCGATCGGCGGCGTCCGCGTCGCGCTGATCCGCGGCCAGTGGGTGGCCTTCCCGACGCACACCGAGCTCGAGGACGCCGTCTTCGACATGGTCGTCGCGGGCCGCGTCCTGGAGGACGGCGACGTCGCGATCATGATGGTCGAGGCCGAGGCCACCGAGCGGACCATCGCCCTGGTCAAGGGCGGCGCCGAGGCGCCCACCGAGGAGGTCGTGGCCGCCGGCCTCGACGCCTCGAAGCCCTTCATCAAGGTCCTGTGCAAGGCCCAGGCCGACCTGGCCTCCAAGGCCGCCAAGCCCGAGGGCGAGTTCCCGGTCTTCCTGGACTACCAGGACGACGTGTACGAGGCCCTCGCGGCCGCCGTCAAGGGCGAGCTCTCCCAGGCGCTGACCATCGCGGGCAAGCAGGACCGCGAGGCCGAGCTGGACCGCGTCAAGGAGATCGCCGCCGAGAAGCTCCTCCCGGCCTTCGAGGGCCGCGAGAAGGAGATCTCCGCCGCCTACCGCAGCCTGACCAAGGCCCTGGTGCGCGAGCGCGTCATCAAGGACAAGGTCCGCATCGACGGCCGTGGCCTGACGGACATCCGCACCCTCGCCGCCGAGGTCGAGGCCATCCCGCGCGTGCACGGCTCGGCGCTGTTCGAGCGTGGCGAGACCCAGATCCTGGGCGTCACCACCCTCAACATGCTCCGCATGGAGCAGCAGCTGGACACCCTCTCCCCGGTGACCCGCAAGCGCTACATGCACAACTACAACTTCCCGCCGTACTCCGTCGGCGAGACCGGCCGCGTGGGCTCCCCCAAGCGCCGCGAGATCGGCCACGGCGCGCTCGCCGAGCGCGCGATCGTGCCGGTCCTGCCGACCCGCGAGGAGTTCCCCTACGCGATCCGCCAGGTGTCCGAGGCCCTCGGCTCCAACGGTTCGACGTCCATGGGCTCGGTCTGCGCCTCGACCATGTCGCTGCTGAACGCCGGTGTGCCCCTCAAGGCCCCCGTCGCCGGTATCGCCATGGGCCTGATCTCCCAGGAGATCGACGGCAAGACCCACTACGTCGCCCTCACCGACATCCTCGGTGCGGAGGACGCCTTCGGCGACATGGACTTCAAGGTCGCCGGCACCAAGGAGTTCGTCACCGCCCTCCAGCTCGACACCAAGCTGGACGGCATCCCGGCCTCCGTCCTGGCCGCGGCCCTCACCCAGGCCCGCGACGCCCGCCTCCACATCCTCGACGTGATGATGGAAGCGATCGACACGCCGGACGAGATGTCCCCGAACGCCCCGCGGATCATCACCGTCAAGATCCCCGTGGACAAGATCGGCGAGGTCATCGGCCCCAAGGGCAAGATGATCAACCAGATCCAGGAGGACACCGGCGCCGAGATCACGATCGAGGACGACGGCACCATCTACATCGGTGCCTCCGACGGCCCGGCCGCCGAGGCCGCCCGCGCCACGATCAACGCGATCGCCAACCCGACCATGCCGGAGGTCGGCGAGCGCTACCTGGGTACGGTCGTCAAGACCACCACCTTCGGTGCCTTCGTCTCCCTCATGCCCGGCAAGGACGGCCTGCTGCACATCTCGCAGATCCGCAAGCTCGCCGGCGGCAAGCGCGTGGAGAACGTCGAGGACGTGCTCGCGGTCGGCACCAAGGTGCAGGTCGAGATCGCCGAGATCGACCAGCGCGGCAAGCTCTCCCTGGTCCCCGTGATCGAGGGCGAGGCCGACACCGCCGAGGCCGACAAGGACGACTCCGACAAGTGACGTCGCGTAGTTCCCGTGTGACGGCCCGCCCCTCTTCGGAGGGGCGGGCCGTCGCCCGTACCCAAACACTCCTCAAGGGCCGCAGCGGCATCGGCACCGTCCGGCGCACGGTCCTGCCCGGCGGACTGCGCATCGTCACCGAGACGCTGCCCTCCGTCCGCTCCGCCACCTTCGGCATCTGGGCCAACGTGGGCTCGCGCGACGAGACGCCCAGTCTCAACGGCGCCACCCACTACCTGGAGCACCTCCTCTTCAAGGGCACCGCCAAGCGCAGCGCCCTCGACATCTCCTCCGCGATCGACGCGGTCGGCGGCGAGATGAACGCCTTCACGGCGAAGGAGTACACCTGCTACTACGCCCGGGTCCTCGACACCGACCTGCCGCTCGCCATCGACGTGGTCTGCGACATGCTGACCGGCTCGCTGATCCGCGAGGAGGACGTCGACGCCGAGCGCGGCGTCATCCTCGAAGAGATCGCGATGACCGAGGACGACCCGGGTGACGTGGTCCACGACCTCTTCGCCCAGACCATGTACGGGGACTCGCCGCTCGGCCGCCCCGTCCTCGGCACCGTCGACACCATCAACGCCCTCGGCGCCGACCGGATCCGCCGCTTCTGGAAGAAGCACTACGACCCGACCCGCCTCGTCGTGGCCGCCGCCGGCAACGTCGACCACAACAAGGTCGTACGCCAGGTCCGCGCGGCCTTCGAGAAGGCCGGCGCCCTCAAGCACACCGACGCCCGGCCCGTCGGCCCGCGCACCGGCACCAAGCGGATCCGCACCGCCGGCCGCGTCGACCTGGTCAACCGCAAGACCGAGCAGGCCCACGTGGTCCTCGGCATGCCCGGCCTCGCCCGCACCGACGACCGCCGCTGGGCCCTCGGCGTGCTGAACACCGCCCTCGGCGGCGGCATGTCCTCCCGGCTCTTCCAGGAGGTCCGCGAGAAGCGCGGCCTGGCCTACAGCGTGTACTCGTACACCTCGGGCTTCGCCGACACCGGCCTCTTCGGCGTCTACGCCGGCTGCCGGCCCAGCCAGGTCCACGACGTGCTGCGGATCTGCCGCCAGGAGCTCGACACCGTCGCCTCCGAAGGCCTCACCGACGAGGAGATCCGGCGGGCCGTCGGCCAGCTCTCCGGCTCCACCGTCCTCGGCCTGGAGGACACCGGCGCGATCATGAACCGCATCGGCAAGAGCGAGCTGTGCTGGGGCGACCAGATGTCCGTCGACGACATGCTGGCCCGCATCTCCGAGGTGACCCCGGACGACGTCCGCGCGGTCGCCCGGGATGTACTGGCCCAGCGGCCCTCGCTGGCGGTGATCGGCCCGCTCAAGGAGAAGCAGGCCGCCCGCCTCGACGAAGCGGTCGCCTAGACCCGTACGCACGCACCCTAAGGAAGCAACAATGAGCAAGCTGCGCGTGGCAGTCCTCGGCGCCCGGGGCCGCATCGGCTCCGAGGCGGTCAGGGCCGTGGAGGCCGCCGAGGACATGGAGCTGGTGGCGGCCCTCGGGCGGGGCGACAAGCTGGAGACGGTGGCCGAGGCGGGAGCCCAGGTCGCGGTCGAGCTGACCACCCCCGACTCGGTGATGGGGAACCTGGACTTCCTCGTCAGCCACGGCATCCACGCCGTGGTCGGCACCACCGGCTGGAACGAGGACCGCCTCGCCCGGCTGAACACCTGGCTGGCCGCCTCCCCGGAGACCGGTGTGCTCATCGCCCCGAACTTCTCCATCGGCGCCGTGCTCACCATGAAGTTCGCCGCCCAGGCCGCCCGCTACTTCGAGTCCGTCGAGGTCGTCGAGCTCCACCACCCCAAGAAGGTCGACGCCCCCTCCGGCACGGCGACCCGTACGGCCCAGCTCATCGCGGCCGCGCGGGCCGAGGCCGGCCTCGGCGCCCAGCCCGACGCCACCGCCACGGCCCTCGACGGCGCCCGCGGCGCCGACGTCGAGGGCGTCCCGGTCCACGCCATCCGCCTGCGCGGCCTGCTGGCCCACCAGGAGGTGCTGCTCGGCGGCGAGGGCGAGACCCTGACCATCCGTCACGACTCCCTGCACCACAGCAGCTTCACGCCGGGCATCCTGCTCGGTGCCCGCCGCGTGACGCAGACCCCGGGCCTCACCTTCGGCCTGGAAAACTTCCTCGACCTCGGCTGATGAGGCAGTGACACCCATGCGCGCGAAGATCACCTACCTCGTCACGGCCGCCGTCCTGGTCGTCTACTTCGTCCTGGTCGGCAGCCGGGGCCTGCTGCTGATCCAGCAGGGCACCTGGCTCACCGTCACCTTCGGTGCGGCCGTGCTGGTCCTGCCGGTCATCGGCATCTGGTTCCTCTGGATGAACACCCGCTTCGTCACCCGGGCCAACCAGCTCGCCTCCGAGCTGGAAGCCGAGGGCGGTCTGCCCGCCGACGAACTGGAACGGGACGAGTACGGCCGGATCCTGCGCGACTCCGCCGACGAGGTCTTCGCGCGCCGCAAGGCGGAGACCGAGGACGCCCCGGGGGACTGGCGCACCTGGTTCCGCCTCGCCGTCGCCTACCACGACGCCCGCGACACCCCGCGGGCCCGCAAGGCCATGCAGCGGGCCATCGCCCTGCACCAGGCGCGCGCGTAGCCGCACGGACGCGGAACACGGAAGGGCCCGTACAGGACGATCCCCGTACGGGCCCTCGTGCCGTTCCCGACCGTCAGGCGGGCACCGCCCGGTACGCGTCGGCCCACGCCTCCAGCTGTGCGGCGGCCCGGTCGAAGGCCTCGCCCCGCGCCAGGAAGTCGGCGCTGTGGTCGGTCAGCAGCACCGTCAGCTCCCGGCCGCGCGCGTCCACCGTCAGCGCCTGCCCCTGCACGGTCCGGGGCAGCCCCAGCCAGCGCACCGGCTGCTGCACCGTGCGGACCTTCTCGATCTCGCTCCAGGCGATGGACCGGGTCCCGAAGAACCCGACCCGGCGCAGCCCGGCGGGGCTCACCCACACGCCCGCGCGCAGGATCCGCAGCGCGGAGCCGACCACGGCCAGCGAGGCGGCCCCGGCGATGCCGGCACCCGTCCAGGTCCCCGCGAAGGCGATGATCACCGTGGCCAGCAGCATGAAGGCCGAGAGCAGCAGCATCACCGCCGCACCCGCGACCCGCCAGGGGCCGGGCCGGTAGGGGCGGCGCCAGCGCTCGGGATCCACATGGGGGAGGGCTTCGTCCTCGTGTGCGTCGAAGACGCCGTCGGCCGTCAAGAAGGGCAGGGGCACGGCAGGACCTCACTCACATGCACGTTCGGTTGGGCTGTGCCCGAGAGGCTACCGCCCTCCGGACACCTCGGATTGCTGCGCCGTCCCCGCGGGCCGGTCGGACGCCTGGTACGGCTGCAGCGCGGGCATGCCGAAGAGCAGCGAGCCCACGAGCCCCGCCACCACGGTCAGTCCGACCAGACTACGGGCGGTGATCTGGGTGACGGTCGGACTCTCGCGCGGCGGCGGAGTGACATTGCTTCGGAAACGCTCGGCCTCGGCGACGAAGGCGAAGGGAACGGGTTCGCGCCGGCGGAACACGGTGGCGGCTCTCCTCTGGGTCGAGGGCTCTTGGCCCGGTCTTGACGGATGGTGTGCTTTCTCCCGGTCAGACGAACGAACGGCCCGATGGGTGCCCGATTTCGGGACATCGAGCAGAATTCGTGGCGGCCCGTCAGCCCCGTGCGGCTCACCGCGGGACCGCCGGCCCGGGCGGTGGCCGGTCGGGGCGTCCGCCCGATCCGCCGTAGAGTGGGCGCGCCCCTCGAAAGACCCGTTCGGAAGGACCCCGTGTGAGCGACACCGCCGCCTCAGACCCGAAACCCAGCTTCCGCAGTGACGTGACGGTGGAGCTGGTGAAGCACGCCGCCACCGACAGCGACGTGCTGTGGGCCGCCCGCGTCTCCACGGCCGGCGAGCAGTCGCTGGAGGAGCTCCAGAAGGACCCGGAGCGTTCCAAGGGCCTCATCAACTACCTGATGCGCGACCGCCACGGCAGCCCCTTCGAGCACAACTCGATGACCTTCTTCATCAGCGCGCCGATCTTCGTGTTCCGGGAGTTCATGCGCCACCGCGTGGGCTGGTCCTACAACGAGGAATCCGGCCGCTACAGGGAGCTGGAGCCGGTCTTCTACGTCCCCGACGCCGAGCGCAAGCTCGTCCAGGAGGGCCGCCCGGGCAAGTACGTCTTCGTCGAGGGCACCGAGGCGCAGCTGGAGCTCACGGGTCGCGTCATGGAGGACTCCTACCGTCAGGCCTACGAGGCGTACCAGGAGATGCTCGCGGCCGGCGTGGCCCGCGAGGTGGCCCGTTCGGTCCTGCCGGTCGGACTCTTCTCCTCGATGTACGCCACCTGCAACGCCCGCTCGCTCATGCACTTCCTCGGTCTGCGCACCCAGCACGAGCTGGCGAAGGTCCCGTCCTTCCCGCAGCGGGAGATCGAGATGGTCGGCGAGAAGATGGAGCAGCACTGGGCGAAGCTCATGCCGCTGACCTACGCGGCCTTCAACGCCAACGGTCGCGTTGCCCCGTAAGGGCTGATGCACGGCTGGCGTACGCATGTGCTGGGACAAGTCCCAAGTGTCCGTATTGCGGCGTTTCGTAAAGTTCATCTAGGCTGATCAAACGGACCCGGCACTGCTTGAACCCCCGAGCAGGCAGTGCCGGGATCCCACACCCACCCGGCTCCCGCCGGGCGGCACCGCCTGTTGACGTCCCCCGAGGGGACACCGCGAGCATGGCAGCGAGTAGCGTGTTACCCATGGCTCCGATCTCGACTCCGCAGACCCCCTTCGGGCGGGTCCTCACCGCCATGATCACGCCGTTCACGGCTGATGGCGCACTTGACCTCGACGGCGCGCAGCGTCTCGCCGTCCACCTGGTGGACGCAGGCAACGACGGCCTGATCGTCAACGGCACCACCGGTGAGTCGCCCACCACCACCGACGCGGAGAAAAACGACCTCGTACGAGCCGTACTGGAGGCGGTCGGCGACCGCGCCCACGTCGTGGCCGGCATCGGCACCAACGACACCCGCCACACCCTCGAGCTGGCCCGCCAGGCCGAGCGCACCGGGGCCCACGGTCTCCTCGCCGTGACGCCGTACTACAGCAAGCCCCCGCAGGAAGGCCTCTTCCAGCACTTCACGGCCATCGCCGACGCCACCGGCCTGCCGGTCATGCTCTACGACATCCCCGGCCGCAGCGGTGTCCCGATCAACACGGAAACGCTGGTCAGGCTGGCCGAGCACCCCCGGATCGTGGCCAACAAGGACGCCAAGGGCGACCTCGGGCGCGCCAGCTGGGCCATCGCCCAGAGCGGCCTGGCCTGGTACTCCGGCGACGACATGCTGAACCTGCCGCTCCTGTCGGTCGGCGCCGTCGGCTTCGTCTCCGTCGTCAGCCACGTGGTCAGCCCCGAGCTGCGCGCGATGCTCGAGGCCCACCTCGGCGGCGACGTCCAGAAGGCCACCGAGATCCACCAGAAGCTGCTCCCGGTCTTCACGGGTATGTTCCGCACCCAGGGCGTCATGACCACCAAGGCCGCCCTGTCCCTCCAGGGCCTGCCCGCGGGCCCGCTGCGCCTGCCCCTCATCGGCCTGACCGACGAAGAGACGGCCCAGCTCAAGATCGATCTTGCCGCGGGCGGGGTACAGCTCTGACAACAGACTTCACAACTGAATAAGCAAGACCGAAACAGACAAGAGCAAGTGCACGAATGACATGCGCGCCACGTGCCTGAGGGGTACGTGGCGCGCGTGGTGAAGGAGAACCTTTGAGCCATCCGCACCCTGAACTCGGCCCGCCGCCCAAGCTTCCCAAGGGCGGCCTCCGGGTCACCCCGCTGGGCGGCCTCGGCGAGATCGGCCGCAACATGACCGTCTTCGAGTTCGACGGCCGCCTGCTGATCGTCGACTGCGGCGTGCTCTTCCCCGAGGAGGAGCAGCCGGGCATCGACCTGATCCTGCCGGACTTCACGTCGATCCGGGACCGCCTCGACGACATCGAGGGCATCGTCCTCACCCACGGTCACGAGGACCACATCGGCGCCGTTCCGTACCTCCTCCGGGAGAAGCCGGACATCCCGCTGATCGGCTCCAAGCTGACGCTGGCGCTCATCGAGGCCAAGCTGCAGGAGCACCGCATCCGCCCCTACACCCTCGAGGTGAAGGAGGGCGAGCGCGAGAACCTGGGCCCCTTCGACTGCGAGTTCATCGCCGTCAACCACTCCATCCCGGACGCCCTGGCCGTCGCCATCCGCACCGGTGCGGGTCTCGTCGTCGCCACCGGCGACTTCAAGATGGACCAGCTCCCGATGGACAACCGCCTCACCGACCTGCACGCCTTCGCGCGTCTGAGCGAAGAGGGCATCGACCTCCTCCTCTCGGATTCGACGAACGCCGAGGTCCCGGGCTTCGTCCCGCCGGAGCGCGACATCTCCAACGTGATCCGCGGAGTGTTCGCGGGCGCGCAGAAGCGGATCATCGTGGCCTCCTTCGCGAGCCACGTGCACCGCATCCAGCAGGTCCTGGACGCCGCCCACGAGTACGGCCGTCGCGTCGCCTTCGTCGGCCGCTCCATGGTCCGCAACATGGGCATCGCCCGTGACCTGGGCTACCTGCGCGTGCCGGCCGGCCTCGTCGTCGACGTCAAGACCCTCGACGACCTGCCGGACGACGAGGTCGTGCTCGTCTGCACGGGCTCCCAGGGCGAGCCCATGGCGGCCCTGTCCCGGATGGCGAACCGCGACCACCAGATCCGGATCGTCCCCGGCGACACCGTGATCCTGGCGTCGTCCCTGATCCCGGGCAACGAGAACGCGGTCTACCGCGTGATCAACGGCCTGACCCGCTGGGGCGCCAACGTCGTGCACAAGGGCAACGCCAAGGTGCACGTCTCGGGCCACGCCTCCGCCGGCGAGCTGCTGTACTTCTACAACATCTGCAAGCCGCGGAACCTGATGCCGGTCCACGGCGAGTGGCGCCACCTGCGCGCCAACGCCGAGCTCGGCGCCATGACGGGCGTCCCGAAGGACCGCATCGTCATCGCCGAGGACGGCGTGGTCGTCGACCTGATCGACGGCAAGGCCCGGATCTCCGGCAAGGTCCAGGCCGGCTACGTGTACGTGGACGGCCTCTCGGTCGGCGACGTCACCGAGGCCTCCCTCAAGGACCGTCGCATCCTCGGCGACGAGGGCATCGTCTCGGTCTACGTCGTGGTCGACAGCACCACGGGCAAGGTCGTCAGCGGCCCGAACATCCAGGCCCGCGGTTCCGGCATCGAGGACTCGGCCTTCGGGCCGGTCAGCGCGAAGATCGAGGAAGCCATCGCCCGCGCCGCGGCCGACGGCGTCGCGGAGCCGCACCAGATCCAGCAGCTCATCCGCCGGACCATGGGCAAGTGGGTGTCGGACAGCTACCGCCGCCGCCCGATGATCCTTCCGGTCGTGGTCGAGGTCTGACCTCGGCATACGTAGCGACCCCACGGGAGCGGGGCAACCGGATTTGCATCCGGGGGCCCCGCTCCAGTACGTTTACGGCTCCACCTCGCAAGGACCGGGCTCACACGTGTGCCCGTTGCCGCACGCGAGCGGGTGGCAATCAGCAGTCAGGGAGACCTGATAAAGTCTGATCCGCCCGAAAGGGAAAGGCCCCCCGAAGGCCATCGGAATTCGAACCCGGTCGGAAACGACACGGAAAAGAATCTGATAGAGTCGGAACCGCTGAAAAGGGAAAGTGCGAAAGCGCAGGACCTCGAAAGCGCCGAGGAAATCGGACACGAAAGAGTCTGATAGAGTCGGAAACGCAAGAACGAAGAACAGAACGAAAGCCCGGAGGAAAGCCCGAGAGG